>NZ_OZ034982.1:0-1107293 GCF_964030835.1 Spiroplasma endosymbiont of Nephrotoma flavescens | reverse complement strand
AAATCACACCTTGAATTACTTTCTATAAATATCATAACTTTAAAGTGGAAAAAGTTATCCATAAAAAATAAATAAATGTGGATAACTATAGTTATCCACATTATTATCCCCATTTATTTTCTTTATAAATATTGAATTTTTAATAGTTATCCACAAAATTTAATAATAACTAAAAAATTGTTAATTACTTGTTAATTAGATGTTAGTAATTGTTATTAAAATTAATTTCAATTAATTAGCTTTTTAATATTATAGCTTTCTAATTCCAAAATATCATTAGGTAAACGAATAATAATTCTTTCATTTCTAAAAATAATAAGTCAAAAATTTCTTTGATTAATAGTAATAAAAAATGGGTTTCATCTATATGACATACTAACCTTAGTAACTAAGTTTAATTCTTTCATTAAAAGAAGAGCAATTTTTTGAGCATTTTTAAAATTTGTAATTTCATCATAAGAAGTTTTAGTATTCGCGACCATATCAAAAATATTTGGTTTCTTTACTAATAAAATTTCTTCTAATAAATATAAAATATAATCTTTTTGCCAAATTGTAAAGTTAAGTGCAACTAAATTATTTTTCTAACCAAATATTCGATTGGTGAAAGATAATTTAGTATTTTTCTTGGTCTTTGGTTTAAAGACAATATAAATTTATGAACTGCATTTTTAGTAGTGTTTGAAAAATTAAATTTTTTAGGAAATTTTTCTCTAATTAAACCATTAGTATTTTCATTAGTACCTCTTTGTCAAGGTGAATATGTATCAGCAAAATAAATTTTCACATTTAAATTTTTTTCAAGTTGTTGTCAATTAGCAAATTCTTTACCCCTATCAAATGTTATAGTCTTAACAAGATTATTTGGAAGAATTGATAAATAATGACTAATATTTTTGTTAATAACTTTAGTAGTTCTATTTTCAACTAATATTGCTAAAGTAAATCTTGATGTTCTTTCAACTAAAGTTATTAAACATGATTTACTTTTACCTCGTGATGATACTACAGTATCACCTTCTCAATGGCCAAGAGTTATGCGATTATTAATATTTCGTTCTTTAATGGATTTACCATTAAATTTACCCCGATTTTCTTGAGATTTTCGTTTCTTACCTTTTCTTCTTAAATTTTTATTAGTAACCTTTTCAAGTAATCCAGAATAAATTCAATTGTAAATTGTTTTAAAACTAATAATTCATTCTTGATGAAAATTTTTAATTCTGCCATAAATTTGTTCAGGCGATCAACCTAATAATAATTTTTGTTGTACATATTTTACTAATTCTCTATTTTTAAATTTATGAAAATAAACATGTAATTGTTTTCTATTTTCTGCTTTATTTTGTGCAATTAATGAAAAATAATGATTATTATCTTTATTTCTATTAACTTCTCGATTAATAGTACTAATACTTCGATTAAGATTTTTAGCTATTTCACTAATTTTTACTTTAAATTTCAATTGATTCTCAATATAAATTCTTTCATCTATGCCAAGATGTTTGTATCCCATATAAAAACTCCTTAAATTTACTTTTTCTAAAATAAACTTAGCATCATGAAATTTTTATATGAAATCTTTTGCAATTTTATTTACTTGCACTTACAAGTATAATTCAGCATAATTTTAATTACTTTTTATTTGTTATATGAAGGGAATGTGTTGATTTAAATGAATAGAATTTTAAAGCAGTTACTAACTTTTACTTTTATTATTACACCAATAAGCACAATAATTGGTTGTAATACAGGTAGTTTTAATGATGACAATTTTAAAATAAAAAATGCGAAGCTTGCGGCAGCAACTAATGAATTAACAAATAAAGTTCTTAACCCTTTGTTTTTAGAACAAACTATTGTTGGCGATAATATTGTTAATTTAATTACCAAAAAGTTATCAGATTGTATTGCGGGATTATTATTTTTATATGTTAGTGATGTTACGATTGAATTAAAAGATAATAATATTATGGTTTTGAAGGATGTTGATGTCATTAATGTTAATGTTATTTTAAAAGGAAAAGCGATTGATAAAAATAAAACCGAAGTTAAAATTGAAAGGAAAATTACTATTAATGAAAAGCATCGTCGGGTTTTAGATAACGAAGCTAGTAATATTTTAAATAAGTTTAAAACTATTGAGAATGTCTTTCATTATCATTCAATTAAAGAAATGACATATGCATTACAGCAACAGATACCTAATAATAAAGAAAATGATTTAAGGGTTAATATTGAAATTGATAATAATGATTGAGAGCAAGTGATGCAAACAGAACCAACGGTTTTTTATGCGCTGAAAGTAAAAATATCAATATTACATCATACAGTTTTAATTAAAACAAAGGATATTGTTGTTAAGGTATGGGGTTTATTTGAACCGATTAAGAATTATTTGAATAATTTTAAAGATATTCTTGAAGAAAATTGTTGTTTTAGTAAAGAAGAAGTGATTGAAGCTGTAAAAAATTCCGTTGTTGCTGTAGTTCCTAATAATATTACGATAGAATATGAAGTGTTAAATTGAAAAGACCCCTATGTATCTGGAAGTTTTGATGCCGTAGTTATTGTTAAAGCAATAAAGGAGGGTAAAGAAATTAATACTATTCAAGTTAATGTGAAAGTTAAGGAATTAAAAAGTGCGATTAAATCTTATTTAAGTAAGTTTAAAAATATTGATGTGCCTAAATATTATCATAATGAAGATGAAGTTATGGAAGCCATTAAAGAATTAGTTGATGTTTCACCGCCAAAAGGAATTACAATTGTTAGTAAAGTTTTGCATTGAGATTTAGTCGCTACTAGTGAATTATCAAATGTTGACTTAGAAGTTGTTGTTAAAGCAATGAATAATACTACTGAGGTTGGTGAAGTTAAGCTTAAAGTTAAGGCGATTACTTGTAGTGAAAAAATTAAAAACGAAGTAAGTAACTATTTAAATAAGTTTAATAGTATTGCTGAAACTCGTGCTTATAAAAATGAGCAAGATATTGAACAAGTAGTTAGAAATTTAGTTACGGAAATGCCACCAGTTGGTGTTAAGATAAAATATGAAGTTTTAGATTGAAAAAAAGTTTATATTAGTGATTATGATGTCCAAGTTAAAATTCAAGCAATTCATAATTGTGAAATTTTAGAAACAAAAACTATTACTGTTAAGGTCTTGGCTTCAACAGGTGAAGAAATAAAAGATTATATTCATTCAGAACTTGGAAGGATATTTCCTGAAAATAAAACAATGATTAATGAACTTCTTGCAACTATGTCTGAGTTTATAAATTATTTACAAAATAAAACAAAAGATATTTATAAAGGCAATTATGAATTATTAATCGTTCCTAATGAAAGCGATTGAAATGATAAAGTAATAACGGCTGCTGGTAAAAGTTTTGGGCAAGTTACGGTATTATTTCAATTAAGAGAAAAAAATTCTCGTGATATTATTTCTGATAGTGATAAAAAGATTAATTTTTTAGTTAAAACAAAACCTAGAAACAATTCATAATTTAAAGAGTAGAAAAGAGAGAATTTATATTCTCTCTTTTCTAGGGCGCATAAAGTTTTGTTAGGTGGGTAAAGATTTGAATAATTTTGAAAGAAAAGCAACTAAAAATTTATTACCTTTTTACTTGAAAAATAATTAATAAAACAAAATATTTAATATTAACAAACATATTTTTAATAAAAGGTTATAAAAACTAAGTAAAATGCTTATAAAAACAACATTAAGATAATTTTTTACAACAAAAATCATACATAAGAAATATATACTTAATTTGCATATTGAAATAATTTATAGTAAATGACTATTTTTTCTTTTTTAAAAAATACCTAAGAAAACTAAACGCGACCTCTTTTCTACGATATCTATAAATTTCTTATTACATATGATATAATTATTAGCGAAGTTAAAATTTATAAATAAATGGGGTATAAAAATGTTTACTGATTTTTTGGCGAATCGTATTACTAAAGCTATTAAGAAAAATATTAAGACATCAACTTTAACAGAACAAAATATGGAAGCTACTTTAAGTGAAATTAAACTTGCTTTATTAGAGGCTGATGTTAATTTTAATGTGGTAAAAGAATTTGTTAATAATGTTCATGATCTTGCAAAGGGAGAGTTTATTCTTGAAGGTTTAAAACCTGAACAAATGTTAATTAAAATTGTTCATAATGAGTTAATTCGTATTATGGGACATAAAGAACATTTATTGAATCTTAATAAACGACCAACAGTTATTATGATGGTGGGGTTACAAGGAAGTGGAAAAACAACCACAACAGCTAAGTTAGCAAATTTATTACGAAAAAAGTATCATAAGAATTCTTTGTTAGTTGCTTGTGATGTGTATCGGCCAGCCGCCATTGAGCAGTTAAAATCGTTAGGTAAGCAATTAGACATTCCTGTATTTTCATTGGATAATGAAAAAGATGTTGTTAAAATTGCTAACAATGCTCTTAATTATGCAATGGAAAATAAGTTTGATGTTGTTATTGTTGATACAGCAGGAAGATTGCATATTGATAGCGTATTAATGGATGAATTATCTAATTTAAAACAAAATATTAATCCCCAAGAAATTCTTATTGTTGTTGATGCGATGACAGGACAAGAAATAATTAATGTTACTGAACGATTTCATCAATATCTTAATTTAACAGGAACAATTCTTTCTAAACTAGATGGTGATGCTCGTGGTGGAGCGGCACTTTCTATTAGTCATTTAACTAAAATTCCGATTATGTTTGCTGGTACAGGAGAAAAGGTTGAAGCATTAGATATTTTTTATCCTGAAAGAATGGCTGACCGAATTTTAGGGATGGGCGATGTTCAAAGTTTATTTGAAAAAGCTCAAGATGTTGTTGATGAAAGATCAATTCAGAAAACAATGAATCGAATGATGATGGGACAATTTGATTTAGATGATTTAGCTAATCAAATGAAACAAATGTCAAAGATGGGTAAACTTTCAGGAATAATTAAAATGATGCCTGGGGTTAATAATCTTAGTGATGCCAAAATTGAAGGTGCTGAAAGTAAACTATTAGTTACAAGAGCATTATTAGATTCAATGACTAAAAAAGAACGAAGAGATCCACGACTTTTAAAACATTTAAAAAGAAAAAATCGGATTATTAAAGGTTCGGGACGAAATGAAAAAGAATTTAATAATTTAATAAATCAATTTGAAAAAGCTAAAAAAAGTGTTGATGCAATGGCAAAACAAATTAAATCAGGAAGAATGCCAGATTTTAGTAAGTTTAAAAGATAAAGAATTTCTAATTCTTAACTAAGAATTAGAAATTCTTTTTGTCACGATTATCTTTTTGAAAGTAAGTATTTTAAAATTTCCGAAGATAAATTAGCATCACTAATATTAGTTAGTATGGTGCGTCCTTGATAAATTAAATCGGTCATTGAACCATTATATTTGGATGTAATCCCAAAACTAAATCCTCAATGCGGTAGTGTTGTCGATTTTTTTTCATTACCTCATGGGTTATATGTTTTAGGATTTATTGTTAAGATAAATTCATTATTTTGATTTGTTTTATCTAATTTAAAGGCACAAGGGTTAACTAAATCCATTGGTGAATTCATTACAGGTTTACCAGCAAAAATATATTGAGCGTATTCTTTATACATTGCTATTCATTTATCAGCTTGTTGTTGTGTTCAATCGCTTTTACTTTCTAGATAAGGTGTGAAAACTAACTTGGTAATAAATAAAAATTTTATTTCGTTTCATCATAGTTGTTTTGTTATGGAGTTATTACGAAATCTTGGTATCATTTCATTGCCATTAGTATAATATAGAAAATCACTTTTTTCTTTATTTAATATGGGATATTTATCTACGGTGCTATTAAAAGTTAAGTAATGATTAGAGCAAAAAGCATTACCTTTTTGATAATCTAATCGGATTGTTTCCGTAGTTTTTGTTATGGGCGATCATTCATTAAATGATGCTTGGGCGCTATCAATTGGTTTAATATATTTGGCTGCTTGCTCCAAATTAATATTTAAGTGTTTCTTAAATTTAAAAGTTAATTGATTACTTTCTTTATTGTTTGCTGAATTATACTTGTAAGTGCAAGTAAATAAAATTGCAAAAGATTTCATATAAAAATTTCATGATGCTAAGTTTATTTTAGAAAAAGTAAATTTAAGGAGTTTTTATATGGGATACAAACATCTTGGCATAGATGAAAGAATTTATATTGAGAATCAATTGAAATTTAAAGTAAAAATTAGTGAAATAGCTAAAAATCTTAATCGAAGTATTAGTACTATTAATCGAGAAGTTAATAGAAATAAAGATAATAATCATTATTTTTTATTAATTGCACAAAATAAAGCAGAAAATAGAAAACAATTACATGTTTATTTTCATAAATTTAAAAATAGAGAATTAGTAAAATATGTACAACAAAAATTATTATTAGGTTGATCGCCTGAACAAATTTATGGCAGAATTAAAAATTTTCATCAAGAATGAATTATTAGTTTTAAAACAATTTACAATTGAATTTATTCTGGATTACTTGAAAAGGTTACTAGTAAAAATTTAAGAAGAAAAGGTAAGAAACGAAAATCTTAAGAAAATCGGGGTAAATTTAATGGTAAATCCATTAAAGAACGAAATGTTAATAATCGCATAACTCTTGGCCATTGAGAAGGTGATACTGTAGTATCATCACGAGGTAAAAGTAAATCATGTTTAATAACTTTAGTTGAAAGAACATCAAGATTTACTTTAGCAATATTAGTTGAAAATAGAACTACTAAAGTTATTAACAAAAATATTAGTCATTATTTATCAATTCTTCCAAATAATCTTGTTAAGACTATAACATTTGATAGGGGTAAAGAATTTGCTAATTGACAACAACTTGAAAAAAATTTAAATGTGAAAATTTATTTTGCTGATGCATATTCACCTTGACAAAGAGGTACTAATGAAAATACTAATGGTTTAATTAGAGAAAAATTTCCTAAAAAATTTAATTTTTCAAACACTAATAAAAATGCAGTTCATAAATTTATATTGTCTTTAAACCAAAGACCAAGAAAAATACTAAATTATCTTTCGCCAATCGAATATTTGGTTAGAAAAATAATTTAGTTGCACTTAACTTTACAATTTGGCGTTATCATCCTTTAGTATCTCAATATTCGCTATTAGGAGATAATTCTTTATTTTGATAATATACTTTAACATCATTTTTTGTAAGGATAGGTTCTTGAATTTGTGAATAGTTGTTATTATTTAAATTGTTTCATAGATTGGGGGGTTATTGCTAATATTGGTATTAAAAACATTGCTTGTTTCATTTTAATTCCTGCTTTCAGTTTGGATTACTGATATTTAATATGAAAGTATCAGTTATAGTCGCAACTATAATGTGTAGTAATTATCTGACAAATATTATTAATACCAGAAGGCTGTCTTTTATAAAGTTAAGTTAGGAAATATTGTTAATTGTAAGGTAATGTCACTGTAAAATACAAATAACATTTCTGGATGAAAAAATTCTGGTTTTCACATTTCTTGATGTTCATATTTAATGTTACCAGTGAAGTCATTGTCTTGTACTAATGCCTTGTGATAATTACTAAGTTTTAAAGACTTAATTTTTAAAGAACCAACTTGTTGTTTAATAATATTATTGAATTGTTTATTAATAAGTGGTTTTAAATCAGTAGCAGTTTTGCTTAAACTTCCGAGATTAAGTTCAATACTCCCAATAATTTCTTGTGCTGTGGTATATTTATTTAACGCTTTTTGCATATTAGCTTGATATTGTTCTTGTTCTTTAAAATTGTAAATTTGATTTTCCTTAATTTTATTACATCCATATATATTTAAAACTAATGAAAATCAAATACTACTACTAGTTAGTTTTTTAAGGTATGATGTCATTATCTCTTCCTTTGAATAATGTCGCCATTTTCGTTATAAGTTAATAATTCGTGTTCGTTGTATGAAGGAATTTTATGATCATTATTAGTTGCTTCATATCAACAGCCTCGTTTAAGCGGATGAGAATTTTTGTTGAATTGATAAACATATGATAATTGAAAAATTTTTGCTTGTGAATTATTAATACTAGTGGCAGTTAATTTATCATTATTAAAAATGAAAGGGCAACTATTAATGATACTTATTGAGGCATTGTTAGTTTTAAGATAACCTCGTGGTTTATTTAAGACTTGGCTTGTATTTCCGTTTTTAACGAGAATATCACCAATAAAGTTACCATATTGATTTTGACTCATTGATTGTACCTCACGAAAATAAAAGGTTTGATTGTTATTTAACATATCTTGTAATGGTTCACTGGGATTGGAAATCCGATTTCAACTTAAATTTGTTCCTAAATTATTTATTGTTGCTATTAAGATGTTATTTTTTAAAATTACTGCTAAAAGTGCATCATCATCATTAATTTTCTTTTGATATTTTTTGATAATTTCTGGTTTTAATAACCCTTGTTCATTAACATAAGATTGATATCATTTTTTAAATTGTAGTTCGGCATTATTAGTTAATTGATTGCAACTTGTTAACCCAATAATATTGATATTGATTACTGTTAATGCAATGATTACTTTTAAATATTTCAAATAAATTGTTAATTACCTCCTTACAATAAAAATACTTATTTTCTCTAAGAAAGAATAAGTAAAAGATGTTAATGTTATTAAAACATTAAGCATAATTTAGTCTCATTCCCAGGAGAACTCAAAAATTTAAGCAAGATAAGGCAGGTCTCCTGGCTTAACATCAACCAATAATTATGCCTTCTTAAAAAACCAATTTTTAATGGCGAATATAATTATTGTCCGTATCACAGTTGCTGGGACAGCTTTAGAATAATACTAAATTCCCTTTTCATAATTACAATTAAGTAATTAACCTTACAAACTAAATAGTTGCATATTTTTATTCTATACGATAAAATTTTAAGCACAAGGTAAAATTTTAATAAAATTAAAAATTATTTCATTTTTAGTTTTAGAAAATAAAAGTGGTGAAAACAATGAAAATTACTAAGAGTGTGTTTCTTAAAGGTGCTATTAATAAGGAACAATGAATTGATGATGAGATTAGTGAAGTATTGTTATTAGGACGAAGTAATGTTGGAAAATCAACATTTATTAATTCTTTATGTAACAATAAACAATTAGCAAAGGTGTCTAGTTCGCCTGGTAAAACACAAATGCTTAATTTTTTTGCTATTAATAATAATGAATTTCGTTTTGTTGATTGCCCCGGTTATGGTTTTGCAAAAATAAGTAAGAGTATTAAAAAACAATTTGTTAAAATGATGGATACTTATTTATTAGAGCGAAAAAATTTAAAGTTAGCAATCTTATTATTAGATTTAAGACGAACTCCTAATGCGGATGATTTATTAATGTTTAATTTTTTACGAGAACGAAATATTAATATTCTCATTGTTACTACGAAGTTAGATAAACTAAAGAAAAATGATATTAGCAAGCAAGAAAAAATAATTAAAGAAACATTGCTGATTATTAATGATATTGACATTATTAAAACATCAAGTATTAGTAAAATGGGTTATGATGCTGTTCTTGAAAAAATTACTGAATATATTTAAAAACTAAGTTTAGAGGTAGAGTTATAATGAAATTAAGAAAGATCAAGTCAAATAGTAATCTTTGTCATCAGATGCATTTAACACATACTGATAAACAACATCGTTGATTTGAAATCAAAGAAATTTTACGCTCAGTTTTTGCTATTTTATTAGTTATTCCGATGTGAATATCAATGGGTAAAGTAAATCCATTGGCAGTATATTTTGGTAATTCAATTATTCAATTAATGCTTGCGAGTATTGTCCAGTTTATTTTAGGATTTAATTTTTATAAAGCCTGATATCAAGAATTGTTTCAACAACGACGAGTCGGCATGTATTCATTAATCATTTTGTCGTCTTTGGTAGCATTTATCTATAGTATTTATTTAATTGTTTTGATGTTGCAATATTCACCATATGGTAAGCAACATATTATTGGTTTATTTCAAGGAATTAGTCATCAACAATTAATGAATTATATGATGATTGATAATAAATTTCAACATATGTATTTTGAGATTGGGGCTTCAATTATAGCTTTTGTTTTAGTCGGCGATGCAATATCGCAAATAGTTCGTAATCGTGCGATTGATGGCTTACAAGATTTAATGTCGTTGCAAGTAAAAGAGGCGACTATTTTTAAAGAAAATAATAAATATGCAACAATTGCTGCTATTGATATTAAAATTGATGATCAGTTATTAGTTAAAAAGGGTGATAAAATTCCTACTGATGGTGTTTTAATAGGCGAGTTAGCATATATTAATGATTCATTAATTACAGGTGAAAGTCAAATTGTAAAAAAATTGACTGGTGAATTATTAATTGGTGGTTCTGCTAATGCAGGTGAAGCTTTTATAATGCGAGCAACAAAAATTGGTAATGAAACGATATTAGCAAGTATTATTAATAAAGTAGAACAATTGCAACAACAAAAAACCAATTTACAAAAGATTGCTGATAAGATTGCGGCGATTTTTGTTCCTTTTGTTGTAGGGTTAGCATTATTAGTTTTTTTAGTTTATGCTTTTATTTTACCGTTATTTGATTTATCATTTATTATGTCTGATCCTTATGGTATTGCTATTAAAACTGCAATTTCAACATTAATTATTGCTTGTCCTTGTGCTTTGGGATTAGCAACACCTTTAGCAATAACTGTGGGAATTGCAAAGTCAACCCAAGAAGGAATTATTTTTAATAAAGTTCATGCTTTTGAAAAAATTAATCAAATTGATATTGTTGCTTTTGATAAAACCGGAACTGTTACTGATGGCAAATTAAGTATTAAGGCTATTTATGGCGAAGAAAAGCATATTACTTTTGCTGTGAGTTTAGAAAATATGTCAGCGCATCCAATTGCTACTGCTTTTAAAGCATACCAAGAAGCATATAATATTAGTAAAGTATCCTTGACGGATGTGAAAGAAACTATTGGTTTTGGCATTCAAGGGTTATGTAATAAACAGCGAGTTACGATTTCTTCGGTTACTAAATTATTAGAAAAAAATTTGTTTTAGCAGTTCCTTTACAAAGAATTGTTGAAAAAAGCAAAGAAATTAATCAATTGGTATTGGGGTTAGCAATTGATAAAGTTATTGTAACTTTATTTGTGTTAGAGGATCAGATTAAGTTAAATGCGATTAAAACGGTTGCTAAGTTGAAGCAAGAAGGTATTGAAGTTTATATGATTAGTGGTGATAATGAAGTTATTACTAGAGGAGTTGCTACTGCTACTGCTATTGGTATTGAGCATTACTTTGCTAATATTCAACCATTAGATAAAGCTAATATTATTAAGAAATTGCAAAAACAAGGTAAAAAAGTGGCATTTGTTGGTGATGGTGTTAATGATAGTGTTGCTTTACAACAAGCTGATTTATCAATTGCGATGGGAACAGGAGCGGAAATCGCAGTTAATCTTAGTGATATTATTATCATTAAACCTGATGTTTTAAATATTTATAAAGCGATTGTGTTAACGAAGCAAACAAGAAGGGTTATTTGAACTAATTTTATGTGAGCATTTGGTTATAACCTTATTGCCTTACCAGTAGCAATGTTATCTGGTTGATTTTGAATATCAATTCCTAATTTTGAATTTGCAATTTTTGCAGCCGCGGCGATGGCATTTTCTGATATTACTGTTGTTTTAAATTCATTATATTTTCGTTGAAAAAAGATTAAATATTAGATTAATTAAGTATCATTTTTTATATTTCTTAATGTTTGATATAATTATTGAAAATAAGTAGGAGAGAATTAATGAAATCATTAAGTAAAAAATATGAGCATTTTGAAGTAGAAAATGGTAAGTATGATTATTGACTAGAAAAACGATTATTTAGTGCTGATAATATTAATAATAAACCTGTTTTTAGTATGATTTTGCCTCCACCTAATATTACTGGTAAATTACATTTGGGTCATGCTTGGAATAATACTTTACAAGATGTTATGGCGCGTTATAAAATTTTAACTGGTTATGGTGTTACTTGATTTCCAGGAATGGATCATGCGGGAATTGCTACCCAAGTAAAAGTTGCTGAATGAATATGAGATGAAGAGAAAAAACGGATTACTAGTTTTTCTCGTGATCAGTTTATTACTAAAGTTAATTCGTGAAAGGATGAATATGTTCAGATAATTCGTGAGCAATGAGCAAAATTAGGATTAGCATTAGATTATCGTTATGAGAAGTTTACTTTAGATAGTGATGTTAATCAATTAGTTAATGAAACATTTGTTAAATTATATAATGATGGTTTAATTTATCGTGGCAAAAAAATTATTAATTGAGACCCACAATTTAAAACAGCGTTATCAAATATGGAAGTAACTTATAAAGAAGTTCAAGGTAAAATGTATTATCTTAATTATCCCTTAGTAGATAGTGATGAAATGATTACAATTGCCACAACAAGACCAGAAACGATGTTTGCTGATCAAGCCTTAGTTTTTCATCCTAATGATGTTCGTTATCAAAAGTATCTTCATAAAGAAGTTATTAATCCGGTTAATAAACAAAGAATTCCGATAATTGCTGATGAATACATTGTAATGGAACTTGGAACAGGAATAATGAAATGTACGCCTGCTCATGATTTTAATGATTATCAAATTGCTAAAAGACATAATTTGGATTTAATTATTTGTATGGATTCTGGTGGCATAATGAATGCCACAGCTTTACAATATGAGGGATTAGACCGTTTTGTTTGTCGACAACAGTTAATAGGTGATTTAGAAAAACAAAATTTAGTTGTTAAAATTGCTGATTTTGTTCATCAAGTAGGATATTCAGAACGCAGTGATGCTATTATTGAACCATATTTATCAGAACAATGGTTTGTTAAAATGCAGCCATTAGTAAACAGAGCTTTAAAATTACAAAATAGTGCTGATGCGATTTTGTTTTATCCATCAAGATTTGCAAATATTTTAGATCAATGGTTGGAAAATATTCAGGATTGATGTATCTCCCGACAATTGTGATGGGGTCATCAATTGCCAGTATGATATCATCAAGATACTAAGGAAATTATTGTGGCCATAACGCCACCTAATAAAGAAGAATGAGTACAAGATAGTGATGTTTTAGATACTTGATTTTCTAGTGCTTTGTGACCTTTAATATTTGCGCAACAAAATAATGATAAATTATTTTTTGAAAAATATTTGCCAAATTCCTTGTTAGTTACTGGTTATGATATTATTTTCTTTTGAATTAGTCGGATGATTTTTGAATCATTATATTTAGTTAATAAAAAACCTTTCAAAGCGGTATTAATTCATGGTTTAATTCGTGATGAACAAGGAAGAAAAATGTCAAAATCTTTGGGTAATGGGATTGATCCAATGGATATTATTACTGAGTATGGTGCTGATAGTTTACGATTTTTTTTATTAACTAATAGTACTCCGGGGCAAGATTTACGATTTAGTATTACTAAAGTTCGTTCTTCGTGAAATTTTATTAATAAACTTTGAAATGCGAGCCGATATGTGCTTTTAAATTTAGCCGATGATTTTAAGCCAGTGAATAATATTTTGGATTTACAATTAGAAGCTGTTGATTATTGAATTTTAAATAATTTTAATTTTGTTCTTGAAAAAGTGCAAGCAAATATGGAGAAATATGAATTTGTTGTTAGCGGTAAATATCTTTTTAATTTTGTTTGAGATAATTTTTGCTCTTGATATATTGAGTTATCAAAAAGTAATTTACAAAATCCTAAAACTAAAGTGGCATCAATTCAAGTCTTATTTTATCTTTTAAAGCAAATTATTATTTTATTGCATCCTTTAATTCCTTTTGTAACTGAAGAAATTTATCAAAAGATGTTTAATAATGAAAAATCAATTATGGAAGAAAAATATCCGATAGTTTTAGAAAATATTGCTCCCGTAAATTATTTAGTTAATGTTATTAACATTACAACAGTTATTAGAGAATTACGGGCAACAAGAAATATTAAACATCACATTGCTTTGAATTTTAATTTAAATTCTGATAATCTTGATTATCAGAAGTATGCTCAGGAAATTAATGGTTTTTTGGAAAAGTTAACTAATAGTCAAATGACAACTATTAATAAGAAAATATCTCATTTAGGACAAACAATCGCGCTTCCTTTAATTGATGGAACAATTGATGTTTTTTTAGATATGACAATTAATAAAAAAGAACAAGAATTATTTATTCAAAAACAGTTACAAGATATTCATTATGAGTTAGAACGAAGTAAAACAATATTAAATAATGAACAGTTTTTAAATAAGGCACCAATTGCAAAAGTTAATGCTGAAAAGCATAAATATGAACAGTATGAAGAATTATATAAACAATTGCAAAAAAAATTACAAGACATTTTATCTTAGTTATTATTAGAGCGACGCATTATTAATGACATTGTGAATATTTTATTATCTTCTTTACCCATTGAAGTTCGGTGACCAACTTTAGAGAAATATTTACAGGATAGTAAATTAAATAAATATTATGAAATTATTTTGCAGTTAATATGAGTTTAAAAATATTTCCGACAATCATTTTGATTATTTGCTGGTTGTTGTTAATAACAAATATTAGTTATTATTCGTTGTTATTAACAGGCGTAGCATCATTAGGATTTGTGTTTTATAATATGAAATTTTATTGAAAATATTTCTTTTTTATTGTTATTTTCTTATTTATTGTCTTAATTTTTTTACTAGTAATTAAAACTGTTGTTTTTGAAAATAATAGTTCTGAGCAATGATTAACTGTTAAAGTTGTTCAAAAATATCGTAATTATTATGTTGTTGAATATCAAAAAAAATATTTAATGATAAAAAAATATTTTTTTAATATTAGCTGAATTATACTTGTAAGTGCAAGTAAATAAAATTGCAAAAGATTTCATATAAAAATTTCATGATGCTAAGTTTATTTTAGAAAAAGTAAATTTAAGGAGTTTTTATATGGGATACAAACATCTTGGCATAGATGAAAGAATTTATATTGAGAATCAATTGAAATTTAAAGTAAAAATTAGTGAAATAGCTAAAAATCTTAATCGAAGTATTAGTACTATTAATCGAGAAGTTAATAGAAATAAAGATAATAATCATTATTTTTCATTAATTGCACAAAATAAAGCAGAAAATAGAAAACAATTACATGTTTATTTTCATAAATTTAAAAATAGAGAATTAGTAAAATATGTACAACAAAAATTATTATTAGGTTGATCGCCTGAACAAATTTATGGCAGAATTAAAAATTTTCATCAAGAATGAATTATTAGTTTTAAAACAATTTACAATTGAATTTATTCTGGATTACTTGAAAAGGTTACTAGTAAAAATTTAAGAAGAAAAGGTAAGAAACGAAAATCTCAAGAAAATCGGGGTAAATTTAATGGTAAATCCATTAAAGAACGAAATGTTAATAATCGCATAACTCTTGGCCATTGAGAAGGTGATACTGTAGTATCATCACAAGGTAAAAGTAAATCATGTTTAATAACTTTAGTTGAAAGAACATCAAGATTACTGCCAAATTGTAAAGTTAAGTGCAACTAAATTATTTTTCTAACCAAATATTCGATTGGCGAAAGATAATTTAGTATTTTTCTTGGTCTTTGGTTTAAAGACAATATAAATTTATGAACTGCATTTTTAGTAGTGTTTGAAAAATTAAATTTTTTAGGAAATTTTTCTCTAATTAAACCATTAGTATTTTCATTAGTACCTCTTTGTCAAGGTGAATATGCATCAGCAAAATAAATTTTCACATTTAAATTTTTTTCAAGTTGTTGTCAATTAGCAAATTCTTTACCCCTATCAAATGTTATAGTCTTAACAAGATTATTTGGAAGAATTGATAAATAATGACTAATATTTTTGTTAATAACTTTAGTAGTTCTATTTTCAACTAATATTGCTAAAGTAAATCTTGATGTTCTTTCAACTAAAGTTATTAAACATGATTTACTTTTACCTTGTGATGATACTACAGTATCACCTTCTCAATGGCCAAGAGTTATGCGATTATTAATATTTCGTTCTTTAATGGATTTACCATTAAATTTACCCCGATTTTCTTGAGATTTTCGTTTCTTACCTTTTCTTCTTAAATTTTTACTAGTAACCTTTTCAAGTAATCCAGAATAAATTCAATTGTAAATTGTTTTAAAACTAATAATTCATTCTTGATGAAAATTTTTAATTCTGCCATAAATTTGTTCAGGCGATCAACCTAATAATAATTTTTGTTGTACATATTTTACTAATTCTCTATTTTTAAATTTATGAAAATAAACATGTAATTGTTTTCTATTTTCTGCTTTATTTTGTGCAATTAATGAAAAATAATGATTATTATCTTTATTTCTATTAACTTCTCGATTAATAGTACTAATACTTCGATTAAGATTTTTAGTTATTTCACTAATTTTTACTTTAAATTTCAATTGATTCTCAATATAAATTCTTTCATCTATGCCAAGATGTTTGTATCCCATATAAAAACTCCTTAAATTTACTTTTTCTAAAATAAACTTAGCATCATGAAATTTTTATATGAAATCTTTTGCAATTTTATTTACTTGCACTTACAAGTATAATTCAGCACTTTAGCAATATTAGTTGAAAATAGAACTACTAAAGTTATTAACAAAAATATTAGTCATTATTTATCAATTCTTCCAAATAATCTTGTTAAGACAATAACATTTGATAGGGGTAAAGAATTTGCTAATTGACAACAACTTGAAAAAAATTTAAATGTGAAAATTTATTTTGCTGATGCATATTCACCTTGACAAAGAGGTACTAATGAAAATACTAATGGTTTAATTAGAGAAAAATTGCCTAAAAAATTTAATTTTTCAAACACTACTAAAAATGCAGTTCATAAATTTATATTGTCTTTAAACCAAAGACCAAGAAAAATACTAAATTATCTTTCGCCAATCGAATATTTGGTTAGAAAAATAATTTAGTTGCACTTAACTTTACAATTTGGCATTAAAAGAAGCAGAATGTTTTATATAGTAGTATCTATAACCATGCAGCAAATTTATTACGAAAAGGTAGTTATTTGGAATTAATAAACTTTTTAAAAGTTAGTTCAACTTTTATAAGAACACAAGAACAAAAGCAAAAGTTGAAAGCTCTGGTAAAATATTTTAAAATAAAAAAACAAGGTATTATTAATTAAGGAGCAAGTTGAAATGTTGGGGTTAATGCTGAAGGGCAAGTATCGTACATTATTAAATGATTATTAAGTTATGGTGCTAAATCTTTTAATGTTAAAACTTTTTCTAATATGCTTAATTCGCATCTGGCAAAAATAAATAATATTGATATTATGCAAACATTACGAAATAAGAAAGAGTATGAATTAGTTCAAAAATATCAATATTTACGCTATAGTAATTGAATTTCTAATTAATTAATTAATCATTATTTTAGTTATTGTTAGAAAATTAATTTTAATTATGAATTATAAGTTGTGAAAATATTTTCACTTTATCGAAAAATAAAACATTTTAGTTTGAAAAAAATATTTTTATGTTATAATTAAACTAGTTAAGAAATAAGATAGTATATATTGTATTAGTATTTATAACGCCTAAAAATTTTAATCGTATTGAGTTAATCTCATTAATGACCTTGTATTAATTAGGTTATTTTTTTATGGTATAATTACTTTGTACTTGTGTATTAATTATAAGAACGACTTTGGAGGTGTAATAGATGAAAAACACACTTATAAAAGGTCAAAAAGTTTTAATTCATGCTTATAAACATAATGGTGAAATATATCGTTCTTGGGATCATGCTATTGTTTTAGAAGAAACTAAAAATTATTTAATTTTAGTAAATAAAGCCGTTATTGTTACTGAAGTTAATGGGCGTAAGTGGAAAACTCATGAACCAGCTATTTGGTTTTTTTCTAAGAACAGATGATATAATGTTATTTCAATGTTAAAAGATAATGGGATTCATTATTATTGTAATATTGCTAGTCCTTTTACTTATGATGGTAAGGCAATAAAGTTTATTGATTATGATATTGATATTAAAGTATTTCCTGATGGATATACAAAAATATTAGATTTAAAAGAGTTTAGTTGTAACAAGATAAATTGAAATTATCCTGAAAATTTGCAAAATATTATTTGGAATGAAATTGAAAGATTAAAAGTCCAAATTAAAGATAAAGATGATTTATTTCATGAAAAAATAGTATTAAATCATTGAAACAATTATCAAATTAATTTTAAATAATTATTAAACTTAATTTTTTGTAGCAGCTAATAATCTAGCTGTTTTTTTTTGATTTTTTAAAATATGTCAAGGGTATATGCAATAAAAGAATAGATTTTCATATTTAGAAAGTTATGACATTATAATGTTGCTTAAAAGAAGGGAGATAATAATAAATTAATGGAAACTTTAATTAAAAAAATGCGTTTAAGAAATGGTTTAACACAAACCCAATTGGTAAAAATGGTTGGGGTAAAACAGCCAACTATTAGTAGACTAGAGGCTGATGCTAGTCATATATCATGAGGTCTTATTTCTAAAGTTTTAATATATTTTAGTATTAAAAATGATGAAATTACTAGTCATTTAAAAATTAGTGAGGGTGATAATATGGAATCATTTGTTAAATTAATTTATCGCAATCCTAAATTAAGAACAATGATTAATTATGATCCAGTAAAAACTGCTAATGATTTAATTAAAATTGTTAATCGGGTTGATA
Organism: Spiroplasma endosymbiont of Nephrotoma flavescens; assembly: GCF_964030835.1. Taxonomy (NCBI): domain Bacteria; kingdom Bacillati; phylum Mycoplasmatota; class Mollicutes; order Entomoplasmatales; family Spiroplasmataceae; genus Spiroplasma; species Spiroplasma endosymbiont of Nephrotoma flavescens. Next base: position 1,088,413 of record NZ_OZ034982.1, on the reverse strand, counting down.
GTTATGATTTAACTAATTTTATTTGAAATAATTAATAAGTTTTTTATTATTAAGTTGAATTAATTTTCAATAATTTAAATAAATCTTGCTAAATTTTTATAAAGAAAGTAAAATGAAAAAAGGAGTTTAAGATAAGAAATATAGAAATGAGAGGAAAAAACAAGTGATAAATAATTTAGGAAGGATTAAAGGACTGCGTTGATTATTGACAATGGTTTTGCCAGTTGTCTTTATTACTAGTTGTAGTAGTCGTTATAGTATGTCATCCTTTAAAATGATTGCTAATAATCCTTTAAAGGCTCAAGATGGTGGTTTTAATCAAGCGGCTTGAGAAGGAATGTTAAAAGTAGATTCTAATTTAAATGAAGCATTAGATGTCTTATACCCTGATACACAAGATGATCCTAATATGATTACGCCTGCAATTATAAAAACTATTGATGATGGTTATCTAGCTGTCGTGCTTCCGGGGTTTACATATGTTAAAACTGTTCTTCAACCTAATTTTTTTGATGTATACAATAACACATATTTTCTAACGGTTGATCTTACTGTTTATGAAATGATTAAATCATTAAATACTAAAGCGGTTGATAAATATTATGAAATTTCAGTTGATGAATCAAAACCAGGGTTTGCGGCGGCAATTGATGTAGCGGGACAAATTTTACAGCGGTTTAAAGTTGATAAAGATAATATGGGATTACCCGTTATTAAAAATGGTGATAATATTATTGTGAAAATGACTGGTATTGGAGGATTAAATATTCCAGCGATTAAAAACTATATGATTGGTTTTAATAAAGGTTTACGATGGTTTAGTGATAATATTTTGGCTAATGATATTGATGCTAAGGGTGACAAGTTACGATTTGAGTGATTTGCTGGAACTTTTAATGGTGGTTTTGGAACAAATGATGCGATTAAGGCTGCTCAAACTAATACTAATAATGCTATTAACAATAATGTTGGTGTTATTTTTAATATTTCTGTTCCTGAAGGAAATACAATTTTAAAACAAATAGCAGTGGCTAATGCTAATACTTGATTTGTTGGTGTTGATATTGACCAAGCGAATGATAAGAATTTGGCAGGATATAAACATTTAATTAAGTCATCAGCTTTAAAAGATGTGTCTTTTGCTGTTAAAACTGTATTGGATGCGATTAATTATCGTATTAAAAATAATAATGCTATTGATGATAAAAATGAGTATTCCACTCCGGGAACTAAATCATTTATTTGAGAAGAAACTAAGCAGGTTTCTTTAGTACCAATGAATGGTAAAGATTTTGACAATTTTTATGGTGAAAGAGTTGGCAATGATAAATTAGTTGCTTTAAAAAAAGCATTGGCCATTAGTATTGAAGATTTAAGGAAATGTAATGGAACAAATATGCTAGGAGATATTGCTAATGAAAGTGTTTGTGAAGAAACAAAGTGATAAGGTAGGATATATTAAATGATGCATAGTGAAATAAAGAGCAAAAAAGCTGTGGAATTAATTAAAGTTTCAAAGATTTATTCTAATGGTATTGTTGCTAACAAAAATATCAATTTAGATCTTAAGTATGGTGAAATTCATGCGATTTTAGGTGAAAATGGTGCTGGTAAGTCTACTTTGATGAAAACACTTTTTGGGTTGCATCAACCAACTTCTGGAGTTATTAAAATTGATGGTGAAGTAATGCAAATTACTTCCCCTAATATTGCTACTGATTTAGGTATTGGGATGGTACATCAACATTTTCAATTAATTAATAATTTTTCGGTTTTAGATAATATTATTCTTGGTTATGAGTTAAAAGATAAAGCAAAAATTAATCAATTAAATTATTTCTTTTCCATTTATATAAGTTATATTGATAAAATTGAATTAGCAAAAATTGCAAAAATTAAAGGTGATTTTTTTAATTATAAGAAACATAAATGTGAAGCAAAAATTTTCCATAAAGCTAAAAAAATAGATTTTAAAGTTGTAAAAAAAATAAAAAAAATTAATGATTGACATCATAAAGAACAAAATAAGAAACTTAATGCTCAGCAAGTTAAAGATTTAGAACATAAATATCAAGAACTTCTTGAAAAATTTAATTTATTTAATAAAACGATGGCTTATAAATTAGAAAAATTGGAATATAAATTAACTGATATTATTATTGCTTTAAAAAATAAATATAATAATCGTGTTGAAAATAATGCTGATACAGAAACAATTATCTGTAGTAAAATTAATCAACTTAAAAAAAGAATGAATTTTTATCGTAGCTTTTTACATCGGATGAAAAGAAAATGACAAACAAGATTTTGATTAAATTCTCGTGAAGCTAATAAAAGAATTGAACAAATTTGTGAGAAAATGAATTTTAAAATTAATTTAAAAGAAAAAGTTAATAATATTTCTATTTATGACCAACAAAAAGTAGAAATTTTAAAAGTGTTATATCGTGATGCCAAAATATTAATTTTAGATGAACCGACAGCAGTTTTAACACCTCAGGAAATAGATGATTTGATGAAAATGCTTTTAGAATTTAAATCGCAAGGTAAAGCGATTCTTATTATTACTCATAAATTAAATGAAATTAAAGCAATTGCTGATCGTTGTACAATAATTAGACAAGGTGAGTATATTGATACGGTTAATGTTAAAAAAACATCAGTTGATAAATTAGCTGAGAAAATGGTCGGAAGAAAAATAAGTTTTTCTTTAAAGAAAAAACCTCTTAAATTAGGCGAAAAGTTATTAGTTCTTAAAAATATTAATACTTTAAGTAAAGCTAAGGTTAATATATTAAAAAATTTTAGTTTAACAATTAATCGTGGTGAAATTTTGGGTATTGCTGGGATTGAAGGCAATGGTCAAGAAGATATTGTTAATATTATTTGTCGTCATTTAAATCCGGTTAGTGGTGAAGTAATGTTATTTGATGAATTAGATGTTGTTAATAAGGTTACTAATAAGTTAAAACAAATTAAAGAAAAAGAAGCAATATTAAAAGATAGTAATATTAAAGTTGGTCAGAAAATACCATGAGAGTATAATTTATTACGATTAGATACTAAAGATACATATAATTTAGGAATTCATCATATTCCTGCTGATCGTCAAAAGCAAGGTTTAGTTTTAGATATGAGTTTATGAGAAAATATTTCGTTGCGTGATCAATTTAATCGTAAATATACTAATTATGGATTATTAAATCTTCCTAAAATTAAAGAGAAAACGCAAGAAATAATTAATAACTTTGATGTTCGTGGCGCTAAAAGTGTTCAAAATACGGCTAAAGAGTTATCTGGTGGTAATCAACAAAAAGTAATTATTGGGCGAGAACTATCAGAAAGTCCGAAGTTAATTATTGCTGAACAACCAACACGAGGATTAGATGTGGGTGCTATTGAATATATTTATGAATCGTTATTAAAACAAAGAGATCAAGGTAATGCTGTGCTTTTAATTTCATATGAATTAGATGAAGTAATAAATTTATCTGATCGGATTATTACTATTAATAATGGTAAAAATATGGGTGAAGTTAAAGCGAATAATGTTACTAAAGAGAAATTAGGTTTAATGATGGCGGGGGTGAATTTTAAAGATGAGTAAATATAAAAAAATATTTTTTCCCATATTATCAATTGTAGTAGCTTTTATTATTGGATTATTTCTTTTATTAATTAGTAATGATCCATTAGCAAAATATAAAATTGGTGATTTACTATGAGGTAATTTTCGTAGTAAAAATGCATTTTTAGATTTTTTAGGATATTTTTCTGTTTATGGCTTAGTAGGAATTGCTGTTGCAATTGGATTTAGAGGTGGAATATTTAATATTGGTGTTTCAGGACAAATGATGTTTGCTGGGATGATGTCTTATATTGCTTTGAGTTGAGGGAATGCTGATGCTTTAAATCCTTTCTTTGTCTTTATAATTTGTATATTATCAGCAATGGCACTAGGATTACTTACGGCAGTATTAAAAGTTTATGCTAATATTCATGAAGTTGTTGCAACGATAATGCTAAATTGAGCGGCCTTATATTTTTATCAATTTGTTTTAGAAAGTGGGCCTGCTCTTGAAACTAATGGTGCATCAATTGGTTTTCCTAATCATTTATTAATAAATTTAAATTTAAAGGAAATTGTTACTTCGCCTTTTAATATAGGGATTTTTATTACAATAATTTTAATTGCTGGTTTTTGATTTATTTTTAAATTTACTAGTTTAGGATATAAAATTAAAATTAGTGGTAGTAAGCCTTTGGCTACAAAGTATGCTGGCGTTAAATATAATAAAATTGTAATTTATACAATGTTAATTTCTTCGTGTGTTGCTGGAATTGCTGGTTTTGTTTATTATTATGGGATGGTACGGTTTTTACCGGTACAATCTATTCCATTAAATATTGGTTTTGATGGTATTACTGTGGCATTATTAGCAAATAATAGTTTTATTGGTATTATTTTCTCAGCATTATTTGTTAGTGCTGTGTATGCTCAAAAAGTTGTTATGTCAGGTAATAAAGAAATTGTTGAGACGATTATTGCTATTGCCTTATTATCAATTGCTTTAGGAACATATTTTTTAGTTAAACCAAAATCAAAAATAACAAAGTGATATTTACAATTAATGGCTACAAGACAACTGAGATTGCCGTATAGTTATCATGGAATTAATAGGTGGTATTTAAAGTTTTTACGATTTAAAGATTTTATTCAACTTAAAATTTATTATCTTTTAAATAAAATTGATATTTATTATGAATATTTTGAAGCTCATACTAGAAATTGATTAAAACTTATTTTTATGAGAAATCATGCATTATATTTATCGCAAAAGTTATTAATTAATGTTAATAAAGAAATGAATATTATTGAATATTGAAAAGAATATGAAGAAATATCAGAACAAAAAATTAATTTTGCAAAGCAATTTTTTAAAGAAGACAAAATAAAAATTAAAAAGTTGAATAGTAAAGAAAATAAAATTATCGGTTTAACAAAAAAAATTATTTTAATTAAACAAAAACTAATTTTAAAATTGCATAATAATAATATGACATTAGTAATTGATGAATATGAAAACAGTTATGAAGCAAAAGAAAAAAAGATCTTAGACTTAAATAAAATAATTAATGATTCTAATCTTTCATTGTTTCAAAGATGATATTATAAATTACAATTGCAAAAACTGACAAAATCACAATTAAGAAATGCATCGCAATTTATTAGTAAGAAGACTTTAATTGAAGAAATAACGAAAGAGGTAAAGAAAGATGCTTAATTCAGTTTTTGGAACTTCTTTAATAAGTGGACTACCTTTAATTAGTATTTTTATGATTACTGCTATTGCTGCTTTAATTTCTGAGCGAGCAGGTGTAATTAATATTGGTTTGGAAGGACAGATGGTATTTGCTGGTTTTGGTTATTCATTAGTTACTTATCGTCATTATGATGTTAATAATTTAAATAATCATCATTTAGCAGTAATAGCAATTATTGTTGGCATTCTTTTTGGAATGATAATATCGTTGCTTCATTCACTAATGGTATTAAAATTTAAAATTAATCATATTATTTCTGGGACAGTTGTTAATGTTGCTGGCTCTGCCATTGCCGCGATGGGAGCAACATTATTAAATAATCGTGCTAATATTTCAAGTAATATTCAATATATTCCTTGAAAAATAGATAGTTTAATTTTTTATCCGTTTATTATTTTAATTATTGTAATTGCTATTATTTGTTTATTAGTTTTTAGTAAGTTTGGGTTGCGTTTAAAATCAGTTGGCGAAAATCCTTGAGCTAGTGAATCTGTTGGGATTAATGTTATTCGTTATAAATTTGTTGCGATTACAATTTCGGGAGCTTTAGCTGGATTAAGTGGTTTATTATATGTGATAACCCAAAATATTTTTATGCCAACAGCAGGGGGCTATGGTTTTATTGCTATTGCGATTATGATTCTGGCCCGCTGAAATGGATGGTTTATTATATTAAGTTCATTTATTTTAGGATATGTAATTCAGTTAACATATGAGGCTGCTGCTGTTCCTGATATTACTAAACATATTAATCCCCAATTGTTAAAATCATTAATTTACTTGTCACCATTAGTATCATTATTAATTTTTCGGTTTATTTATAATAAAAAAATTACGGGTGCACCAAGTGCTTTGGGAATAAATTATTCAGTGGGTAGTTGTTAGTCTTTGATAAGTTGTTAGTCTTTGATAAGTAATTATTAATATTAAAAAGTGGTATAATAACAATATTAAAATATAAAGAGGAGTAAAAGAATGACACCACATATTAGTGCTAAAAAAGAGGACATTGCCCCAATAGTTTTAATGCCCGGAGATCCAATTAGAGCAAAATATATTGCAACAAATTATTTGCAAGATGTGCAATTAGTAAATAGTGTTCGTAATATGTTAATGTATACAGGAATATATCAAGGGAAAAGAATAACTATTGCTGGTAGTGGTATGGGTTGTCCTTCAATTGGCATTTACTCATATGAATTATTTAAATTTTATGATGTAGATGTAATTATTAGAATTGGAAGTGCAGGTGCATATGACGAAAAGTTAAAACTGTATGATGTTATTAATGTAAGTTCGGTGTATGGTGAAAATAATTATGCTAAAATTGTTGGTGCAACAAATGGTGATATTATTGAAGCCAATCCTAATATTTATGAATTAATTAAAAAAACAGCAAGTGATAAAAATATTAACATCATATCTGGAAGGGTACATTGTTCTGATGTTTTTTATCGTAAAAATTTTGAAGAATATAAAAGATTTTTAAGTGAAAAACAAACTATTGCTGTAGAAATGGAAACTTTTGCGTTATTTGCTAATGCAAAAGTGTTAAATAAGCAAGCAGGATGTATTTTAACTGTATCTGATTCGTTAGTAACAAAAGAGGCTACTACGAGTGAAGAGCGCGAACAATCATTTGATAAGATGATGATGTTAGCTTTAAAAACAGCAGTTAATTTTTATAAACAAGATGTTTAAAGAAAAAGGGAAATTTTTATAAAGAGGGGTTTCTCAAACTAATGGATAAAAATAGTATTGATAGTTTTTTAATTTTAGTTAAAACCAATGTTTCTATTGATCAAGTTGTTAAGCCTTTTGTTAAAACAATAGATAAACAAACTTTGCATAAAATTAAATGACTTTATATTTCAGAACATAAAATTAATGATGAATCTTATTTAACTATTGCTTTAAATGAATTTACTTTTAATTTTATTAAAAAGTTAAAAAAGTGTGATTGAATTTTAGTTCATAAATATATTTTAAAAGATAAATTTCATAATGAAAATTATAAGGTTGTTAGTTGTGAAATGGGATTTTATAAATATAAATTAATTAATACGGTATATCATTGTCATCGTATTGATGAACAAACTTCAATTGATAGTAATTTATGAAAAGTATTAAGTGAAAAAAAGCAACAAATTTTGCTTGAATTTTTAATTGCTTTACGAAAAAAAAGAAAAATAGATTTTTTAATTTTAAATGATATTTTTAGTAGTACAACAGAAAAGGAAATTGCTAATCAAGTTTGTGAACAGGCTAATAGTTATAAGAAGCATTATCAGTTATTACGAATTGGGCAAGATATTATTGCTTGCTTAGGGCGATTAAAAAATATTATTGATTTTTATATTGAGGATGGTAGTATTAATTTTGCTTTGAAAGATAATGAAATTATTAATCAAAAAGTATTAAATGAATTAGAAATTGTTAAAAAAACAAAAACTAGCGCTAAAAATCTTACAAGTCTTTTTATAAATCATGATATGGAAGCGCTTTATCAAATAATGAAAAAGATTATTCGTGATAATCCGTGTTCGTTGTATGTAAGTTCAGGTTAATAGATGCCAAATTGTAAAGTTAAGTGCAACTAAATTATTTTTCTAACCAAATATTCGATTGGCGAAAGATAATTTAGTATTTTTCTTGGTCTTAGGTTTAAAGACAATATAAATTTATGAACTGCATTTTTAGTAGTGTTTGAAAAATTAAATTTTTTAGGAAATTTTTCTCTAATTAAACCATTAGTATTTTTATTAGTACCTCTTTGTCAAGGTGAATATGCATCAGCAAAATAAATTTTCACATTTAAATTTTTTTCAAGTTGTTGTCAATTAGCAAATTCTTTACTCCTATCAAATGTTATAGTCTTAACAAGATTATTTGGAAGAATTGATAAATAATGACTAATATTTTTGTTAATAACTTTAGTAGTTCTATTTTCAACTAATATTGCTAAAGTAAATTTTGATGTTCTTTCAACTAAAGTTATTAAACATGATTTACTTTTACCTCGTGATGATACTACAGTATCACCTTCTCAATGGCCAAGAGTTATGCGATGATTAATATTTCGTTCTTTAATGGATTTACCATTAAATTTACCCCGATTTTCTTGAGATTTTCGTTTCTTACCTTTTCTTCTTAAATTTTTACTAGTAACCTTTTCAAGTAATCCAGAATAAATTCAATTGTAAATTGTTTTAAAACTAATAATTCATTCTTGATGAAAATTTTTAATTCTGCCATAAATTTGTTCAGGCGATCAACCTAATAATAATTTTTGTTGTACATATTTTACTAATTCTCTATTTTTAAATTTATGAAAATAAACATGTAATTGTTTTCTATTTTCTGCTTTATTTTGTGCAATTAATGAAAAATAATGATTATTATCTTTATTTCTATTAACTTCTCGATTAATAGTACTAATACTTCGATTAAGATTTTTAGCTATTTCACTAATTTTTACTTTAAATTTCAATTGATTCTCAATATAAATTCTTTCATCTATGCCAAGATGTTTGTATCCCATATAAAAACTCCTTAAATTTACTTTTTCTAAAATAAACTTAGCATCATGAAATTTTTATTTTTTCTTTTTAGAAGTTTCTTTTAAGCGATTATTAATTATTTGTCAAGTTAATCTTGCAATCATCGCAGCATTATCAGTACAGTATTCATTATTAGGAATAATAACTGTGGTATTTTTTGTTGCTAAGTTTTCAACCTTAGTTCGTAAAACACTGTTAGCAGCAACGCCACCGACTACTGTTATCATTTTTGGATGATATTTTTTCATTGCCATTGTTAATTTTTTAATTAAAATATTAGTTGCTTGTTCTTGAAAAGAACAAGCAATATCTTCTTTTCTAAATTCTAATTGGCGAACATTTAATTTTTTAATTAAATTTGCTACTGCAGATTTTAAACCACTAAATGAAAAGTCAAAACTGTTATCATTTTTTCCTAATGGCAGTTCAAAAATATTTTGTCCTTTTTTTGCTATTTTATCAATTATTGGTCCACCTGGATATTCAAGTTCTAATAATCTTGCTACTTTATCATAAGCTTCACCGACAGCATCATCATAAGTTTCTCCTAAAATATGAAAATCAAGATGTTTTTTCATTAAAACTAATTGCGTGTGGCCACCGGATACTACTAAGGTTATTAAGGGAAACTTAAATTCATTATTAATGGCAGCGCTATAAATATGACCTTCAATATGATTACAAGCAATAAGTGGTTTTTTTAACATTAATGATATTGTTTGAGCGCAAACTTTACCGATATGAAGTGAACCACTTAATCCCGGATGGTCAGTATAACCGATGTAGTCAATATCATGATATTGGATTTGTGCTTGTTTAATGGCTTCTTTTAAAACATAACTAATTTTAGAAATATGAAGTCTTGAAGCAATTTCAGGAACAACCCCACCATATTGTTGATGATTAGCTATTTGTGAAAAAATAATATTGCTTTTAACTTTTTTATCTTTATATATTGCTATTGCTGTTTCATCACAACTTGTTTCAATAGCTAAGATGGTCATATTTTTCTCCTTAATTAATAACAATAATTGAGTTACCTATTTCGTTAATATTGGGTAATGATTTATTGTTTGTAATAAATATATCACATTCCTTTAAATTGGCGTATTTAATAAAACCAATTGTGTTAATACTATCATTTTCAGCAATAATAATTTTAGTATTAGAAGCACTTAATACTTTTTGTTTCAGTTGTGCTTCTTCTTCATTTTTAGCATATAAATCATAAGTATTAGAAATATTCTTAATATTAAGAATGCATTTACTGAATTTGACATTTTCTAAATTTGCTAAGCTATGGCTTCCTACTAAAACTTTACTTTCAGCTAAATAGCGACCACCAATTAAAATAGTATTTAAAATATTTTTATTATTGCTGAATTATACTTGTAAGTGCAAGTAAATAAAATTGCAAAAGATTTCATATAAAAATTTCATGATGCTAAGTTTATTTTAGAAAAAGTAAATTTAAGGAGTTTTTATATGGGATACAAACATCTAGGCATAGATGAAAGAATTTATATTGAGAATCAATTGAAATTTAAAGTAAAAATTAGTGAAATAGCTAAAAATCTTAATCGAAGTATTAGTACTATTAATCGAGAAGTTAATAGAAATAAAGATAATAATCATTATTTTTCATTAATTGCACAAAATAAAGCAGAAAATAGAAAATAATTACATGTTTATTTTCATAAATTTAAAAATAGAGAATTAGTAAAATATGTACAACAAAAATTATTATTAGGTTGATCGCCTGAACAAATTTATGGCAGAATTAAAAATTTTCATCAAGAATGAATTATTAGTTTTAAAACAATTTACAATTGAATTTATTCTGGATTACTTGAAAAGGGTACTAGTAAAAATTTAAGAAGAAAAGGTAAGAAACGAAAATCTCAAGAAAATCGGGGTAAATTTAATGGTAAATCCATTAAAGAACGAAATGTTAATAATCGCATAACTCTTGGCCATTGAGAAGGTGATACTGTAGTATCATCACGAGGTAAAAGTAAATCATGTTTAATAACTTTAGTTGAAAGAACATCAAGATTTACTTTAGCAATATTAGTTGAAAATAGAACTACTAAAGTTATTAACAAAAATATTAGTCATTATTTATCAATTCTTCCAAATAATCTTGTTAAGACTATAACATTTGATAGGGGTAAAGAATTTGCTAATTGACAACAACTTGAAAAAAATTTAAATGTGAAAATTTATTTTGCTGATGCATATTCACCTTGACAAAGAGGTACTAATGAAAATACTAATGGTTTAATTAGAGAAAAATTTCCTAAAAAATTTAATTTTTCAAACACTACTAAAAATGCAGTTCATAAATTTATATTGTCTTTAAACCAAAGACCAAGAAAAATACTAAATTATCTTTCGCCAATCGAATATTTGGTTAGAAAAATAATTTAGTTGCATTTAACTTTACAATTTGGCAATTTTTATTTACTTGCACTTACAAGTATAATTCAGCATTATATAAAATTATATGTGTTATAATTAAAAAAATCTTATTCATTTTGAAAAGAGGGAAAATATTAATGTTAATTAAAAAACTTTATGAAACATATAAAGCCATTGTTGGTCAAGAAATTACTTTAAAAGGTTGAGTACGAACTAATCGTGATTCTGGTAAAGTAGGTTTTATTAGTTTAAATGATGGTAGTTATTTGGATAGTATTCAAGTTATTTATAATCAAGAAATTAAAACTTTTAATGAAATTAAAAGTTTGCGAACAGGTTCTTCAATTGCAGTAACAGGAGTATTAGTTTTGCCAGATAAAGGTAAGGAATTGTTTGAAATTAAAGCAACAAATATAAAAATATATAATAATGCTGTGGAACAATATCCATTACAAAAAAAAGAACATTCTAATGAATATTTACGAGAAATTGCTCATTTACGAGCTCGAACTAATAAGTTTTGAGTTATTTTTAAGATTAGAAGTAGTGTTAGTTATGCGATTCATTGCTTTTTTCAAAGAAATGACTTTTTATATTTGCATTCACCAATTATTACTAGTAATGATGCTGAAGGTGCAGGTGAAGCATTTATTGTGACAACTCGTGAAGATAATAATTATCAACAAGATTTCTTTTCTAAAAAGGCTAAGTTAACTGTTTCTGGACAGTTAAATGCTGAAGCATATACACAAGCATTTAATCGTGTTTATACTTTTGGACCAACTTTTCGAGCCGAGAAGTCTCATACTTCTCGGCATGTAGCTGAATTTTGAATGGTAGAACCAGAGGTGGCATATAGTTCGTTAGAAGAAAATATTAAATTAGGAGAAGAAGTAATTAAATATATTATTAATTATATTTTAGAAAATAATAAAAAAGAATTAAAGTTTCTAAATGATAATGTTGATAATAATTTATTAGATAAACTAAAGACAGTAGTAACTGTTAAATTTGTAGTTATGACTTATGATGATGCGATTATGGAATTAATTAAAGTTAAAGACCGTTTTGAAAATCAAGATATTCATTGAGGAATGGATTTACAAACTGAACATGAAAGATATTTATGTGAACAATTAACTAATAAGCCAACATTTATTATTAATTATCCACAAATTATTAAAGCATTTTATATGAAAACTAATGAGGATAATAAAACTGTTCAAGCAATGGATTTATTAGTCCCTGGAATTGGCGAATTAATTGGTGGTAGTCAAAGGGAAGATAATTATGAAAAATTATTATCAAAAATGCAAATGGCTAATTTAGATATTAAGGATTTTCAATGATATTTAAATTTAAGACAGTATGGGTATGCTCCAAGTGGTGGTTTTGGTTTAGGATTAGAACGATTAATTATGTATTTGACAGGAGTGACAAATATTCGTGATGTTTTACCATTCCCACGAGTACCTAATAGTTTAGAATTTTAAAAAAAGATAAAGTTTTAACAAACTTTATCTTTTTAATTAGTAATTTCTTCATGTGTTTTAGCAAATAATAAAGTTTTACTTGTATAAAGGTCATAATCAGTTGTAATTGATTGTACATGCCCAGCATCTTTTATAATTAATAGTTCACTAATTTGTTTTTCTTCATCACGAATTTTATGATGATAAATATCATAAGCCATATATAATGGAACAAAATTATCTTTTTCACCATGAATAATTAGTAATGGGATAGTAGCACATTTTTTTAAATTATTTTTAGGAACTAATTTTTTAACTTTTAGTTCATTAACTAATCGTAATGATAATCGCATTACTGATATTGTTCAAAATCAATGTTTTTTAAAAATTGTCATACTCATCCATCGTAGTTGTTCAATAAAACTACTATAAGCACAATCACTAATTGCTCAAGATACTTTTAATTCTTTAATTTTTTCACTGTATTCTTTAATGAATTCAATAATAGTACTTCCACCCATTGAATTACCAATTAAACCAATTGATTGGACAATAAAGTTCTTATGTAAATATTTTATTACCATTGCTAGATCATGTTTTTCAAAAAAACCAAATCCAATAGTTTTAGTACTAGATTTACCGTGGTTGCGTGCATCAAATGATACAATATTGTATCCTTCATTATAAAAATGTCTTGTCATTCTTAAAGCTAAAAATTTGTTTTCTGTTCATCCGTGCATGGCAATAATTCATTTGTTATTTTTATTATTAGGATTAATTAAAATTAAACTGCTAAGAATAGTATTACCATTAATAATTTCATGTTCTTGAAATTTGAGATTATTTTTTTCTTTTGTGCTGAAAGCAATTAAAGAATTGTTTTTAATAATACTATCAGTAGTTAAAACAGCTAAACTATATTTTTCAATGCCATGATATAAGGGGTCATATTTACCAAATCGATGAAATGTATTGGTGAAACGAGGCATAACATAAAAATTTTTACAACATATATATAATAGATATCATATTAAAATAGGGAAAGTTAAAATAATGATAATTAAACTAAAAAATGATAGTCGTTTAAACTTTCTTGGTAGGGGATTTTTAATTTGCGTAATTTCCATAATTTTAACCTCATGTTTTAGTAATATATTTATTTTATCATTTTATTAATATTATATGATAATAAATTAATTAGGTAATATATAAAGGCAAATGGTATAATTACTATATTGAGGGAGTGGTAATGGTGACAATCAGTTTTATTTTAACTAGTTCTAATGATAATAATAAGTTAGAAGTAACATTAAATAGTATTTTAAAACAAAAGGGTAAAGATTATGAAATTATTATTGTGGATGATAAAGCAAAAGATGATACTCTAGAATATATTACTAAATTTTTTCAAGAACATAGTGATATTATTAAAGTTATTAGTAGCTGAAAGGAAATTGAAACCGCTAATGCTTGAAATTTAGCATTAAGTAATGCTAAAGGAAGTTATGTTTTATTTTTACAACCAGGATATAAATTAATAAATAATTTTATGGAAAATATTATCCAAGAAATTAATAATAATGATGAACCTGATTTAATTGAATTTATGGTTCAATATTCTAATGTTTATCATCATATTTCTTCACGAAGATTAAAAAATAATAATTTGTATCATCCTCTTTTAAATCGGGAAGTCTTTGCTTTAATTCATCATTCATTATTTAATAAGTTATTTAAAAAAAAGATTATTACTAGTCATAAAATTACTTTTCGGCGTTCTAATCGTTTTGATTTACTATTTATTTATAAAATATTACCGTGAATTGAAACTTTATATACGAGCACTAAAATATTAGTAGATATTGAAATTGAGCCATTCTTGAATTTTAATAGTTTTGATTTTTTAAAGCAATGAGTTCATATTTATAACTATTATAAGCAAATAAACTTAGCAAGAGAGTTAATTGAAGAATTAGAATATGCATTTGTTCGCTTTCATTACTATACATTTTTAAAAGTTATTGCTCCAACAGGAAATAAAGTATTAGTTAAAAAAGCTATTCAAGAAGTTACAAATAAAGTTACGAAAAGATTTCCTCACTGAGAAAAAAATCAATATCTCAATTTAGTACCAAACGATTTGTTCAATAAAGATGTTGCCAAAGATTGAAAAAAATATTTAAAGAATTTTGTTTAATGGATATTATGAAAATTAAAACTATTAGTAGTGATAATGACACTATAAGAAAAAAAACGCCATATTTTTTAGTAAAACTTTGAAAAGTAATTTTTGCTAGAGTGATTGATTATATAATTATCAGTATGATTATTTTTATTATTACTTGGGGAATTTATCAAAATCAATATCTTAATGACTGACAAAAAGCAATTATTAATCATTTTAGTGCATTTTCATTATTAATGTCTTATTTTGTTATGATGCCATATTTTTGTCAAGGTAGAACAATAGCAAAATTTATTTTTTGTTTTAAATTAATCAAAGAAGGTCAAAATAAGATTCGGATTTGAGATTTATTATATCGGGAATTGTTTATTACAATTATTCCGTGAGTAATTTTGATTATTAGTAATTTATTTGTTAGCTTAGTTTTTAAATATCCAATTTTTATTTTTAATTATCAAAACATTTTTGTAATTACTAAACCACAACATTCTTTACCGTTAGCTGTAACAATTACATTAAGATTAATGGGATTATTTTATTTATTATGATATGGTTCATTAATGTTACTTTATAAGTTTGATGTTAAAAATCAATTATTCTTTGATCGCTATTTACACATTTATATTGTTAATGTTCGGTATCATCAAGAGAAAAAGCAAAAAAAAGAAAAATTACAAGATAATAAAATTCATATTCATTTACAAGAGTCTTTACCGGGAACTATTGATAGTAAAGAATTAAAAGCAATTGAAGAGTTATAAAAGGAGTAGAAGATGAATATAAACCATTTAAATGAAGAACAAAAATTAGCAGTTTTAAGTAGTGAAGGTGCTAATAGAATTATAGCTGGTGCGGGAAGTGGCAAAACAAGAGTTATTTTTTATAAAATTGCTCATTTGATTCATAATTTGGCCATTAGTAGTAATCAAATTTTAGCCGTAACTTTTACTAATAAGGCAGCTAATGAAATGAAAAGTCGATTAAATGAATTGGTTGGTGATCAATCTAAATATACATGAGTTCATACATATCATGCCTTTTGTGTTCGAGTTTTAAGAAATGATATTGTGGTTTTGGGATATACAAAAGATTTTATTATTATTGATACTGTTGATAAAATTAATATTTTAAAAGATATTATTAAAAATAAGCAATATAATTTTGATAGTAATGAAATTAAGAAAGTTAGTAGTATGATTTCTTATTGAAAAAATCATCAATTATCATATAGTGATATTATTAATAGTGATTTTTATCATGAACATAAGCAACAATGATTAGAAATTTATAAGATTTATTTACAAAATTTGCCTAAGAATAATATGGTTGATTTTGATGATTTATTAACTTTAACTTTAGAATTATTTTCACATCATGCAGAAGTATTACAAAAGTGACAAAAACGATTTTCGTATGTTTTAGTTGATGAATTTCAAGATACTAATGAATTACAGTTTGAATTAATTAATTATTTAGTAAAAATCCATCAAAATATTACTGTTGTTGGTGATCCAGATCAAACAATTTATTCTTTTCGCGGGGCAAAAGCAAGATTAATTTTAGATTTTGATAATTATTTTCCTAATGGGAAGACTTTTATTCTTAATCAAAATTATCGTTCAACACAAAATATTTTAAATGTGGCAAATATTCTTATTAGTTATAATCATTCACGAATTGCTAAAGATTTATTTACGATGAATGACTATGGTAGTAAGACAAAATTATATCATGGCAATACTAGTATTCGTGAAACTAACTGGGTGGCAAAAGAAATTAAAAAGTTAGTTGAGAAAAAAATTTTATTAAATAATATTTTAATTCTTTATCGTGCTAATTATCTTTCTCGTGATTTAGAAGAAGCATTAATTAATAATCATATTAATTATCGTATTTATGGTGGTTTTAAGTTTTTTGAAAGAAAAGAAATTAAGGATGTTTTAGCTTACTTAAAAACTTTAGTTTATGGTGATCAATTATCAACAGTAAGAGTTTTGAATTTGATTAAAGGTGTGGGGATGACAACAATTAATAATTTAATTGAACAATCACAAAATAATCATCAATCGCTTTTAAAATATTTAATGGTAAATGTTGCTAGTTTAAAACCATTAATAATTGAATTAGTTACATATTTAAAAGTTTGAAAAGAGAAACTAAAATCATATGAAAAGATGACTTTATTCAGTCAAGATTTTTTAAATAACGGTAATTACTTACAGCAATTAGCAGATGGTTTTGAGGAAGAACGCTTAGAAAATGTTAAAGAATTATTTAATCATATGGAAAATTATGATTTGCAAAATGTGGATTCATTACAAGGAATGGAATTATTACAACATTATTTACAAGAAGTTAGTTTATATGTTGATCAAGATGAAAATTCTGCTAATCAAGATAGAGTTAGTTTGATGACGAGTCATAATGCTAAAGGTTTGGAATATGATTTTGTATTTATTATTGGTTTAAATGAAGGCATTTTTCCTAATACTTTAAGTATTGAAGAAGGAATTTCTGCTATTGAAGAAGAACGAAGAGTTTTATATGTTGCGATTACAAGAGCAAGAAAAGGATTATTTTTAAGTTATAGTGAAGGGTTTTCTTATGTAACTAATAATTACCGCTTACCTTCAAGATTTGTTATTGAAATTAATCCTAGTTTATTAGAACTTAAAAGCGATGAACAATTAGAAGATACTAAGCGGTCATTAAGTTGAACAATACCGAAAAATATTTCTTTAACACCAGCAAAAAAATCGCAATGAAAAACTGGTGATGTTATTCAACATTCTACTTTTGGTAAAGGGATTGTAACTAATATTTTAAATTCTAATGTTGAAGTTGCTTTTAATAGTGGGATTAAAGTTTTACGATCTAATCACCCGTTATTAAAGAAGGTTTTGAGTGAAGATTAAATATCTAGTTTTTAATTGCTGTTTATGTTAGTAGTAACTTACATTTATTAATTATTATTTATTGATGTAAAAAATTAAAGGAGAAATAAAAATGTCATCATTTAAAGCTAAAATTACTGATCCAATTGGAATGCATGCGCGACCGGCTGCGATTGTTGTTAAAGAGGCTTCAAAATATAGTTCTACTATTAAAATTAAAGTTAATGGTCGTGAAGGAAATTTAAAGTCAATTATGAATATTATGGCTTTAGGAGTTAAAACCGGAACAGAAGTAGAAATTGAAGCAATTGGTAAAGATGCTGATGTTGCAATTGTGGGCATTAAAAAAGCAATGAAGGATAATAAATTGGTTTAATATAAAATTTAAAAATACGAATAATTTCGTATTTTTATTTTGTTTTTTTTAAGATTGCAAGGGCGCATAAAGTTTTGTTAGGTAGGAAAATATTTGAATAAGTATTAAGACAGTCAGCAGTGATTGTCTTTTTATTTTATGAGGTGTTAAAATTTTGTTCTTTGAAAATTAAATACAAGTGAATTAATAATGTTGGTATGTATTAAAGCACGATAAATTGTGGGTGGTCGCCATAACCGAAAGAAGTTTACCAGTTGATAGATAACACCCTATTAGCTATAGCAATTTGTTTCATTTTGCAATAAAAAAATGAATGGGTGGATTTCCTAAAAATATACACGCTATTAAATTAGTTCCAAGGGTAGGATGCGGATATTAAAGTGTAGAAATTTCTATATAGGGGTATGCTAAGTTTAAAATTATTAAAATCTTTATCTAATTAAAAAACAAAATTTAATAACAAAGCTTGTTAAACACTTAAATCTGCGATATATAAGTGTTTAAAAAACTAAGTTAACTAACTTAGTTAATATAACTTAGTTTATCTATAAGAAAGGTAACTTACTATGAAAAACATTGAAAACATTTTCTTAAATACTAAGAAATATCTTTTAAAAGAAACACAAAACGCAATGCTTATTAAAGCACCAAAAATTCCATGATTTAATGAACAAATCGGCATTTGGTTTCCAAAGCGATTTGTTTATAAAGGAAAATACGAAAATTCAATTTGCATTGGAATAATAAAAGATAGTAAATATCAAGTAATTTCAATTAATCAATCAATTAATCAACAAGAACAAGAAACCAAGTTAATTAAAGGCCAAGAATTATTAAGTTTCTTCATTGCTGAAAAAGAAAATAATAAAAAAGATATGAATTATAACTATTTTAAAGGAGTTTAAAAATGAATATTGCAATTGGACTAATATTTATTATTATCAGCATAATGCTGTCGGCATATTTTGCTTATAAAATTTATGCCAAAATAAAAATTAGAATTAAATATAAAAATGCCATTAAAAATAATACTGGTAATTTCACAAAAGACGAGAAAGTGTTCATTGCTCGCTTTGAAGAATGAGTTAAAGCTCCTAATTCAAAAGAAAATAACGAGCACAAAAAATAATGTTTTGAGAAATTATTATGGAGTTCTTAAAACTGTTTGTTCCGATAGAAAAAATGCCTGCACAAGTTGCATTTATTGCCGGATTAATTATTATCATTACTTTTATTTTCGCCTTAATTTCAATTATGTATTTACCAATAAAAATGATTTTTGGGAAATAAAAAATGACAATAAACTTAAAAGAATTTAATTGAGAACAAATTAAACAAACTTTCTGAGATTTATTTATTCAAATCACAACTATCCCGGCTCATATTAGTGGTGGTAAAGAAATTGATTTAACCAAAGAAACACTTTGACTTTTAATAGCAAACATTGCTTTTTGATTCTTAACAGCAATTATGGTGTGATTTATTCTAATGCTACTTTGGAAAACCATATCAGTATTTAGATAGAAACAAAATTAATGTCAAGAAGTTACATTAAAGAAAGGGGGTGATTATATGTTTGGAACTTTCTTGGCCGATGCACCAGCAAAAATAACAGCTAGCGATGCGATGACTAAATTGTGAAATGCAATTATAACGGCGTTTACTAAAATGTGAGAAATTATTGCCGTTAATATGCCGCAAGTCGGTAACTTCTTTGCTGACTACTGAATCTTCATTTTTCCATTTATTTTGGCAATATTCTTTATTTGCTTTAAAATGTTTGAAAAATTACTTGGCGCAGTACGCTAACAAAAAATAAAGTGAGGTGCAAGATGAAATTTTGCAAATGAATAATAGAAAAAAATAACCATTTTATTGAATTAAATCGCACCTCATTTTTAATTTTATGACATTGAGGAGCAATTTGATACATTTACAACGGTTATTTTAAAAACATTGTGGGCTATTTATTTTTAGCAGGTTGTATTTTGATTTTCGTTTTTAAAATCAGCAATTTAACACAAATTAACAAAGTGATTAACTTCTTAAAAAATTCACCATTAAACATTGTTATTGGTTCGTTAGGGACTGGAAAAACTGCTTTTCTAGTATACGCAGCAAAATTATTAAAAAAGAAGAAATATCACATCGCATCAACATTTCCATTACTAGAAACCCAAAAATTAAGTTTAGGCCATATGGGATTGTTAGACTTTGATTATCCGGTATTACCAGACAAAACCTTACTGTTATGAGATGAAACGAACTTATTTTTAGAAGGAACGGATTGAGAAAAAAATAATACCAAAAACGAAGAAACCGGTATCCAAGAATATTTTGCTCTGGCACGCCATTTCGGTCATATTGTTCTCGCTAGTGGTCAAAGAGATAAACATATTTGAGTTAAAGTTCGTGATATTGCCAATAATGTGATTGTGGGAATTCGCAAAAAACCCGTTAATATTTTTCGCCCTTACTTAAAAGTCATCTATGGTACCTTTACTAGCATTGAAGAATATGAACGCTGACGAAACACCTTAATTGATGCGAAAAATAGCAAAAAAGGTCGCCGTATTAAATACCGTGATATCCCTGAACTTGATATTTATTTTTTTAAACTAAAAATTCCTCTACCCATACTTAACACTTACAATTCTTTTTACCTAGCATTTTTAAGAGATTACTTAAATTCAAAAGTAAATCCTGACTATGAAGACAAATACTATACTGACACAGCAATTGATTTAGAAGACTTAGAATACTTAAAAATGGATAAATTTAGCAAATTTTTAAGAAAAATGAAAGAAAAGGAACAATAAAAAATGGAAAATCTCGCAAAAATGGCCGACTTTCTGGCTCAAATGCTTTATAAGGTTTTTGATTTAATTTGAAGTCTTGAAGTACCAGGAACGAATATTCAATTAATATTTCCTTTATTCTTAACGCTGGCTGTAGAATTTCTTATGGCAATTATTCTTGGATTTGGTAGTCAACAAGTTAATTTAGAAAAACAACGCCAATATGCGGTTAAAAATAAAGGTCGATTAAGTGCGTGAGGAAAAGCTAAAAAACAAATAAAACCAATAAAAATAAAACAAGGTAACTAAAAATGTTTAAACTAATTATTATTTTTATCTTAATAACTGTTCTTGGACTTTTAGCTGGTAGTCATTTTGAAACTTTAACAAACTATATTAGCGAAGGACTTGCCAATTTCCAAAAGTTTATTACTAGCAATTTAACAATTTTAGAACTATTTAAACCAATGGCCCGGACATTTTCTCAACATCCAATCTTTACCATTCTTGGTATCACTTGTGTACTTATTGCTTTATTTATTGTGATTAAAGGACGATAAAAAATATGAAAGGAGAGTTAAAATGAAAAAACTTTTAGTAAAATTATTTAAAAAAGATAATTCAAAAGAAAAAAAGCCATTAAAATTAAGAATTAAAAATTCTTTTAAAAAGCAGTGGTTAAAAATAGTATTAAGTACCATTTTCATCTTTATAAGCTTATTAATTTGTGCATTAACAGTAAGCGATACTAAATGAATAACCGGAACAAGTAACGAATTTAATGATTTTATGAACAAAGAAATGGTTAAATTCTTTGGTAAATTCAATAATGGTATTATGCTAGCAGGAATATTTGTTTTTTGATGAGGCGGAGCAATATATTTTGCACTTAAATTTGAAAAATTAATCCGCTTGATTATTCAAAAAATTAAAGCAAAAAGAGCCTTGAAAAATGAAATCAAACAAACTCATTAATTCTTTAAAAAAATATTGATGAATAATACTTAATTACATTATATTCATATCTTTAAGTATAGTTTTATTATTACATACAGATATTGAAAATTTGCAACAATTTATTAAAAATTTTGGAACAATTGGTAAGTTAATGATTATAGGTTATTCCTTAGTATGAGTAACCATAACAGAAATAGTGAACTGTTTAATTCGTTTTATATTAAAAAAGATTAAAACCAAAAGAACAATGAAAAATAAAATATTTTAAAAAGGAGTGATAAAAATGTTTATGAAAATATTTACCGTGTTAATTATTAGTTTCAATAACATTTTTACCATTCCGCAAAACATTAACAATGACAAAATAACAACACAATCACTAATTAGAAATAAAAGACAAAGTGATAAAATTTATGATTTTGAAATTAGAAATCTAGAAAAAGTGAGGTTTTGAATTTCGAATTCAACAAATAATATTACACAAGTTCAAATAAATAAAATAGATAATAACAATCTAAATGAAAAATTACCAGAATTAAGAAATTTAGAAAACCTTAGTTTCTTATTTACACAAAAATTACAAAATAATCAGAGCAAACAAGATAAGATTAGACAACTAATAAATACAGGCGGCCAAGAAACCGCCATGCGAAATACATGAGTAATTAATAAAAAAATAACAATTAAAGCGCAAGGTACAAATTTAGATGACTGCAAATATGATAGTTTAGGAAATATTAGTCCTGCTTATGATGATAATAAAATAGATTACATATTAAGAAGTACAAATGATTTTGAAATTGAAATTGAAAAAGACAGTACCGACATTAATTTACCGATAACAACTACTAAATTTGATGGTAACCACAAATATAATGATATCATTGATAATCTTGATTATTTAATGATTCATCGTGGCGATTTTGATAAATTTAATTACTCTTATCTCTATTGAACGCCAGTATTCAATTTCATTGACACTTTAGAAAAAGGTTACTATAAAGAATTCACCATTAAAAATCATGGTTTTAAAAACGAAAGCTATTTTTATCACAAAACTTCTAGTAGTGAAGATGAAATTAATACAAATATTTTAAAAATTAAAGCTTTTAATAAAACCTTAATCGCAGGTAATGACTATTTACAATTATTACACGGTGAAAGTGAAATCTGAAAATATAACACCCAAAATACTAACGATTATTATCTAATTAAGTATCTTTTCGGAACATTAAATTATCTTGATGTTAAATTTAGTTTTCTACGCTATGACCCCGATTTACGAAATGATATTTACTTTTATTTTAAAAATAACATTCCTAGTATTAATAACAGCGATTACAAAAATATTTTTGATGAAATCTATGAAATACTTGGCAACTTCTTTGCTAGTTTATTTTATGCTACTTTTGATATGGACGAAAAAACTCATACCGAAATTGATTTTAAGGGTGTAGATAATTACAACAAAGATTACTTTATTCAAATCGGTTTCTTTTATCGTTCGTTAATTACCTTTTATCCCAAAAAATATTTAATCAATGTTACTGGTAATTCAGAATTATTATTAAGAAGTTATTTCTTTACTTTTGACAAAAAAATGCACCAAGAAAATTACAATGCTATTAACAACACCAATAACATTTATCAAATTGATTTTAATGTTCTTAAATCTTACGACAATAAACTGATTAAATTGTCAGCAAGCAACACTGCTAATAGTATTAATTATCTTAACACCGACATTGATATTCGATATGGTATTAATATTTTTACCTTAACTTTTCCACTTTATCATAATGGAAACAACTCTAACTACAATTTTAAAATCTATGACTTTAATGTATTAAATTCCACGGCCTTTATTCCTGACGGTTCAACAAATTCAGAATGAGACGACCTAATTCCACCAGCAAATTGTAAATATTCCGGACGATGAATACCTACTTTTAACGATATTGGCTGTGCCATTCAAAATGCTGGTATTAAAATGCTAAACTGAATGTTGACAGCCTCACAAATTATTACCATTTTACGACCATTAGCAATTATTGCAAAAGCAACAGTTAACTTTTCAACCGCCATTTTTCCGGTTTTTAAAACAGTACCTGCCTTTTACTACACCTTTCAATTTTTAATCGGTTTTGCCATTTTCCTAATGATTTTAAGGATTTTCATGTAAAATGCTATAATATATATATATATATATATATATTGAAAAATAAAGTAATAAAGGAATTAAAATAATGAAAATTTTAAATAAAATAGCTCTTTTGGGATTAACAATATTACCAACGATTGGATGTTCTAAAAAACCAAATGAATTAATAGAACAAAGAAATAAAGTTTATGATTTTGAAATCAAAAATCTAGAAAAAGTGAGGTTTTGAATTTCGAATTCAACAAATAATATTACACAAGTTCAAATAAATAAAATAGATAATAACAATCTAAATGAAAAATTACCAGAATTAAGAAATTTAGAAAACCTTAGTTTCTTATTTACACAAAAATTACAAAATAATCAGAGCAAACAAGATAAGATTAGACAACTAATAAATACAGGCGGCCAAGAAACCGCCATGCGAAATACATGAGTAATTAATAAAAAAATAACAATTAAAGCGCAAGGTACAAATTTAGATGACTGCAAATATGATAGTTTAGGAAATATTAGTCCTGCTTATGATGATAATAAAATAGATTACATATTAAGAAGTACAAATGATTTTGAAATTGAAATTGAAAATCATCCGTAATAACTAAATTTAAAAACCGTTAAAATCATCCGCTTAAAAGGTGGTTTTCTATGATGACAATACTCTTAAACAACTAAGTAAGCAACTTTTCATTTTTTCTATTTTGACAAAATAAAAACCAGTAATTTTTGTTGATTACTGGTTTGAATAGTTTGATTATTTTTCACAAACAATTAAACTATTGAAGTATTTATAATTAATTTTGGTTCTCCTTCTTGTGTCAAAGAAATTTTTGCTTCCCCATTAAAAGTTTAAACAATTATTTTTTACAAAATATTTAATTTATTACTCCCGTTATGGTTATGAAGCGATTGTTCCTAAAAAACTTAATATTTTATGATTTTTATTTTACTTCATGAAACTCAATATTACCATCAAATCCTTGTTTTAATGACCTATGCGCACTCCCATTAAAAGTTATACTATCATCATTATTTATGATAATTTCTTGTGGCAAAAGATTATATTCTTTTAATTTTTGCATAATTTCTTTAATTAAAATTTCAAATGATTTTTCTTCATTGCTTGTATTTGTTATTTGTGAAGTAATGTTACCATAAATATTTTGTGTTAATTTTAATGTTACTTGCGCTAAAACTTCATCTAATGAAGCAGTAACCTTAATCTTTTGATTTGGGTTAACTTCAATTTCTTGTGACGGTAATTCCACTTCTGAAACTTCTTTATATTCATTTGTTTTATTACTTGAAAAATCAAATGTATTACTTAAGGTTTTTGTTTCAGATGATGTTTTGGTTGATGAAGAGCTATAACTACCCCCGGTTCCGGCAGTAGCAGAAGCTTCTGCAAAAGGTCATACTGTTGCACTTGCACTTAATTCAATATTTCAATTATGTTCCATACTTGAAATATAACTTTGTTCTGTGTTTTTCTCTTCACCTTCAGTTCTGCTTAAACCTGTTGTAATTTGAGAATTTATGGTTGTTTCTTTTGTATATTTACAATTTGGCGTTTTCATTTTCTGTTTTTCAGCTAAATTATGAAATAATGTGGTTGTTCCAAAACAAATACTTTTGCTATTTTTATTATATATTGGTTCGATATTTTTTGTTGCTGTTACATTTGAATATATTAGATTATTTGTATTAATATTTTTAATTTCTTTTATAGTAATTCCTTGATTTTTATCTCTAAAACTTAAAAATATACCTTTTTTAATTAATTCATTTAAATTAATAATCTTATTTTGTTGATTATTTATTGTGTAGTAAATTTTCTTTTCACCAATATATTTGTTGCTATCTGTTCTTGCTTTTACTAAAAATGAATTATTTTCTTTTTCAGCTATTTCCAATTGCGAAATATCCAAGTTAGGATTTAAATAATTTAATTCATTTAAAATAGAAATATTATTAACATTATTAAGCTGGTTTATAAAATTTATTTTAATAAAATCATTTAATAAATGTTTTTCTGCTGTTCAGCTACCCATTTTTACTAAATATATTCCGTTGGTTGTTCCAAAATAAACATCCCCAACATTTCTACCATAACCAACTTTTTCAAATCGATAAATTGCTGTCACCGGATATGGTATATTATATTTTCATTTTCCTAAACCATTAACATAGTATACTTCTCCGTTAATAGTTCTAACAAATACTGCACCATTACCATTAATATGGTCAATTTCAGTAATGCCAATATTAATACCATTAATTTTTGACGGATTAATTCAATTGTTTTGTGCTGTTGATAAATATATTCCGTTGGTTGTTCCAAAATAAACATCTCCAGCACTTCTGCCAAAACCACCTTTTTCAAATCGATAAATTGCTGTCACCGGATATGGTATGTTATATCAACCAATTGTTCCATTAGCATCCATAAAACACGCTTTACCACTAATAGTTTTAATATGCACACTATTCTCATGCCCGCGATCTGTTTGAATAGATACTATTTCTTCATCAATACCATTAATTTTTGACGGATTAATTCAATTGTTTTGTGCTGTTGATAAATATATTCCGTTGGTTGTTCCAAAATAAACATCTCCAGCACTTCTGCCAAAACCACCTTTTTCAAATCGATAAATTGCTGTCACCGGATATGGTATGTTATATCAACCAATTGTTCCATTAGCATCCATAAAACACGCTTTACCACTAATAGTTTTAATATGCACACTATTCTCATGCCCGCGATCTGTTTGAATAGATACTATTTCTTCATCAATACCATTAATTTTTGACGGATTAATTCAATTGTTTTGTGCTGTTGATAAATATATTCCGTTGGTTGTTCCAAAATAAACATCCCCAGCACTTCTGCCAAAACCATCTTTTTCAAATCGATAAATTGCTGTCACCGGATATGGTATATTATATTTTCATTTTCTTAAACCATTAAGATAATACACTTCTCCGTTAGTGGTTCTAACAAATATTGCATCATTATTGTTAATGTGTTTTCATTCAGCTATTGAAAATTTTATATCATTAATATTAATTTCATTATTATTTTCTCTTTTATTTCTAATTAAACTTTCTAAATTATTTGTTTGTAAATAATGAATTTCACTACTTACTAATTTTGTTTTTTGTTCTTGTGCCAGATGTGGTTTGTTCGCAACAATGCCTGATATTCCGCTTCCGACTATTGTTACTGTTCCTAAAATTTCTAGTAATTTTTTCATTTATTAAACCCTTTTTATGAATTTTTGCTAATTAATAAAATTTATAGTACTTTTTCCCTTTCTCCAAAAAATTAATCTAGAGTCTCTTTGCCTTGGAATTTAATTATATAACATTAAATAATAATTTCTATAATTTTTTCAGGATATTGAATACTAGTTCTAAAAAACGCTGAATTATACTTGTAAGTGCAAGTAAATAAAATTGCAAAAGATTTCATATAAAAATTTCATGATGCTAAGTTTATTTTAGAAAAAGTAAATTTAAGGAGTTTTTATATGGGATACAAACATCTTGGCATAGATGAAAGAATTTATATTGAGAATCAATTGAAATTTAAAGTAAAAATTAGTGAAATAGCTAAAAATCTTAATCGAAGTATTAGTACTATTAATCGAGAAGTTAATAGAAATAAAGATAATAATCATTATTTTTCATTAATTGCACAAAATAAAGCAGAAAATAGAAAACAATTACATGTTTATTTTCATAAATTTAAAAATAGAGAATTAGTAAAATATGTACAACAAAAATTATTATTAGGTTGATCGCCTGAACAAATTTATGGCAGAATTAAAAATTTTCATCAAGAATGAATTATTAGTTTTAAAACAATTTACAATTGAATTTATTCTGGATTACTTGAAAAGGTTACTAGTAAAAATTTAAGAAGAAAAGGTAAGAAACGAAAATCTCAAGAAAATCGGGGTAAATTTAATGGTAAATCCATTAAAGAACGAAATGTTAATAATCGCATAACTCTTGGCCATTGAGAAGGTGATACTGTAGTATCATCACGAGGTAAAAGTAAATCATGTTTAATAACTTTAGTTGAAAGAACATCAAGATTTACTTTAGCAATATTAGTTGAAAATAGAACTACTAAAGTTATTAACAAAAATATTAGTCAGTATTTATCAATTCTTCCAAATAATCTTGTTAAGACTATAACATTTGATAGGGGTAAAGAATTTGCTAATTGACAACAACTTGAAAAAAATTTAAATGTGAAAATTTATTTTGCTGATGCATATTCACCTTGACAAAGAGGTACTAATGAAAATACTAATGGTTTAATTAGAGAAAAATTTCCTAAAAAATTTAATTTTTCAAACACTACTAAAAATGCAGTTCATAAATTTATATTGTCTTTAAACCAAAGACCAAGAAAAATACTAAATTATCTTTCGCCAATCGAATATTTGGTTAGAAAAATAATTTAGTTGCACTTAACTTTACAATTTGGCAAACATTTATCATTAAAGCAAAAAAATAAGCTAACTAAACTTTATTAAAGTTACTATCAAGAAAGGTAATTTATTATGTTAAAAATTAATAATAATGTAAAAAACCCAGAAAATAAACATTGATTCAGTTTATTTATAACCCATAAAAATATGTACACCAACAAATGCGAACAACTAGCTAATGAATACGAAAAATTAGATGAATACTTATATAAATATCATTATCGGTTAAAACAAGGTTATAAAGTAGTTCATTTTGCCTCAAGAACAATTATTACAATTTTTGGTGAAGTTATTTTTAAACGACGCCGATATAAATATTGAAATCAAAAATCAGGTAAATTTGAATATGTATGTTTACTAGATAAAGAAATTGGTTTATTGCCCAAACAACGCATTTATTTTGATGTCCAATTTAAAGTTTTAAGTCTTTTGGGTGATGGCAAACGCTATCGCGATATTTTAGATGCTCTAAATCATTGTTATATTTCAAAAGGTAGTATTTCAAATATTTTAAATAAATACGATATTGCCGAATATTTTCAACTCGCAGAAAAAGAAACTAAAACTAGAATTGATGTTAAAAATAAGGATTTATATATTCAACTAGATGAGACATTTTTAGCGACATTAGATCAGAAAGTTAAACAAGACCAAAGAATTCGTTTAGTTACTTTTCATACCGGGCATAAAGAAAAAAATTACAAAAATGCTCGTAGAGAATTAGAAAACAAACGAGGTCATTTTCTAATGTTAAAAGGTGGTAAACGAATAAATACTATGGATTATCGTGACTTATTAATTAGAGAATTACAAAAACATTATGTGAATATTAATTATGACAAAATAATTGTTTGTGGTGACGGTGCTACTTGAATTAGAGAAATTGCCAATAGTTTTGGTAATGTTAGATATATTTTAGATGGGTATCACGCTATTAAAAAATTAAAACAAACGGCATTTAATATTATTTTTGAAAATCGCAAAGTAACACTAAATAGTTGAATTGAATTATATAAAAATGGAAATCATCAAGAATTGATAAAAAACATTCGTAATGCCGCTAAAAATGAATTAAATAAAGATATTAAAACAAATTTAAGGAGGGCGAGTAATTATTTCAGTAATAATAAGCACGGCATTCATAATCAAAATTTAGAATGAAATATCGGTTGTAGCATCGAGAGTGATGTATCGCATTTAGTAAAACAACAATTAGGGTATGGGGCAAAAATATATAATCATAAGAATTTAAATAACTTATTACATTTAAGAATGGCAAATTTAAACAAATTAAATGTATTACATTATATTAATGAAAATATTAATTCAGAAATAGAAATCAGAAAAGAAATATATAAAAATTCATTATGAAATAAATATAATAATAAAAATGATGATAGTTGAATTAATTATAAAGGTAATGCTGTAACAAATAAATATAATAAATTTAAGTAAGTAAAAATATAAAATTAATATATATTAGTGAAAATTTAATAATATTAATAATTTTTATTGTGTAAAAATTCAATAATATGATAAAATAGTAATGAATAAAAATGACAATAACAAGAAAGGTATGGTTAGTTTAGTAATTAAATAATATAATTAGCTGATTGTTTTACTTCTTCAAAGCAATACCTAAGAAAACTAAACGCGACCAGATTGCAATTGTTATTGGAAAAACTGAACTTTTTTATATATAATTACTAGTAAACATATATAGAAACGAGGACATATTATGGAGTTGAAAGCTATTGGTGCTTCAAACGGAATTGCCATTGCTAAAGTATATAAGTTAATTGAACAACGAATTGAAGTTGAAAAAGAACAAGTTACTAATATTGAAGAGCAATTACGAAATTTAGAGCAAGCGTTGGATATATCGCTTACTGAAATTCGGAAATTATATACCGAAACTCTTAAAAAGCTTGGTGAAGATAAAGCTAAAATTTTTATGGCTCATGAGCAAATTATTAGTGATCCCACTATTATTGATGAAATAAAACAGATGATTACTAGTGAACAAGTTACTAGTTCGTATGCGAGTTTCGTTATTGCTAATAAATATATTGCGATGTTTAAAGCGATGGATGACGCTTATATGCGTGAAAGAGCAAGCGATATTGAAGATGTTACTAATCGTTTAATTAAGCATTTATTGGGAATAAAAATTCAAGATTTAGCAATTATTGATGAAGAAGTAATTATTGTTAGTTCTGATTTAACACCATCGCAAACAGCACAATTAAATCCGGAATTTGTGAAAGGATTTCTTTGTGATATTGGTGGTAGAACTTCGCATGCGGCGATTATGGCGCGTAGTTTAGAAATTCCAGCGATTGTAGGATTAAAAGATATTACTAGTAAAGTAGAAAATGATGAACTAATTATTATGGATGGAAAAACTGGTGTTGTCATAACTAATCCTAGTAGTGCTCAACAAGTTGAATGAAAAGAATTGCAAACGCAATGAAAAATTAAGCAACAACAATTGCAAAAATATAAGGATGAACCAACGATAACTTTAGATGGGCATAAAGTTACTTTAGAAGGAAATATTGGTTCTTTTCACGATGTTGATAGTGTTATTGATAATGGTGGCAACGGAGTGGGATTATTTCGTTCGGAATTTTTATATATGAATAGTAATCAATGGCCAACAGAGGAAGAACAATTCCAAGCATATAAAGCTGTCTTAGAGAAAATACCTAATGATATGGTTGTTATTCGGACACTTGATATTGGTGGTGATAAGCATTTATCGTATTATCAGTTTGAATCGGAAATGAATCCTTTTTTAGGTTATCGTGCAATTCGTTTGTGTTTAGATCAGATTGATGTTTTTAAAACGCAATTGCGAGCATTACTAAGAGCATCGGTTTATGGTAAATTAGCAATTATGTTTCCTATGATTGCTACTGTGAATGAGTTTAAAGAAGCTAAAGCCATAACTTTGCAATGTAAAGAAGAATTAAAGCAAGAAAATATTGCTGTTAGTGATGACATTCAAATTGGAATGATGGTTGAAATTCCTGTTGCTGCGGTAATGAGTGATATTTTTTCTCAATATGCTGATTTTGTTTCGATTGGAACTAATGATTTAATTCAATATGGAATTGCTGTTGATCGAATGTCACCGAAGGTATCATATTTATATCAACCTTATAATCCAGGAATATTAAGACTAATTAAAATGACAATTGATGGTGCTCATTTAAATAAGAAATGAGTTGGAATGTGTGGCGAAATGGCAGGAGAAATTTTGGCATTACCATTATTATTAGGAATGGGATTAGATTACTTTTCAATGTCATCAACATCAATATTAGAAGCAAGAAAAATTATTAATAGTTTAACTAAAAAAGAGACAGTTATTCTTGTGAATGAGGCTTTAAAATGTCATAATGAAAATGAAGTAATTACTCTTGTTACTAAATTTTTACAAGAAAAGAAATTAATTTAATGTTTTTAAATATGATATTGGCAACGACAACAATAAATAAGAATATGGGTATTGCTTTAACTGTTAGTTGTCTTATTTTGACAATTTTATGTTTTGTTATTCATTGACTGTTAGTAACAAAATATTTTTCAAAAGTTGTTTATAAGGATACATTGTGATTTTTTATTAAGAAAAATATTTTCTTTTTATGTGGATGTATGTTTATTCTTGGGTTTATCGCTTCCTTAATTTCTGTATTGAGAATATTTAGTTAAAATATATATGATAAGAAAGGATACATTATGATTTATTCACATCGTGCTTTAGAAAAAAAGTGACAAGAGTATTGAAAAAATCAGCAAATATTTAAGACGCCTAGTAATATGGCAACTAAAAAAACTTATATTCTTGATATGTTTCCATATCCATCTGGTGCTGGATTACATGTTGGTCATTTAAAAGGTTATATTGCTACTGATGTAATGGCACGATTTCGTAAGATGCAAGGTTATGCTGTTTTGCATCCTATTGGTTGAGATGCGTTTGGTTTACCAGCTGAACAGTATGCTTTAAAAACAAAAAATAATCCTGTAAGTTTTACTTTGGAAAATATTAATAATTTTCGTCATCAATTGCAACGCTTAGGTTTTTCTTATGATTATAATAAAGAAATAAATACTACTGACCCTAATTATTATCAATGAACACAATGAATATTTTCACAAATTTATAAAAAAGGTTTAGTTCAATTAAAATGAAGTGATGTTAATTGATGTGAAAAATTAGGAACAGTTTTAGCTAATGAAGAGGTTTTAGTTATTGAAGGAAAAATGGTTTCTGAAAGAGGTCATTATCCGGTTATTAAAAAACCAATGCAGCAATGAGTTTTAAAAATAACTAATTACGCTTCAAGACTATTAAAAGGATTAGATGATTTAGATTGACCTAATTCCGTTAAAGAATTACAAAGAAATTGAATTGGTGAACGATTAGGGGCATTAGTGGATTTTAAAATTCAAAATTCATTAGAAAAAATTTCAGTTTTTACTACAAGGTTGGATACGATTTTTGGTGTTAGTGCTATTATTTTAGCACCAGAGCATCCATTAGTAGTTTCGCTTACTATTAAGAATAATGAGCAACAAATGAATGAGTATTTATCAGAAGTTAAAATGAAAACTAATTTAGAACGCCAAGAGTTAAATAATGATAAACAAGGGGTATTTACGGGTAGTTATGCGTTGCATCCGTTAACAAATGAATTAGTTCCGATTTGAGTTGCTGATTATGTGTTATATCATTATGGAACAGGAGCAATAATGTGTGTTCCCGCACATAGTGCTGAAGATTATCATTTAGCATTAAAATATAATTTACCAATAAAGATTGTTATTGAAAATGATAATATGAAAATGCCAATAACTGGTGATGGTATTCATATTAATTCTCAGTTTTTGAATGGACTAAATAATGAACAAGCCATTAGTAAAATTATTAATGTTTTGGAAGCAAAAGCAATCGCTAAAAAACATACAACTTATAAATTACGCGATTGATTGTTTTCGCGCCAAAGATATTGAGGTGAACCGTTTCCAATTATTTTTTGAGATGATGGTACCACTGGTTTAGTTGATGAGTTAGATTTACCGGTAATATTACCATTAACAGATAATATTGTTTCAACAGTTAATGGTCAGTCGCCGTTGGCAAATATGGTTGATTTTGTTAATGTTACTAGAAATGATGGTGTTAAAGGCAAAAGAGATACAAATACAATGCCACAATGAGCAGGTAGTTGTTGATATTATTTAGCATATATTTTGAAACAAGATGATGGTAGTTTTATTCCCTTAAATAGTAAAACCGCGTTTAAATTATTGGAACAATGATTACCAGTTGATTTGTATGTTGGTGGTCAAGAACATGCGGTGTTGCATTTACTATATGCTCGATTTTGACATCAAGTATTGTATGATTTAAAAGTTGTTCCGACACCTGAACCTTTTATGAAACTTGTTAATCAAGGAATGATTTTAGGTGTTGATGGTGAAAAGATGTCAAAATCAAAAGATAATGGTGTCAATCCCGATGATATCATTATGACGCATGGTGCTGATGCTTTACGCGTTTATGAGATGTTTATGGGACCATTAACAGCATCAATGCCATGAAATATTCAAGGTATTGATGGTACAAGGAGATGATTAGATCGGATTTATCGTTTAGTAACTGAACATCTTGCTTGAATTATTAAAAATAATGATGGTCAAATGGATAAAATTTATCATCAAACAGTGTTTAAAGTAACTACTGATTTGGAAAATTTAGCTTTTAATACGGCGTTATCATCATTAATGGTTTTTGTTAATGCTTGTTATAAAACAAAGCAAATTTATTTACCTTATTTTTTAGGATTTATCAAAATGTTAAGTTTATTTGCTGTGCATTTAGCAGAAGAATTATGATTAATATTAGCCCAAGAAAGTAGTGTTGCTGTTCAAAAATGACCTGAATATGATGCTAAGTATTTAGTGAAAGATGAAGTTGTTGTTATTATTCAGGTTAATGGTAAATTACGAGGAAAATTAAATGTTGTGCCGAATTTATCACAAGAAGAAATTTTAAAAATTATTCAAAATGATGACTATTTACAAAAAATTTTATATCAATATGAAATTAAACAAACAATATTTGTAATGAATAAAATTATTAACTTTGTTACTAAAGTAGTGGATAAACACGATGATTAAGCGAGCGATTATTTTTGCGGCCGGAGTTGGCAGAAGATTAAAATTAAATCATCAACATAAATCATTATTAAATATTAATGGTGAAATTTTAATTGAAAAAATAATAACTAATTTATTAGTGGCTAAAGTTAATGAAATTATTGTTATTACTGGTTATCGTCATCAAGATTTTTTATATTTAGTTGATAAGTATGTGCAAGTTAAGCTTGTTCATAATGCGCAATATGAAAATGGTTCTAGTGCCTATGCTGGTTATTTAGTTAAAGATTACTTACAAGATAATACAATTATTATTAGTGGTGATATGGTAATGGGGCGAAATTTTTTTATGAATTTAACAGCAAAACCAATTATGTGTGCCGTTAAACGAGTAACTAAAAAGATTGATTGAGTGTATAATATAGGTAATAACAATAATATTATTGGTTATGAAAAAAGTAATAATATGCATAAGCTATTATTAGGTGAATGGTCATTGTTAGATGAACGATGAGCAAAGGCGATTAGAGAACAATTGCAAATTAAGTTTGCTAAAAATGAGATTTCTCAATATCAAATGGTGGATATTCTTATTGCTAGTGCTTTAAAAAATAAAATTGTTATTGCTCCTTATATATTAAGTGAAGATGACCAATGAGATATTGATACACCAGAAGATTTAGAAATTTCAGTTGCTAAAACGATAAAAATTTCATAGTTATTATTGATATATTTAGTTTAAAGAGATTGTAATAATTTCTTAAATTAACTAAATAATATTTAATTTAGTTATTAAAAATAGAGTGGAGGTTATTGCTTGAATTTTAAAATAAAAAAATTTTTAGAATTTATTTTTAAATTTGCTGAATTATACTTGTAAGTGCAAGTAAATAAAATTGCAAAAGATTTCATATAAAAATTTCATGATGCTAAGTTTATTTTAGAAAAAGTAAATTTAAGGAGTTTTTATATGGGATACAAAACTTTACAATTTGGCATTTAAATAGAAAAGGAACGGTTTATATGTCGTCAAAACTTGGATTTAAACAGTCTTTAGGCAGTTTTTGGAGTAACTTTAAAGAAAAAAGTCAAGGTGTTCTTCAAAAATTATCTAAAGCATTTATGTTGCCGATTGCGTTGTTACCAATTGCGGGATTATTTTTAGGAATTGGAGCAACAATTGAAACACTTGCTAAAAATGCTGATGCAGAAGCCTGAGAAACTTTTGGTACATTTTTAAAAATGATGGGTGATGTCCTATTTGCTAATTTACCAGTATTATTTGCAATTTCAGTTGCAATTGCTTTTACTAATGATGCGGGAGTTGCAGGTTTAACCGCATTAATTGGTTTTCTAATTTTTGTTGTTGTAATTGCTGTCTTTATGAATCAAGGGGTAATAAACTATAACTATGTTTTAGCATATGTTGATGATGCGGGTAAAGATCAGAAGATTGTAGTTTCATTAAAGGAATTATATACGGGAAAAGATTTAATACCAAAATTAACTGCTGAATTTAGTAAATTATTAGGAGGAACATTGGGCGGAAAACCAATTGAGGATACTTTTTATCAAGTAATATCATCAAGTGAAACGCCGATTAACTATAATTTATGATTTTGAAAAGGTGATTTAGCAGTTGATAATAAATTAACGACATCAATTTTAGGTATTGGACCAATACTAAATTCAGGAGTATTTGGAGGAATTATTATTGGGGCGTTAGTTGCTTTTCTTTACAATCGCTTTTATCTAACAGAATTACCTTCTTATATTAGTTTTTTTAGTGGCGTAAAATTTGTCCCAATTGTGGTATTCTTTGCTGTTATTCCCTTGGCGTTTATTTTTATTTTAATATGACCGCCAGTTGGGGCAGCATTTAATTGATTTGGGCGTTCATCGGGAACATTACCTGTGGGATTAGATTCATTATTTTTTGGATTAATTGAACGGTCATTAATTCCTTTTGGATTGCATCATGTGTTTTATGCACCATTGTGATGATCTGGTGCTGGTGGAGCGATTAGTGACTTTGCTAGTACTGGGGATGTAGCTAATCCATTAACTTTAACAGCTGTTGGTGACCAAACAGGATTTATGGCAGTTATTGCTGATGGAAAATTAACATTGCAAGATATGTGAGGTCGGGGATTACGACTAGGACGATTCCAAGCAGGTAAGTTTCCCTTTATGATGTTTGGATTGCCAGCAGCAGCAGCAGCAATGGCATTGACGGTACCTAAGGAAAATCGAAATACAGCATTAGGGGTATATGCTTCTGCGGGATTAACCAGTTTCTTAACAGGAATTACTGAACCGTTAGAATTTAGTTTCTTATTTGTGGCCCCGTGGTTATTTTATGGGATTCATGTGCCATTAGCGGGAATATCATTTATGTTAATGAATGTTTTACAAGTAAAAATTGGAATGACTTTCTCTGGTGGAGTATTAGACTGAATTATTTATGGAATTGTTCCAAGTTTTAGTGGTCAAACAACTAATTGATGAGTTGTACCAATTGTTGGTGCAGCCTATGCAGCGATTTATTTCTTCTTATTTTATTTCTTGATTTTACGATTTAATATTAAAATTCCGGGAAGAGAAGCTGTTGATGGGCAGATTCATTTATTTACAAAAAAAGATTATCAAGCAGCAAAAAGTCAATCTAAGAATATGTCGCCAATAGAAGATAATATTATTAATGATGAAAAAGAAAAACTTAAAGATAAGAAATCTGGAAAAGGAATTGTTACAGCAGAAAAAATATTAGCTGCTTTGGGCGGAGCAGAAAATATTGAAAATATTGATGCTTGTGCTTCAAGATTGCGAGTGCAAGTCGTTGATATGAATAAAGTTGATGCTGGCGAATTAGAAATTTTAAGTACTAAGCCTATTAAAAAGAGTGGTAAGAAGCAAGTGGCTGTAGTTTTTGGTGGTCAATCAGATATTTGAAAAAATAAAATTAAGGAAATTTTGTATCGCTCTTCTTCCGCAGAAAATAGTAAAAAGTAATAAATATTTAGTAGTAAATAGTAATTAATTAAGAGTGAATTTAAAAAAAATGCCAAATTGTAAAGTTAAGTGCAACTAAATTATTTTTCTAACCAAATATTCGATTGGCGAAAGATAATTTAGTATTTTTCTTGGTCTTTGGTTTAAAGACAATATAAATTTATGAACTGCATTTTTAGTAGTGTTTGAAAAATTAAATTTTTTAGGAAATTTTTCTCTAATTAAACCATTAGTATTTTCATTAGTACCTCTTTGTCAAGGTGAATATGCATCAGCAAAATAAATTTTCACATTTAAATTTTTTTCAAGTTGTTGTCAATTAGCAAATTCTTTACCCCTATCAAATGTTATAGTCTTAACAAGATTATTTGGAAGAATTGATAAATAATGACTAATATTTTTGTTAATAACTTTAGTAGTTCTATTTTCAACTAATATTGCTAAAGTAAATCTTGATGTTCTTTCAACTAAAGTTATTAAACATGATTTACTTTTACCTCGTGATGATACTACAGTATCATCTTCTCAATGGCCAAGAGTTATGCGATTATTAATATTTCGTTCTTTAATGGATTTACCATTAAATTTACCCCGATTTTCTTGAGATTTTCGTTTCTTACCTTTTCTTCTTAAATTTTTACTAGTAACCTTTTCAAGTAATCCAGAATAAATTCAATTGTAAATTGTTTTAAAACTAATAATTCATTCTTGATGAAAATTTTTAATTCTGCCATAAATTTGTTCAGGCGATCAACCTAATAATAATTTTTGTTGTACATATTTTACTAATTCTCTATTTTTAAATTTATGAAAATAAACATGTAATTGTTTTCTATTTTCTGCTTTATTTTGTGCAATTAATGAAAAATAATGATTATTATCTTTATTTCTATTAACTTCTCGATTAATAGTACTAATACTTCGATTAAGATTTTTAGCTATTTCACTAATTTTTACTTTAAATTTCAATTGATTCTCAATATAAATTCTTTCATCTATGCCAAGATGTTTGTATCCCATATAAAAACTCCTTAAATTTACTTTTTCTAAAATAAACTTAGCATCATGAAATTTTTATATGAAATCTTTTGCAATTTTATTTACTTGCACTTACAAGTATAATTCAGCAAATTAAATTCACTCTTTTTTCAGTTGAATTTAAAAATTAATATGTTTTAATAAGAGAAAGAAGCTGAAAGGATTGATTATTAAATGATGAATGATAAGTTAACTAAGTTATTAATTATTTCGAGTTTATCAATAGGAGCTACAAGCAATTTAGGTACTATTAATAATATTAAAAGTAAAGAAGAAAAATCTGTTGATGCTTTAAATCTTATTATCAATAAAACAGTTGATGAAGAACAATGAGAACAGAATATTAAATTTATCTTAGAAGATTTTATTTTTTCAAAATCGTTGATTTTTAATTGAACTGTTAATACTCTTAAAAAAGATTTTAATATTTCTGAACAACAAAAACAACCATATAATTTTTCTTTAACGGATGCTAAATATTATTACAAAATTCTTAATGATGTTAGAAGATTTATTGATAATCAGTTAGATATTCGGTGAAGGGTTGATCTTGAAGTTAAGAAAATTAAATGAAGAGCTAGTAATGTGGATTTAACAGCAGTTTTAATTAGTTCATTTGATTTATATGTTGATCGGCCCTTAACTAGTTATTTAGATGTGTATTTGTGAAGTAATAAAATGCAGAAGCATTATTTAGCAACAGGTCTTAGTTATAATGTTGGATTTAATATTATAAAATAAATTATTAAGGTAAGATGATGGGATATATCACTTTTGTTTTAATGACAAAAGTGATTTTTTCACATATAATTAAAGATATATATAATATATGAAAGGAAAATAATTAAATGTTTAGTTTTGGTAATTTTTTTAAAAAAAAGCAAATTGAAATTTTATCACCAGTAGATGGTGAAGTAATTAATATTACTGATGTTGATGATGAGGTGTTTAATGAAAAGATGTTAGGTGATGGTGTCGCATTAATTCCTGCTGCTAATGAGTTTTATGCACCGTTTGCAGGTACGATAACTTCAATATTTCCTACGAATCATGCTTATGGAATTCAACATCGAACAAAAGTAGAATGTTTACTACACATTGGTTTAGATACGGTTAATTTAAAAGGTAGGGGGTTTGAACCAAAAGTTAAACAAGGTCAAAAAGTAAAGGCTAATGAATTATTAGCAGTTGTTAATTGAAGTGAAATTGCTGGTGAGATTAAATCAAATCAATCGCCGTTAATTTTTTTACCTGATAGTTTAAAAGGTAAAAAAATTACTAATATTAAATTAGGTGCTGTTAAAGCTGGTGAAGTTATTGCAATAATTCAATAAATTATTTAATAAAAAAGATGAATTCATTGAATTCATCTTTTTTATTAAAATTAGTATTATTTAGAATTATTTTTTAAATAAGTGTCATATAGTTTTTCAACTTCTTCTCAGTTAATAATGTCAAAAAATTTAGTTACATAAGTTTTACGGTCGTTACGATAGTCAATATAATAGGCATGTTCTCAAACATCAATACCGATTAAAGGATAGGATTTTAAAAATCAAGGATTATCTTGGTTAAAGGTGTTAAAAATTTTTAATTTGCCATTACGATCAATTAATAATCATGTTCAACCACTACCAAAGACTTGTAAGGCGGCGTCACGCATTTTTTCTTGTCATTTTTCCATTGACCCGTAGGTTTCTTCAATAAGAGTTTTTAATTTATCATTACTAATTGGTTTGTCTTTGGCTAGGATACTAAAAAAGAAATTGTGGTTAATTAATCCGCCACCAAATTGGCGAATACCAACATGGCATTCATTTGGTAAGGTTAAATAGTCGCGCATTAATTGATTTAGATCGGTAGGTTGATTGTTATTTTCTAATTTTGCAAGAGTATTATTTAAACCATCTTCATATGCTTTGTGATGTTTGTTGTAATGATAATCCATGGTTTCTTTAGATATAATTGGTTCTAGAGCATCTAACGAATAATTTAGTTCTTTTCTTTGAAACATTTATAATTTCCTCCTTTTAATAAATTAATTATATACACATATACTATATAAATGTATAATAATTGTATAAGAAAGTAAAAATGGAGTAAGGTTTAAAGATGAGTTCTGAAAGTTTTTCGCATTCCCAACAATTAAAGTCGTGCAAATGATATCGTCCACAGTATCAAATTCCAAAAACTTTTGTTGATGATTTACAGGTTTATAATTATAAACTGTTTTCTAAAGTTAGTACTTGTTTATTTCTCATAACAGTTTTTGCTCTTCCAATAATTTTTGATTTACTTCGGATTTATGTTTTAAATAATAATAACTATATTTTTTTATTTTTAATTCTTAATTTAGTTTCGTATGGTTTTAGTTTTGGATGATTAATGGTTGAAGATGCAAAAAAATTTATTAATAGTGGTGCTTGAGCAATTTATTTATTTGTAGCTTCCCAAACAGTTAGTACGATTTTATTTGCTATTTTTATTAAAACATCGCCATTATTTTATGAGCAAGTTGGTAATAAAATTGAACTTACGAATGCTGGTTATGCTCTTAGTTCTTTTATACAAAGCATTACTGGATTAGTAACAATTTTTATAATTTTGTTTTTTAGTAAGCAGTTAGCAAGTAAGATTGGTAATACATTACTTTATAATGTGCTATTAGTTGCTATTGTGATTATTATTTCTTTGTTAATTATTTTTCAAGTTACTACTGTTTTTAAGTTTATTAATGATGCTATTGGTACTAAGAAATCTGCTAATCAAACTGAAATTGAAAAATCTTTAAGTACTATTAGTGGCAAGATTGGTTTATTTATTATGGTTGTTATTACAGCACCATTATTGGAAGAATTAGCAACTAGGCATAGTATTTTTATGCTATCAAGATATCGTTGATTGGGATTTTTTATTTCTTCTTTTTACTTTGCTTGAATGCATGTCCGCTTGGCTGGCGATATTCAAAATATTTTTAGTTATTTAGGTTTTTCTTTGTTGTTGTCATTACTATTTATTTTTAGTCGTGAGAATGTAACATATTCATTTGTAATTCATTTAATAAATAACTTGATTAGTTATACAGTTTTGGTTGCGACTTAGGATGGTACAATTTGTTATTGAAGAAAATGATGCTCATCAAACAATTATTAAATTTATGCGTAAAACTTTTAATACTGTTCCTTTACGACTAATTTATAAGTTATTTCGTTTAAAAAAGATAAAATTAAATGGTGAAGTTATTAGTGATTTAAAGTATTATTTAAAACCTAATGATACGATTATTGTTTTAGATAATTTAATTTTTAAAGATGAAGTAGAAAAACAATTTGCTAGTCAAATTGTTTTGACAATTATTTATGAAGACGAATATATTTTAATTATTGATAAACCCCATAATGTTTTAATTCATCATCCCGTGGGTGATTGTTTAGATTTAGCAGTTCGTAAGTATTTGCAAATTAATAACAGTTATTCTTTTACTATTAGTCATGTACATCGTTTAGATAAGTTAACAAGAGGCTTAGTAATTTATGCGAAAAAGAAAATTGCTTTAAATATTTTTCATCAATTTTGAAATCAAAATAATATTACTAAAAAATATTTAGCATTATTAGCTACTAATAAGGAATTACCATTAGTTGTTAAAGGTTATATATTTCAAGATATTATGCAAGGAAAAATGGTATTTAGTCCTAAATTAGAATTGCCAAATTGTAAAGTAGCAGTAACGAAGTTTAAAATGTTTAAAAAAGTATTAAAGTTTAGTTGATACGAGATCCAACTGATTACGGGAAGAAAACATCAAATTAGAGCATCTTGTGAGTATTTAAAAACACCGATTGTGGGTGACATTAAATATGGTTCTAAATATAATTTAAATGATCGCATTATGCTTTTTGCTTATAAGTTAGAGTTTAAAAATTTACCGGTTCCTTTGGATTATTTAAATAATAAACAATTTGTTTTATCAGATATTGATAAGATATTAGAAATAAATAGCAGAAAAATTAATTAAGTTTGTGATAAAATGATTTAAATTGAAGGGGAATGGCCAATGTATTCAACAAGCAAAAGTTTTTTTAATACACTGTTAGGAA
The DNA here is from genome assembly GCF_964030835.1 of Spiroplasma endosymbiont of Nephrotoma flavescens. Taxonomy (NCBI): domain Bacteria; kingdom Bacillati; phylum Mycoplasmatota; class Mollicutes; order Entomoplasmatales; family Spiroplasmataceae; genus Spiroplasma; species Spiroplasma endosymbiont of Nephrotoma flavescens. The sequence continues at coordinate 1,045,438 of NZ_OZ034982.1, read as the reverse complement.
TTATTGGAACATTTTTAGGTTCAGTTTTTCAGTTTGTTCTTATTTATTTAATAATTAAATATTATGGGGCGAAAATGAATGGATTAGTACGAACTATTATGGCAATTTCATTTACTATTGGTTTGGCTGAGAGTAGTTTAGGAATTATGGGAATTTTTTATTTGTATCATCCCTTAGCAAAGAAAGATTGAATTACTGTTAATGATATTGTGGGTACGATTAAAAATAATTATATTAAAACGGGGATAATTTATTTATCATTAGTTATTTTTTTAGGTTTAGGGTTTTCTTTATATGCTTATTGAAATAATGTTAGTGAAACTATTACTGATGATGTTATTCAAGTGATGCCATTTTGACAATTATGAATTATTATCATATCGTTATCATTAAAAAATTTAATTTCATTTTTCATTGTTGGTGCTTATGAAAATTTAATTCAAGCTGATAATGGTAATTATTTTAATCGGATTGTGCATTTAACTTGTGATTTATTAGTTTTTACAGGTGTTATTTTGTGAATGTGGATTAGTGCTAGAAATGGTAATCCCAATGCTTATTTACCATTTTTAGTTTATATTTTTCATGGAATTATTAAGTCAATTTTAATTTATATTTATGTGAAATTAAAATATCCATGATTGCAAACTAAAGAGTGAACTAAAAATGATAAATTATTGCAAGAGAGTAACTATGTTGCGGTTAAAAGTTATGCGGTAGCAATTTTTAATAATATTGATTTTGTTTTAATTGCTTTATTTATTGGTTTTCGTACAGCGTCGGCGTATTCCATATATATGACGGTGGCGATAAATATGAGAGTAATTATGTTATTATTTATTACTTCGTTTAAAGACTTTTTTGGTACATGAATTTCTTATCAAGGAAGAATTCGTTGGAATACATTTGTTAAATTTGAATTGTTTGCTTATATGGTGGCTGCTTTTATGTTTGTTGTGCAATTTATTATGTCACCATATTTTGTTAATGGCTTATATGGTGAATTGAAGGTTCAAATGCTAGCAACTGTTAGAAGTTCTAGTAATCCAGAGTTTGAGAATATTGCGATTAAGACGATTTTTGATACCCCACATTTATCGTTAATTTTTGCTATTAATTCAGCATTATTAATGATAAGTGAACCGGCGAGTATTTTAATTTATGGTGCGGGAAGACATCGTGAAACTACGAAGCATGCTTATATACAAGTGGTTATTAGTTTGATTATTAGTTTAATTTTAGGGTCAGTTTTTACATATTATTTAAAAGATGCACAGTTAACAATTTATGCTTTAGTATTATCAACAACTTTTGGGTTATTTTATCGTTGAATTTATAGTAGTAGTTATACTTGGAAGTATTTAACATATAATAGTAATGCTCGGTTTTGATGAAAGAATTTGGCAATTATTGTTATTCCAATGATTTTTTCAATTGTCATTGCTTATAAATTAATTTTTTCTAATCCTTATTATCAATTTGCTAACTATGAACAATTATCGTCACAATTGGGAATTAAAGGAATCATAAAATTATTTATGTTAATTCTTGTTATTTCTGTTCCGGGGATTATGTTATTAGCAGCGATTACTGAACCTTTGCAGTTAATGGCGATATTATCACGAAGTTCATTAACTAATTGGATTATTGTTCGTTTAAAAAAACAATTGAAAAATAAAGATGATTTTTATACAAAAGATGAATTGATCGCTTTTAATGATCCCAATAAAATTAAAGTTCATAGTATTGAAGCCGAAGATAAATGAAAAGATAATCAGCGAACAAATAGTAAAAATGAGCAACAAGCAGTTTATACATTAACAGGTAAAAATTAATTTAAGGAGAAAAAAATGAGTTTACAAAAACTTAATGTTCATTTTACGAAGCAAGAGTTACTCACGGGTACAGGAATTGGTGTTATTTCAGCTTTTATGTATTCATTAGCACCATTATTAATTATTTTTTTAGATACGCGAGCATTAAATAGTTTTATTTTAGCAACAGTGCAAGAATTTGTTTCTTGAATTTTAGTTGTTTGTCTTACTAATAAACCATTAAAGTTTTTAAAACAAATTTGGAAAAATACTAAAAGTATGTTAGGAATGATTGTAATTATTGCTGGTATTTTTGGTGGTCCGATTGCGCAAGTATTGTATATTTTATCAATTCAATTGGCAGCGCAAATGAGTGCTACGGCAACAGTGTTAGTAAATATTGCTCCAATTTTTACGGCTTTATTATCAAGGTTATTATTAGAAGAAAGATTATCTTTTATTGCTTGGGCTGGGTTACTTTTAACATCTTTAGCGGTTATTGGTTTGGTTATTTGACAAATTATTACTGAGTTTAATAAAACAATATTAAGTCCTGACCCTAGTGATATTCAACCGTGAGTAAAAGCTACTTGGGCAATAATTTTGTCATTGTTAACGGCGATTTTATATGCTATTGAATCAACGATTCTTCATTTTGCAATGAGTAAGTCTAAAAATAAAATTAATGAGAAGGATGCATTAATTTTAAAAGCGTTTAGTTCATCGTGGATAATGTTAATTTTTGTTTTACCAATAGTTTCGGTAATAGGTGGCGGTTATGGTTATGAAGGCTGAGTTCAATTTAGAATTTTTGGTGAAATGAAGGGGTTAACATTTTTATTTATTATCATTTCTAGTTTTGCGATTGCAATTGGGCGAATTTTATTTTTTCGCAGTATTAAAATTTTAAATGGTTCTTATGGAATTGCTGCTCAATTGGCGATGTTGTTATGAACGCCATTGCTTTCTTTAGCAATTTTTGGTTTATATAAAGTTACTAATTGTGATTTTGGTATTATTCAATCTAATATTTTAGATATGCAAATTAAAGATTTGTATTTGGGTGCGACGCAATGAGAATATTATCTCTTTTTAGTTCCAGTGCTTATTGGGTTAATATTGTTGCTGTTAAATGCCAAATTGTAAAGTTAAGTGCAACTAAATTATTTTTCTAACCAAATATTCGATTGGCGAAAGATAATTTAGTATTTTTCTTGGTCTTTGGTTTAAAGACAATATAAATTTATGAACTGCATTTTTAGTAGTGTTTGAAAAATTAAATTTTTTAGGAAATTTTTCTCTAATTAAACCATTAGTATTTTCATTAGTACCTCTTTGTCAAGGTGAATATGCATCAGCAAAATAAATTTTCACATTTAAATTTTTTTCAAGTTGTTGTCAATTAGCAAATTCTTTACCCCTATCAAATGTTATAGTCTTAACAAGATTATTTGGAAGAATTGATAAATAATGACTAATATTTTTGTTAATAACTTTAGTAGTTCTATTTTCAACTAATATTGCTAAAGTAAATCTTGATGTTCTTTCAACTAAAGTTATTAAACATGATTTACTTTTACCTTGTGATGATACTACAGTATTACCTTCTCAATGGCCAAGAGTTATGCGATTATTAACATTTCGTTCTTTAATGGATTTACCATTAAATTTACCCCGATTTTCTTGAGATTTTCGTTTCTTACCTTTTTTTCTTAAATTTTTACTAGTAACCTTTTCAAGTAATCCAGAATAAATTCAATTGTAAATTGTTTTAAAACTAATAATTCATTCTTGATGAAAATTTTTAATTCTGCCATAAATTTGTTCAGGCGATCAACCTAATAATAATTTTTGTTGTACATATTTTACTAATTCTCTATTTTTAAATTTATGAAAATAAACATGTAATTGTTTTCTATTTTCTGCTTTATTTTGTGCAATTAATGAAAAATAATGATTATTATCTTTATTTCTATTAACTTCTCGATTAATAGTACTAATACTTCGATTAAGATTTTTAGCTATTTCACTAATTTTTACTTTAAATTTCAATTGATTCTCAATATAAATTCTTTCATCTATGCCAAGATGTTTGTATCCCATATAAAAATTCCTTAAATTTACTTTTTCTAAAATAAACTTAGCATCATGAAATTTTTATATGAAATCTTTTGCAATTTTATTTACTTGCACTTACAAGTATAATTCAGCAATGAAAAATTTTTAAAAAAAGATAAGGATGTTTGAACACCTCCTATGGAGTTGAAATAATATATAATTAGTTCAAAGTTTTACTTTTTTATATGTTTTTGTTGTTATTAAATATTGTTGCGTATTTACTTATATAAAAAGGGAGATATATAATATAGATTTATTAGGTGCTTGAGGTATTATCGGTTTTATTGCGATGATTTTCTTAGGAATAGAATTAGTGTTTGTGGTGATATGAAGTCTTGATCGTTTACTTGTAAAGCGTAAAAAAGCAGTTAAAGCAACTAGCATAGAAGAACAAGATAATACTATTGAAGAAGTTAAGGTTGAAGAAGTTGAGTTAGATGAAATTGTAGTTCCAACTACTACTACTGTAGAAATTCATCAAAATAACCAAGAAGTGCTATTAGATGAATAACAAGAAACGGTTCAAGAAACAAAGTTATAATATGTTAAAAAGTCAATCAATAAATAATTGATTGACTTTTTATTTATTACTAGTTAGAGTTTAATTTATTAAATTATGAAGTAATTAGTCATAATTAATATATGTTATAATTTAATGGTGAAATATTATGGGGTGGCTCGAATGAATGAAAAATTAGCAAAAAAGGAAATTTTGCGGTTAAGAAAATTAATTGAGCAGTGAAATAATGAGTATTATTTAGAAAATAAACCATCAGTTAGTGATGAATACTATGATGCGAAGATGAGGAGTTTACAACAATTAGAAAATGATTTTCCGCAGTTTTTAAGCAAAAATTCACCAACACAATCTGTTAGTGGCAAAGTAGCTTATGGTTTTAATAAAGTTCAGCATAATTATCCAATGTTAAGTTTAAATAATGCTTTTACCGAAAAAGATTTAATTAGTTTTGATAATCAGATAAAATCTTTAACTGGTCAAGAAAGTATTGAATATCTTTGTGAATTAAAAATTGATGGTTTGTCGGTTTCGTTGCAGTATGATAATGGTTTTTTAATATCAGCAGCCACTAGAGGTGATGGTATTACTGGTGAAAATGTTACTGATAATGTTAAAACAATTGCTAATATCCCACAAAAAATTAAATTAGTAAATAAGTTGTTAGTGCGGGGGGAAGTATTTTTAGCTAAAAGTGATTTTAATGATTTAAATGAATTGCGTTATAAAGAAAAAATGCCAGTATTTGCTAATCCGCGTAATGCTGCTGCAGGTAGTTTACGCCAATTAGATGCAAACATTACGGCAAGTCGTAATTTAAAAGTTTTTTTATATTATTATGTTAATGGTCAAGAAAATGGGATGAAAACCCAAGAGGAAGTTTTAGTGACATTAAAAAAATTAGGTTTTCCAATTAATAATGAATATCGTTTATGCAATAGTATTAATGAAATATGAGAATATATAAAAGAATATGACCTTAAAAGAAAACAATTAGATTATGATACTGATGGTATTGTAATTAAAATTAATGATTTATCATTATATAATATTATTGGACAAACAAGTAAAAGTCCTAAATGAGCAATAGCATACAAATATGCTGGTATTGTGGTAACGACTAAATTACTAGATATCTTTGCATCAATTGGAAGAACGGGTAAAGTAACATATAATGCTAAACTTGAACCAGTAAATTTACAAGGAACAGTTGTTAAGGCAGCAACATTGCATAATGCTGATTATATTATTAATCGTGATATTCGGATTGGTGATGTTGTATTAATTAAAAAAGCTGGTGATATTATTCCTGAAGTTATTAATCCCGTTTTAAAGTTAAGAAAAGAAGGAAATGAACCTTGAAAATTAATTGAATATTGTCCAAATTGTAATAGTAAATTAGAAAATGCTGTTTTAGAAGTTGATCAGTATTGTATTAATATTAATTGTTCGCAAAGAATTGTTCGGTCATTAATACATTATTGTTCAAGAAGAGCAATGGATATTAGTGGTGTTAGTGAGAAAATAATTATTCGGTTGTATCAATTAGGTTGATTAAAAAAAGTTAGTGATTTATATTTATTGGAAAATCGAAAACAAGATATTATTGCTTTAGATAATTTTGGTGAAAAATCATTTAATAATATGATTAAGGTAATTAATCGTTCAAAAATGAAGTCGTTGCAACATTTGTTATTTGGTTTAGGGATTCGTCATATTGGTGAGAAAACTGCTTTACAGTTAGCAAAACATTATGAAGATATTGATAATTTACTTAAAGCTAAAAGTGAGCAGTTAGAAATGATTTATGATATTGGTGCGGTCATTATTGAAAGCTTGATTGATTGATTTTCACATCAAGAAAATTTACAATTAATTAATGATTTAAAAATTTATGGTGTTAATATGAAATATTTTCCCATAGCAAATGATAATGAAAATAATCCCTTTTTTCATAAAACGGTTGTGATTACGGGCACATTCGCAAAACCAAGAAGTTATTATGTTGAAGAATTACAAGGATTAAATGCTAATATTACTAATACAGTTAGTAAAAATACTGACTATTTATTAGTTGGTAGTAATGTTGGCAGTAAATTAGAAAGTGCTAAAAAATTTAATGTTAAAATTTTAACAATAGCAGAGTATGAGCAATTAAAAGAAGGAGTGTAAGTAGTAGTGGAAAATATTACTTTGGAATTATTACGAGAAATTACTAATAATTTAATGCTAGAGTTGGAAGAAGAAGAGTATAAGTTATTAGCAGAAGAGTTTTATATTGTTTTAGAACAAATGAAGTTAGTACAGACAATTGATGTGGAAGGGTATGAACCAATGCATTATCCATTTTTAAATTCGCAACATTTATTACGCGAAGATGATAATGTAATGATTAATGAACAATCCCTTGTTTTGCAAAATGCGTGAGAAGTAAAAGATGATTATATTGTTATTAATAGGGTGGTTGAATAATGATGAAAATGACAATTGAATTATTGCATCAACAATTATTACAGAAGAAAACATCACCAATTAAAATTGTTCGTGATGCGATTGCTAAGGCAAAAAAATATGAACATTATAATGGTGTTGTTAAATTATTAGAAGAAGAAGCGATGGTCATTGCTAAGCATTTGGAATCAATGCCAATTCCTGAAGATAATTATTTATTTGCTATACCTTATGCGGTTAAAGATAATTTAGCAACTAAGAACATTGTAACTAGTGGGGGAACAAAAATTTTGGAAAATTTTGTGCCGACATTTGATAGTAAAGTAGTTAAAGATATTAATGATTATCAAGCTGTTAATATTGCTAAAGCAACACTTGATGAATTAGGAATGGGTGGTATTGGTTTGGATAGTTTTACGGGTTTTGTTTATAATCCGTGAAATAAAAATCATATTACAGGGGGGAGTTCATCAGGAAGTGCGGCGTTGGTTGCTTTGGGTGTTGTTCCGTTTGCCTTGGCAAGTGATACGGGTGATTCAATTAGAAAACCAGCATCGTATACAGGGATTGTTGGTATTAAACCAACTTATGGGCTTATTTCTCGCTATGGGTTATTTCCCTATGCACCGTCTTTAGATACTGTTGGTGTACTTGCTAATACTGTTCGTGATTGTGCAATTGTTATGGATGCGACAGTTAAGTTTGATGCGAATGATTTGACTAGTCAGCAAGCAAAGGAAAAAGATTATTTGCAAAATCTTAGTCTTGATATTAAAAAATATCGTTTGGCGACTATTAAATCGGTTAATGATGGTTTGCGACCGTTAACGGGAGTTTTGTGGTCTTCGGTAATTAGTAAATTAAAAGAGCAAGGTTTACTTATTGAAGATATTGATTTTCCCCTTGATTTATTAAAGGCATTATTACCAGTTTATATGGTTATTTCGTTTGCGGAAGCTACTAGCTCGCAAAGTAATTTAACAGCAATTAATTTTGGGAAACGAATTAGTAAAGATGATGATTCTTATCAAAATATTATGATTAAAAGTCGTAGTGTATTGGGAAAGACAGTTAAAAGAAGATATGTTATTGGGGCATATGCTTTGGCACAAGCAAATCAACAGGAATTATTTTTGCAAGCAAAAAAGGTGCGACGAAAAATTGTTGATCATTTTGAAAAAATTTTTACTGATTATGATGGACTGTTATTGCCAGCAGCTGGTGGTGATGCTCCGACAATTGAGAAAACTATTAATCATAAATTAGAGTTAAGTGATGTTAATAACTTAACAAATGATGCGTTGTTATTAGCTAATTTTTCGGGTGCGCCTTCAATCACAATTCCTATTGGTTTAGTAAATGAATTGCCATTTGGAATGACAATTAATTGTTTACCATTTGCTGATCAAAAGGCGTTAAATATTGCTTATGGAATTGAAAAAATTATTAACTTTGAAAATTCTTGTCATCATCGAAAGGAAAAATAAATAATGAAATTACAACCTGTTATTGGAATTGAAATTCATATTGAGTTAAAAACAAAAACAAAGATGTTTTCTAATAGTCCGGTGACATTTGCTAGTATTCCTAATAGTCAAGTAAATGAAATTGATTTGGGTTATCCGGGAAGTTTACCTTCTATTAATAAACAAGCAGTAGTATTAGCTATTAGAGCGTGTCAAGCGTTAAATATGAAGATTAATCCAGTATTATCATTTGATCGTAAGAATTATTTTTATCCGGATTTGCCTAAAGGATATCAAATAACCCAACAAAATAATCCGATTGGTAGTAATGGTAAATTAACGATTGCTACTAACAATATGCAACAAGATATTTTGATTACGCGGTTGCATTTAGAAGAAGATACCGCTAAACAAATTCATTTAGATAATATTACTTTGTTAGATTATAATCGGGCGGGAATTGGTTTAATTGAGATTGTTAGTGAACCTGTTATTTATGATGTTGAGACGGCAATTAATTATATTGAAACATTGCGTAAGACATTATTACATTTAGGGGTTAGTAATGCTAAAATGAGTGAAGGTTCATTTCGTTGTGATATTAATATTTCTTTACGACCGATAGAAAGTAAGGATTTTTTTAAACGCGTGGAAGTTAAAAATTTAAATTCTTTAAATAATGTTAAAAGAGCGATTGAATTTGAAATTAAACGACAAACTAATTTAATTAATCAAGGAACACCTTTAAAGAGTAATGAAACACGCAGATTTGATGAAAAAACAAAAACAACAATTTTAATGCGTTCTAAAGAGTCAACGGTTGATTATAAGTATTTTCCCGAACCAAATATAGTTCCGATTAGTTTAGAACAGCATTGAATTGAAGAGATTATTAATACTAGTCCAGAATCGTATCCCCAAAAACAAATTCGTTATGTAGAAACATATGGTTTGCATATTAATGAAGTTAATGTTTTGTTACAAGATATTGAATTAACTAATTTTTTTGAAAAGACAATTGAACATACTAAATATTATCGTTTGGTGTTAAATATGCTTATTGGTGATATTAGTGCTTATTTGAAACAAAAAGATGCTTCTTTATTAGATACTCAGTTAACACCGATTAATTTGGCCCAGATAGTTGATATTTTACAACGAAAGGAAATATCGCAAAGACAAGCCAAGACATTATTATTACATTTGCTAGAAAATAATGTGAGTGTTGAGCAGAGTATTAAGCAACTTAACTTACAACAAATAAATGATGAAAAGATAATTAGGAGTTTAATTAAACCGTTTATTTTGGAAAACTTACAAATATTGAAAGATTATCCTTCTCGTCCTGAGAGAGTGTTAAAGTTTTATATGGGACACTTAATGAAAGTTACTAAGGGACAAGTTAATCCTGAAATAGGACAAAAGATTATTGAAGAAATAATTTCTGAAAATATTAGTAAATAATTAAGTTTACAAAAAAACAGCACAATGTGCTGTTTTTTTAAATATCTTCGGTTTCTTTTGCTCCCGTAATGTATTCGTGAATTTCTTGGATGTATTTGTTTTTAGCAATGAATAGAACTTCGTCGCCGTAGCTAAGAATGGTATCGGCATCGGGCAAGATAATTTTTTTGTTGTGTTTAATGTGAATAATGTTAACTCTTTTGTTGTTAATTAGTTTGATTTCTTCAAGGGGTTTTCCTAAGATAATTTTATTTGTGGCTTCAACTAAACTAATGCTAAATTCACCATCAACATCTTTAATGTCAACTTCTAGACCTCATAGGGCTTTTAGGGCAGTTTGTCTTCCTGAGGAAATATCGGGTTTGACAATTTGATTAATCCCAATTGCTCGTAAAATCTTTTCATGAGGATTATTAATAGCTTTAGCAATGATATTGCTGGTTTCTAATTCTTTTAGGTTAACAGCTACTAGAACTGATGATTGAATATTGCTACCGATAGCAATAATAATGTCATTAATATTTTTAATTCCAATACTTTCTAATGCTTCTAAGTCAGTGGCATCTAATTCGTAGCCGTTAATGTTAGCAAAATTTCCCGTAATTTTTCTGATTTTACTATTATCTTGATCAATAACAACGACATTGTGGTTCATTGATGCTAATGTTTCTGCAACTGCTGTGCCGAAATTACCTAAACCAATTATACAAAATTCTTTTGCTGCCATTATTTAACACCTCTTATATATTTGAAACTATTACCACAAAATTATACTATATTTTATCTTAAAATAATAATCTAAGTATAGTATAATTGGATAATAAACAAGTAATCGGCATCGCGAGGGTCAGAATGAAAGATATTGATAAATTTTCTAATAATAAAAAATATCTTACTTGATTTAAAAAACTTGGTCAAGTTTTTAAAAATATTTTTATTGGTAATACTGTTAATAAGAAAATTTCACGAAATTATTTATATGCTGTTTTGGTGGGAACAATTTTATTAATGACGCCTTGAGCTGTTAGTAAGACTTATCAATGAGATTTTTTAACAGCATTGTTTACTGCTTCAAGTGCATTTTCTGATACTGGATTAAGTTTAATATCGCCAGCTAAAGACTTAACTTTTTTTGGTCAAATTGTTTTATTGTTGCTAATTCAAATTGGTGGTATTGGAATTATGACTTTAAAGATTATTTTGTTTATTGTAATTGGAAAAAATATTAGTATTGAAGAAAGAATGCTTTTGCAATCAGAAAGAGGTAATACTAAACTTGGGGGTACTGTCCAGTTAATTAAAAATGCTTTTTATGTTTTAGCAATTGTGGAAATTACTGGTGGCGTGATGTTATTTTTTTATTTTTATTTTACACCGATTGATTATTTAGATTCTTTAAAATCACAATCAATTAATTCAATTATTGAACTATTAGGAAAATCGTTTAACACGCCAGATAAATTTAAAGAAATGTTAATTACTAAGGTTTCTGATTGAGAAAATTTTGTTACTGCGGGCAAGGAATTTCCTAATGAATTAGCACGAATTATTAATGGTGTTAGTAATAAATATAATAATAATGTTGTAGGGTTTTTACAAATAATTGATAATGATTATTTGCAACAATTAATTACTAAGAATTTTAATGTTACTTATCGAAATTTTGGTAGTAGTTTTTGATCAGGGATTTTTCATTCGGTTTCAGCTACTAATAATGCTGGTTTTGATATTATTGGTCCTAATTCTTTAAGTCCCTATCGGACACAATATTTTGTTCAAGTAGTTTTTTTAGTTCAACTGATTATTGGTGGTATTGGTTATCCTGTTTTTTATGATTTAAAGCAAAAGTCAGTGGCGCGTTATCGTGGTATTAAAGTTAATTTTTCATTTTTTACTAAAATAAGTGTGATATACTATTTTTCAATTTCTTTTATTGGTATTTTAGCAGTAATTTTGGTTGAATATTTTGTGCCAACAAAGCTTAGTAATACTTTTATTAATGGTGGTATTAGAAATGTTACTAATACTAATGCTGAAACTTTAATGGCGATTATTTTTAATACTTTTTCAACAAGAAGTGCTGGATATAGTACGATTGATATTAGTTATTTTAAATCGCCCTCAAAGTTTATTTTTTCGATTTTGATGTGAATTGGAGCGTCACCTAGTTCTACTGGTGGTGGAATTAGGACGACAACGCTAGCATTAGTTATGGTGAGTATTATTGCTAGTGCGACACGAAAAAATAATATTAATATGTTTAAAGCTAAAGTTCCTAATGAGACAGCAAAACGCGCAACAGCAGTTTTTATTATGGCAATTTTAATTGTCTTTTTGGCGTCTTTAATTATTATTAGCGAAAATGTGCAGGTGCCGATTGTTGAGGCTTTGTTTATATCTTCATCGGCATTTGGAACGGCAGGTTTAACAATGATTCCTGATTTTGGCCTAAGTTTTTCTGATTATGGTGTTATCAGTAAATTATTTTTAATTAGTTTAATGTTTATTGGTCAATTAGGAGTATCAAATACTTTATTATTAGCAGCAAGAAAAAATGAAATTGAACGATTTGCATATTTAGAACAAGATGTGCCTATTGGTTAGGAGAAAATATAATGGCAGTTATAATGGATGGAAAAGCGATTGCTAATGAGATTCAAAATAATTTGAAAAACAATATTAGTAATTATTTAGAAAAAAATTTACGAAAACCGCATTTAGTAGTATTTTTGGTGGGAACAGAAGAAGCATCAAAAGTATATGTTAATCACAAAATAAAAGTTTGTGAAAAGTTAGAAATTCAAGTTAGTTTAAAAACTTTTAATGAAAATGTTAGTGAGCAGGATTTATTAACCGTAATTAATAAAGTAAATAATGATGATACGGTTGATGTGATTTTGGTGCAGTTACCATTACCTAAACATCTTAATAAAAATCGGATTTTAGATCATATTAATGCTCGTAAAGATGCTGATGGTTTACATTATATTAATGCAGGTAAGTTATTTCAAGGGTTAAAAACGATTGCTCTTTGTACCCCATTAGGAGTAATTAAACTGTTAGAAGCATATAATATTGATGTTTTTAAAAAAACGGTTACAATGGTGGGGACAAGTAATCTTGTTGGTAAACCTTTGGCTATTATGTTGCATCATTTAGGGGCAACAGTTACATTATGTAATGAAAATACTGTTGATTTAAAAAGGCATACGATTGGTAGTGATATTGTTATTAGTGCTGTTGGTGTTGCTAATTTAATTGATGAAACAATGGTTAAAGCTAATGCGATTGTAGTTGATGTGGCTATTGTTCGTGATTTGGAAACAAATCGGATTTGTGGTGATATTAAGTTTGATACGGTTAAAGAAAAAGTTAGTTATATTACTCCAGTTCCTGGTGGTATTGGGCCAATGACAATTGCAATGTTAGTAACTAATGTTTATGACTTGTATGTTATTAATATGAATAAGAAAAATTTGAATGTTGTTAATATGAATAATAAAAGTTTAATTGTGGAGTAGTAATTTATGTGAAATCATTTAGAAATTGTTAATCAAGCTTTATTTATTCTTATTAGTTTTTTATTAGGGATTATTTTTGTTGCTTATATGATTTTATCTTTATTGTGATTGATATTTTCTTTTATTAAAAAAGGTAATAGTAAAAATCGTGATGGTGGTGAATATTTAGAAGCTATTTTTCGTCAAGAAAAATATCATTTTAAAATTAAAATAACTAAAGTAACGATGCGTTATTTTAATGTTAAATATTATAAACAAGAAGTTAATATTAAAACTAGTGATTATTATAACGATAGTATTTTTCATATTTATAATTGTTTAACTTATGTTGCAAAAATAAAATGAAAACAAAATGGTAAAAGGTATGTATTTTTTATTCATCTAGCAAATTTTATGTTTATTTTTGCATTATTATGTTATTTTGGAATGATAATTTTATTTTTGCAGTTTTATTCACAAGATTTAATTAGTATTACAAATCTTAATTTAATTAGTAGTACGATTGGATATACTAGTTTAGTGGTGCTAATTTTAGGATGAACTTTATGAGTTTATTTTTATGAGTTAATGCGAAAAGATATTTTACTGTTAGCAGAAGATTATTTAAATGAGCAAGAATATGAACGCATTAGAAAAATTACTCTTATAAAAACTATAATTGTGGGTAGTGATTCATTGTTTATATTTACATTTTAAAGAAAGTCCCTTCTTAAAAAAAGAAGGGATTTTTTTAAGAAGGAATTAATTTCTAATATGATAAATATTGAAATAAAATGAAAATAAAATATAATTAAGAATATAATATATAGAATTAGAGAATATTATAAATTAATAAAAGAGTAGAAAGGTGGTAAGATGAGAAATATCTTAAAAAATTTGATTACAATGTTGTTAACTGCTATTCCTGTTTTAAGTGTAGTTGCTTGCAGTAAAAATAATGATGATATATCTGAAAGTTCTGAAGAAAATGCTATAGTAAATCCCCTTGTTCAGGCCAAAAATTTAATTGATGAAGAAGTAATGAATAAACATCAAGAAAAAATTTATACTGCTAATAGTTTAGGGTTAAATGATTCCCAAATTAAAAGTACTATGAATCCATTAGTTAATAAAGCACAAGTTAAAAATTTCGTTGCGTATTTAGAAAATAATGAGCAAATTAGTAAACAGATTTTGCGAATATTGCAAAATGATTTAATTAGTTCTATTAACAGGAAACTTAAAGAAAAAATGATTTATTTTGCAAATATAAACACTCCGATAAGTTTTAGTAAAGATAAGTCTAGATTTATAGTAACAAAAGTATCTTTTGACCAAATGATTAAAATTCTTGGCGATTTAAAAAAGAAGAAATCAAATAGTTTAAATAGTCAATCTGAAGATAATAATAAGCATTATGTTTATAAACTACAATTATCAATTGAACTTGATTTGGCTTTAAAGCAAGGTCAAGCCACACATAATATTTATCTTGATATTTATTTAACACAGGATGAAAAAGCTTTTACGAATAGGATTACTGAGTTAACGGCGTTAGTACAAAAACATATTAAAGAGAATGTTACCTTTGATTTAGAAAAAATAAATTTTCAAGCTTTAAGTGAAACAAATATAAAAAAGCAAATCTTAAACCAAATTAATAGTAATAATGAAGAAAAATTAAGTATTTCTAATACGGGTTTAAAAAGAAATCTATTAATAAATTCTTTAAATTCAACAACAAGTTCTAAGGAATATTTGGAATTTTTGAAAATTTCTAATGGTGTAGAAATGAATACTAAAATAAGTGATTTTATTACTAAAAATAGAGAATTTCAGAAACATAATTCTGATTTTGTTAGCGCACTGGATAATAGAGAAATTTTATTGGGAAGTTTTGATTTTACTTTTTGAAATGCTACTTATTTTGAATTACCATTGCAGAGAATTGAATTAAAAGATAATAAGATTAAAGTTTCTAAAGCATCATTTGAGACACAATTATTGAATATTAGTGAAGTTTTGGTGTATTATTTTTCAAAAGTTTTTTCTGAAAAGAATAAATTTCGAGGTTCTCATAACGATTCTGTATATCTGATAGTTCCTCCATCTGTATGAAAAAAATATGTGAACTTAACTAATGGTGGTGAAGACAATAAGGTTTTTAATACAAGTAAAAAAATGCATAAGATTTTTCAAGATACAATTGAAGAGTATAATAAAAAATTATTGCTAGAAAGTCGCTTTTCAAGTTCTGTCTTTAAGCCTTTGACTGATGAAACTAAAATATTGGTTCAATGGAATCCAAAGAAAACACAGGGTGCTTATCGAGGACATTCGGGGTTAAGTAATGCTTCTGCTCAATTAGAAGTTGGTTTTTTTACTTTAAATATTATCAAAGATGGTATTTTTTGATATGGTTTAGAGAGTTAATGTAGAGACAATAATAATATAATATAAGCCAAATTGTAAAGTTAAGTGCAACTAAATTATTTTTCTAACCAAATATTCGATTGGCGAAAGATAATTTAGTATTTTTCTTGGTCTTTGGTTTAAAGACAATATAAATTTATGAACTGCATTTTTAGTAGTGTTTGAAAAATTAAATTTTTTAGGAAATTTTTCTCTAATTAAACCATTAGTATTTTCATTAGTACCTCTTTGTCAAGGTGAATATGCATCAGCAAAATAAATTTTCACATTTAAATTTTTTTCAAGTTGTTGTCAATTAGCAAATTTTTTACCTCTATCAAATGTTATAGTCTTAACAAGATTATTTGGAAGAATTGATAAATAATGACTAATATTTTTGTTAATAACTTTAGTAGTTCTATTTTCAACTAATATTGCTAAAGTAAATCTTGATGTTCTTTCAACTAAAGTTATTAAACATGATTTACTTTTACCTCGTGATGATACTACAGTATCATCTTCTCAATGGCCAAGAGTTATGCGATTATTAACATTTCGTTCTTTAATGGATTTACCATTAAATTTACCCCGATTTTCTTGAGATTTTCGTTTCTTACCTTTTCTTCTTAAATTTTTACTAGTAACCTTTTCAAGTAATCCAGAATAAATTCAATTGTAAATTGTTTTAAAACTAATAATTCATTCTTGATGAAAATTTTTAATTCTGCCATAAATTTGTTCAGGCGATCAACCTAATAATAATTTTTGTTGTACATATTTTACTAATTCTCTATTTTTAAATTTATGAAAATAAACATGTAATTGTTTTCTATTTTCTGCTTTATTTTGTGCAATTAATGAAAAATAATGATTATTATCTTTATTTCTATTAACTTCTCGATTAATAGTACTAATATTTCGATTAAGATTTTTAGCTATTTCACTAATTTTTACTTTAAATTTCAATTGATTCTCAATATAAATTCTTTCATCTATGCCAAGATGTTTGTATCCCATATAAAAACTCCTTAAATTTACTTTTTCTAAAATAAACTTAGCATCATGAAATTTTTATATGAAATCTTTTGCAATTTTATTTACTTGCACTTACAAGTATAATTCAGCATATAAAAAAATTTACTTAAGGTTTACTTAAGTAAATTTTTTTATTTTTTGTTTAAAATTACAGGAATTATTAAAGGATTTCTTCGTTTTATTTTTGAAATATAAGGACTTAGGGTTTCTTTAATTTCTTTTTTGATTGCTCCAAAAGTAGGATGGTTATTAGCTAATACCTTTTTAATTGCCTTTGTTACAATGTTAATTGATTCTGCAATAAGAGCACTGGAATCTTTAACATAAAATGAGCCACGAGAGATAATTGTTGGATTACATAGTAATTCATTAGTCTGACTATTAATGGAAACAACAACAGCAATTAAACCATCATTAGCAAGAATTTGGCGATCACGAGTTATTCTTGTTGTTAAACCAGAAGTATCTTTACCGTTAACATAAATTGCACTAGCTTCAATTCTTTTTCCAAGAATAGCTTTACCTTTGTAAAGATTAATTTGGTCACCATTGGCACAAATAAAGATATTTTCTTTAGCAACGCCAACGTTTTCTGCAGTTTGTCCGTGTGCTTTTAACATGCGATAATCACCGTGCATTGGCATAAAGTATGTTGGTTTAATTAAGGTTAGCATTAGTTTTTGTTCTTCTTGTGAAGCGTGTCCTGATGTATGTAAAGAATTAAATGAGGAGTTTTCTAAGACATTAGCCCCTAACCGTGATAAGCGGTTAACAACCATTTCAACACTAGCTTGATTTCCGGGGATAGGACTAGAAGAAAAGATAACGGTATCACCAGGAATAATAGAAATTGCTTTATGAGTTCCAGTTGAAATCCGTGAAAGTGCTGCCATTGGTTCTCCTTGGGAACCCGTACAAATAATTAAAATTTCATCTTTATGATATTGATCAGTTTCGTGAGGTTTAATAAATTGTTTGTCAGAAATCTTTAAATGTCCCATTTCACGAATAATTTTAATAATTCGTTCTAAACTGCGACCAAAAATTAAAATTTTGCGATTATATTTTTGTGCTACTTCAATAATTTGTTGAATGCGGTGGACATTAGAAGCAAAAGTAGAAATTAAGATTCGTCCTTTAGCTTTTAAAAAGTAATCACTAATATTTTTAATAATTTTTGTTTCGGTCATTGTATAACCTTCAATTTCAGAATTAGTTGAGTCTGATAAAAATAAGGTAACACCCGTTTGCCCCATTTTTGCCATTTCTTCTAAATCTGCTTTATGACCTAATGGTGTTCAATCAAATTTATAATCACCAGTGGTAACGACTTTACCATTAGGAGTATTAATAGCAATGCCAAAAGCATCAGGAATTGAATGATTAACAGCAAAATATTTCAGTTGAAAGTTTTTTAGCAGACCTTTCATTTTATTTTGATCTTCATTGCTACCATCAATTTCAATAATTTTGGTTTTTTGACCAATATTAAACTCTTTTAATCGTTCACGAATTAAGGCAGCAGCTAGTCTTGGTGCATAAATAAAAGGAATATTAATTTCTTTTAAAAGATAAGGAATACCACCAATATGGTCCTCATGACCGTGAGTAATAAATATTACTTTTACTTTTTTAGCATTTTCTTTTAAATATGTATAGTCAGGAATAATAGCATCAATTCCTAATAATATTCCTTCGGGAAATTTAACACCAGCGTCAATAATGATGATTTCATCATCATGTTCAATACAATAAGTATTTTTACCAACTTCTTCTAAGCCACCAAGGGCAAATACTTTAGTATTTCTAATATCATCAATAATAATTTCATTATTTTTGTTAGATGTTTGATTTTCATTGAAGATTTCAATTTTGTTATTTAGTTTCTTTTTTTGATTTGTTGTCATGAATTTTTACACCTCACTCATTATTAAATAAAAGGTTTACTTAAAATCTTAAAAAATCATTTTTGCAAAATTTTTTTGTAAACATTTTATTTTTTGTTGCCTTTAAGATTTAGGCAATTTTAGTTTATTTATTTCTCAGTTGAAATATTTAGTACTTTGCTTATAAGTATAACCAATTGTCATTCTTTTTTCAAGGTTCATTTTTATCAATTAGGTCATAGTATAAAATACCTTCTAAATGTTTTTGTTCGTGTTGAAAAACAATTGCTTCATAGCCACGAGCAGTAATCGTAACATTTTTTTTCTTTAAATAATCATAACCAGTAACAATAACTTTAAAATAACGCGGAACAAACCCTTCATGATGATTATCAACGCTTAAACAACCTTCGCCACTTTTTAAAGCAATAATTTGTTCACTATGAGCTGTAATTTTAGAATTAATTAAGGCATGTTGAATGATAGTTTTTTGATTATTTTTATCAATTTGTTCAATATGAATGTAATACATTTGCTTATTACAACCAATTTGCGGGGCTGCTAATCCCACAGCAGGAATTAGTTTTAGTGATGTGTTTAATGTTTCATTTTGGGAAGTAATAACAAAATCAATTAGTTTTTGCATTATTAATTCATCATTTTTTGATATTGGAAATAATACAGGTTGACATTTTTCGCGTAATTTAATGTTATTATCTTTAACTAATCATTCATTGCTAGGATTGTTGTCTTGGTACATAATTTACTCCTTATTTTGCTTATTTTTATAGATTATAGCATAAATTTTTAGTATAATTAATGCTGAATTATACTTGTAAGTGCAAGTAAATAAAATTGCAAAAGATTTCATATAAAAATTTCATGATGCTAAGTTTATTTTAGAAAAAGTAAATTTAAGGAGTTTTTATATGGGATACAAACATCTTGGCATAGATGAAAGAATTGGTCGCGTTTAGTTTTCTTAGGTATTTTTTAAAAAAGAAAAAATAGTCATTTACTATAAATTATTTCAATATGCAAATTAAGTATATATTTCTTATGTATGATTTTTGTTGTAAAAAATTATTTTAATGTTGTTTTTATAAGCATTTTACTTAGTTTTTATAACCTTTTATTAAGAATATGTTTGTTAATATTAAATATTTTGTTTTATTAATTATTTTTCAAGTAAAAAGGTAATAAATTTTTAGTTGCTTTTCTTTCAAAATTATTCAAATCTTTACCCACCTAACAAAACTTTATGCGCCCGTAAATCATGTTTAATAACTTTAGTTGAAAGAACATCAAGATTTACTTTAGCAATATTAGTTGAAAATAGAACTACTAAAGTTATTAACAAAAATATTAGTCATTATTTATCAATTCTTCCAAATAATCTTGTTAAGACTATAACATTTGATAGGGGTAAAGAATTTGCTAATTGACAACAACTTGAAAAAAATTTAAATGTGAAAATTTATTTTGCTGATGCATATTCACCTTGACAAAGAGGTACTAATGAAAATACTAATGGTTTAATTAGAGAAAAATTTCCTAAAAAATTTAATTTTTCAAACACTAATAAAAATGCAGTTCATAAATTTATATTGTCTTTAAACCAAAGACCAAGAAAAATACTAAATTATCTTTCGCCAATCGAATATTTGGTTAGAAAAATAATTTAGTTGCACTTAACTTTACAATTTGGCTTATGAAAATAAAGTGGCATTAGATCTTTTTGCTGGTAGTGGCAGTATTGGTCGTCTTGAAGCATTATCAAGAAACATTAGTTATTGTTATTTTAATGATTATGATTCGCAAGCATTAGAATATTTAAAAAAAAATATTGTTAATTTAAAAGTTGCCGATCATAATTATATGATTACTAACTTATCATATTTGTTATGTTTAAAGTTTTTAGTTAATAATAATATTAAAATTGATTTAGTTTTTATTAATCCACCGTATAAAGAAATTAGTTATTATTATGAAACAATAGAATATTTATTGGCACAAAATATTGTTAATAACTATGGTATTATTATCCTTGAATCTAATATTGTATTAGATATTAATTATGAGCATTTAGAATTATTAACAATGAAGAAATATGGTAAAATATTCTTATATTTTTATCGCTACACTATGGAACGGAAGTAATATCTTAAAATGAATAAAAAAATGGGATTATTAATTATTCTTTCTGGACCTAGTGGGGTTGGTAAAGGAACAATTAGAGAAGAATTATTTAAAGACCAAAATTTAAATTTAGTTTATTCTATTTCAATGACAACAAGAAAACCAAGAAGTAATGAATTAAATGAAAAGGATTATTTTTTTGTTAATGAAAATTTTTTTCAAGAGAAAATTGCTAATAATGAGTTATTAGAATATGCTAAATTTGTTGATAATTATTATGGGACAGCAGAAAAATATGTTGATAAATTATTATCACAAGGTAAAAATGTTGTTTTGGAAATTGAGGTTCAAGGAGCGTTACAAGTATTAGCAAAAAGACCAGATGCGATATCATTTTTTATTTTACCCCCTAGTTTTGAAGAATTAACTAGAAGAATTATTGCGCGTCGAAGTGAGTCGGAAGATATTGTTCAGAAACGATTATTAAAAGCTAAAAGGGAAATGAATATTACTAATAAATATAAATATGTTATTGTTAATGATAATTTACAACAAACTGTTTCAGAAATTAGAACTATTATTATGAATGAAATTAATGCTAATAAAAATTAAAAATCTAAGGAAAAATCCTTCCTTAGATTTTTTCTTACTAATTTACGATATAATTATCTTATTAGGAAAATAAAGGATGACTTGATATGAAAGTTAGTTTCCATTTTAATAGTGATATTGGTCAGTTTCGTGCTAATAATCAAGATGCAGTTCAATTTGTAAAAAATGAATATGGGCAATATTTTGGTATTGTTTGTGATGGTTTAGGAGGACATAATGGTGGTGAAACTGCTAGTTGAATGGCTGTTAATTTATATGTTAGCTTATTTGTTAAAACTGACTTTAGTAATTTTGGTGATTATGAAATTAATAACTGACTTCGGCAGGCGACAATATTTGTGCAAGAATCAATGGTTAATTATGTTAAGGAATATCCGCAGTTAACTGATATGGGAACTACTGTTTCTTTAATATTAATAACTAATAACAAAGCTTATTTATTAAATATTGGTGATTCGCGAATTTATGAGTTTTATCAACAAAATTTTCAGCAATTAACAACTGATCATAATGTTCTTAATATGTTACATAATAATAAAACTAATGCTAATATTGAAAAAACATTGTGAAAGGCATTAACTAGTGCTTTAGGACCAAATAAAAAATTGCAAATTGATATTTTCTTAGTTAGCAATATTAAAGGTATAACTTTTATGTTAACTACTGATGGATTGCATGATTATTTAGAAAATTATGAAATGATTGATATTTTACAGAGTAATAATAAGTTGTCACAAAAAGCTAAGAGTCTAGTTGATTTGGCATTAGATAATGTTTCAACTGATAATTTAACAATTCTCATTGTTGAGATTAAGTAAGGAGTTATGACGGATGCAAATAGAAAATGGTATTATTTTACAACAACGATATCAAATAATTAATAAAATTGCTAGTGGCGGGATGGCAGATGTTTATCGGGCTAATGATAGTTTTTTAAATCGGATTGTAGCGATTAAGATTTTAAATCAACAAGCAGCTAATAATTCACAAGTTTTAAAGAAATTTTATAAAGAAGTGGAAGCAACAACGAGAATTCGTCATGATAATGTTGTGGAAGTTTATGATGTTTTTGAGCAAGATAACCGCTGATGTATTGTTTTAGAATTAGTTGAAGGTTATACATTAAAAGATCGATTATTACGAACTGGACCATTATCAATTAAAGAATGTTTACAGATTTTTCAAAGCATTTTAGATGGTGTCACTGTTGCCCATCAAGGAAATATTGTTCATCGTGATTTAAAACCAGAAAATATTTTAATATCTTTTGATGGTAAGATTAAAGTATCTGATTTTGGAATTGCAATTATTACTGATGATGATAAGACAACAACAAGTAAAATTGTAGGAACAGCAAAATATATATCGCCAGAAACTGTCCAGTCATTACAAATTGATCATCGTAGTGATATTTACTCATTAGGAATTGTGTTATTTGAATTGTTAACTGGTTCTTGTCCTTTTAATGGTCAAAATCCAACATTAGTAGCGGTAAAGCAAGTTAGAGAACCGTTGCCAAGTGCAAGAGGGATTAATCCAAATATTTCACAAGCATTGGAAAATATTATTATTAAATCAACGGCTAAAAATTGTGAGGAAAGATATCAAAGTATTAAGGCGTTAAGTCAAGATATTAAAGCATTACAAGCTATTAGTAATGCTAAAATAAAACCTTTAAAATTGAAAAATTGCATTGTTTTAACACGCGATAACCGAAAGCAAAAGATATTTATTAAAAATCGTGAGCAATTAATGTCATATTTTTTAACTCCTAAGTTTCTAATGATGATTGCTATTATTACTAGTTTTATTTTTCTTGTTTTCTTATTATTGGTATTTTATAGTATATGATTGGTTTAGTCATTCGTGTTATTAGTGAGTTTTTTAATGTTATTATCAATAATGAAATTTATCATTGTCAAACAAGAGGAGCTTTAAGATTATCTAATCAAAGAATTCTTGTTGGTGATGTTGTAACTATTGAAGTTATTAATGAACAAGAAAAGCAAGCAACAATTATTGAAATTCACCCCCGAAAAAATCAATTAATGCGACCAGCAGTAAGCAACATTGATCAAGTTATTATTGTTAGTGCTTTAAAACAACCTAATTTTAGTAGTTTTTTACTTAATAAGTACTTAATATGAGTTGAAGCTCACAGTTTGGCAGTAGTTTTAGTTTTTACTAAAGCCGACTTGTTATTGTCTGGTGATAAGGTTTATGATTATATTTCTAGTTATAAAAAATTAGGTTATGAATGTTTAACTTTATCGATTAGTCAGTCAAGTAATCAATGAGAAAAGTTAAAGGAAGTTACAACTGATAAGATTTCAATTTTAAGTGGTCAAACTGGGGCTGGGAAGTCTTCAATTTTAAATATGTTAGATCCACAACTTAAAATTAGAACGCAAGAAATATCTAAGGCTTTAAATCGTGGTAAACATACGACAACACATAATGAATTAATAATTATGGCAAATAATATTAGAATTATTGATTCACCAGGATTTTCATCATTTTCGTTGAATGATATATCATTATCAGAAATAGCGAGTTCATTCCGGTTCTTTAAAAAATTTCTTGTTAATTGTCATTATCGGCAATGCCGACATTGAAAAGAACCAAAATGTGGTGTTAAACAAGCATTAATTAATAAAGATATTTCTCAATTTATTTATGATGATTATATTAAAGTTTTAGAACAAAAACAATTACAAGAAAAAGGAAGGTACTAAATAATGAAAAAACTTATTATTGCTGCTAGTATTTTAGATGCTAATTATTTGTGTTTAAAAAAGCAATTACAACAGTTGCAAGAAGCAAATATTGATTGAATCCATTATGATGTTATGGATGGTAATTTTGTTAATAATTTAAGTTTTGGAGCTAAAATATTACAAGATATTACTAAATATTTTGATATTTTTATTGATTGTCATTTGATGGTAAAAGTTAATTGTAATATGGCAAGATATTTAATGCCATATATTGAAGCTAAAGCTAGTAGTATTACGATGCATTATGAAGCATTAACACCAGAGCAAATAAAAGAATTCATTAGTTTTTGTCAAGATAATAAAATTAAAAAGGCTTTAGCTTTAAATCCAACAACACCAATTGAAGTGTTAGAACCATATTTAGAACAATTAGATGCCGTTCTTTTAATGAGTGTGGTTCCTGGTAAGGGCGGACAAAAATTTATAATGGCATCGTTAGATAAGATTAAAAATTTAAAAACCAAAATTGTTATTAATAACTATCATTGTTTAATTCAAGTTGATGGTGGTATTAATAATGATATTGCTAAATTATGTCAAAAGCAAGGGGCTGATGTTGTTGTTGTTGGTAGTTATTTAATGCAACATTTACATATGAAACAGGCAGTTAAGGAATTAAAAAATGATTAAGCAAAATTGTTTTGTTATTGTTTGTCAAAATATTAATATTGATTTATGGTCGCGTTTAGTTTTCTTAGGTATTGCTTTGAAGAAGTAAAACAATCAGCTAATTATATTATTTAATTACTAAACTAACCCTGCCTTTCTTGTTATTGTCATTTTTATTCATTACCATTTTATCATATTATTGAATTTTTACACAATGAAAAATTATTAATTTTATTAAATTTTAACTAATATTTTTACTTACTTAAATCTATTATATTTATTTGTTACAGCATTACCTTTATAATTAATTCAACTATCATCATTTTTATTATTATATTTATTTCATAATGAATTTTTATATATTTCTTTTCTGATTTCTATTTCTGAATTAATATTTTCATTAATGTAATGTAATACATTTAATTTGTTTAAATTTGCCATTCTTAAATGTAATAGGTTATTTAAATTCTTATGATTATATATTTTTGCCCCATATCCTAATTGTTGTTTTACTAAATGCGATATATCACTTTCAATGCTACAACCGATATTTCATTCTAAATTTTGATTATGAATACCTTGCTTATTATTACTGAAATAATTACTCGCCTTCCTTAAAATTGTTTTAATATCTTTATTTAATTCATTTTTAGCATCATTTCGAATGTTTTTTACCAATTCTTGATGATTTTCCATCCTTATATAATTTAATTCAACTATTTAGTGTTACTTTGCGATTTTCAAAAATAATATTAAATGCCGTTTGTTTTAATTTTTTAATAGCATGATAACCATCTAAAATATATCTAACATTACCAAAACTATTGGCAATTTCTCTAATTCAAGTAGCGTCATCACCACAAACAATTATTCTGTCATAATTAATATTTAGATAATGTTTTTGTAATTCCTTAATTAATAAATCACGATAATCCATTGTATTTATTCGTTTACCAACTTTTAACATTAGAAAATGACCTCGTTTGTTTTCTAATTCTCTACGAGCATTTTTGTAATTTTTTTCTTTATGTCCGGTATGAAAAGTAACTAAACGAATTCTTTGGTCTTGTTTAACTTTATGATCTAATGTCGCTAAAAATGTCTCATCTAGTTGAATATATAAATCCTTATTTTTGACATCAATTCTAGTTGTGGTTTCTTTTTCTGCTAGTTGAAAATATTCAGCAATATCATATTTATTTAAAATATTTGAAATACTAGCTTTTGAAATATAACAATGATTTAGAGCATCTAAAACATCGCGATAGCGTTTACCATCGCCCAAAAGACTTAAAACTTTAAATTGGACATCAAAATAAATGCGTTGTTTCGGTAATAAACCAATTTCTTTATCTAGTAAACATACATATTCAAATTTACCTGATTTTTGATTTCAATATTTATATCGGCGTCGTTTAAAAATAACTTCACCAAAAATTGTAATAATTGTTCTTGTTGCAAAATGAACTACTTTATAACCTTGTTTTAAACGATAATGATATTTATATAAGTATTCATCTAATTTTTCATATTCGTTAGCTAATTGTTCACATTTATCAGTGTACATATTTTTATGGGTTGTAAATAAACTAAACCAATGCTTGTTTTCTGAGGTTTTTACATTATTATTAATTTTTAACATAATAAATTGCCTTTCTTGATAGTAACTTTAACAAATTTTAATATTCAATAAACTGAAAAAATGATAAAAATTCTTATTTGATGATTTATAATTAATTTATATTAATTAAATTTTATAAATTTAAAGTCGGCAACGGGTCGTTACTATAAAAATTTATTAGTTAGCAAAAATTCACGAAAGGAATTTGGTTAGTATGAAAAAACTTTTAGAATTACTAGGGATAATTTTGATAACTAGTAATGCAGCAGGACCATTAATTGCCAATAAGCCTAATAACAATAAAGATAAAATTAAAAATAGTCTAGAAACATTAACTCGCCAAAAAAGACAAGCACCAAAGAAAAGTGTTAATAAAAAAGACAACCCAACAAAAAGTAGTACTGCACAACCACAAAATGAACAACCTGATATTATTGAAAAAGAAATTAATTTAGATGAAAATTATTCTAAAGATATTGAAAATATGTTAAAAGACTTTATGAAAAACAACCAAATTGATCCGTTAAGAATGATAAATAACGAAGGAATTGTTACGACAGATTATTTTGAAACAGAAACAAAAATAAAAGAACGTGCCGCTAATATTAAAATTATAGAGAAATTAGAAAAAATTTTAGAATTAAAAAAATTTGATGCAAACAAAATAAGAATTTTAGTTTTAACTTTAAAAAATAAAAATAATAAGATAAGATTAATAATTAATTTAAGAAATTTTTATGTTCTAGGATTTATCAATAATAAAAATCATTATTTTTATTTTGATGATGAACTTGTAAAAAGAGAAAAAGATAAAAATAAAGAAAAAATTAAAGAACTAGAAAATATAAAAAATGTTTTAGAACAACTTAATAAATTAATAAAAGAAAAAAGCAAAGATAATACGAAAAAAGAAAACTTAGAATGAAAAATTAAAGAACGACTTAATAAATTAAAAATATTAGAAAAATGAAAAGAAGAATTAAAAAAAGCAAAAACCCCAGAAGAAATTAAAAAAATAGAAGAAAACATTAAAAATATAAACAAAATAATCAAAGAAGATGTCAATAAAGCCAAAGAATTAGATAAATTAAAAAAAGAATTAATTGAAGCAAGAAAAGAAAAAAACAAAGATAAAGTTATTGAAATAAATCAAAAGATAAAAGAATTAAACAAAGAAATATTGGTATCTATTCCTGCGGTAAATTATAATAATGATAAAAAATATTTAGATAATAAAATTAAAAATTTACAAGGTGAGGGTTTAAAAAAAGATGAAGATGAAATTAAATCAATAAATGCAAAAGTATTAGAAAAATGTTCAATAAAGGAAGAACAAAAACATAATTTAGATTATACAGGAGCATATCAACCACAAGGTTTAAATGCTGTGAATCAAAATATTATTATTTCGCAAAAGACTTTAAAAGATGCAATTGCAAATTTATCAGATTATACTCATGGTTCAACAAGAACAGAAGAAGAAATTCAAACAATAAAAGATGATTTAGTGCTAGTAATTCTTGTTACTAGTGAAGCCATGCGTTTTGGATCTTATACTAAATATTTTGATCATTATTATGAAGATAAAGACGGCCCAGCAAAAAGTAGTACTCCAAACCCACAAACTGTATTACCTTCAACAAGTACAACAGATAATCAAGTTAAATTTAAAAATATTTCAGAAGATATTCAAAATATTATTAATTTACCAGAATCAAATATTTATACTGACACAGTTACAGTAACATTTGAACTTGCTAAAAATTCATTTGCGGGATTTAAACCTGGTTTTTTAAACCAATCTTCTAAATCTGGCAATAATAATAGCAAATCAAAGAATACTACTTTAAAAAAGGAAGAAAAAAAATTATCAAGGGTTATTACCGAAACTAAGTTAGGAAAAATATCAAATAATAGTTCACAAACAATTTTAAAACATGTTAAGGAACTAAATTCTAATTTAGATATTAATAAAATCAAAATTGAAAGTATTACTAATAACAGTGCAGAAATTAGTTCAAAGTATGAGATTAATTGAAAAAAATATGCACCACAATTAATAGGTGGTTGAATAGCAGCTAGTAAAGATTTAGAACAAAAGAGAAAAAAAATTTTTAAAAAATTAGATTGTGAAATATCTTATTTTGAAGTAATGAATAAGTTTCTTAATGATGAAAAACTTATAGAAAAATATAATTTTAAATTTGTTTATACTGAAGTTGAAATAAAAAAATTAGAAGAAATATGAAAAAAGTATGGACAACAAATAAAAGAAACTAACGAAAGAGAAAATGAATTTGAAAAAATTGGATTAGATAAATTATTATTAAAAGAATTAGAAAAATACGATAAATATATTAATAATGGAGAACTTGAAAAAGTTTTAGCAGAACTTAACCAAAAAAAAGAATTTAAAATTAAAATACAAAAAAAAGAAGAAAAACTAGAACAGAAATATTTAACAAAAGTAAAAATTATTCAAAAAATTAAAGAAGATATTTCTAATGAAATAAAACTAATTTTTGATAAAAAAACAATCGATAAAATTCTGGAAAATGAAATTTTTGAAATTCTAATAAGTAAAGATAAATTCAATAAAATAAAAAATGTTTTAGAAGAACTCATTAAAAAATTAGAATTAGATAAAGAAAAAGAAGATTATATAATAAAAAATTTTATTTTAAATTCTAAAACAGCAATTCTTCAATGTGACTTTTTAATTACGGCAAAAAACCAAATAAATTATAGAAAAATTAATAAATCTTTTGCTCCTAATCAAAGTTTTGATTTTTTTTCAAAAGAAAATTCTAATAAAATTATTGATAAAAATTTTTTAATATCAGTAGTATCATCAGGTAATATAGATATATTAAAATTAATTTTATCAAAAAATGTCAATGTAAATATTAAAAATGAAATTGGATTATCACCTTTAAATGGTGCAATATATGATGATAATTTAGAAATTGTTAAATTATTACTTGCAAATGGTGCTAACCCTAATTTAGTAAATAAAAATGGTTATACATCTTTATTTTTTGCAGCTGAAAGAGATTGTAGTTTAGAAATAGTTGAAGAATTAATTAATAATGGTGCTGATGTAAATGCACAAGATACAAATAGTGATACTCCTTTACACATTGCAATAAGAAACGACCATGAAGCAATTACAAAGCTATTAATTGAAAACTATGCTGATGTAAATAAATTAGGTTTTTCAAATCAAACTCCACTATCAATTGCAACTTTTCAATCTAATAATATTGAGATTGTTAAACATTTATTAAATCATCCTCAAATTGACGTGAATATTTCAGATTTTGCTGTTTTAGAATTATTTTCTTTAAATAATCCTGAATTAACACAAATTTTAAAACAAAAACTTAATTCTAAATGCATTAAAAAAACAGAAGAAGAAATAAAAGAAAAAGTACAAAAATATGAAAAAACTAAAAAACAAATTCAAGATAAATTTAAAAATTTACCATCACCCGTAAATGAAGTAATAAATAAATTTATTTCAAATCCCGATTTACTTAATTTTATTATTCAAAACCAAGACATGTTTAATGATATGAATCAAAAATTTTCAACCAAAATTACCAAAACTTCTTTCAAACAAAATCAAAAAGATAAATCAGGTTTTGGAGGACTTAAACGTGGTTTTTTAAACTCATCTCCTAAATCTAATAGCAATATTAATACAAATTCTGGCGGAAGTCAATCACAAGGTATCAGTAGTAAAAGAGTGAGTGTTGGTGAACAAGCTGGAACTAGTGGAACGCAAAACAAAAATACTAAAACAACAAATCAAAATAATCTGTATGATGTTCCGGCGGATGGAAGTTGTTTATTTTGATCGGTAGCAACAGCTTATTTATTGCCGGTGAGAAATAATAATGAAGAATTTAGAAACCGATTTATCCAGTTATTTGGTGAAGAAAATTTAAAATATATATTACATATTCAAAAATTACTACAACAATATGATTTAGAAGATAATAGAAATCTAAATCAATTATGATATCAAGATCAAACAGCAAATAATTTAGTTATAAATTTCTTTCGTAATCGTGTTGTTGATTATATACAATCACATTTAGATACAATTTCAAATCGCAATGGTCAATTAACATTTAGAAACCTTATTCAAGATAACAATGATATTGATATTAATTACTTAGAAATAATGAGGCAATCTTCAACGTGAGGGGGCACACCAGAAATAATAGCAATGAGTAATCTTTTAAATGCTAATATTAGTGTAAATAATAATGGTTCTTATCAACCAGTTAATCAAAATTCAAATAATAATAACATCGCGATATCTTATGTTGAACTTGAAAAAGGTTCGGGTATTCAGAATCATTATAATTTTTCTTTAACATCAGAAGAAGATCGAACAAATTATGCTGTTGCTATTAATTACAATCAGGGAAATGTCCCGGTCGTTGATATAACCAAGAGACCAGATAATTTACTACCAATCACGCCAAAACCAGAGGCGAACGCAATTCAATTAGCAGTTGATGATCATGGTCAACGCCACGCCACTTTGGCTAACAATAATGAAGATGATGATGCTAATCAAGGTAATAATATTGCCAAGGCACCAAAACCAACAGTAACCCCATTACAAAAAGATGAATATCATTTTGTAGATAAAAAAGCAGAAGATGATAGTTTAAAAAATGATGAAAATTTAGAAATTAACTTAATTAAAAACAATAAAGACGAAATAAAACAAAATGCCCCGGTAGTAAATCAACCCATCAATACAAATATGGAAAATTTACAAACAACAACCGCTAAGGCAATAAATCAATATAACGCTCTTTCAAAAGAAGAAAAATTAAAAAGATTAAATGAAATTAATCGTTATTATCAAACATTACCGGAAAACGATAAAAAAGCTTTTAAAGAAAAATTAACAAATACTGGATTAGCAGCTTTAAGTGGGGGTGCATTAACAGCTTATGGAACAAAAATGACTGTTAGTGGTACCGCTGCCACTAGTGTCACAAATGCAGAAGCAATGGAAATGACTCCGTTCTTATCAACAAGCACAACAGAAAGCTTAGCCGCTGCAGAAACAATTACTGTTGCCGAAACAGCAGCGGTTGAAGGCGGAGTTATAGCTGGAGAAACTGGTACTGCTGCCGCTCTGGCTCCGGAAACTCTAGGGCTATCTTTAGTAATTGGAGGATTAGCAATTGCAGGAACATGAATGTATTTTGCTTTTCATCATCATTCAACATCTGATATTGCGTTGCCAGCTTCAATTCATCATAATGTTTATGATAACATTGAAAAATGATATAAATTTCTAGCCCATGATAAATTAAAAATTAAAATTAACAAAAACACATGAAATGAAATCAAACAAAATAAAAATTCACAAGCAAACATTACTAAAATTATTAAAAATAAATTTGTTATAAGTGATCATTCTGGCTGAGGCGGAAGTGTCACAAATGAAGATTTCAATACTCTCGTAAAAGTAATATTGCTTCATTTTGAACAAATAAATGGTTATTTTGAAATATTAGATAATGAAAATGATGGTTTTGTCATTATAACCAACACTGAAGGTGATTGACTAGGAATAGAATAAATTTTAACATTATTAATTAAAAGAGAAAAATATTTCTTATATGTGTTATGTACAATAACCTAACTTCAAATTTAATATATTTGTTAATTATTTAAATTAAGATTAAAAATATTTTTACTAAAGCAGTATTTAAATTTAAATACTGCTTTTTTATTTTGACAAAATAAAAAAAATGAAAAAGTTGTTTAAGAAGAGTATTGTCATAATTAAAAACCATCTTTCTCTAGGTAGTAATTTTAATATTTTATATATTTTTATTAATTAAATAATGAATTAATTGTTGTCTTTTTTTGTATGAAATTTTTTAATATGAAATTTGTTTGAACCGGGATAACTATATTCTTGTATTGTTATTTTTACATCTTTAATTTTTTTAGCAGTATAAAAATATTCAATATTTGTTTTTTGAAAATCTTTATCAAAAAATTCTCTTTCTTCTGGGGTGCTGTTTTCTTTTTTATAGCTGAATTATACTTGTAAGTGCAAGTAAATAAAATTGCAAAAAATCTCATATAAAAATTTCATGATGCTAAGTTTATTTTAGAAAAAGCAAAGCAAGGAGTTTTTATATGGGATATAAACATCTTGGCATATATGAAAGAATTTATATTGAGAATCAATTGAAGTTTAAAGTAAAAATTAGTGAAATAGCTAAAAATCTTAATCGAAGTATTAGTACTATTATTCGAGAAGTTAATAGAAATAAAGATAATAATCATTATTTTTCATTAATTGCACAAAATAAAGCAGAAAATAGAAAACAATCACATGTTTATTTTCATAAGTTTAAAAATAGAGAATTAGTAAAATATGTACAACAAAAATTACTATTAGGTTGATCGCCTGAACAAATTTATGGCAGAATTAAAAATTTTCATAAAGAATGAATTATTAGTTTTAAAACAATTTACAATTGAATTTATTCTGGATTACTTGAAAAAATTACTAATAAAAATTTAAGAAGAAAAGGTAAGAAACGAAAATCTCAAGAAAATCGCGGTAAATTTAATGGTAAATCAATTAAACAACGAAATGTTAATGTTAATAATCGTATAACTGTTGGCCATTGAGAAGGTGATACTGTAGTATCATCACGAGGTAAAAGTAAATCATGTTTAATAACTTTAGTTGAAAGAACATCAAGATTTACTTTAGCAATGTTAGTTGAAAATAGAACTACTAAAGTTATTAACGAAAACATTAGCCATTATTTATCAATTCTTCCAAATAATCTTGTTAAGACTATAACATTTGATAGGGGTAAAGAATTTTCTAATTGACAACAACTTGAAAAAAATTTAAATGTGAAAATTTATTTTGCTAATGCATATTCGCCTTCACAAAGAGGTACTAATGAAAATACTAATGGTTTAATTAGAGAAAAATTTCCTAAAAAATTTAATTTTTCAAATACTACTAAAAATGCAGTTCATAAATTTATATTGTCTTTAAACCAAAGACCAAGAAAAATACTAAATTATCTTTCACCAATCGAATATTTGGTTAGAAAAATAATTTAGTTGCACTTAACTTTACAATTTGGCATAATTATAAATTTCTTTAATTTTTTTAAATACTGGTTCATTGGTAAAGACAGCAAACCCTCTAGTATTTTCTCCATAATTTTTTATTTCTAAAGGTAATTGCTCTTTTACTGAGTCAATATTAATATATACTGGGTCACTGCCTTTTTTATACAATGATTGTAAATAACTGTTATTTATTTCTGAAAATTTTAAGTCATATGTTTTATATTGAACTTGTTGTGTTTCGCTTTCTTTTTTAGAACAGCCAACTATTGGTAATATTGTTAATGTCGAAAGAGTTATTATATGCCAAATTGTAAAGTTAAGTGCAACTAAATTATTTTTCTAACCAAATATTCGTTTGGCGAAAGATAATTTAGTATTTTTCTTGGTCTTTGGTTTAAAGACAATATAAATTTATGAACTGCATTTTTAGTAGTATTTGAAAAATTAAATTTTTTAGGAAATTTTTCTCTAATTAAACCATTAGTATTTTCATTAGTACCTCTTTGTCAAGGTGAATATGCATCAGCAAAATAAATTTTCACATTTAAATTTTTTTCAAGTTGTTGTCAATTAGCAAATTCTTTACCCCTATCAAATGTTATAGTCTTAACAAGATTATTTGGAAGAATTGATAAATAATGACTAATATTTTTGTTAATAACTTTAGTAGTTCTATTTTCAACTAATATTGCTAAAGTAAATCTTGATGTTCTTTCAACTAAAGTTATTAAACATGATTTACTTTTACCTCGTGATGATACTACAGTATCACCTTCTCAATGGCCAAGAGTTATGCGATTATTAACATTTCGTTCTTTAATGGATTTACCATTAAATTTACCCCGATTTTCTTGAGATTTTCGTTTCTTACCTTTTCTTCTTAAATTTTTACTAGTAACCTTTTCAAGTAATCCAGAATAAATTCAATTGTAAATTGTTTTAAAACTAATAATTCATTCTTGATGAAAATTTTTAATTCTGCCATAAATTTGTTCAGGCGATCAACCTAATAATAATTTTTGTTGTACATATTTTACTAATTCTCTATTTTTAAATTTATGAAAATAAACATGTAATTGTTTTCTATTTTCTGCTTTATTTTGTGCAATTAATGAAAAATAATGATTATTATCTTTATTTCTATTAACTTCTCGATTAATAGTACTAATACTTCGATTAAGATTTTTAGCTATTTCACTAATTTTTACTTTAAATTTCAATTGATTCTCAATATAAATTCTTTCATCTATGCCAAGATGTTTGTATCCCATATAAAAACTCCTTAAATTTACTTTTTCTAAAATAAACTTAGCATCATGAAATTTTTATATGAAATCTTTTGCAATTTTATTTACTTGCACTTACAAGTATAATTCAGCATATTTAAAATTTTCATTATTTTAATTCCTTTATTATTTTATTTTTTCAATATATATATATATATATATATTACACGAAAATCCTTAATATCATTAGAAAAATGGCAAAACCGATTAAAAATTGAAAGGTATAGTAAAAAGCTGGTACTGTTTTAAAAACTGGAAAAATCGCGGTTGAAAAGTTAACTGTTGCTTTTGCAATAATTGCTAACGGGCGTAAAATTGTAATGATTCGTGACGCTGTCAGCATTCAGTTTATCATTTTGATACCAGCATTTTGAATGGCACATCCAATATCATTAAAAGTTGGTATTCATCGTCCAGAATATTTGCAATTTGCTGGTGGAATTAAATCGTCTCATTCACTGTTATTTGAACCATCAGGGATAAAGGCTGTTGAATTTAAGACATTAAAGTCATAAATTTTAAAATTGTAGTTAGAGATATTATCTTTGTGATAAAGTGGAAAGGTTAAGGTAAAAATATTAATACCATAACGAATATCAATATCAGTATTGAGGTAATTGATGCTGTTAGCGGTCTTGCTGGTTGGCAAGGTAATTAGTTTATTATCATAGGATTTTAAGACATTAAAATTAATTTGGTAGATACTATTATTGTTTTTAAAGGCATCATAATTCTCTTGATGCGTTTTTTTGTCAAAAGTAAAGAAATAACTTCTTAGTAATAATTCTGAGTTTCCTATAATATTTACTAAGTATTTTTTGGGATAAAAGGTAATTAATGAACGGTAAAAGAAACCGATTTGAATAAAGTAATTTTTGTTGTAATTATCTACACCCTTAAAATCAATTTCGGTGTAAGTTTTTTCGTCCATATCAAAAGTAGCATAAAATAAACTGGCAAAGAAGTTACCAAGGATTTCATAGATTTCGTCAAAAACATTTTTGTAATCGCTGTTGTTAATACTAGGAATGTTATTTTTAAAATATAGGTAAATATCATTTCGTAAATCTGGGTCATAGCGTAGAAAACTAAATCTAACATTAAGGTAATTTAAAGTACCAAAAAGATACTTAATTAGGTAATAATCGTTAGCGTTTGCAGTATCATATTTTCAGATTTCCTTTTCGCCGTGTATCAATTGTAAATACTTATTTCCGGCAATTATAGTTTTGTTAAATGCCTGAATTTTTAAAACATTCTCATTTACTACATTTTTATTACTAGAAGTCTTGTGATAAAAATAGCTCTCGTCTTTAAAACCATGATTTTTAATGGTGAATTTTTTATAGTAACCTTTTTCTAAAGTGTCAATGAAATTAAATACCGGTGTTCAATAGAGATAAGAGTAATTAAATTTATCAAAATCACCACGGTGAATCATTAAATAATCAAGATTATCAATAACATCACTATAGTTATGGTTGCCGTCAAATTTGGTGGTTGTTTCTGGCAAATCAATGTCCGTACTTGGTTTAGTTTCTAATTTTGCTAAAAATTTTTTAATATGAAATTTGTTTGAACCGGGATAACTATATTCTTGTATTGTTATTTTTACATCTTTAATTTTTTTAGCAGTATAAAAATATTCAATATTTGTTTTTTGAAAATCTTTATCAAAAAATTCTCTTTCTTCTGGGGCGCTGTTTTCTTTTTTATAATTATAAACTTCTTTAATTTCTTTAAATACTGGTTCATTGGTAAAGACAGCAAACCCTCTATTATTTTCTCCATAATTTTTTATTTCTAAAGGTAATTGCTCTTTTACTGAGTCAATATTAATATATACTGGGTCACTACCTTTTTTATACAATGATTGTAAATAACTGTTATTTATTTCTGAAAATTTTAAGTCATATGTTTTATATTGAGTTTTTCTTTTATTTCTAACTAATTGCACTGCTGTTTTCTCGTTGTTAATGTTTGGTGGAATAGTAAAAATGTTATTGAAACTAATAGTTAGCACGGTAAATATTTTCATAAACATTTTTATCACTCCTTTTTAAAATATTTTATTTTTCATTATTCTTTTAGCTTTAATTTTTTTAATAAGTCACTCAATGATACAGTTCATAATTACC
This sequence comes from Spiroplasma endosymbiont of Nephrotoma flavescens, assembly GCF_964030835.1. Lineage (NCBI taxonomy): Bacteria > Bacillati > Mycoplasmatota > Mollicutes > Entomoplasmatales > Spiroplasmataceae > Spiroplasma > Spiroplasma endosymbiont of Nephrotoma flavescens. The sequence continues at coordinate 1,008,447 of NZ_OZ034982.1, read as the reverse complement.
GCTATTGTAATGCATATATCTAAATATCCTAGTATCATAAGTGAAATTAATGCTTCAAATTTTTCATATGATAATTTCAAATCATTAATTTCCAATTTTAAAAAGGGAGCGAAAAAGATAATAATCATAAAAATGTAAGGCAAAATTCTCCATCAATATTTTTTTAAAGAATTAATTAGTTTGTTTGATTTCATTTTTCAAGGCTCTTTTTGCTTTAATTTTTTGAATAGTAAAGCGGATTAATTTTTCAAATTTAATTGCAAAATATATTGCTCCGCCTCATCAAAAAACAAATATTCCTGCCAGCATAATACCACTATTAAATTTGCCAAAGAAATCAACCATCTGTTCATTCATAAAATCATTAAATTCTTTACTTGTTCCAGTTATTCATTTAGTATCGATTGCTGTTAATGCACAAATTAATAAGCTTATAAAGATGAAAATGATACTTAATGATACTTTTAACCACTGCTTTTTAAAAGAATTTTTAATTCTTAATTTTAATGGCATTTTTTCTTTTGAATTATCTTTTTTAAATAATTTTCCTAAAAGTTTTTTCATTTCAATTCTCCTTTCATATTTTTATCGTCCTTTAATCACAATAAATAAAGCAATAAGTACACAAGTGACACCAAGAATGGTAAAGATTGGATGTTGCGAAAATGTTCGTGCCATTGGTTTAAATAGTTCTAAAATTGTTAAATTGCTAGTAATAAACTTTTGGAAATTGGCAAGCCCTTCGCTAATATAGTTTGTTAAAGTTTCAAAATGACTACCAGCTAATAACCCAAGAACAGTTATTAAGATAAAAATAATAATTAGTTTAAACATTGTTAGTTACCTTGTTTTGTTTTTATTGGTTTTATTTGTTTTTTAGCTTTTCCTCACGCACTTAAACGACCCTTATTTTTAACAGCATATTGGCGTTGTTTTTCTAAATTAACTTGTTGACTACCAAACCCAAGAATAATTGCCATAAGAAATTCTACAGCCAGTGTTAAGAATAAAGGAAATATTAGTTGAATATTCGTTCCCGGCACTTCTAAACTTCAAATTAAGTCAAAAACCTTATAAAGCATTTGAGCGAGAAAGTCCGCCATTTTTGCAAGATTTTCCATTTTTTATTGTTCCTTTTCTTTCGTTTTTCTTAAAAATTTGCTAAATTTATCCATTTTTAAGTATTCCAAGTCTTCTAAATCAATTGCTGTGTCAGTATAGTATTTGTCTTCATAGTCGGGATTTACTTTTGAATTTAAGTAATCTCTTAAAAATGCTAGGTAAAAAGAATTGTAAGTGTTAAGTATTGGTAGAGGAATTTTTAGTTTAAAAAAATAAATATCAAGTTCAGGAATATCACGATATTTAATGCGACGACCTTTTTTGCTATTTTTCGCATCAATTAAGGTGTTTCGTCAGCGTTCATATTCTTCAATGCTCGTAAAGGTGCCATAGATGACTTTTAAGTAGGGGCGAAACATATTAACGGGTTTTTTGCGAATTCCCACAATCACATTATTGGCAATATCACGAACTTTAACTCAAATATGTTTATCTCTTTGACCGCTAGCGAGAACAATATGACCAAAATGCCGTGCCAGAGCGAAATATTCTTGAATACCGCTTTCTTCGTTTTTAGTATTGTTTTTTTCTCAGTCAGTTCCTTCTAAAAATAGATTGGTTTCATCTCACAACAGTAAGGTTTTGTCTGGCAATACTGGGTAATCAAAGTCTAACAATCCCATATGTCCTAAATTTAATTTTTGGGTTTCTAGTAATGGGAAGGTTGAGGCGATGTGATATTTCTTCTTTTTTAGTAATTTTGATGCGTATACTAGAAAAGCGGTTTTTCCAGTTCCTAATGAACCAATCACAATATTTAATGGTGAATTTTTTAAAAAATTAATAACTTTGTTAATTTGTGTTAAATTACCGATTTTAAAAAGGAAAATTAAAATACAACCTGCTAAAAATAAATAGCTTACAATGTTTTTAAAATAACCGTTGTAAATATATCAAATTGCTCCCCAATGTCATAAAATTAAAAATGAGGTGCGATTTAATTCAATAAAATGGTTATTTTTTTCTATTATTCATTTGCAAAATTTCATCTTGCACCTCACTTTATTTTTTTATTAGCGTACTGCTCCAAGTAATTTTTCAAACATTTTAAAACAAATAAAGAATATTGCCAAAATAAATGGAAAAATGAATATTCAGTAGTCAGCAAAGAAGTTACCGACTTGTGGCATATTAACAGCAATAATTTCTCACATTTTAGTAAACGCCGTTATAATTGCATTTCATAATTTAGTCATCGCGTCACTAGCTGTTATTTTTTCTACTGTTGCTGGTGCATCGGCCAAGAAAGTTCCAATCATATAATCACCCCCTTTCTTTTTAAAACATTCATCATTTATATTCAAAGTTTTTCTTAAGTTTGTTAAAACCACGATTAACCTTAACACGATTGTATTTTTTCCTAATTAATTTTGAATTTCTTTGTGAATGCATCAAAATGTAACTTCGCGACATTACTTTTGTTTCTATCTAAATACCGATATGGTTTTTCAAAGTAGCATTAGAATAAATCACACCATAATTGCTGTCAATAATCAAAAAGCAATGTTTGCTATTAAAAGCCAAAGTGTTTCTTGGGTTAAATCAATTTCTTTGCCACCACTAATATGATCCGGAATAGTTGTAATTTGAATAAATAAATCTCAGAAAGTTTGTTTAATTTGTTCTCAATTAAATTCTTTTAAATTTACTGTCATTTTTTATCTCCCAAAAATCATTTTTATTGGTAAATACATAATTGAAATTAACGCGAAAAGAAAAGTAATAATAATAATTAATCCGGCAATAAACGCAACTTGTGCAGGCATTTTTTCTATCGGAACAAACAGTTTTAAGAATTCCATAATAATTTCTCAAAACATTATTTTTTATTCTCATTATTTTCTTTTGAATTAGGAGCTTTAACTCATTCTTCAAAGCGAGCAATAAATACTTTTTCATCTTTTGTGAAATTACCAGTATTATTTTTAATGGCATTTTTATATTTAATTCGCATTTTTATTTTGGCATAAATTTTATAAGCAAAATACGCCAATAGCATTATGCAAATGATAATAAATATTATTCCAATCGCAATATTCATTTTTAAACTCCTTTAAAATAGTTATAATTTATATCTTTTTTGTTATTTTCTTTTTCGGCAATGAAGAAGCCTAATAATTCTTGTCCCTTAATTAATTTGGTTTCATTTTCTTTTTGATTAATTGAAATTACTTGATATTTATTATCTTTTATTATTCCGATACAAATAGAATTTTCATATTTTCCTTTATAAACAAATCGCTTTGGAAACCAAATGCCGATTTGTTCATTAAATCACGGAATTTTTGGTGCTTTAATAAGCATTGCGTTTTGCGTTTCTTTTAAAAGATATTTTTTAGTATTTAAGAAAATGTTTTCAATGTTTTTCATAATAAATTACCTTTCTTATTTGTTATAAACTAAGTTATATTAACTAAGTTAGTTAACTTAGTTTTTTAAACACTTATATATCGCAGATTTAAGTGTTTAACAAGCTTTGTTATTGAATTTTGTTTTTTAATTAGATAAAGATTTTAATAATTTTAAACTTAGCATACCCCTATATAGAAATTTTTACACTTTAACATCCGCATCCTACCCTTGGAACTAATTTAATAGCGTGTATATTTTTAGGAAATCCACCCATTCATTTTTTTATTGCAAAACGAAACAAATTGCTATAGTTAATAGGATGTTATCTATTAACTGGTAAACTTCTTTTGGTTATGGCGACCACCCACAATTTATCGTGCTTTAATGCATACCAACATTATTAACTCACTTGTATTTAATTTTCAAAGAACAAACTTTTAACACCTTATAAAATAAAAAGACAATCATTGCTGACTGTCTTAATACTTATTCAAATCTTTTCCCACCTAACAAAACTTTATGCGTCCTGATTTATCAAAGTGAAAAGATTGTCAATTTATTGCTGTTGAACAAGGAGCCATAAAGCTAATTAATGAAAATTATCCGATTGTTTTAGCTTGTGCTGATTTTGACCACACTAGTAAGGAACAGTTAGAAATAATAAAAAAGCATGTTAAAAATATTGAAATATTACCACAAGATAAAGATATTTTAGATAGCGAATATGCTATTAAAAAAGCGATTGCAATGCAGGCTACTAGTATTAAACTAATAGTTAGTGGGCATCGTTGAGGAATGATTTATGGTTTGATTAACTTATTAATTAAGTATCATGATTATAATTTAGAAATATATAATGAAACGAATATTTTAAAATTTATTAATACTCCCACATTTTTTTAAAAACTGAATATCTTGAATATCGTTATTTTGATTTTTTACCGTTGATGGGGATACTAAATTAAATTTAAAAGGTTTTAAATATCCTTTAAATGAAAATTATGAATTAAAACCATATGATAATTATTTTATTAGTAATGAATTAGAAGCTCTTAGAGGGGAAATTAATATTAAACAAGGTTGTGGTATTTTAACAATTAGTAAAGAATATGAAAAAAAATGACTAAATAATATTAGTCATTTTTTTTATGTAGTATTAAATTCCTTTGCGTTTTAATGTTCTTAAAGCACGAGTTGACATTTTAACTTTTTTTACTTGGCCATCAATTTCCACTTTTACAGTTTGTAAATTAACATTTCATTTTCTTCTTGATGCATTCAGGGCATGAGAACGCTTATTACCAGACAGAACACTTTTACCAGTTATTTTACATTTTCTTGACATTTTAGTTCTCCTTTATAAAATCAATATCACAACAATAATAATATCATACTTATTGAGCTTTTCAACAATTAAAAGGACGCATAAAGTTTTGTTAGGTAGGAAAATATTTGAATAAGTATTAAGACAGTCAGCAGTGATTGTCTTTTTATTTTATGAGGTGTTAAAATTTTGTTCTTTGAAAATTAAATACAAGTGAATTAATAATGTTGGTATGTATTAAAGCACGATAAATTGTGGGGGGTCGCCATAACCGAAAGAAGTTTACCAGTTGATAGATAACACCCTATTAGCTATAGCAATTTGTTTCATTTTGCAATAAAAAAATGAATGGGTGGATTTCCTAAAAATATACACGCTATTAAATTAGTTCCAAGGGTAGGATGCGGATATTAAAGTGTAGAAATTTCTATATAGGGGTATGCTAAGTTTAAAATTATTAAAATCTTTATCTAATTAAAAAACAAAATTTAATAACAAAGCTTGTTAAACACTTAAATCTGCGATATATAAGTGTTTAAAAAACTAAGTTAACTAACTTAGTTAATATAACTTAGTTTATCTATAAGAAAGGTAACTTACTATGAAAAACATTGAAAACATTTTCTTAAATACTAAGAAATATCTTTTAAAAGAAACACAAAACGCAATGCTTATTAAAGCACCAAAAATTCCGTGATTTAATGAACAAATCGGTATTTGGTTTCCAAAGCGATTTGTTTATAAAGGAAAATATGAAAATTCTATTTGCATCGGAATAATAAAAGATAATAAATATCAAGTAATTTCAATTAATCAAAAAGAAAATGAAACCAAATTAATTAAGGGACAAGAATTATTAAGCTTCTTCATTGCCGAAAAAGAAAACAACAAAAAAGATATAAATTATAACTATTTTAAAGGAGTTTAAAAATGAATATTGCGATTGGATTAATATTTATTATTATCAGCATCATGCTATTGGCATATTTTGCTTATAAAATTTATGCCAAAATAAAAATTAGTGAAATAGCTAAAAATCTTAATCGAAGTATTAGTACTATTAATCGAGAAGTTAATAGAAATAAAGATAATAATCATTATTTTTCATTAATTGCACAAAATAAAGCAGAAAATAGAAAATAATTACATGTTTATTTTCATAAATTTAAAAATAGAGAATTAGTAAAATATGTACAACAAAAATTATTATTAGGTTGATCGCCTGAACAAATTTATGGCAGAATTAAAAATTTTCATCAAGAATGAATTATTAGTTTTAAAACAATTTACAATTGAATTTATTCTGGATTACTTGAAAAGGTTACTAGTAAAAATTTAAGAAGAAAAGGTAAGAAACGAAAATCTCAAGAAAATCGGGGTAAATTTAATGGTAAATCCATTAAAGAACGAAATGTTAATAATCGCATAACTCTTGGCCATTGAGAAGGTGATACTGTAGTATCATCACGAGGTAAAAGTAAATCATGTTTAATAACTTTAGTTGAAAGAACATCAAGATTTACTTTAGCAATATTAGTTGAAAATAGAACTACTAAAGTTATTAACAAAAATATTAGTCATTATTTATCAATTCTTCCAAATAATCTTGGTAAGACTATAACATTTGATAGGGGTAAAGAATTTGCTAATTGACAACAACTTGAAAAAAATTTAAATGTGAAAATTTATTTTGCTGATGCATATTCACCTTGACAAAGAGGTACTAATGAAAATACTAATGGTTTAATTAGAGAAAAATTTCCTAAAAAATTTAATTTTTCAAACACTACTAAAAATGCAGTTCATAAATTTATATTGTCTTTAAACCAAAGACTAAGAAAAATACTAAATTATCTTTCGCCAATCGAATATTTGGTTAGAAAAATAATTTAGTTGCACTTAACTTTACAATTTGGCATAAAAATGCCATTAAAAATAATACTGGTAATTTCACGAAAGACGAAAAAGTATTTATTGCCCGCTTTGAGGAATGAGTTAAAGCTCCTAATTCAAAAGAAAATAACGCGGATAAAAAATAATGTTTTGAAAAATTATCATGGAATTCTTAGAACTGTTTATTCCGATAGAAAAAATGCCTGCACAAGTTGCGTTTATTGCCGGATTAATTATTATCATCACTTTTCTTTTCGCATTAATTTCAATTATGTATTTACCAATAAAAATGATTTTTGGTAGATAAAAAATGACAGTAAATTTAAAAGAATTTAATTGAGAACAAATTAAACAAACTTTCTGAGATTTATTTATTCAAATTACAACTATTCCGGCTCATATTAGTGGTGGTGAAGAAATTGATTTAACCGAAGCACCACTTTGACTTTTAATAGCAAACATTGCTTTTTGATTTTTAACAGCGATTATGGTGTGATTTATTCTAATGTTACTTTGAAAAACCATATCAGTATTTAGATAGAAATAAAAGTAATGTCGAGAAGTTACATTGTGATGCATTCCCAAAGAAATTCAAAATTAATTAGGAAAAATACAATCGTGTTAAGGTTAACCGTGGTTTTAACAAATTTAAGAAAAACTTTGAATATAAATGATGAATGTTTTAAAGAGAAAGGAGGTGATTATATGATTGGAACTTTCTTAGTGGATGCACCAGCAAAAATAACAGCTAGCGATGCGATGACTAAATTATGAAATGCAATTATAACAGCGTTTACTAAAATGTGAGAAATTATTGCTGTTAATATGCCACAAGTCGGTAACTTCTTTGCTGATTACTGAATATTTATTTTTCCATTTATTTTGGCAATATTCTTTATTTGCTTTAAAATGTTTGAAAAATTACTTGGAGCAGTCCGCTAATAAAAAAATAAAGTGAGGTGCAAGATGAAATTTTGCAAATGAATAATAGAAAAAAATAACCATTTTATTGAATTAAATCGCACCTCATTTTTAATTTTATGACATTGAGAATCAATTTGATATATTTACAACGGTTATTTTAAAAACATTGTGAGCTATTTATTTTTAGCAGGTTGTATTTTAATTTTCCTTTTTAAAATCGGTAATTTAACACAAATTAACAAAGTTATTAATTTCTTAAAAAATTCACCATTAAATATTGTGATTGGTTCATTAGGAACTGGAAAAACTGCTTTTCTAGTATACGCCTCAAAATTACTAAAAAAGAAGAAATATCATATCGCATCAACCTTCCCATTACTAGAAACCCAAAAATTAAGTTTAGGACATATGGGATTATTAGACTTTGATTATCCGGTATTGCCAGATAAGACCTTACTTCTATGAGATGAAACCAATTTATTTTTAGAAGGAACAGATTGAGAAAAAAATAATACCAAAAACGAAGAAACCGGTATTCAAGAATATTTCGCTCTGGCACGCCATTTCGGTCATATTGTGCTGGCTAGCGGTCAAAGAGATAAACATATTTGAGTTAAAGTTCGTGATATTGCCAATAATGTAATTGTGGGAATTCGTAAAAAACCCGTTAATATTTTTCGCCCCTACTTAAAAGTCATCTATGGGACCTTTACTAGTATTGAAGAATATGAACGCTGACGAAACACCTTAATTGATGCTAAAAATAATAAAAAGGGTCGTCGCATTAAATATCGCGATATTCCTGAACTTGATATTTATTTTTTTAAACTAAAAATTCCTCTACCAATACTTAACACTTACAATTCTTTTTACCTAGCATTTTTAAGAGATTACTTAAATTCAAAAGTAAATCCTGACTATGAAGATAAATACTATACTGACACAGCAATTGATTTAGAAGACTTAGAATATTTAAAAATGGATAAATTTAGCAAATTTTTAAGAAAAATGAAAGAAAAGGAATAATAAAAAATGGAAAATCTCGCAAAAATGGCCGACTTTCTAGCTCAAATGCTTTATAAAGTTTTTGACTTAATTTGAAGTTTAGAGGTGCCAGGAACGAATATTCAACTAATATTTCCTTTATTCTTAACGCTGGCTGTAGAATTTCTTATGGCAATTATTCTAGGTTTTGGTAGTCAACAAGTTAATTTAGAAAAACAACGCCAATATGCCATTAAAAATAGTAGTCGTTTAAGTGCGTGAGGAAAAGTTAAAAAACAAATACAACCAATAAATCCAAATAAAATTAATTGAAAAGCTGAATTATACTTGTAAGTGCAAGTAAATAAAATTGCAAAAGATTTCATATAAAAATTTCATGATGCTAAGTTTATTTTAGAAAAAGTAAATTTAAGGAGTTTTTATATGGGATACAAACATCTTGGCATAGATGAAAGAATTTATATTGAGAATCAATTGAAATTTAAAGTAAAAATTAGTGAAATAGCTAAAAATCTTAATCGAAGTATTAGTACTATTAATCGAGAAGTTAATAGAAATAAAGATAATAATCATTATTTTTCATTAATTGCACAAAATAAAGCAGAAAATAGAAAACAATTACATGTTTATTTTCATAAATTTAAAAATAGAGAATTAGTAAAATATGTACAACAAAAATTATTATTAGGTTGATCGCCTGAACAAATTTATGGCAGAATTAAAAATTTTCATCAAGAATGAATTATTAGTTTTAAAACAATTTACAATTGAATTTATTCTGGATTACTTGAAAAGGTTACTAGTAAAAATTTAAGAAGAAAAGGTAAGAAACGAAAATCTCAAGAAAATCGGGGTAAATTTAATGGTAAATCCATTAAAGAACGAAATATTAATAATCGCATAACTCTTGGCCATTGAGAAGGTGATACTGTAGTATCATCACGAGGTAAAAGTAAATCATGTTTAATAACTTTAGTTGAAAGAACATCAAGATTTACTTTAGCAATATTAGTTGAAAATAGAACTACTAAAGTTATTAACAAAAATATTAGTCATTATTTATCAATTCTTCCAAATAATCTTGTTAAGACTATAACATTTGATAGGGGTAAAGAATTTGCTAATTGACAACAACTTGAAAAAAATTTAAATGTGAAAATTTATTTTGCTGATGCATATTCACCTTGACAAAGAGGTACTAATGAAAATACTAATGGTTTAATTAGAGAAAAATTTCCTAAAAAATTTAATTTTTCAAACACTACTAAAAATGCAGTTCATAAATTTATATTGTCTTTAAACCAAAGACCAAGAAAAATACTAAATTATCTTTCGCCAATCGAATATTTGGTTAGAAAAATAATTTAGTTGCACTTAACTTTACAATTTGGCAAAACAAAAAAATAAAAAAATAAAACAAGGTAACTAACAATGTTTAAACTAATTATTATTTTTATCTTAATAACTGTTCTTGGATTATTGGCTGGTAGTCATTTTGAAACTTTAACGAACTATATTAGCGAGGGGCTTGCCAATTTCCAAAAATTTATTACTAGCAATTTAACAATTTTAGAACTATTTAAACCAATGGCTCGGACATTTTCGCAACAGCCAATTTTTACCATTCTTGGTGTCACTTGTGTACTTATTGCTTTATTTATTGTGATTAAAGGACGATAAAAAATATGAAAGGAAAATAAAAATGAAAAAACTTTTAGGCAAATTATTTAAAAAAGATAATTCAAAAGAAAAATTGCTATTAAAAATAAGAATTAAAAATTCTTTTAAAAAGCAATGGTTAAAAATAGCATTGAGTATCATTTTTATCTTTATAAGCTTATTAATTTGTGCATTAACAGCAATCGATACTAAATGATTAACTGGAACAAGTGATGAATTTAATAATTTTATGAATAAAGAAATGGTTGGTTTCTTTGGCAAATTTAATAGTGGTATTATGCTGGCAGGAATATTTGTTTTTTGATGAGGCGGAGCAATATATTTTGCAATTAAATTTGAAAAATTAATCCGCTTGATTATTCAGAAAGTTAAAGCAAAAAGAGCCTTAAAAAATGAAACTAAACAAGTTAATTAATTTTTTAAAAAGATATTGATGAATAATAATTAATTACAGGGCGCATAAAGTTTTGTTAGGTGGGTAAAGATTTGAATAATTTTGAAAGAAAAGCAACTAAAAATTTATTACCTTTTTACTTGAAAAATAATTAATAAAACAAAATATTTAATATTAACAAACATATTCTTAATAAAAGGTTATAAAAACTAAGTAAAATGCTTATAAAAACAACATTAAAATAATTTTTTACAACAAAAATCATACATAAGAAATATATACTTAATTTGCATATTGAAATAATTTATAGTAAATGACTATTTTTTCTTTTTTAAAAAATACCTAAGAAAACTAAACGCGACCTAATCATAAGAATTTAAATAACTTATTACATTTAAAAATGGCAAATTTAAACAAATTAAATGTATTACATTATATTAATGAAAATATTAATTCAGAAATAGAAATCAGAAAAGAAATATATAAAAAGTCATTATGAAATAAATATAATAATAAAAATGATGATAGTTGAATTAATTATAAAGGTAATGCTATAACAAATAAATATAATAGATTTAAGTAAGCAAAAATATTAGTTAAAATTTAATAAAATTAATAATTTTTCATTGTGTAAAAATTCAATAATATGATAAAATGGTAATGAATAAAAATGACAACAACAAGAAAGGCAGGGTTAGTTTAGTAATTAAATAATATATAATTAGCTGATTGTTTTACTTCTTCAAAGCAATACCTAAGAAAACTAAACGCGACCACTATGGCATTTTTAGTTGCAAAAAAATTAAAAGTAGATATAATTTAAAATGATTGAATTAAACAATTGCCTAGTTAGCTCAGTTGGTAGAGCAACCGGCTGTTAACCGGTAGGTCGTAGGTTCAAGCCCTACACTAGGCGCCATTTTAGGGCCCGTTGGTGAAGCGGTTAACACACACGCCTTTCACGCGTGCATTCACGGGTTCAAATCCCGTACGGGTCACCATTAAGTGATATAAATAATCTAACTTTACAATTTGGCATAATAATTAACTTGTCCAAAAAAGGTATTAATAAAATCTCCTCCAAAACTTGTTTGCGAGCCAGATTTTCAAAGCGATTTACCATTTTCTAAAAACTCATTATAGCTCACAATGCTACCATGCTCAGTTTTTATAATAATAACATCACCAAGGGCGCATAAAGTTTTGTTAGGTGGGTAAAGATTTGAATAATTTTGAAAGAAAAGCAACTAAAAATTTATTACCTTTTTACTTGAAAAATAATTAATAAAACAAAATATTTAATATTAACAAACATATTCTTAATAAAAGGTTATAAAAACTAAGTAAAATGCTTATAAAAACAACATTAAAATAATTTTTTACAACAAAAATCATACATAAGAAATATATACTTAATTTGCATATTGAAATAATTTATAGTAAATGACTATTTTTTCTTTTTTTAAAAAATACCTAAGAAAACTAAACGCGACCACCTATGTTATTTAGTTTGACTTAATAAGGATATGTCTGTAAAATTAATTGGAACTATAATTACTTTTTTAAAGTTTTTTTATTTTAGTTTAAAAACAGTAACTTATTTTTAAAGAGGAGAATGACAATGAAAAGAACCTATCAACCATCAAAAGAAAAAACAAAAAAAGTTCATGGTTTTCGTTCAAGAATGGCAACAGTTGCAGGAAGAAAAGTTTTACAAAACCGACGCAGAAAACAACGCGCTAAGTTAACAGTATAAAAGGATTTAAATACACCTTGCAAAAGAAATTTCGTTTAAAAAAGAATTATGATTTTCAAAGAATTATTAATGGAAAACAAAAAATTCATAATAATTCATTTGTTATTTATTATGCAAATAATTCATTAGATCATTGTCGTTTTGGAATATCAGTTAGTAAAAAAAATGCGAATGCTGTTAATCGTAATCGGATTCGTCGCCAAGTTCGTTCAATGTTACAAAAGGTTTGATGCTTAAAAAATAATAATATGGATATTATTATTTTAGTAAGACCACCTTATTTAAAACAGGAATATAGTAAAAATCAAAGATTTTTAGATATTTTGTTAAAAAAAATTATTAAATAATGGAGAAAAATTATGGACTATAAAAAATATTTATTTGCGCCTAATAAGCCACAAACTCCATGGTGAAAACAAGTTTGAAAATTTGGTAAAATTTTCATTTATACCTTTTTTATTGTTACCTTTTTATGAGGTTGTGGACAGATGTTTGATCCTAATGTGTCAACAAGTGGAAAAACTACGGGTGCAGGTTCAATATTTGGTACTTATTTTGAATTACTTTTCCCTGGTGATGGCAATAAGACACATTTTATAAATGGTGAAGAAGAATTACCTTTTAATGGTATTTCTAGTTGAAGTGAAGCTTGAACAGTTACTAAATCACCATTTTTTGGTTTATTTGTTTATCCAATTGCTGCATTATTATGAGTATTACTAAAAGGTTTTAGTGGTGGAATTGCTGCTGAACCAACAGCAGCTGCAGCAATTGGAGCAATGTTTGTTACCGCTTTAATAATTAAATTAATTACTTTAGCCTTTTCTTGAAAATCGCAAAAAAATCAAGAGAAAATGCAAGCAATTCAATTAAAACAAGGCGAGATTCAAGCAAAATATAAAGGTTCAACTGATCCCCAAGCAAGACAAAAAATGCAATTAGAATTAATGGGATTATATAAAAAAGAAGGGGTTAAACCTTTAGCATCATTTGCAAGTTTATTTTTATCAATGCCATTTTTATATGCGATGTTTATGGTTGTTCGTTCAATGAGAATTTTGAAAGAACAAGAGTTTGGGGCAATTTCTTTTACAATAACACCGTGAGAAGGATTAAAAGCAGGAGACTGAGCATATTTAGCAATTGTTTTTGTTTATTTACCAATTCAAATTATTTCAATGTTATTACCAATGTATTTAAATCGTGGTAAGAAAAAAGTTTTTACTAAAGAATCGAAAGCAGCACAAAAGAAACAATTAATTACACAGTTAATTATGACGGGGGTGTTTATGTTACTGGTCTTTACAATTGGTTCAGGAGTTGCGATATATTGAATTTTTTCTGGGGCGTTGCAAATTGGACAAACAGTTTTATTTCATTATATAAATAAGAATGCTAAGTATAAAAAGAAAAAATAAATTTGGAGTTGAATTAAATGGAACAAAAAATATTTAAGAAACGCGAAGATTTAAAAACTTTTATTGAGCAACAAGATGAACCCCATTTTTACATTATTAAAGAAGAAATTAAAACATTTTTAAAAAAACAAGTGATTGCCTTAATATATAATATGAGTGATGTTAAAACCTATTTAGTTGGTGTTTTGCAAGGACTTTTAACAGAGTTAGACTTTAATGATATTGAAATTAAAATTTCACAAATTAACTATGAAACGATTAAAGTTAATATTAATTGTGATAATAATGCGTTATTAATTGGTAAAAATGGTTATGTATTAAGTTCTTTACAAAATTTATCTAACTGTTATTTATCAAGTAAGTTTCATCGTCGTTATATTGTTAAAGTTGATGTTAATGACTATTTTCAAAGACAAGAGAGTAATTTTTAATTAATTTAGCAAAAAACACTGCTAAAAAAGTATTTTTTACTAAAAATGATATGGCATTATTACCAATGCCTAATAATCAGCGAAGAATTATTCATAATGAATTAAAAAAATTCGATAAGGTTATTAGTGAATCTCAGGGTTCAGGTAATAAAAGACATATTGTTATTAAATATCTTGAAAGCAGTGAAATCTAGTCGTTAATGTCTAGATTTTTATTTTTAAAAAAGAAATTTGGTGATATTTATGATTAATGATACGATTATTGCTTTAGCAAGTGCTCCTCTTAAACAAGCCATTGCTATTATTAGAGTTAGTGGTCCAGAAACATTTTCACTTATTAATAAAGTATTTAGTAGAAATATTTTAAATGTTTCAAAAGAAAAATATTTCGGAAGGATTATTAATCCTAATACAAAGATAATTATTGATGAAGTAGTTTTAGTTTGCTACTATAAAAGTAGTTCATTTACTGGTGAAGATACTATTGAAATTAATTGTCATGGTAGTATGTTAATTGTTAATAAAATTATTCATTTATTATTAACAATTATGAAAAATGATAATATTCGGTTAGCAACTGCGGGCGAATTTACAAAAAGAGCATTTTTAAATGGAAAAATTGATTTATTACAAGCACAAGCGGTTAATGATTTAATTAATGCGCCTAATGATGAAGCGTTAGCATTAGCAATGAATAGCTTAAATGGTAATAATAGCAAATTATTAAAAGAACTTGAAACAAGATTATTAGAGTTAATAGCTAATATTAGTGTTAATATTGATTATCCTGAATATGATGGGGTTGAAAACTTAACCCAAAAATTAGTTTTAACTCGTACAAATGAACTTTATAGTGAGTTATTAACCATTACTAAACAAAGTAAAATTGCTCAGGTTATTAATGATGGCATTGATACTGTAATTATTGGTAAACCTAATGTAGGAAAATCAACTTTATTAAATGCTTTATTAAAAGAAAATCGCGCGATTACTTCAACAATTGCTGGAACAACCAGAGATATTGTTACGGGAAAAATAAATATTGATAATATTTCTTTAAACTTAATTGATACCGCAGGAATTAGAAATACTAATGATATTATTGAACAATTAGGAATTCAAAAATCAAAACAGTATTTAGAAAAAGCCCAGTTAATTTTATTAGTGCTTGATGGTAGCAATATTTTAGATGATAATGATATGTTATTATTAGAACTAGTTAAAGATAAAAATTGTATTATTATTATTAATAAAGTTGATTTACAACAAAAACTATCTGTTTCGCTTTTGCTATTAAGTTCAGTCCCAATAAGTGCTTTAAACAATGATTTTAATCCCTTAATAGATAAAATTAAAGAGATGTTTTTACAAGAAAAAATTAATTATCATAATAATTTAATTTTGACATCAACCCATCACCAAATGTTATTAGATAAAATTACAATGACAATTGATGAAGCAATTCAAGCTTTAAACAATAGTATGCCGTTAGATTTAGTAATCCTTCATTTTCAAGAAGCGTGAGATTATTTACAAGAAATTAATGGTAAAATAATTAAAGATAATCTCTTAGATGAAATGTTTAGTCGCTTTTGTCTAGGTAAATAAGGAGTTTAATTAGTGAATGGTTTATTTGATACGCATTGTCATTTAGTCTCAGATTCATATCAAGATGAAGATATAAATAATATTTTAGAAGAAGCGAAATTAATTGGTGTTAATTTAATTTGTAATGTTGGTTATGATTTAAAAACTAGTAAATTAGCAGTTGACCAAGCATTTTCTTCACCCGATGTATTTGCAGCTGTTGGCATTCATCCTAACGATGTTAGTAATCATCAAGAACACCATCTTTATGAATTGGAAGAACTAATTAAAACAGGAAATGTTTGTGCTATTGGTGAAATTGGATTAGATTACTATCGCAATCAAGATAGTAGTGATTTACAAAAAGAATGATTTATTAAACAAATTAAATTAGCTAAAAAATATCAATTACCAATTTTAGTTCACATTCGTGATGCTTTTGATGATGCTTATGAAATTTTAAAACAATATGATGTTGTTGGCATTATGCATTGTTTTTCAGCAAATACAAAAACTGCTAATAAGTTTATTGAATTAGGATATTATATTTCTTTTTCAGGAATTCTTACTTTTGAAAATACTAAAGATTTGCAACAAGTTGCTAAAGATATTCCCTTAAATAAAATTGTTTTAGAAACTGATGCTCCGTATTTAACACCTGTTCCTTATCGGGGAACAAAAAATTATCCAAAAAATATTATTTTTACTGCTAAAAAATTAGCAAGTTTAAAAAAAATATCCTTAAATGATGTTATTATCACAACAACAAATAATGCGAAACGAATTTTAGGAATTAAATAGCCAAATTGTAAAGTTAAGTGCAACTAAATTATTTTTCTAACCAAATATTCGATTGGCGAAAGATAATTTAGTATTTTTCTTGGTCTTTGGTTTAAAGACAATATAAATTTATGAACTGCATTTTTAGTAGTGTTTGAAAAATTAAATTTTTTAGGAAATTTTTCTCTAATTAAACCATTAGTATTTTCATTAGTACCTCTTTGTCAAGGTGAATATGCATCAGCAAAATAAATTTTCACATTTAAATTTTTTTCAAGTTGTTGTCAATTAGCAAATTCTTTACCCCTATCAAATGTTATAGTCTTAACAAGATTATTTGGAAGAATTGATAAATAATGACTAATATTTTTGTTAATAACTTTAGTAGTTCTATTTTCAACTAATATTGCTAAAGTAAATCTTGATGTTCTTTCAACTAAAGTTATTAAACATGATTTACTTTTACCTCGTGATGATACTGTAGTATCATCTTCTCAATGGCCAAGAGTTATGCGATTATTAACATTTCGTTCTTTAATGGATTTACCATTAAATTTACCCCGATTTTCTTGAGATTTTCGTTTCTTACCTTTTCTTCTTAAATTTTTACTAGTAACCTTTTTAAGTAATCCAGAATAAATTCAATTGTAAATTGTTTTAAAACTAATAATTCATTCTTGATGAAAATTTTTAATTCTGCCATAAATTTGTTCAGGCGATCAACCTAATAATAATTTTTGTTGTACATATTTTACTAATTCTCTATTTTTAAATTTATGAAAATAAACATGTAATTGTTTTCTATTTTCTGCTTTATTTTGTGCAATTAATGAAAAATAATGATTATTATCTTTATTTCTATTAACTTCTCGATTAATAGTACTAATACTTCGATTAAGATTTTTAGCTATTTCACTAATTTTTACTTTAAATTTTAATTGATTCTCAATATAAATTCTTTCATCTATGCCAAGATGTTTGTATCCCATATAAAAACTCCTTAAATTTACTTTTTCTAAAATAAACTTAGCATCATGAAATTTTTATATGAAATCTTTTGCAATTTTATTTACTTGCACTTACAAGTATAATTCAGCAATAAAAAAATGCTCTTATAAAATTTAAGAGCATTTTTTTATGTTTGTAATTTTATTTTTTTATAAAAATCTTAGTAAGAATTTTGAATTTGTTCAAAAATATCAGTTTCAAACTTTTTAGTACCATTAATAACTGCTAATAAAGGATATTCACCAATTTTAGTTGGTAATTCTAACTTTTCTGTAATGTATTTATCCATTCCTTTTAATAATGCCCCACCACCACAAATCGTAATGCCATTTTTATAAATATCACCAGATAGTTCCGCTGGAGTTATTTCTAATGTTTGAGTAATTACTTCAATAACTGGTAGCATAGCTTGTTGTAAAACTTGCCGAATTTCTTCTGGTTTTAAGATTGCTGCTTGGGGTCTACCATTAACATAGTGCCGACCATAAATTTTAAAATTATTTTCATCATCATATTGTGTTAAAGAACCAATTTTAATTTTAATATTTTCTGCTGTCGTGCTACCAATTTCAATTCCATATTGAGTACGAACATATTTTTGAATTTCATTATTAAAATAGTTTCCTGCAATTTTAATAGATTTAGATAATACAATGTCACCAGATGCAATAACGGCAATATCAGTAGTTCCGCCTCCCATATCAATAATTAGTTGCCCGTGAGGACTATTAATATTTACGCCACCACCAATGGCCGCCATTTTTACTTCTTCTTCAATAAATACTTTTTTAGCACCTAGATTGTGACCAATTTGTTTTAAAGCTTTCTTTTCTAAATCAGTAACGGCTGAAGGACAAGCCAGTAATAATGCTGCGTCATTAATACGGTTTAAAATTTTTAAATTCATAAAAATATATTGTAATTGGGCTTCTGTAGCTTTAACATCACTAATAACCCCATTGGTCATTGGTTTGATAACACGAATATTTTTATTACCTTTTCCTACCATTTTTCTAGCAGCTTCGCCTACTGCAATAATTTCATTACGATTAATATTGTATGCAATAATTGAAGGTTCATTATAAACAATACCTTCTCCTGAAATATAAATTAATGTATTTGCTGTGCCTAAATCAATTGAAATATATTTAGGTTTTTGCCTTTTTCCTTTGAAACTAAGTATGTTCATACGATTTATTTCCTTTCTTACGATCCATTTTCTATTAAAACTAAAATGCTATTTAAATAGCATTTTAACCTATAATACATTTTAACAAAGTATTTAGTAATATGCTATTAGATTTGCGATATTATTAGCAATGATATTAGCATATTACACTGATAGTAGTATTTTAGTTTTAAAGGTAAATTACCGTGAATAATAATTTTTCATAATTAAACTGATAAATAAATGAAGGCAATGATTTGTAACTCATTGCCTTTTTAAAAAATTAACTAATTTAAAATATCAAGTTTAAACTGCTATTAATAAATATTTATTATTATTTTAATTTTGTAAAAATAAATTAAAAATGTCAATTATTTTGATATTTTTTAACCAAAACGACGATTTCGCCCTTGAAATTCAATTTCTTCACGAATTGAATTTTCTCAAGATTTAGTACCTTCAATAACACATAGTAATGGATTATTAGCAATATTAACAGGAATAGTAAATAAAGCTTTAAAATGTTTTTCAATTCCTGGGATTAAAGCACCACCACCACAAAAGTAAATTCCATTGCGGAAAATGTCACCAACTAATTCTGGATCAGTTTTTTCTAATACTTCAGCAATTAAGTCAGCAATATTGTTAAAAAATGGTAGTAAGATTTCTCTGATTTCACTATTATTTACGCGAATTTGTTTTGGCATTCCGTCAACCATACCTCGGCCATAAACTTCTAAATAGACTTCACTAGCATCTTTATGTAATGTTCCTAAGGTTCTTTTTAAGGTTTCACCAGTTTTTTCACCAATAATAATATTATGGCGAGCTCGTAAATATTTTTGAATTTCAGTTGTCATATGTCTCCCAGCAACTTTAATTGAACTAGAAACAGCAATATCTCCTGATGAAAGAACAGCACAATCGGTAGTCCCCCCACCAATATCAACAACAAGATTACCTTCAGGATTACTAATATTAATACCAGCGCCAACAGCTGCCATTTTTATTTCTTCTTCAATAAAGACACTTTTAGCACCTAATTTACTTGCCATTTCTTTTAAAGAATTATGTTCTAATTCCGTAACTGATGAAGGGGCTGCTAATAAAACAATGGCATTTTTTCATATTTTAAATAATTTAATTTTTTCAAAAATCGCCTTTAATAGTTCTTGAGTTGCTTTTAAATCACTAATAACCCCATCACTAATCGGACGCACTAAGCGAATGTTTTTATGTTCCTTACCAATTAAACTATAAGCATCATTTCCTAAAGCGACTAAGGATTTCTTTTTAATGTCATATGCCATTACTGAGGGTTCGTTAAAAACAATTCCACGGTTTGATGAATATATGACAAGGTTTTCTGTGCCGAGATCAATTGATACATAGTTTTTAATCATACAATTCTCCTTTTTTATTTTTTACTTATTTTTAATTTTATCATTAAATAAAATTAAGTATATATTTTTGTAAAAACTATTTATAACCCTTGATAAATTTCTTTTTCAATCCGTTTTGTACCCTCAATAACACATTTTAAGGGGTCATTAGCAACTTTAACTTTAATATTAAACTTACTACTAAAATATTCATCAATCCCTGCTATTAGGGCACCACCGCCACAAATTGTAATGCCATTTTTAATAATATCCCCAGCTAATTCTGGCGGGGTTGATTCCAAAACTTCAGTTAAAACTTCTGAGATGCGATTAAATTGGGTAATAATTACGGGTCTAATTTCGTCAGCAGTAATATTAATTTCTTCGGGTCTTCCCGAAAGAACATTACGACCATAAGCAATGAATTTTTTATTTTCTTTCGTTTCACTTAAAGAACTAATTGCATGTTTTAATTCAATAATACTTTTAATACCAATAGAAATATTATATTGACCACGAATATATTTTTTAATTTCATCATCTAATAAGTTACCTGCTACTTTAATACTCCGAGAAATAATAACGCCTTTTGATGCAATAACGGCAATATCAGTAGTTCCGCCACCAATATCTAATATTAAGTTACCACTTGGCAAATTAATATTAATGTCAGCCCCAATGGCCGCCATTTTTACTTCTTCTTCAACAATAACAATTTTTGCTCCCATATTGTAAGCAACTTTTTTTAAACCATCGCGCTCTAATTGTGTAACCCCCGATGGGCAAGCTAAAACAACAATGGCATTTTTTCACATATTTGATAATTGCAATTTTTTAAAAATAGCTTGTAGTAAATCTAAAGCTGCGTCTAAATCAGAAATAACTCCATCAACTAGTGGTTCAATAATTTTAATATTGTCATTAGTTTTACCAATAATTTCAAAGGCTTCGTGTCCTAAAGCAAATAATTGGTTATTTTTTGATAAATCATAAGCAATCATTGAAGGTTCGTTATAAACAATTCCTTGTCCTGCGATATAAACTAATGTATTTGCTGTTCCTAAGTCTAAAGCAATATAATTACGCTTTGTGCCTTTAAGGAAGCGCTTAAATTTTTCTAAAATGTTTGTCATATCGATACTCCTTTTCTTCTGAATTTATTTTATCAAATTTTAAAGTAATTCTAACGGCAAAATGTCCTATTTTATAAAATAGGACATTCAAAAGTTTTTAAACATTAATAATTTTAATTTTGTAATAATAAATTAGAAATATCAATTATTTTGATATTTTTTAACCAAAACGACGATTTCGTTTTTGTGACACTTGAAATTCAGTATCATTTTGGTTTTCTTCAATAATTGCTCTTGCTAAAGTATCACTAAGTTTTTTTTCAAAACTTTTTGTACCATTGATTACCGACATTAATGGATCATTAGAAATCCTTACAGGAAATTCAAAAATACTTTCAAAGTATTTATCAATTCCTTTAATTAATGCACCACCGCCACAAATGGTAATACCATTTTTAATAATATCACCAGCTAACCCAGGAGGGGCACTTTCTAAAACATTAATTGTTAAATCAATAACTTTAGAAAAAACATGTAGCATTACATTGCGAATTTCTTCAGGATTAACAAGAATTCTTTTCGGTAAACCAGAAACAATATCACGACCATATTTTTCAGTTTTCTTTTCATTAGGAAATTTAATTAAAGAGCCAATTTCACATTTGATTTCTTCAGCAGTTTTTTCACCAATAACAACATTTTGTTCTGATCTTAAATATTTTTGAATTTCTTCATCAATGTATCTGCCAGCAACTTTAATCGAACCAGAAACAATAATGTCACCAGAAGCAATAACGGCAATATCAGTAGTTCCCCCACCAATATCTAATACTAAATTACCAACAGGTAAATGAATGTTTATTCCAGCCCCAATGGCCGCCATTTTTACTTCTTCTTCAACAAGAACATGACTTGCGCCCATTTCTGATGCAACTTTTCTTAAAGCTGTTCGTTCTAATTCAGTAACACCAGATGGACAAGCCAATAGGACAATAGAATTTTTTCAAACATTAGTTAAACGAATGCGATCAAAGATGTAGCGCAGTAAATCTGTTGTTGCTCCTAAATCAGAAATAACACCATCAACTAATGGTGTTACCATACGAATATTGCTATGAGTTTTTCCCACCATTTCGTATGCGGCACTTCCAACAGCAATTAATTTATTAGTACGAACATCATATGCCATTACTGAAGGTTCGTTATAAATAACACCTTGTCCAGATACGTATGCTAATGAATTAGCCGTTCCCAGATCTAGTGATAGGAAGTTAGCTTTTTTTTGATTAAACATCAACTTAAATCCTCCTTTTTAAATTTAGATAATCACAGTAATTATAGTATATAAAATTTATTTTTCAATCAATATAATTTCTTTTTAAAAGTTAAATGACTATTTTGTGAAATTATCATCATCTTTATTTTAATTATGAGATATTTTAAGAAACTAAGTCAACATAAAATTAATAAAAATTTTGTAAAAATCACAAATAGTTAGGACATTTGATTTTTAACTAGTTGTTGCAATTGGTAAATTAAGTAATATTGTTGTTTTACCTTTTAGTGGTTGATAACCTAAAATCGTTATTTTAACAATTTTGTTAGTAGTTGATAAGTCAATATATCTAGGTTTTCCTCAACTAAAATATTCATCAAAACCAATAACAAAATTATTTTCAGTTACTGAACTTTCTCGTTCTTTTAATATTTTTAATATTTCTGGTTTGATTGCTAAATTTAATTCATATTCTTTAACTTGTTGAGGATTTGTTGCCTTAATTTCGGTAATTGTAATTGAAGTAATATAGCGAACATCTTTATTTTTAAAGTATCTTAATATTTCATTTTCTTTGATGATTTGAGCATCGTTATTATTTTTATTAGGTTGCAAATTTGGTTTATTTATAGTGAAGCTATTATTTTTTTTATTCTCACAAGAAATTAAATTTACTGTTCCAGCGACTGTTAAAATAGTTTCTCCTAAAATTATCAAAATTTTTTTCATATTTTATTATCCTTTATTTTATTTTTTACTTGATATTGTAATAAGAATAATGCTGATTTGTTGTAAGACTTTAAACTTTTATTATGCTTTATTCGGTTTTAATTAATTATAAATTGCATTTTTAACACTAATATTATTTTCTTCATCAACTTGTTTTAAAAATTGATATTAATAATACCATACCATAGAGTTATGAGAAGGTACAAGTCTTTTTATAAAAATGGTCAAGGCAGATTTAATGGTGATTTTAATATTTTTTTAATTGTGCAAAGTATTGGGGATGGTAAATTTTTAATAAGCCAAATTGTAAAGTTAAGTGCAACTAAATTATTTTTCTAATCAAATATTCGATTGGCGAAAGATAATTTAGTATTTTTCTTGGTCTTTGGTTTAAAGACAATATAAATTTATGAACTGCATTTTTATTAGTGTTTGAAAAATTAAATTTTTTAGGAAATTTTTCTCTAATTAAACCATTAGTATTTTCATTAGTACCTCTTTGTCAAGGTGAATATGCATCAGCAAAATAAATTTTCACATTTAAATTTTTTTCAAGTTGTTGTCAATTAGCAAATTCTTTACCCCTATCAAATGTTATAGTCTTAACAAGATTATTTGGAAGAATTGATAAATAATGACTAATATTTTTGTTAATAACTTTAGTAGTTCTATTTTCAACTAATATTGCTAAAGTAAATCTTGATGTTCTTTCAACTAAAGTTATTAAACATGATTTACTTTTACCTCGTGATGATACTACAGTATCATCTTCTCAATGGCCAAGAGTTATGCGATTATTAATATTTCGTTCTTTAATGGATTTACCATTAAATTTACCCCGATTTTCTTGAGATTTTCGTTTCTTACCTTTTCTTCTTAAATTTTTACTAGTAACCTTTTCAAGTAATCCAGAATAAATTCAATTGTAAATTGTTTTAAAACTAATAATTCATTCTTGATGAAAATTTTTAATTCTGCCATAAATTTGTTCAGGCGATCAACCTAATAATAATTTTTGTTGTACATATTTTACTAATTCTCTATTTTTAAATTTATGAAAATAAACATGTAATTGTTTTCTATTTTCTGCTTTATTTTGTGCAATTAATGAAAAATAATGATTATTATCTTTATTTCTATTAACTTCTCGATTAATAGTACTAATACTTCGATTAAGATTTTTAGCTATTTCACTAATTTTTACTTTAAATTTCAATTGATTCTCAATATAAATTCTTTCATCTATGCCAAGATGTTTGTATCCCATATAAAAACTCCTTAAATTTACTTTTTCTAAAATAAACTTAGCATTATGAAATTTTTATATGAAATCTTTTGCAATTTTATTTACTTGCACTTACAAGTATAATTCAGCATAAAAAGTTAATAATATTTTATTTACTATGTTATAATTATATGATATGAAAAACTATTATAGGATTTAAAAATGAAACCACAAGCAGTACTTTTAAAATATAATTTACATCCGATGAAAAAATGAGGACAGAATTTTTTAAATAATGAACAAATAGTTAATCAAATTACGAATAGTTTTAGATGTGAGAATACTGATGGCATTTTAGAAATTGGAACCGGATTAGGAATAATGACAGTTAGTCTTTTAAAAAAGGCACAAAAAGTAGTTAGCATTGAAATTGATAAAAAATTAATTCCAATTTTAAATGAACATTTTAAAAATGAAGCAAATTTTAAACTTATTAATGATGATTTTTTAAATGTTAATTTACCATTATTAATTAAAGAACATTTTGTTAATATTAAACGAGTTCATATTGTTGCTAATTTACCATATTATTTAACTTCACCAATTTTATTTAAATTATTAGATAATGTTCAATATTTTACGAGTTTTACATTAATGATGCAAAAGGAAGTAGCTCAAAGAATTACTAGTTTACCAAATAATAAAGCATATAGTAATTTAAGTGTAATTTGTCAGTATTATAGTAAAGTGAGTATTCCTTTAAAAGTAAGTCGTCATAATTTTTTTCCTGAACCTAATGTTGATAGTTGAATTGTTCATTTTGCTTTACAAAAAAATTATCAAGTTGATAATGAAAGAGAATTTAATGATTTTGTTCGCAAATTATTTGCTATGAAAAGAAAAACTTTACTTAATAATTTAAATCTGATTACTAATAATAAACAAATTTCTGAATCATTAATTTTAAAATTAAATTTACCTTTAACCATTAGAAGCGAACAGTTAACAATTGAACAGTTTATCAATTTATACCATTTTGTTAAAGATAATGGTAATATAATATTAACGAGGAGGTCATTTAATGACAAATAATAGTTATGAGCATGTTGCTTTTTTTGGATTGAATGCCAGTAAAAAATTAGCACAAGAAATTTGTAATATTCTTAAAGTTCCTTTACAGGAAGCAAAAGTAAATAATTTTGCAGATGGTGAAATTTCTGTTGAATCTTTAATGTCAGTTCGTGGTAAAGATGTTTATGTAATTCAATCAACATCATTTCCAGTTAATGAAAATTTAATGCAATTATTAATTTTTATTGATGCTTTAAAACGAGCATCAGCTAATAAAATTAATGTTGTAATTCCATATTTTGGTTATGCACGACAAGATCGGAAAGCAAAAGGGCGACAACCAATTACTGCCAAATTAGTAGCTAATATGTTAACTGGTGCTGGTGCTGATCGGATTATGTTAGTAGACATTCATTCATCACAAATTCAAGGTTTTTTTGATATTCCTGTTGATGATTTACGATCAAGTCATGATTTTGCGGAATATTTTTTAGAAAAAAAACTTAATAATGTTGTTGTAGTATCGCCAGATCATGGTGGTGTTACCCGAGCGCGACAGTTAACAACTTATTTACCTGGCGAATTAGCAGTTGTTGTTAAAAAACGCCCTGAACCTAATGTTAGTGAAGTTGAATTTGTGCTTGGTGATATTAAAGATAAAAACTGTATTATTATTGATGATATGATTGATACGGGTGGTACCATTGTTAATGCAGCGAAAGCATTAAAAGATGCTGGTGCCAAAACTGTTTATATTGCTGCCACGCATCCAATATTTAGTGGTAAAGCTGTGGAACGGTTAAAAAATGCGGTCGCTAGTGGTATTGTGAATGAAGTTGTTGTTACTAATTCAATTGAATTGTTAGAAGCAAAAAAATTTACTGGTTTAAAAATAATTTCTATTGCTGGTTTTTTAGCGAAGATGATTAATGCTTCTATTAATTGTGAATCATTGTCAGAAATATATGCTACTCGTTCAAAAAAATTATCAAATTTACAGGAGTAATAGTTAATTAACTCGCATTCTAGCGAGTTTTGTTTATTTACTGAATTTTTTGCGAAAGGTTAAAAAAATGAAATTAATTGTAGGTCTAGGAAACCCTGATAAAAAATATGTCCATACGCGACATAATATTGGTTTTCAAATTATTGATGCTTTAGTTAAAAAATGAAATATTAAGTTAGATAGTAAAAAAATGGATGGTCAATATGGTAAAACGATTAAAAATAATGAAAGTATTATTTTGTTAAAACCATTAACATATATGAATTTATCAGGATATAGTGTTTCATCAATAACTAATTATTTTAAAATTGCAATATCCGATATCATTGTTATTTATGATGATGTTGATTTACAACTTGGAGTTATAAAATTACGGCATAGCGGTAGTAGCGGTGGTCATAACGGTATTAATAGCGTTATTAATAGTTTAAATAGTAATAAAATTAAACGGATTAAAATTGGTATTGGTAAAGATAATGCTTATGATACTAGTTCTTGGGTTTTAGGTAAATTTACTAATAAAGAACAACCAATTATTGATGACACCGTTAATAAAGTTTTAAATATTATTGATGATTTTGTTGTTGATTTTAATTTTGAAAGAGTTATGAATATTTATAATTAAGTTTTGTAGTAAAATATAAGTAATAATAAAATAATTAAAGGAAGTAATGAAATGAGAAATACATTAGCAATTATTGGTAGTCAATGAGGTGATGAAGGAAAAGGCAAAATAAGTGATTATTTTGCGCAAAATAGTGCCGTTATTGTTCGCTGAGCTGGTGGTGATAATGCTGGTCATACAATAGTTTTTAATAATGAAAAATATAAGTTAAATTTAGTTCCGTCAGGGATATTTAATGAGCAAGCAATTAATATTATTGCTAATGGTTGTGTTATTAATTTAGAAAAGTTAATTATAGAAATTAAAAGCTTACAAGATAAGGGTTTTTCGTGTCGTAACTTAAAAATTTCAAATCGTGCCCATATCATTATGCCATATCATTTAAAAATTGATGAATATCAAGAAGCAAAGCGAAAACATATTATTGGGACAACTAAAAGAGGCATTGGGCCCACATATGAAAATAAAATCGCAAGAGTAGGCATTAGAATTTGTGATTTAGAAAATCCATTAACATTAAAAGCAAAATTAGAAAATGTTATTGCGATTAAAGAAGATATTTTAAAACAAATATATCAAGATAATTTGCATATTATAGTAGATGATTTATTAAAACAATGTCAAGAGTGATATGCGGTAATTAAACAATATGTTTGTGATACTTCATTATTATTAAATAATTTAATTAAAGCAAATCAAAAAGTATTATTTGAAGGTGCCCAAGGAGTAATGCTAGATATTGACCACGGAACATATCCTTTTGTTACTAGTTCTAATCCCTCAGCATCATCAATTGCTGTTGGGGCAGGAATTGCTCCGTGAATGGTTAATAATATATTAGCAATTAGTAAACCATATAATACTCGTGTTGGTAGTGGTGTATTAATTACGGAAATGAATGCTGAAATGGCCCATACAATTAGAGAAGTTGGTAAAGAATATGGTACGGTATCATTACGACCACGCCGGATTGGTTGATTAGATATTGTTGTTTTACAACATGCAAGTCGTGTTAATGGGTTTACATCATTAGCAATTATGCTTTTAGATGTTTTAAGCAATATTAAATTATTAAAATTATGTGTTGCTTATATTTATAAGGGTGAAAAAATTAATTATATTCCCGCTGATATTGAAGAGTATGAAAAATGTCAACCAGTTTATATGGAATTAGCTGGTTGAGAAGCGGATATTACAAAAGTAAAATCGTGAGCAGAGTTACCTGAAAATGCTAAAATTTATTTACAAACAATTAGTAAATTAGTTGATTTACCATTGGCATTATTTTCTGTTGGTCCAGATCGTGAACAAACAATTTTATTAACTGAAATATTTTAAGAAAAAAGAGGTTTTAATTAATGGCAACAGTAGCAATTTTTTTAGCAACTGGTTATGAAGAAATTGAAGCAATAACTGTTATTGATATTTTACGAAGAGCAAAAATTAATATTGATATTATTAGTAGTGAAAATAAAGATTTTATTGTGGGTGCTAATAATATTACTATTAAAAGTGATTATTATTTTAGTCAAATGCCTAATGATTATGCGATGCTAATTTTACCTGGTGGAGCGACGGGTGTTAATAATTTACAAAAAAATGAACATTTAATGAACTTATTAAAAACATTTAATGAACAAAATAAATTTATTGCTGCGATTTGTGCTGCCCCGCAAATTTTAGGATTGTTAGGCATTGCTAATAATAAGAATATTAGTGTTTATCCTGAGTGTTTCAATGGTTTAGAAACTGCTAAAATTATTAGCAATGAAGCGGTTGTTATTGATGGTCATATTATTACGGCATCATCACCTGGTGTTGCGATTAAGTTTGCTTTACAACTAGTCGCAATATTAACTAATGATAATATTAAAGAAATGATTACAAAGCAGTTAGTAATTTTATAAATCTATTTCCATAAAGGAGGAACAAAGATGATTAAGCGTTATCAAACAAAAGAAATGAAAGTGATTTGAAGTGAAGAAAAGAAATATGATACTTGATTAAAAGTAGAATTATTAGTGTGTGAGGCATGAGGCAATTTAGGATTAATTGATAAATCTGATTTAAAAAAATTGAAAAAAGTTAAAGTTGATTTAAAATTAATGAATAGTTTAGAAAAGCAAACACAACATGATATGGTTGCTTTTACAAGAATGTTATCACATAGTTTAGAAAATGAAAAACGCTGAATTCATTTAGGATTAACTTCAACTGATGTTGTTGATACCGTCCAAAATTATTTAATTAAGCAAGCAAACGATGTTATTGCTAAAGAACTGCAAAAATTATTAGATATTTTAAAACTAAAAGCTTTAAAATATCGGAATTTAATTTGTATTGGCAGAACACATGGCATATTTGCCGAACCGACTTCTTTTGGTTTAAAATTTGTTTTATGGTATGAAGAAATTAATCGGCAAGTGGAAAGATTTTTGTTAGCTCGTAAGCAAATTGAAGTTATTAAAATTTCTGGTGCGGTTGGTAATTATGCGAATGTTGAACCAGTTGTGGAGGATTTTGTCAGACAAGAGTTAGAATTAGGTGTTGATAATATTTCAACACAAGTAACCCAAAGAGATCGGCATGCCTTTCTTTTTAGTGTTTTTGCAAATATTGCTTCCACATTAGAAAAAATTGCTCTTGAAATTCGTCATAGTCAGCGAAGTGAAGTTGATGAAATTCGCGAAGGATTTTCATTAAATCAAAAAGGTTCTAGTGCGATGCCTCATAAACAAAATCCAATTGGGAGTGAAAATATTTGTGGGTTAGCGCGTCTGATTCGTGCTAATAGTGTTGTTGCTTATGAAAATAATTTGTTATGAAATGAAAGAGATATTTCGCATAGTTCTAATGAAAGAATAATTATTAGTGGAACATTTTCATTATTACATTTTATTTTAAAGCGGATGAATGCGATTCTTAATCTTTTAGAAGTTAATGAAAAAAATATTGCTTTAAATATTGAAAAAACATTTAATACTTTTTTTAGTCAAAGATTATTATTAGAAATTATTAAGAAAACCCAATTTTCTCG
This sequence comes from Spiroplasma endosymbiont of Nephrotoma flavescens, assembly GCF_964030835.1. Classification (NCBI taxonomy): domain Bacteria; kingdom Bacillati; phylum Mycoplasmatota; class Mollicutes; order Entomoplasmatales; family Spiroplasmataceae; genus Spiroplasma; species Spiroplasma endosymbiont of Nephrotoma flavescens. The sequence continues at coordinate 978,181 of NZ_OZ034982.1, read as the reverse complement.
TGAAGAAATTTATGATTTTTTACAAGAGTGTACTTTTGCTAGTTTAAAAGAAAAACGAGATTTTAAGGAAGTTGTTAAAGAATATAAAATTTCTAAATATTTAGATGATGAGCAATTAGAAAAATGTTTTGATATTAATTATTTTGTTCGTAATGTTAATATTATTTATGAACGGGTTTTTCCTAAAAGAGAATAGGATAAGATAATAATGATTCAGAAAAGTTTTCGTAATGAGCAGCCATCGCTATATTTAGTAGCAACACCAATTGGCAATTTAAAAGAGTTAAATAGTCGGATTGCAGAAACTTTACAACTGGTTGTTGTAATTTTTTGTGAAGATACAAGAGTAAGTAAGAAAATATTACAACATTTTAATATTAAGAAAAAACTTATTTCGTTACATCAACATAATGAAAAAGAACGAATTGATTTAGTATTACAATTTTTAAATAATAATCAATCAGTTGCTTTGCTAAGTGATGCTGGCTATCCATTAATATCGGATCCCGGATATCAATTAGTCCAAGCAGTAATTGCTAAGGAATATAATGTTGTTAGTATTAGTGGGTCTAGTGCGTTATTAAATGCTTTAGTTTGTTCGGGATTACCACCATATCCGTTTTCTTTTTGAGGTTTTTTAGACCACAAAGTAGGAAAACTTAAACAACAAGTTGAACAATTAAAATATCGTTCTGAATCGTTAATTTTTTATGTTGGTGTGCATCATTTAGAAAAAACATTAAGGGTGATGAAAGAAATTTTAGGTAATCGTGATGTTTGTTTAGCAAGAGAGTTAACGAAGATGTATGAAACTATTTATCGAATGCCATTAAATGATATTATTAACCTTGATTTAACTTCATTAAAGGGTGAATTTGTGTTAATTGTTAAAGGATATGAAGTGGTGGTTGATTATCGTTCTTTAACTATTAAAGACCACATTATCTTAGTAGCTAAAAAGCAAAATATTACTATTAAAGAAGCAATTAAGGAAGTAGCAAATATGCGAAATCTTCCTAAAAGTCTTGTATATCAAGTCTATCATCAAGAGTAACCCTAGGAGGAGAAATGTTGACATTTTCCTATTTTTCTGTATAATTAACGAGTTAAGGTATAAAATAGGAAAAGAAAGTTTCAGTTTATACTGAACAAATTATTAAAAAAAGAGGGAAAAATATGAATATGAATGGAACAAAGCGTTTATTAATGGCTTTAACTAGTATTACATTAGGTTTAGGAACAGCGACAATCGGTTTAGTTGCTTGTTCAACAGGGACAGTTACTTTTGATAAAATCACAAGTCAAGAAGCAATTGAACAACTTAGAACAAGTTTTGCTAATACTGTTAATACTTTAAAGACAAGAATTAAAACTTTGGAAACTCAATATGATGTACAAAAACAAGCATTTATAGCAGTAAATGATAAGGTTAAAAACCTAATTAAGAGTGTAAAAACTATTGGAGAAAATAATGATGCATTATTACTAGAACTTAAAACACAATATGATGCTATTAAATCAAATGATACAGTTGTTGTAATTAAAGAGTTAACTGAATTTAATAGTGAAAAAACTACTGCTTTAAAGTATGTTAAGGCTCTTGAAGACTACCGATTTCAAAAAGAAAAAGCTTTAAATGAGAAATTAGCTGAGAAGGATACTCAAATTACTAAATTAAATGACCAAATTAAAATATATGCTGAATTATACTTGTAAGTGCAAGTAAATAAAATTGCAAAAGATTTCATATAAAAATTTCATGATGCTAAGTTTATTTTAGAAAAAGTAAATTTAAGGAGTTTTTATATGGGATACAAACATCTTGGCATAGATGAAAGAATTTATATTGAGAATCAATTGAAATTTAAAGTAAAAATTAGTGAAATAGCTAAAAATCTTAATCGAAGTATTAGTACTATTAATCGAGAAGTTAATAGAAATAAAGATAATAATCATTATTTTTCATTAATTGCACAAAATAAAGCAGAAAATAGAAAACAATTACATGTTTATTTTCATAAATTTAAAAATAGAGAATTAGTAAAATATGTACAACAAAAATTATTATTAGGTTGATCGCCTGAACAAATTTATGGCAGAATTAAAAATTTTCATCAAGAATGAATTATTAGTTTTAAAACAATTTACAATTGAATTTATTCTGGATTACTTGAAAAGGTTACTAGTAAAAATTTAAGAAGAAAAGGTAAGAAACGAAAATCTCAAGAAAATCGGGGTAAATTTAATGGTAAATCCATTAAAGAACGAAATGTTAATAATCGCATAACTCTTGGCCGTTGAGAAGGTGATACTGTAGTATCATCACGAGGTAAAAGTAAATCATGTTTAATAACTTTAGTTGAAAGAACATCAAGATTTACTTTAGCAATATTAGTTGAAAATAGAACTACTAAAGTTATTAACAAAAATATTAGTCATTATTTATCAATTCTTCCAAATAATCTTGTTAAGACTATAACATTTGATAGGGGTAAAGAATTTGCTAATTGACAACAACTTGAAAAAAATTTAAATGTGAAAATTTATTTTGCTGATGCATATTCACCTTGACAAAGAGGTACTAATGAAAATACTAATGGTTTAATTAGAGAAAAATTTCCTAAAAAATTTAATTTTTCAAACACTACTAAAAATGCAGTTCATAAATTTATATTGTCTTTAAACCAAAGACCAAGAAAAATACTAAATTATCTTTCGCCAATCGAATATTTGGTTAGAAAAATAATTTAGTTGCACTTAACTTTACAATTTGGCATATACAAAACAAGTTAACTTAATTACTGATTTAGTTGCTACTTTTGGTAAAGAAGGTAGTTTAAAAGAACTTAAAAAAGTAAAAGAAGAAGCGAAATTTGAAGACCAAGTTGATCATATTAAAGCTGAGTTTGAAAGAATAATTAAAGAAAAAACTAAGCTTAATACTGAAAATGAAGCAAATAAGCAAGAAATTAAGGATGCTAATGAGGCTTTAGATGCTTTACAAATAGCGATTGATACTGGTAAAACCGTTAAAACTGAATTAGAAACTGCTGTTGACAACTTAGAAAATTTAATTAACGACTTCAAACAATAAGAGGCAATATTATGATGTTTAAAAATCTTTTAAACCTTTTAATTGTAGCTAGTTTGACAGTTGGGGTAGGGGTTACTTTAACAGCTTGTGCTGATAAAGCACCAATTCCTACGGAACAAAACTTAATTGTTAAAGATAGTATTTTTGATGAAATTGTTAATAACACTTTATTTCGCGTTGAAAAACAAAGTTTAGTGAATAAAATTAATGATTTGACTAATCAAATAAAAAATCTTGATAAAAATATTGATTTAACTATTGCACAACTAGAAAATATTAAGGTCAAATTAGAAATTAAGATTAAAAAATACCAAGATGAATTAGCACTTTTAAATGCTGATTTACAAAAATTGGATGAGTTAGTTAATAGTTTTGGTAAAGATAAATTAAAGGATATTAAACCTTTTACGGGTTCTAAAACTGATTGAAAGGGTAAAATTGCTCATATTAAAGCTGAATTTTTACGAATAATTGGTGAACGAAAAGATTTAATTAAGGAAAATCATAGTTTAATAATACAACTTATTAAATTGTATTTTGAAACTGAGTTTGATTTTAATGTCCACAAATTAAATACTGGTAATACCAGATTAGATGCGTATAATAAGGCAAAAGAATTAATTAAAACTTTATTAGGTGATGATTATCAACTTTTAAAAATTTCATTTAAAGGTTCAGAAACTGATAATTTAACTGGTAATTCAGAATGATACGATATGGATATTACTTTTGGTAAAGAAACGGCAACGATTCGTTTTAAAGTAAAAAATGTTGGTTTTATTAGAAAATCAAATGAAGAAATTTTAACTTTAGTTAAAAATTTTTTAAAAATTCGCTATAACTGAGGTTTGAAAGAACTTACAAACTCAAGGAGCGAAGCTATTGCTCTGCCAAATTGTAAAGTTAAGTGCAACTAAATTATTTTTCTAACCAAATATTCGATTGGCGAAAGATAATTTAGTATTTTTCTTGGTCTTTGGTTTAAAGACAATATAAATTTATGAACTGCATTTTTATTAGTGTTTGAAAAATTAAATTTTTTAGGAAATTTTTCTCTAATTAAACCATTAGTATTTTCATTAGTACCTCTTTGTCAAGGTGAATATGCATCAGCAAAATAAATTTTCACATTTAAATTTTTTTCAAGTTGTTGTCAATTAGCAAATTCTTTACCCCTATCAAATGTTATAGTCTTAACAAGATTATTTGGAAGAATTGATAAATAATGACTAATATTTTTGTTAATAACTTTAGTAGTTCTATTTTCAACTAATATTGCTAAAGTAAATCTTGATGTTCTTTCAACTAAAGTTATTAAACATGATTTACTTTTACCTCTTGATGATACTACAGTATCACCTTCTCAATGGCCAAGAGTTATGCGATTATTAATATTTCGTTCTTTAATGGATTTACCATTAAATTTACCCCGATTTTCTTGAGATTTTCGTTTCTTACCTTTTCTTCTTAAATTTTTACTAGTAACCTTTTCAAGTAATCCAGAATAAATTCAATTGTAAATTGTTTTAAAACTAATAATTCATTCTTGATGAAAATTTTTAATTCTGCCATAAATTTGTTCAGGCGATCAACCTAATAATAATTTTTGTTGTACATATTTTACTAATTCTCTATTTTTAAATTTATGAAAATAAACATGTAATTGTTTTCTATTTTCTGCTTTATTTTGTGCAATTAATGAAAAATAATGATTATTATCTTTATTTCTATTAACTTCTCGATTAATAGTACTAATATTTCGATTAAGATTTTTAGCTATTTCACTAATTTTTACTTTAAATTTCAATTGATTCTCAATATAAATTCTTTCATCTATGCCAAGATGTTTGTATCCCATATAAAAACTCCTTAAATTTACTTTTTCTAAAATAAACTTAGCATCATGAAATTTTTATATGAAATCTTTTGCAATTTTATTTACTTGCACTTACAAGTATAATTCAGCTCTTTTAAAAGAACAATTACAAAAATATTTGGGAAAAATAAACTATGATCAAGTAAGTATTGAGGATGGAACACCAATTTCAAAAAATAATAAATTAACTTCTTTTTTTGGTGAAACAGATCTTGATTTAACTGTTAAAGTTGGTAGTTTAGATGAAGTTTCATTAAGTTTATATTTAAAAGGCCTTTCACATATATAAAACTTATATAAATTAATAATAAAATAAATAAAACACACTTTGTATAAAGTGTGTTTTTAACATATGTGATTATTTGTTTAAAAAGTCTCATAGTTTAGTGTAATTCGGTTCCACTGATGTTTCTTCGTTAATATCAATATAGATAACGATGTTGTTTTCATCTAATACTATTAAGGTTCTTGCTAGAAGTTCTAGTTTTTGGATTACTAAACCAGTTTTAATGCCGAAATCACGGTATTTGTAATCAGATATAAGGATGTGATTATTGTCTTTAAAACTTTCACAAGCTTTATTTTGGGCGAAGGGTAGGTCTCTTGAAATTGTAATTAGTTGCATATTTTCTAGTTTACTAATATTTTCGTTCATATGTTTAGTTTGGGTTAAACAAGTGCTAGTATCAACACTGGGGACAACTGAGATTACTTTCTTTTTATTGACGATATCAGTTATTTTAAAGTCTGACATATTAAGATTAGTGGCGATAAAATCAAGAGTTTCACCAATTTTAATTGGTTCTTTAATTAATTGTAAAGGTTTTCCTTTCATTTTTACTTCCATATTAGTCCTCCTTAGGGTATGTATAATTTAATTATATAAAGAAATGATGTAATATAATATATAATATAAATAATTTGATAAAGGATGAAGTTATGCAACCAAAATATTTTTATGTTTCAACGCCAATATATTATCCGAATAATGAATTGCACTTAGGACATGCGTATACAACAGTTTTAAGTGATGTTTTAGCGCGTTATAAGAAACAACAAGGTTATGAAGTATTTTTTACTACTGGTAGTGATGAACACGGACAAAAAATTGCTAAGGCGGCACAATTAGCAAATATTACCCCCCAAGAATTTGTTGATGGCATCGTTAATAAGTTTAAAGATTTATGAACAGCCTTACACATTGATTATTCTAAATTTATTAGAACTAGTAGTCAAGAACATACTATTGTTGTTGAAAAAATCTTTAATCAGTTATTAGCCCAAGAAGATATTTACTTAGATCAATATGAAGGTTGATATTGTATTGCTTGTGAAGAATTTGTTACTAAATCACAAATTTCTCGTGATAAGTTGCATTTATTATGTAATCAACAATTAAAGTTTTTACAAGAAGAAAGTTATTTTTTTAAAGTTTCAAAGTATCAAAAACAATTGTTAGCTTATTATCATCAACATCCTGACTTTATTTATCCCGAATCACGAATGAATGAAATGATTAATAATTTTTTAAGTCCGGGACTTCAAGATTTAAGTGTTACAAGAACAAGTTTTAATTGAGGGATTCCGGTTAAAGAAAATTCCAAACATATAATTTATGTTTGAATTGATGCTTTAAGTAATTATTTAAGTTCATTAGGTTATCTTTCATCAGATAATAGTGAATTTAATAAATATTGAGGCGAAAATAGTGAAATTGTGCAATTTTTAGGTAAAGAAATTACTAGATTTCATGCTATTTATTGACCAATCCTATTAATGGCATTAAATATTCGTTTACCTAATAAATTAATTAGTCATTCGTGAATCACAATGAATAATGATAAAATGTCAAAATCAAAAGATAATAGTATTAATCCATTACAATTAATTAATGAGTATGGTAGTGATGCTTTACGATTTTTTCTTGTTAATGATTTACATATTACCAGAGATAGTAATTATAGCTTACAATTATTAATTGATTCTTATAATAGTAATTTAGTTAATAATTTAGGTAATTTATTATCAAGAACAATGACAATGACCGAAAAATATTTTAATAATGTTATTCCGCAGTATGTTCCTAGTACTAATGATTTAGATAAGGCATTAGAACAACACATTCATTTAACAATTGAAAGTTATGAAGCAAAAATGGATCAATATTTAATTAATGATGCTGTTAAAGCAGTAATTGAATTATTACATTATGCTAATAAGCATATTGAAGAAAGAACTCCTTGAATATTATTTACTAATCATGATGTTAATTTAAATAAAGTTATTAATAATTTATTACAAGTTTTAAAAGTAAGTGCGTATTTATTACAACCTGTTTTAGTAACGAAAAGTATTGTTATTTTTCAACAATTAAATATTAATTACGAACAGTTAAATTTTACAAATTTAACTAATTTTCAAGACTTAGATAATGTTAAAATTAATTTGAAACAAATATTATTTCCGCGAATAAATAATAGTTAATTATTTTTAATTGCTGAATTATACTTGTAAGTGCAAGTAAATAAAATTGCAAAAGATTTCATATAAAAATTTCATGATGCTAAGTTTATTTTAGAAAAAGTAAATTTAAGGAGTTTTTATATGGGATACAAACATCTTGGCATAGATGAAAGAATTTATATTGAGAATCAATTGAAATTTAAAGTAAAAATTAGTGAAATAGCTAAAAATCTTAATCGAAGTATTAGTAGTATTAATCGAGAAGTTAATAGAAATAAAGATAATAATCATTATTTTTCATTAATTGTACAAAATAAAGCAGAAAATAGAAAACAATTACATGTTTATTTTCATAAATTTAAAAATAGAGAATTAGTAAAATATGTACAACAAAAATTATTATTAGGTTGATCGCCTGAACAAATTTATGACAGAATTAAAAATTTTCATCAAGAATGAATTATTAGTTTTAAAACAATTTACAATTGAATTTATTCTGGATTACTTGAAAAGGTTACTAGTAAAAATTTAAGAAGAAAAGGTAAGAAACGAAAATTTCAAGAAAATCGGGGTAAATTTAATGGTAAATCCATTAAAGAACGAAATGTTAATAATCGCATAACTCTTGGCCATTGAGAAGGTGATACTGTAGTATCATCACGAGGTAAAAGTAAATCATGTTTAATAACTTTAGTTGAAAGAACATCAAGATTTACTTTAGCAATATTAGTTGAAAATAGAACTACTAAAGTTATTAACAAAAATATTAGTCATTATTTATCAATTCTTCCAAATAATCTTGTTAAGACTATAACATTTGATAGGGGTAAAGAATTTGCTAATTGACAACAACTTGAAAAAAATTTAAATGTGAAAATTTATTTTGCTGATGCATATTCACCTTGACAAAGAGGTACTAATGAAAATACTAATGGTTTAATTAGAGAAAAATTTCCTAAAAAATTTAATTTTTCAAACACTACTAAAAATGCAGTTCATAAATTTATATTGTCTTTAAACCAAAGACCAAGAAAAATACTAAATTATCTTTCGCCAATCGAATATTTGGTTAGAAAAATAATTTAGTTGCACTTAACTTTACAATTTGGCAATTAAAGGAGGATATTTTATGAAAATTACTAAAGATTCTAATAAATGATGGTTCATTTATGAAATCGTAATTGCTGTCTTTACATTATCAGTTTTAATTTTTGGCTATGTTGAACATTTAATAACTAAAACTTGAATGCGAAGTATTGATGAGCCTTTTTCTTATACGGGTTTTCAAGGTCAATATTTTAGTTATTTTACAATTCAAAGTAATATTATTGTTTTTGTGTGATTTTTATTAGCAGCAATTTATCACTTTAAAAGTGATAAACCACTAGTTTTAAGACAAGGTGGTTTAATTGTCATCTCATTATATATTTCTATTACTTTTATAACATATATGACAATGATGCTCCCTTTTGCGGCGACAACAATGGCACCGATTACTTGATTTGAAAATATGAGTCAGCATTTAATTATTCCATTATTAGTAATTTGTTATATGTGTTTTCATATTGGTGAAAAACCAATTGTTATTAAAGAATATTTAAAGAAAAAATTATGAATTAATTTTCTTTATCCATTGTTTTACTTTTTATATATTATTCTTCGCTTGTATATGGGAGTATTAGATGATAAACCAACTTTATTGTATTTCCCTTATTTACCTAAATTAGATGTTGCGAATTGATTGTTAGTTGTTTTAGTTATTATCGCTAGTATCATTATTTTGATTTTATTTGTTGTTGTTAATATCTTTTATTGTTATATAAATAATAAAATATATGAACGAAAAGAAAAATAATCAAAAACCGCTAGAGTAGGGGGATATTTGACTTTTTAAGGTATTTTTTATATAATTAATAGGATAAGGTATAAATTAGAAATGAAGAGTTACTACTTTTTTTATGTAGTTTTGGTTTATATTGAGTAAAAATGAGGTATTAAAAGCTATGAATAAAATAGAAATAACAGGTCAAAAAATTACAAATTTAAACTATAAAAAAGTTTTAAATAAATGACAAATAGAAGTAGATTAAAATGGTTAAACGATGATTAAATATTTTAATTGTGACTGTTTTTTCGTTAGGAATTGGTACTAATTTAATTGCTTGTTCTTCGCAAACAAGGGCAAAAAATTTCATTAAGGAAGAAATTACGAATAATCAGTTATTAAATGAGGAAATAAACGCGTTAAAAAGAAAAATTGCGATTTTAACAAATGATTTTCAGGAGTTAATTAAGAAAAACAATGTTACTAAAAAAAGAATTGGACAATTAGAACAAAAATTGCGAGAAAAAATTACCCAACAAGAAAGTGAAATCGCGCAATTAATTGAATATACCAGTGAATTAACTAAGTTAATAAATAGTTTTGGTAGTGGTGAATTAGCAGATATTGCTAAGTTGCTTAAAGATAATGCCACTTTGGAAGATAAACTGCATCATATTAGAACGGAAATGGCAAGATTGTTAAATAAAGAGGAATTAATTGCTAAAAATGATGCTTTAAAAGTAAAAATTGTTTCTACATATTTAGAACGATTTAATGCCAATAATCGTTTTGATTTAAGTGGATTAAATATAAATCAGCAACGAAGTTATGCTTTGGATAAAGTAAAAATAAAATTACAGGAAAAATTTCCTAATATCTTTAAACATATTAGTAATCTTGAAATTTATAATGAAACTTGAACATTAGGAAAAAATGCTATTGAAGTTTTTAAAGATGGTAATACCGCACTGGAAATTAGGTTTAAAATTGGTGTTAAAACTTCGCAATGAATTCCAATGTATTTTAAAAATATTAAAAATAATGATGAACAGTTATTAATAAAGTGAAAACATATTTAGAGAATTTTGATTTTTCTCATCCTTTTGACTTAGAAGGAATGACTGCTGATAAAAAAATTAGTGATGTTTTAGAAAAACTTCGAAAAAATTTAAAAAATCAATTTAGTCAGGAATATAATCGGATTAAGATTGATATGTCGGGTTTATTAATAAGACAATAGAAGAAGATGGTTTATTACGACCTAAAAGTGGTGATTATGATAATAATTATAAGCAAGTTACTCTTACAGTGGGTTCATTTAATGATACAATAGAACTTTTCTTTAAAAATATTAAAAATAATGATGAACAGTTATTTAATAAAGTAAAAGAGTATTTAGCGAAATTTACTAAAAATAATCCTTTTGACTTAGAAGGAATGACTGCTACTGAACAAATTCGCGATATTTTATCAAAAATGAGAAAAGATTTAAAAAGTCAATTTGGTGATGAATCTAGTCGGATGGCAATTACTATGAAGAATGTTAATAACACCATAGAAGAAGATGGTCTTTTTGACCTTAATGAAAATTATAAGAGAGTTAGTTTGACAATTGGTTCATTTACAGGCGAAATAAATGTTTATTTTAATAATTTTAAAAGAACTGATGAACAGTTATTTAATAAAGTAAAAGAGTATTTAGCGAAATTTACTAAAGATAATCCTTTTGACTTAGAAGGAATGACTATTGATAAAAAGATTAGTGATGTTTTAGAAAAACTTCGAAAAAATTTAAAAAATTAATTTGGTAAAGAATCTAGTCGGATTACGATTAGTATGTATAATGTTAATAATACCATACAATCTGATGGTCTTTTAAAGCTTGATGAAAATTATAAAGCAGTTATTTTTAAAGTTGGAACATTTAGTAAAGAAATAAGAGTTTATTTTAATAATTTTCAAAATATTAGTGATTTGCTGAATTATACTTGTAAGTGCAAGTAAATAAAATTGCAAAAGATTTCATATAAAAATTTCATGATGCTAAGTTTATTTTAGAAAAAGTAAATTTAAGGAGTTTTTATATGGGATACAAACATCTTGGCATAGATGAAAGAATTTATATTGAGAATCAATTGAAATTTAAAGTAAAAATTAGTGAAATAGCTAAAAATCTTAATCGAAGTATTAGTACTATTAATCGAGAAGTTAATAGAAATAAAGATAATAATCATTATTTTTCATTAATTGCACAAAATAAAGCAGAAAATAGAAAACAATTACATGTTTATTTTCATAAATTTAAAAATAGAGAATTAGTAAAATATGTACAACAAAAATTATTATTAGGTTGATCGCCTGAACAAATTTATGGCAGAATTAAAAATTTTCATCAAGAATGAATTATTAGTTTTAAAACAATTTACAATTGAATTTATTCTGGATTACTTGAAAAGGTTACTAGTAAAAATTTAAGAAGAAAAGGTAAGAAACGAAAATCTCAAGAAAATTGGGGTAAATTTAATGGTAAATCCATTAAAGAACGAAATGTTAATAATCGCATAACTCTTGGCCATTGAGAAGGTGATACTGTAGTATCATCACGAGGTAAAAGTAAATCATGTTTAATAACTTTAGTTGAAAGAACATCAAGATTTACTTTAGCAATATTAGTTGAAAATAGAACTACTAAAGTTATTAACAAAAATATTAGTCATTATTTATCAATTCTTCCAAATAATCTTGTTAAGACTATAACATTTGATAGGGGTAAAGAATTTGCTAATTGACAACAACTTGAAAAAAATTTAAATGTGAAAATTTATTTTGCTGATGCATATTCACCTTGACAAAGAGGTACTAATGAAAATACTAATGGTTTAATTAGAGAAAAATTTCCTAAAAAATTTAATTTTTCAAACACTACTAAAAATGCAGTTCATAAATTTATATTGTCTTTAAACCAAAGACCAAGAAAAATACTAAATTATCTTTCGCCAATCGAATATTTGGTTAGAAAAATAATTTAGTTGCACTTAACTTTACAATTTGGCGATTTTTTAAATAAAATAATTGAAAAAGATGTTAATTTCTTTGATGAGATAGTAGATATTGACTATTCTAATAACAAAGAAGATGATTTAATTAATGCTAAAAAAATTGCTAATTTTTATAAAAACAAATTTGGTTGAAAAGTTAAAGTAGGTTTCACATATAGATTAAAAAATTTTGTTATTTCGTTAGATGATTATCATTTTAAATTTACTAAGTTTCTTGATGACACATTTGTTGTCCCTATTATATAAAAGTGTTATTGAAGATCAAGATTTTATTAAGGTTTTTGGTTAATAAAAATATAAATTTAAAACAAGACTTGTAAAAAAAGTCTTGTTTTTATTTGGGAGACAAATAAGATATAATTTAAGGGAAATAAATTAAAAGGTATTAAAGTAGGTGATTTAAATGGTATATGATGTAATTGTTATTGGCGGGGGACACGCTGGGGTGGAAGCAGCTTTAGCTTGTGCACGGTTGAAACATAAGACACTGATGGTCACTCTTGATCCAACAAAGATTGCGAGTATGCCTTGTAATCCATCAATTGGTGGTCCTGCTAAGGGAATTGTTGTTAGAGAAATTGATGCTTTGGGTGGTGAGATGGCTAAAGCTGCGGATAAAACAGCATTACAAATGAAGCTATTAAATAGTTCACGCGGACCAGCAGTGTGAGCAATAAGAACGCAATCCGATAAGATTGCATATAGTAAATATATGTATGATGTTATTAGGCAACAAGATAATTTAACGGTACTATCAGCAATGGTAAATGAGTTATTAATAGAAAATCATACTGTTAAGGGTATCATTTTAAATGACGGTACAATAATTAAAGCTAAAAAAGTTATTTTAACAACAGGTACTTATATGGAAGCTAAAGTTTTACAAGGGTCTAGTGTTAAACAGGAAGGTCCTGATGGACAAAAAGGTTCTTATGGAATATCAAAACAATTAGCACAATTAGAATTTAAAGTTATTCGCTTAAAAACTGGAACACCACCACGAGTTCATAAAGATAGTATTGATTACAGTAAAATGCAATTAGAATTAGGAACTGATTTACCATTAGCATTTTCTTTTTCTACAAAAGAGTTTGTGCCTTTAAAAAAACAAGTTCCTTGTTGACTTATTTATACTAATGAAAATACCCATCAAATTATTAATGAAAATTTAAAGGCATCAGCAATGTATCGTGCTATCCCCACTAGTGTTGGACCAAGATATTGTCCAAGTATTGAAGATAAGGTTGTTAGATTTGCTGATAAATCACGACATCAAATTTTTTTAGAACCAGAATCAGTTGCTTTAGAAACAATTTATGTTCAAGGATTTTCTACATCAATGCCGATTGATATTCAAGATCGGATGTTAAGAACTTTGCCGGGATTAGAAAATGTTCAAGTTCTTAAATGAGCATATGCCATTGAATATGATGCTATTGATCCTTTACAACTAAAACCAACCTTAGAAACCAAAATAATTAAAAATTTATTTAGTGCTGGACAAATTAATGGTACTAGTGGTTATGAAGAAGCTGCTTGTCAAGGATTAATGGCAGCGATTAATGTTCATTGTCAATTAGTGAATAAAGCACCATTTATTTTAAGAAGAGATGAAGCGTATATTGGCGTTTTAATTGATGACTTAGTTACTAAAGGAGTATCGGAACCTTATCGGTTATTAACTTCACGAGCTGAACATCGGATTTTTTTAAGAAATGATAATGCTGAAGATCGTTTAAAACAATATGCTTATGATATTGGTTTAGTAAGTAGGGTAGAGTGAGATGAATATCAAAAGCAATGTCAATTACAAAATATTGTTGAAAATGAATTAAGAGTAACACGATTTACACCTAATTCAACAATTCAAAAGGCATTACAAGAGAGTAATTTTTCATTGTTAACTGCTGGTATTAGTGCGTGAGATTTACTAAAACGACCAGAAATATCATTGAATTTTTTAGTACCTTATGTTACTAGTATTAATTTATTAAATCAAAATCAAAAAACTAATTATGAAATTAGAAATAAATTTAGTGGTTATTTAGATCGGCATCAAAAGCAAATTACGCGAAAAATTAAATTAGAAAAAAAACAAATTCCGCGAGATATTAACTATGATTTTGTTGCTAATATTGCTATTGAAGCCAAAGAAAAATTAAAGTTAGTTCAACCGCTAACAGTCGCTCAAGCTTCACGAATTTCGGGAGTTAATCCCGCCGATATTGTATCATTGTTATTTCATTTACAAAAAAAATATCCACAAACTAGTTAATAATTAGTTTGTTAAGGTGGGAATAAAGTGGATAAAATCTTTAAATTAATAAATAGTATTAATATTGCTAGTATCTTTGCTCTTCCCATTTTTGGTTGTAGTCTTTCTGTTACTGATCAAGCAGTTATTTTTGCTAATCATCCATTAAGTATTTATGATAATGCAACAACAAAAAACTTTTATAATTCATCAATTGATATTTTAGATAATTATTGAATTATTGATAATATTGCTGATAAGAGTACGCAATTGTTATTTTGACAAAATATGTTGAATACGCATACTAAAAATAAAACAAAATATTTTATTGCTTTAAATCATAATTTTGCTAATAATATTCCTAATTTAACAAAAGAGTTAGAAAAGTCGGTTGCTACGGGTAATAAAATTATTACCTTAGATTATGATTATGTTCATAATTCTGTTAGTAATAAAATTGTTAATTTAGTTGAAATTAAATTTGATGTTTTGACAATGGGTTATAATTTAGGATATCAATCAGGTATTTATATGTTAAAAAATCATCAAGATTTTACAATGATTGATAATAAAATTCAAGTTAGTGCTGTTGAATATTTAAATGATCAATTAGCACAACGATTAACTTTTGGGTTTCAACAAGGACTATATCAAGCGCAAATTGATAGTAAACAAGATGGTGGTTATGAGTTTAATTTTGTTGATTGACAAACATCAATTGATAATCGTGATCCTTTAATTATCTCTGATTGGAATCGTAATAATATGTATAATACTGCAAAAGCATTATTAGAAAATCATCAAGTTAGTTTGATTTTTGATCCGTTGTTATTATATAGTAATAATTTAGTAAAAGCTTTTATTGATAATAATGATAATTTAAAAAAACATTATTTTGTTAGTGTTGATATTATGAATAAAGAAAAATATCATATTAAACCCAAAAATTATTTACTTGCTAGTATTAATCGTAATTTTACGGGTATATTATCTAAAATTTATCATTCTGAGGAAATAAAACCACAGTTATTAACTGATTGAAATTTCGTTAGTGATATTATTGTTGATATCCAAGATATTAAATTTTCTCATCAACAATTTGATAATAATAAATTTGTGTGAAAGCCTTTGCAATGTAATGTTATTAATGCTCCATTATCACAACATTTTTGTAAAGAAGGAACTAGCTAATGTCATCACCTTTAATTGAATTTAATAATGTTTATAAACAATATCAAGATAATTTAGTTTTAAATAATATTACTTTAAAGGTAAATTCTGGTGAAATTCATGCCTTAGTTGGTGATAATGGGGCTGGTAAAACAACTTGTGTGCGCTTATTAGCTGGTTTGGAAAATCCCACCAATGGTGTGATTAAAGTTGCTAATAAACGCATCGGACAGTTTTTGACTCCTAACTATCAAATTAGTTATGCTGGACAAGATACTTACTTTATTCCTGATTTTAGTGTTCGACAAAATATAGTTTTGGGAAATGAACCACAATTTTTGAAAATATTTATTAATTGAGGAAAAACTGAAGCTAAAATTGAAAAATTAATACGGAAGTATAAAATTTATGTTGATTTAAATAAACAGTTTGGGATTCTTTCATTATCAGAACAAAGAAAGGTGGCATTACTAAGAGCCTTGTACCAAAAACCACGAATTTTAGTTTTAGATGAGCCAACAGTCGGTTTACCGTTGGAACAAGAAGAGGAGTTTTTACCAATTTTTAAATCTTTTATTAAAGATAAAATTACAGTAATTTTTTCAACACGAAGTAAAGAATTTGCTAAAGCAGTGTCAAATCATTATTCGTTATTAAATAAAGGTCGGATTGTGTGGACAAAGCATAATAAAAATGTTTTAAAAGTAAAGAAAATTCAACATAAATATTGAACAACAATGATTGACCATAAAAAAGAATCTTTTAAAAAAAGGGAATTAGTATTATATGCTGAAGATATTAGTTTTAATAAACGCAATTATCCAAAATTAGAAGGCATTGATTTAATTTTACAAGTTGGTGAAATTTTAGGAGTTTATGATCGCACAAATATTAGTAGTTCCTTAATTGGGGATATAATTTCAGGAAAAACTAAATCACCAACAGTAAGAATATTTTTTAAAAATGATAGTATTAATAAAAAGAATCAGGCGTATCGTTATAAATTAGGCATTGATTTAGTACCAGAAAATTTTTTACAAGATGCAACTATTGATAGTTATTCTTTAATTGATAATTTTATTTTATGACATCATAATAATCCTAAATATTTAAATGCTGGGGTTTTAAGGCGTGATGATATTTGATTTAAATTAAAAAAGATTTTACAAAATTATCAAATGCCTGATTTTATTAATGGTAATAGTATTGCCAATACTTTATCTAATGGTGAATTACAAAAATTTGTTTTAGCAAGGACATTAGAAACAAACCCGAAAGTTGTTATTTTAGTTAATCCGTTAATGCATTTAGATAATGATTCAGCAAAATTGATTATTAATCGTATTATTGCCTTGCAAAAAAAAGGCGTAGCATTTCTTTTAATTGATTGTGATTCGCATCTTTTAGAATTATTAGCTAATCGGGTGACAGTTATTCAAAATGGGAGAATGGTTGCTACCTTAGAAGGGGATGATGTTAAAAGTAATATTTTAAACAATCCACTGATTCTTTCTAAAAAACGCGAAGATTTGATTGATAAACATATTCAAATTACTAAAAGTGAATTAAAATATAAAAGTATTTCTCGAAAAGTTTTATTGTGGCAAAAAATTATTAATAAAATTACAATAGTTAAAGATAAAATTGTGCAAGTAATAGCGACAATTAAAATAAGGATTACTGGTGGTTAGAAATGAATATTATAAGAAATTTTTGAACTAACAAAAAATTAAAAGCAGCAACGGTGGTTTCATTAACAGTAGTTTTGCTTTTTGTCTTATCGGCAATAATCTTTACGCTTTTTAAAGTTAGTTCTTTGAAAGCATATGATACATTATTTTTAATGCCTTTTAATGATATTAATCATTTTCATAATTTTGTAAATTCATTTTCATATTTGCTATTAGCATCATTAGCTTCGTTAGTAGCATTTCGGTTTCGAATTTATAATCTTGGAGTTATTGGGCAAATGATTATTGGGGCAACAATCACATTTATTACTTCACGATTATTAAGTGCTGTTGGTATTACTACTAAATTTACAACAATGTTATTAATTTTAGTATCAATTATTGCAGGGGCATTGTATGCTCTCATTGCTGGTTTTTTTAAAACTTATTTTAAGATTAATGAAATGGCATCAACTTTGTTGCTTAATATTATTGCTTTTAATATTTATTATCATTTACCAGAATGAAGTCAATATAATGATGGTATTATTAATAATAATGCTTCTTTAATAATTAAATTAAGTATGACGGTTTATTTTTCTATTACAATTTTTATTGCTTTGTTTATTTATGGTTTTGTAACGATTTTATTAGATCGTCGCGTGTTTGGTTTTCGTTTAGAATTAACCGTTGCTAATGCTGAGGCGGCGCAATATGCAAGATTAAATCCTAATGCTAAGCAATTAATTATTATGACAATTTCAGGAGCAATTGCCGGAATCGCAGGCTATACTTATTTTGTTGCTAATCTAAATAAATTAGGAACATTAAGTTCAACAATGTTACAAGAATTTGATAATTTGTTGATTCCCTTATGAGCATTTAATTCGCGTATTGGGGTTTTGTTGCTTAGTATTTTAGTTGGTTTAATTCGTTCGCAAACTCAATTTCTTTCGTTGACATCATTTGATTATGAAATCATTGATATTATTTTTTCATTTTGTATTACCATTTCTGTTTTAGTAAGTTATATTATTTTATGAAAACAAGAACCAAAGTTTTTAATTAATTTTAGAATGCGGGAGGCGTTAGTAAACCAACGACCTGATGTTAATGATGCAACTAATATAATTAATAAGGGGCGACGATAATTATGAATATTGTTAATATTTTTATTAGTAGTTTATCATTATCAGCACCATTACTATTCGCAGCTATGGGATGTTTAATAATGCAAAAAGCGGGGATTTTAAATTTTGGTGTTGATGGCGTAATGATTTTAGGGGGGTTATCGTATGCAATTGTGATTAAACAATATTTATTTCTTGGTGATAATATTTGTTTTTTAGGTTTTTTTTTAGCATTTGTTATTGGTATGGGATTAGGTTTAATTCATGCGGTATTAACGGTTTCTTTAAAAACTAATCAGTTTCTTGTTTCATTTATTTGAAATTATTTGGCTTTAGGTTTGAGTTCGTTAATTTTAATATTTAATTATGGACAAAGAACATTAGATGCTAATGAAATTTTTATTGCTCCAATATTTATCGGATATCCGTTATCTTTAGTTTTTATTTTTAATGTTATTTTAATATTAGTTGTTTCTTCTTTTTTCTTTTTAACGCGAATGGGGTTATATTTTAAAGCAGCTGGAAAGAATGCTGTTGTTTTAACTTTAAGTCAAATAAATGTTGTTAAAATTCGTTATTTAGCAGTTATTGTTGGCTTTGGTTTAATAGCATTAGGTGGTGCATTTTTTACAAACCAAAAAGGCACTTTTGATGTTAGTGTTAATAATATCGGATTAATTGCTTTTGCGATTGTGGCATTAAGTCAATGAGCAGTATTTCGCAGCGTATTTTTTACTTATTTAGTAACAGTTTTACTTGAATTTAGTGGATTTTTACGACAAGATAGTAATAAGTGATGATGGACAATATTACCTTATGTTTTACCATTATTAATTGCGCCACTATTTGCATTATATGAAAAAAATGATCGGATGCCAAAAATGTTAAATACGCCGTATACGAAGGAAAAAAGTTAAGATGTTAGTTAGTTTATTAAAGAAAATAAATATTGTTTGTTCTAATGAACAAATAAAACAATTAGAAAAATATTTTGAATTATTGCAACAATGAAATGAGAAAATGAATCTTACAACAATAATTAGTAAAGAAGAGGTTTATCAAAAACATTTTTTTGATTCATTGTTATTAACAAAAAATGTTGTTTTAGAACAACAACTCATATGTGATGTTGGTACGGGAGCTGGATTTCCAGGAATCGTTATTAAGATTTTATTTCCGAAGGTTAAATTATTTCTTGTTGAAGCAATTACTAAAAAGTGTTTATTTTTACAAGCAGTAGTTGAAAACTTATTTTTAAAAGATGTAACGATTATTAATAATCGTGTTGAAAATATTGCGATTCAATATCGTGATTTTTTTGATATTGTTACTGTCAGAGCGGTTGCTCAGTTGAATATGTTATTAGAATTATGTATACCAATTGTAAAAGTTAAAGGAATGTTTATTGCTTTAAAATCAGAAACTAATCAAGAATTATTTAATAGTCAAAATGCTTTAAAAGTTTTAAATACAGAGTTAATATCTACTTATAGTAGTAATTGAAATTTTTTAGGTAAAAGAACAATTTTATATTTTATTAAGCAAAAAGCGATTGATAAATTATATCCGCGAGATTTTGCTAAAATAAAACGGTGACCATTATAATTTTTAATAAACTCTTGTTATAATGTTAATATAATTAGGTAAAATATTTGGGAATCTTAAAAAAGGAAGTTAAAATTTATGGCTAAAGTAATTGCAATTGCTAATCAAAAAGGTGGTGTTGGCAAAACGACAACATCAATAAATCTTGCTGCTGGTTTGGGCAGATATGGACAAAAAGTTTTGCTGATTGATTTAGATCCACAAGGAAATAGTACAACAGGAATTGGTGCTGATAAAAGTAAAATTGAAAGGTGTATGTTTGATGTTTTAGTTAATGATATTGCTCTTAGTGAAATTATTCAAAAAAATGTTTGTCAAAATGTTGATTTAGCAGCAGCAACATTATCATTAGCAAGTGCTGATTTACATTTATTAGAACAATCTAAGGATAAGCAAAATATTTTGTTGGATAAGTTAAAAGGTATTCTTAATAATTATCATTATATTATTATTGATTGTCCACCATCATTAGGATTATTAAATCGTAATGCGTTAAGTGCATCTAATACGGTAATTATTCCGATTCAAGCTGAATATTATGCTTTAGAAGGATTAACGCAATTGTTAACTTCAATTAGATTTGTTCAACAAAGAAGTAATAAAAATTTAACTATTGAAGGTATTTTATTAACAATGTTTGATGCTAGAACAAAGTTATCGTATGAAGTAATGCAAGAAGCACAAAAGTATTTTAAAGAGAAAGTATATAAAACTTATATTCCGCGAAATATTAAAATATCGGAAGCGCCATCAAATGGGGATGATATTTTTAGTTATGCCGAAAATTCATCGGGGGGGGGCAATTGCTTATATGGAACTAGTTAAGGAGGTATTGCTAAATAATGGCACAGAACAACAAATTAATAACTAAAAAAAGATTATCGGTTAAAGGATTAGATAAGATTTTTGGTGAAGAAATTAATGATTTAATTAGTGAAATTGAAGCCAATGATGAAATTAAGCAAAATGCGGTTAAAATTTCATTAGATGAAATTCGTAGTAATCCTTATCAACCACGAATTGTTTTTGCTGATGCTGAGATTACACAATTAGGACAATCAATTGTTAAGCATGGGGTTATTCAACCAATTATTGTTAAGAAATCAATTAATGGTTATGAAGTTGTTGCGGGAGAAAGAAGAATGTGGGCTTGTAAAAAGGTCGGATTAACTCATATTCCAGCAATTATTATTAATTTATCTGATAAACAAATGATGGAAATTGCTTTAATTGAGAATATTCAAAGAGTTGATTTAAATACCATTGAAGAGGCACAAGCATATCGTGATTTAATGAATAAATTAAACTTAACGCAAGGTGAAGTGGCAATGCAAGTCGGAAAGTCACGGTCACATATTGCTAATATTATGCAAATTTTAAATTTACCGCAAAAAATCCAAGATTATGTTTTAAATGGTCAATTAACGATGGGGCAGGTGAAGCCATTATTAGCTTTACAAGATGATATGGAATTAGTTTCTCGTTTAAGTGAACGCATTTTTAAAGAAAATTTAACATCTAGAAAGGTTGAAGATATTGTTCGGGCCTATCAATTACAAATTGGTAAGAAAGATAAAAATGAACAAAAAGTTGGTGTTTTGCCAAAGTGAGAATATGCACCTGTCGCTGAAAAAAATGATTAGAATTTTAGGAACTAAGGTTGTCATTGATGATAATCGTATTATCATTAAGTTTTCTAATGATAAAGATTTGAATCGCATTTTGGAAGTTCTTAAAATTATTTAAATTATTAAATAATTTTCTGTAAAATAAATCAGATTTTAAATTTTTAATGCCAAATTGTAAAGTTAAGTGCAACTAAATTATTTTTCTAACCAAATATTCGATTGGCGAAAGATAATTTAGTATTTTTCTTGGTCTTTGGTTTAAAGACAATATAAATTTATGAACTGCATTTTTAGTAGTGTTTGAAAAATTAAATTTTTTAGGAAATTTTTCTCTAATTAAACCATTAGTATTTTCATTAGTACCTCTTTGTCAAGGTGAATATGCATCAGCAAAATAAATTTTCACATTTAAATTTTTTTCAAGTTGTTGTCAATTAGCAAATTCTTTACCCCTATCAAATGTTATAGTCTTAACAAGATTATTTGGAAGAATTGATAAATAATGACTAATATTTTTGTTAATAACTTTAGTAGTTCTATTTTCAACTAATATTGCTAAAGTAAATCTTGATGTTCTTTCAACTAAAGTTATTAAACATGATTTACTTTTACCTCGTGATGATACTACAGTATCACCTTCTCAATGGCCAAGAGTTATGCGATTATTAACATTTCGTTCTTTAATGGATTTACCATTAAATTTACCCCGATTTTCTTGAGATTTTGGTTTCTTACCTTTTCTTCTTAAATTTTTACTAGTAACCTTTTCAAGTAATCCAGAATAAATTCAATTGTAAATTGTTTTAAAACTAATAATTCATTCTTGATGAAAATTTTTAATTCTGCCATAAATTTGTTCAGGCGATCAACCTAATAATAATTTTTGTTGTACATATTTTACTAATTCTCTATTTTTAAATTTATGAAAATAAACATGTAATTGTTTTCTATTTTCTGCTTTATTTTGTGCAATTAATGAAAAATAATGATTATTATCTTTATTTCTATTAACTTCTCGATTAATAGTACTAATACTTCGATTAAGATTTTTAGCTATTTCACTAATTTTTACTTTAAATTTCAATTGATTCTCAATATAAATTCTTTCATCTATGCCAAGATGTTTGTATCCCATATAAAAACTCCTTAAATTTACTTTTTCTAAAATAAACTTAGCATCATGAAATTTTTATATGAAATCTTTTGCAATTTTATTTACTTGCACTTACAAGTATAATTCAGCAAATAATAGAAAAATTGCGATTTTATTAAGATTATTGGTATAATTAATAGATAAATATTTGTTTTAGGAAATTAATATTTTATGCTATTAGCATTTTATTTATTTTTATTAATTAAATATTAAATATGAAAGAGGAATAAAGAAATTATGTCTTTAAAAGCAGGAATTGTTGGATTACCTAATGTTGGAAAATCAACATTATTTAATGCCATTACCAATTCTAAAGTTGAAGCTGCAAATTATCCTTTCACAACGATTAATCCTAATGTTGGTATTGTTAAAGTACCCGATAGTAGACTTAATAAGTTGGAAGAAATTTTTCAACCTGAGAAAGTTATTGCTAATAATTTTGAGTTTACAGATATTGCGGGACTTGTTAAAGGGGCATCATTAGGCCATGGTTTAGGTAATAAGTTTTTAGGTCATATTCGTGAAGTTGATGCGATTTGTGAAGTTGTGCGTTGTTTTGATGATAGTAATGTTAATCATGTTGAAACTACGATTGATCCGATTAGAGATATTGAAATTATTAATTTAGAATTAATTTTAGCAGATTATGATATCGTTATTAAAATATTACAAAAATTAGAAAAACTTGTTAAAAATGATAAAAATCCAGTTTTACTGAAAGAAATTAATTTATTAAAGAAAATTAAAGAAGCGTTATTTGATGGTAAACCGATTCGGCGTTTAGAATTAACAGTTGAAGAAGTTAATTTGATTAAACATTATAGTTTTTTAACTAGTAAACCAATTTTGTATATTGCAAATATTAGTGAAAAAGATTTAGTGGATAAAACTAATAAGTGAGTTGAAAAAGTTAAGGATTATGCTATTGCTGAGAAATCACAAATTATTGTTATTTGTGCAAAAACAGAATTAGAAATTTCATCGTTAGAAGATAATGATAAAGAAGAGTTTTTAAAATCATTAAATTTAGAAACATCAGGCTTAGATCAGATGATTTCAAAAACATATCGCACATTAGGTTTATCAACATTTTTTACAGCTGGTAAGAAAGAAGTTCGTGCTTGAACATTTAAAAGTGGTATGGAAGCTGTTGAATGTGCTAGTATTATTCATACTGATATTTCTCGTGGTTTTATTAAATTAGAAGTTTATAGTTATGATGATTTAGTTAAATATGGTAGTGAGAATGCCGTTAAATTGTCAGGAAAGTTACGATTTGAAGGGAAAAATTATTTAGTTTCTGATGGTGATATTTGTTATTTCCGTTTTAATGTTTAAAGTCTTTAAGTTATTGAGCATTGGGCGCATAAAGTTTTGTTAGGTGGGTAAAGATTTGAATAATTTTGAAAGAAAAGCAACTAAAAATTTATTACCTTTTTACTTGAAAAATAATTAATAAGCTGAATTATACTTGTAAGTGCAAGTAAATAAAATTGCAAAAGATTTCATATAAAAATTTCATGATGCTAAGTTTATTTTAGAAAAAGTAAATTTAAGGAGTTTTTATATGGGATACAAACATCTTGGCATAGATGAAAGAATTTATATTGAGAATCAATTGAAATTTAAAGTAAAAATTAGTGAAATAGCTAAAAATCTTAATCGAAATATTAGTACTATTAATCGAGAAGTTAATAGAAATAAAGATAATAATCATTATTTTTCATTAATTGCACAAAATAAAGCAGAAAATAGAAAACAATTACATGTTTATTTTCATAAATTTGCCAAATTGTAAAGTTAAGTGCAACTAAAAAAGTTACATTAATTTTGATTCATTATTTCATAAAGACTAATAGTTAAAGCATTAGCAACATTCAAAGATTCTACTCCATTTGATGTTGGAATATAAAAATTATCATCAATCAATGGTCATAAATGAGGATTTATTCCTTTACCCTCATTACCAAATAATAATGCTACTTGACTATTAAATTTTACATCTCGCAAACGATTATTAGCTTCTTTAAATACTGTACCATAAACTTTAAAACCTTTATCTTTTACACTAGCAATAATAAGTTCCAAATTAGTTTTAATAATATTTAAATGAAATATCGCCCCCATTGAAGTCCGAATTACTTTATCATTATAAATATCAACACTATCATTACTAATATATAATGTTTGAACATTAAAGGCAACACAACTACGAATGATGTTTCCTAAATTAGTCGGATCTTGAATCTTATCTAACATGACAACTAAATTTTTATCAACTTCATAGTTATCTAAAAAACTACAAACACCAATAATTGGTTGTGGGTTAACAGTTGTAGATATTTTTTTAATAATTTGCTCATTAACAACAATTATATTACTAAAATCTTCTATTTTATTAGCAATATCTTGTGTTGTTAAAATCATTAATAACTTATTTTGTTTCTTAGCCTCTTCAATTAAGTGAAACCCTTCAATAAGAAACTGTTCCTTTTCTTTACGATACTTGCTCTCTTTTAACTTGACTAAATCCTTAATTAATGAATTATCTATTGAATTAATTATTATCATAACAAAAATTCTTTCTAAAATTAATGGTGCCCAAGATCGGACTCGAACCGATACGGATTAACCGATGGTTTTTGAGACCATTGTGTCTACCATTCCACCACTTGGACCTTATTTTTTTAATTATATAGTATTTTACTAAAAAATCAATATTTTCCGCAAGAAAATCGCCTATTACTTAATAATAACAGGCAATCAATTAACTATTCTCAATTTTCAGTTTTATTATTTGTTAATACTTCAATTTCAAACGAAGCATAAGAATTTCTTACTTTAATAATTCGGAAAATATAGTTATTATATTGAAATTCTGGACTTTTCTTAGTAATTTTTGCTTCACCGCTAATTTCACGATATCATTCATTTAATGACTTAGCATTTGTTACCGGTACTGATTCATTTAAAGTTTGAAATAACTTTTTTAACTTAATTGTTCCTACTACTTGAAATTTATGATGTCCAATTTCATAAATTTTTCCTGTTGCATCATGCTCATCATAAATTTCGCCAACTAATTCTTCAATTAAATCCTCCATTGTAATAATACCAATAAAATCTTTTTTAGTTTTACTACTTGTTACAATTGCTAAATGCATCTTACTCTTTTGCATTTTTTCTAAGGCAACACTTAATTTGGTATTTTTAGACAAAAATAACGGTTTTTGCAAAAGCGCTGGTATCGTTAATGATTCATCATCAAGAGTATTAATAATAATATCTTTAACATTAAGAATTCCCTTAACAACTTTAGTATTAGAATTTATTACAGGTACTCTAGTAAACCTCTTTTGCCGATATAAAGTCTTAATATCACTAATAGAACTATTGTAATTAATTGTTATTACTTTATCTCTTGGCTGCATTGCCACTTTAACAGTTTTTTCATCAAACATAATTGCTGAAGTAATTAAATGACGCTCTTGTTTTTCCAAAACACCTTCATTTTCAATAGTTTTTACAAGCTCTAATAACTCTCTTTCTGTTGTTGAAGGATGCTCTGATTTTAATTTAATTTTTGAAAACATATAAGCTAATGGGTAAAAAATTAACCGCACCACAACAATCACTCATGAACAACTAATAGCTAACCTTTCAGGAATTCATCGCGCAATATTTTTAGGAATAATTTCTCCAAATAGCAATACAATCACTAAAGAAAACATTGTTGATATTATTAATGATCAATATGTTGGTAAACTCAATTGATTATCAAAAAAGAAAGTAACAAATGTCGCTAAAGCAATGTTAACTAAATTATTAGCGATTAACAGCGTTGTAATCGTAATACTATAATCTTTAACTAAAAGATATACTCTTTTAGCTTTTTTTGCCTGTCTTTTATTAGTTTTTGCTAAATTTTTAATCCTAATAATATTAATTGAGGTTAATGCTGTTTCCATTGCTGAAAAAAAAGCACTTAAAAATAATAAAATAAATATTGTTGGTGCTAACCAAGATAATGTAATTTGTCAACTCATATTAAAAACAAGCCAATCATCAATTTCCACTAATTATTAATTCCTCCTAAAAGATAGTTTCTTTAAATATTAAATATGGATTATAATTATAACATAAAAAATCCATTGATATTAACTAATTCTTAATATAAGTCGCGTTTAGTTTTCTTAGGTATTTTTTAAAAAAGAAAAAATAGTCATTGCCAAATTGTAAAGTTAAGTGCAACTAAATTATTTTTCGCCAATCGAATATTTGGTTAGAAAAATAATTTAGTTGCACTTAACTTTACAATTTGGCATTCATTAATTAATTCCTCTTTTTTCTAAAAGATTAGATCTTAAATATTTTTTATTCACTACTTTTACTCCTAGTTTTAATTTCTAAAT
Source organism: Spiroplasma endosymbiont of Nephrotoma flavescens (assembly GCF_964030835.1). Lineage (NCBI taxonomy): Bacteria > Bacillati > Mycoplasmatota > Mollicutes > Entomoplasmatales > Spiroplasmataceae > Spiroplasma > Spiroplasma endosymbiont of Nephrotoma flavescens. The sequence goes on along the minus strand of NZ_OZ034982.1, from coordinate 950,842 downwards.
CCGCAATAATATCATTTTTAGTAAAAGGATTTTGCGGGTCATATATTCAATTATTATCAAAAAATCTTGTTATTTGTTCATTTCCATTATTACCAATAGTTATTGAATGAAAACGATTATGATTATTATGAAGTTCTTGAATTTGATTAACTAGTTTTGATGATAAATCAATTGTTAAAAAATCACTAATAATTAATACATCAGCATTTTGATATTTTTTATGATTCATCACATTAATAGTTTGAACAATAGCAAGAGTTATATTCGTACTACTATGAAATGAATGTGATAAAAATTTAACTAAAGTTTTTAATGATGATTTAACTGTCGTTAAATCAAATACTTCTAACGAATCAGAAAAATTAATCATATAACAATCTCGCCTTTGTTTTAAAGCAAGTTTAACAATTGCTAAACTTAATGCCTTAGCAATATATTCCGGTTCACCACGCATTGAAGCTGAAGTATCAATACACAAAATAAATGGTCCATCAGTTTCTGGAAGTGGATGATTACTTTTTACTTTTGTTATTGTTTCAATAGTAACTACATCATTAGAAATAAATTCAAATGTTGATAATTTTTTTTCAACCAATTTTTTATAAAAAATTGGTTGTAAATTAGGAATATTTAAGTGAACTAGTTCCATTGGTAATAAATGTTCTAAATCAGCACTTTCGGTAACCCCAATAATTTCTTCTGGTCATTTACTAGCAGGACGAATTTCATATTCAATATTAATCTTTTCAGTAATTACCGCTTCTAATTTATCAGATTGCTCTTTTAATCGTCCTAATAATTTAGCAATTGTCATAATTGCCGGATCAGACTGCAAAAAATTTGCCAATTTTTGTAATTGTGTTAAATCTAACTTTTCAAGTTCTTTAACATTACCATCTCAAAAACGACCAAAAAAATTTCAAATAAATCCATATAAACGACGAAATTTTTTAACAACTTCAATGCGGTCATATACTTCGCGTAAATATTTTTTTCTTAATTCATTAATTGATGCTAATTTAAAATCAATAACTCGCTTTATTAATAATTGTTCTCAATTATTAATAAAATTTTGAAAAATAAGTTGTAAATCTTTTGTTTTATCATTCAAAAGATAATGATAGTAATTCATTTTCATTACAAATGGTGATAACACTTTTTCTAAAGTAAAATATACTTTTTTATAATTATCTTTTAAACCTTTAATGCCATTTTCACGAATTCAATAATATAAATAAATTTCTTGTTTAATGTTAACCGATAATGATTGAGAAATAATTTTTGATTCAATTTGACTCGCATAAAAATGATTAATCTCATCATCAAATGCTGTTGCCAATCATTTAAAATTAGTTTTAAAAGTTTGAAATGATGTTATATTTTTATCAACTTCTTTTAATCGTAAAATTTGCTTTTTTAATTCTAAATCAATAGCATTTTCTAAAAACTTTATCATTTGTAACAACTCTTTTTCTTATGAATCAATTTGTAAAATATCAAATTTTTCTTCATCAATAGTTTCTAAATCATTAAAAGCAACATCTAGAATCATTTTATACTGTTCATCAAAAAATATTGCTGATAAAGAACATAAACGGTCTTTTTCATTTTTAAAATCTTTTGTTAAATTTTTAATTTCTTTTTCCGTTTTATCAACCTCTTTTGTTATTTTTGTAACTTGATTTAAAATTGATTCTAAATCTTCAATTTCAATCGGATAAACATTTTTTTTGCTATCAATTAACTTATTATCGGTATGATAAGATAAATTAACTTTAATATGACGATTTAATTGATTTAAGGTTTTCCCAAAAGATAATTTAACAATTTCAAAACCATCAAAATTTTTTCTAATTTTTTGATAATCAGTTAATGAAAGAAAACAAATCGGCAAATCTTTATTTGTTACTAATAAGCGATGATAATTACCAACTAATTGACCTTTAAAAGGATTAGTATATACTGAAAACTTAATATTTTCTAATTGAACTTTATTTAATTGTTCATTTAATTTATCTAATCGATTTTCTAGTTGTTCTTGTTTTTCTTTTAACTCATATGTTAATGCATTAGTATAAACCTCATAAAATAAACTAGCATATTCTTTTTGTTGTTCTACTGTATCTCAAATACAATGAACAATAATAATTCAATCTGGTTTATCAGTTTCAAGACGAGCATTAAAAAAAGCTGATGCTTTCATCAAAAAAGCAATCTTATTTCAACGACGATCAGAAATATATACTTTACCTGCAGTTACTAAATATAATTTTTTCCGGAACCGAGAAATAAACTTTAATGATAAATCTGATAATTTTACTTTAGCAATTTCTTGTAACCAAGTATTATACTCACTATTAGTAATTTGTAATTGTTCATCAACAATAACATCTAATTTAGTTGCTGATTCAATCATAGCATTAAAATTTTCTTCATTAGCAATACCGTGAACCACATAACGAATAATAAAGCGATCAAATAATGCTTCTAATCCTTGATTAACTTCTGGCAATTCATTTGATGCTGATATTAATAATTTTAATGGTACCTTATAGTCCTTCCCCGCATTACGAAATATTTTTTCATTAATAATCGTTAACAATGTATTTTGAATTGAAGGGCCAGCTTTTCAAATTTCATCCAAAAATACAATATCCGCACTTGGCAAATAATTTGTTGTTAACCGCCGATAAATACCATTTTGTAAATCAGTTATTGAAATTGGTCCAAAAATTTCTTCTGGCGTTGAAAAACGATTCATTAAATTCTCAAAAACATTGGCTTGGCAAAATAAATATTTCATTCGTCGTGAAACTAACGACTTAGCTACGCCTGGTTTTCCCAAAAGAAAAATTGATTCACCAGTTAACATTGCCAATGTTGCCAATTTAAAAACATTTTCTTTCTCAAAAATACCAACTGATGCTTGTTGCATTAACTTTAAAATTCGTTGCCTAAGTTCTGTATTTGCCATTATTTTTCTTCTCCTTTTTATTCAACACTTATTTGTTGTTTAATATCATCAGCTTTGACAATTAACACCGCAGCACCAACAATTCATATTACTACTAAAATAAAAATCATTGTTAAATAAATTGCTAAATTAATCGCGACAAATTTAAAACTAGAAAAAACTACTAAAGCCATCACAATAAAAACCATCATTATTAAAAAATAAAAAACAGCAAAAATAATATATGCCACCGCTCAACCAAAAATAGTGCCCGCACGCCGACAAACGGCCATAGGAATAAAATATAATAATGAATATAATGCCGATAAAGTTAAAAAAATTATTCCAATTGTTTTATCAAATGATACTTCTAAATCTGTAATAAATTGAAAATTTAATTGATCAGCTAATAATAAAATTGATTGCCCAAGAATATCACGACCAAAAAAATACGAAATAACTACTAAACAAATTTGTGCGAAAATAATTAAAATCCGAGCACCTCTTTCCGATTTCGAATCTCAATACATTTTTCGTTGCGACAAACTATTTTGTAGCGGATTAACATATTGAAATCGTTGTTTATCTAATTCATTTAATTTCTCAGATGGCGCTGAAGCATTATATTCTTGTTCTAGTTTATCAAATTCTGGGAATTGTTCACTAAAACTAAATATTTTTTTTTCTTTTGACACCATTATTTAACTTCTCCTTTATTCATTTTTAAATTCGCAACATTGTCAGTCTCAGATTCAAAAATAATAATTTCTTGTGGTTGAAACTTCAATTTTACTTCTAATTGCTGATCATTAACAGTTAATAGGATTGTTCCTAAAAAACTTGGTGGTAAACTAGGGTTATTATCAATTTGTTTTCTTCCTTCATATTTAGGTAATTCCTTAATATTAAAATTAATATTTGTTTTTGATAAATTAATTTGTAAGTTTCTTAGTTTAATATACAATAAATTTTGTTTATTAAAGCTAAAATTATCTAACTGCTTTAAACTACTAATATATTGTGTATTATAGTATACCTTAAATTCAAGTTGATTTTGAAAATCTTGATAAATATAATTAACATCATAATTACAAATTTCAAGAAAATGATTATTTATAAAATTATTTAAATTAAAAAAACTAGGGAAATTTTTAACATATTTTTGGATTAATGTTTTTACATCAATATTATTTATCTCATAAGTAAATAAAGATCTTTTATTTAAAATTATCGGTTTTGGATGTTCATCAGTATATATAACTATTTGATATAAATAATTAATTTTTAAATTATACCAATAGTTATTATGACTAAGATTAACAACACCATAACTATTCATATTATGTCTAACTGGCAAAAATTTCAGATACTTAATTTCCTTTGCCTCATAAAAAAACTTTAAACCATCTTTTTTAATATTTAATTTATCTAAGAATTCCTTTCTTAAACTATAATTAAATGAAGATAAACTATTAACTAGTGATCGTTCATTAAATTCTTTAACAATTGAATTTGCTAAATCTTTTGTTAAAAAATTTTGTTCATTAGATTTTTCAGCAACAAAAAATTTATGTTCTTTACCAAATAAGAAAATATTGTCAATTTCTTTTGAAAAATTAATACAATCTTTATTATAGGGATTATATTCAAATACCCAATCATAAGCTTTAAAAATAGTAAAACCAATACTACTAATAATAATTAAAATTGAAAAAGAAATTGATAATTTTAAATAAAAATTATTACTAATCGTTATTTTTTTCTTTTGTGATTTTTTAACTTTTTTTGTCATTATTTTACTCCAATTTTATTTTATTATCATTTTTATATTCAAAAGATAACTTTAAAATTTTTTGATATTTTATTTCCTTAAATAAACAAATGGTACTAACTTCTAAAATAAGAAAATTTAAATTAAAAATAATAAAACTAGTTAATAATCATTGTGGTCAATAATTATTTAATAAACTAATCGTAAAAACTATTAAAAAATAAATTATTCATAAAACAGCAATTATGATGACTCATATTTTCAAAAAATTTTCTTCTTTAACTTTTAACATTACAATAAGCGTAATTAATGTTAAAACTGCTGTCAAACCACAACTACTTAGTCCTAAATAATATGAATTTTTAAAAAAATTTCTATCCGCTATTAAACCAATAATAAATTTATCAATTTGCAAATTTTGTCCTCAACCAAAACCAATGAAATAACTTAAGCATAAAAATAAAACAACATTAATAATTATTAATAACCGCAATGTTATTTCTCTTTTAGTATTTCATCAAACTTTTAATGTTGGTTTTTTTATTAATTTAAAACTCACTTATATCACCACTTTTCATCATCTTTTATAACATTTTAAATTTAATGTTCAAAATAATATTTAAAGAAAATAACTTTCAATAATTGCTTTTTCTAAATCACGCGACAGATTTTTCACTTTCCTTAATAACAATAGCGCTCCGCTTATTAATAAAATAAACCCCACAATACTTAAAATAATACTATTATTTAGTCCGATATTATAAATTCTTAAATAAATACTAAATGCAAAAATAAGACAAAAAATAATAATACCAGTTAAAATAAACACAATTGACCAACTTTTAATACTAGCAATAGTTTTGCACACTAATAATGGAATAATAAAAAATAATGACGATAATAACGCCATAATCGTTGAAAAAATAAATATTATGGAAATAATAATCATTCTAACTGTTATTGTGACTTCACTATTAAAATCTAAAAATCATTTCGCATAATTAATAGCATTTAAAAAAATAGTAACAATAAATAAAACCTGACTTAAAATTAATATTAATCGTGCCATTATTTCTAAAAATGAACCATAGTAAATTCTTGTGGCATTAATATCTTGCTTTAAAGTAATAATGCGATTATTACTTTGATCTAATCGTTTTTTACCTAATTCATAAATATCATTACTTTCATTTAAATCATTTCTATTTAACATTTTTAACCATTCTTTCATTATTTAATAACACAATATTTTTAGCAACAACACTAACAATAATTTCTCTAAGCAAAAAAACTAATTCCCATTAAAATAATTTCTTCATCATTAAACCCAATAATATTCACAGTATATTTGTAGGCATTAAAATTAATCTGCTTAATTTCAATAATGTTTAACTTCCTTTTTAAATTTAATAAATTAAGATAATGATTTTCCGATAATATTGGTAAACTAACATCATCAATAATATTAAATTTTTTATTAGTTACAAGATAATTATAAAGATAATTATAAATTCCTTTTTTTACTCTATCTTTTCAATTATCATTTAAAAATTCTCAATCTTGAATTTTCTCTAAAACAAGTTTTGGAAATGAAATAGCAAAAGCAATATATTCAGCAATAGTTTTGTTGCGCTTCTGTTTCAATCGATTCGTTGAACTAATTAATAATTTCTGACTAGCAACTTTATTAGTATAATGATTAGTTATAATAAAAGGCTGAATTGGCAATTGCTCATAGGATTCATATAACTTATCAAGTTTAATATTAGTACTAATAAAATAAATATAAATTACTAAATCAGAATAATAAATTTTATTTTCTTCAATAAGAACTTGTGATGCATCATATAACTTTTCTCTAAAAGTATCTCAATCATTAATACTAGCACACTCATTAAGACATTGTGTAGTAATTATTGGTTTAATCTTAATATCATTATCAAACTCAATTGGATTTGCAAAAATAAAATCTCTTAATGAATCATTTACTTCGCGATAAATTTCTTTTCCTAATACTTTATCAGTAAACAATACCCGTTCACTAGTTAAATAACCAGTAGTAGCATTAGTTATATTATTTTGAGAAATTTGCTCTCTAGACCCTTGAAATGAATAAAAGTCAAAATAATTTTTATAAAACACATTTGTATTAATAATTTTTAAATTAAACGATAGTGAAAAAATATTAGCATTAACAACTTCATAAATATCAGGCCGATTAATCTCATATCTTTCAATATCTTTAACTAACACTTTTTTTATTTTCACATCATCTTGAATAAAACTATTATCAATTTCTTTACTATTTTCAGCAGTAAGATATTTATAACGATAATCAAATTTTTTATAAGTTTTATTATTTGTCTGTAAAAATTTATTATTTTGAACATAATTTTTAAAATATTCTAATACTAAATTCTCTAATTCAATAAGCCGTAAACTTTTAAACTTATCATAGTTTTTAACATTAATTTTAGCACCATCTAAAAGTAACCTATCATTAACAATCCCCGGTGCTGAACCATCATCAGGAATTGGTTTAACAGTTAACCCTTCACCATCATCAGGATTAAGAATTTTAGGACTAATATCGGGAATTTTTTTATTATTAGTATCTTCTAAACTAATAGCATTGGTAAAAACACTAACCATATCTAATGTTAATAAATATACACCTGGAATAATTATCGCAATAACTGTAAAAGTTAAAATTAATCCTAATCATAATTTATTTTTACTAGCAATAGTTACTTTTTTAGTAATCTTATTAATATTTTTTCAATGGTTAGAATTTTTTTTAATCAATATCATTTTCTCCTTTCAAAAATTATTAATAGTTTTTAATTTTATTCAACATTTACTTTTTAATTTTATATTTTTTATCAATTTAATGCAAATAATAACAAAATAAAATTATCCATTTTTATTTATTTAATAAATAAGAAATTGGAAAGTAAAAACATTCTAAATAATTTTAATTATTTAAAATTACTAAATAATCTATTTAATTAATTAAAATATGCTCTTAATTTTATTATGACATAAAAAAATAATATTTTTTTAAAAGCCAAATTGTAAAGTTAAGTGCAACTAAATTATTTTTCTAACCAAATATTCGATTGGCGAAAGATAATTTAGTATTTTTCTTGGTCTTTGGTTTAAAGACAATATAAATTTATGAACTGCATTTTTAGTAGTGTTTGAAAAATTAAATTTTTTAGGAAATTTTTCTCTAATTAAACCATTAGTATTTTCATTAGTACCTCTTTGTCAAGGTGAATATGCATCAGCAAAATAAATTTTCACATTTAAATTTTTTTCAAGTTGTTGTCAATTAGCAAATTCTTTACCCCTATCAAATGTTATAGTCTTAACAAGATTATTTGGAAGAATTGATAAATAATGACTAATATTTTTGTTAATAACTTTAGTAGTTCTATTTTCAACTAATATTGCTAAAGTAAATCTTGATGTTCTTTCAACTAAAGTTATTAAACATGATTTACTTTTACCTCGTGATGATACTACAGTATCACCTTCTCAATGGCCAAGAGTTATACGATTATTAACATTTCGTTCTTTAATGGATTTACCATTAAATTTACCCCGATTTTCTTGAGATTTTCGTTTCTTACCTTTTCTTCTTAAATTTTTACTAGTAACTTTTTCAAGTAATCCAGAATAAATTCAATTGTAAATTGTTTTAAAACTAATAATTCATTCTTGATGAAAATTTTTAATTCTGCCATAAATTTGTTCAGGCGATCAACCTAATAATAATTTTTGTTGTACATATTTTACTAATTCTCTATTTTTAAATTTATGAAAATAAACATGTAATTGTTTTCTATTTTCTGCTTTATTTTGTGCAATTAATGAAAAATAATGATTATTATCTTTATTTCTATTAACTTCTCGATTAATAGTACTAATATTTCGATTAAGATTTTTAGCTATTTCACTAATTTTTACTTTAAATTTCAATTGATTCTCAATATAAATTCTTTCATCTATGCCAAGATGTTTGTATCCCATATAAAAACTCCTTAAATTTACTTTTTCTAAAATAAACTTAGCATCATGAAATTTTTATATGAAATCTTTTGCAATTTTATTTACTTGCACTTACAAGTATAATTCAGCAAAAATATTATTTTTCATTTTTATTATGTTGAAAAATTTCCTTTAAAATAGTTGCTGTTGAAGCAATAGTTGCTAATTCTGATGGTACCACAATTTTAACAGCATTACCATCAGCAACTTTTTCAAATGATTTAAAAGCTTCCAAAGCAATATATTCCTTTGCTGGTTGAGCATCATTAATTAACTTAATCGCTTCTGCTTTAGCATTAGCATCTAATTCTACAGCTCTTGCTTTACCTTCTGCTTTCATAATTTCTGATTGTTTAATTCCTTCAGCTTCTAAAATTTTTGATTGCCGAAAACCTTCTGCTTTTAAAATTGATTCGCGTTTTTCTCGTTCAGCTCGCATTTGCTTTTCCATTGCTTCAATAATACTATGTGGTGGAATAATATTTTTAACTTCAACACGAATAACTTTAACGCCCCATGCATCACTAGCTTCATCTAAAATAATTCTTAATTTATTATTAATTTTTTCTCGTGATGTTAAGGTTTCATCTAACTCTAATTCACCAATAACATTTCTTAAAGTCGTTGCCGATAAATTTTCAATCGCACGATAAGGGTCTTCAGCCCCATAAGCAAATAATTTAGCATCAGTTACTTGAAAGAAAATTACCGTATCAATTTTCATGATTACATTATCCTTAGTAATAGAATCTTGTGGTGGAAAATCCATAACTTGTTCTTTTAAATTAACATCGCGAACAACACGATCAATAAACGGAATTTTAAAATGTAAACCAGATGTTCATGTTTTAAAATATTTTCCTAACCTTTCAATAACATATTGATGAGATTGCGGAACAATGCGAATTGAAAGTCCTAATGTAACTAAGGTAATAATCATTATTAATGCTAAAACAATTATTACTGCGATACCAATGATATTCATTTATTTTTTCTCCGTTTCATTTGTAACTAATAATTTAATACCTTTAATAGCAATAACTTTAACATATTGTTCTACTTTTAAAGGTTCATTATCATTAGAAGTTATTGTCCATAATTTACCCTCTGCTTTTGCTTCACCATTAAGGCCTTCCTCATCAAATGTTTTAATAACCTTTATTGTCTGACCAATTAATAAATCAACATTAGTTTTTGTTATTTGAATTTTTTTCATTGTTTTACTAATTAATGGTTTTAAACTAAGCAAACAAATAACACTAATAACAGCAAAAACAAAAATTTGTCAATAAAATGGAATTTGAAAGGCAGCACTAAATAAACTTGCCATCGCACCAATAGAAAATCAAATTGATGTTAAGTCCAATGATACTAGTTCAAAAACCAAAAATAAAATTGCAATTATTAATCATCCCACCATAAAGATAATATTTATAATTTCCATATTTAGTTTCCTCCATTTGCTTTTCTATAATTTGAATTATATCATTATTTTTAAAAATCTATAATTATAAGGTACCTAATTATTACTAATAAATATTTTTACTATTAAATACCAGTATTTTAGTTATCATATGCTGAATTATACTTGTAAGTGCAAGTAAATAAAATTGCAAAAGATTTCATATAAAAATTTCATGATGCTAAGTTTATTTTAGAAAAAGTAAATTTAAGGAGTTTTTATATGGGATACAAACATCTTGGCATAGATGAAAGAATTTATATTGAGAATCAATTGAAATTTAAAGTAAAAATTAGTGAAATAGCTAAAAATCTTAATCGAAGTATTAGTACTATTAATCGAGAAGTTAATAGAAATAAAGATAATAATCATTATTTTTCATTAATTGCACAAAATAAAGCAGAAAATAGAAAACAATTACATGTTTATTTTCATAAATTTAAAAATAGAGAATTAGTAAAATATGTACAACAAAAATTATTATTAGGTTGATCGCCTGAACAAATTTATGGCAGAATTAAAAATTTTCATCAAGAATGAATTATTAGTTTTAAAACAATTTACAATTGAATTTATTCTGGATTACTTGAAAAGGTTACTAGTAAAAATTTAAGAAGAAAAGGTAAGAAACGAAAATCTCAAGAAAATCGGGGTAAATTTAATGGTAAATCCATTAAAGAACGAAATGTTAATAATCGCATAACTCTTGACCATTGAGAAGGTGATACTGTAGTATCATCACAAGGTAAAAGTAAATCATGTTTAATAACTTTAGTTGAAAGAACATCAAGATTTACTTTAGCAATATTAGTTGAAAATAGAACTACTAAAGTTATTAACAAAAATATTAGTCATTATTTATCAATTCTTCCAAATAATCTTGTTAAGACTATAACATTTGATAGGGGTAAAGAATTTGCTAATTGACAACAACTTGAAAAAAATTTAAATGTGAAAATTTATTTTGCTGATGCATATTCACCTTGACAAAGAGGTACTAATGAAAATACTAATGGTTTAATTAGAGAAAAATTTCCTAAAAAATTTAATTTTTCAAACACTAATAAAAATGCAGTTCATAAATTTATATTGTCTTTAAACCAAAGACCAAGAAAAATACTAAATTATCTTTCGCCAATCGAATATTTGGTTAGAAAAATAATTTAGTTGCACTTAACTTTACAATTTGGCATATATATATATATATATATAACAAGAAAATAATAACTTTATGTTATAATGGTTTTGATTTTATTTTTATAGAGGTGAATTAAATGCAATTTAAAAAAATATTGAGTATTAAAAGCAGTTTTATTTTAACAATATTACCTATAATATCTGTTACTGCGTGTAATAGCAATTATGATGAAATAATATTAAAAATTAAAAATAAAGAAACATTTATTGGTTATATTGGATCAGAAAATTGTCCAGGATGTCAAACATTATCAAAACAATGAGATCTTTGAATGCAAGAAAAAGATTGAGACAAAGATATTTTGGATTTAAAAAATAAAAATTTAAAAATTAATCGCTATGCTTTTGTTAGTGATTATGACTTTAAAGGTGCTAATGATAATACTTGAAATAAAACTTTTTTTGAAACTAAGTGAGTTAAGAATACTTTTGAATGATTAAAAAAATCACAAAAAAACTTATGAGCAACCAACGAAAACATTAAGAACGGCTTTGACCCAGATTATCTCCCTGGAAATGGTATTCCCACAATATTTTTTGTTAAAAATGGTGAATATCGCTGATTTATTAATAAATGAGGTGACGCTGTTGATGGTATTGATGATATGTTAACTAGCAACAGCGACTTTAAGCAAAAACCAGCATATAATCGTAGTACTTTAACACGACTAGTTCGTGACTTTATAATTAATGATTTTAAAGATTTTTATACATTAAATTAAACAAAAAGCTGGTAATTCAATTACCAGCTTTTTAATTTTGTAAATAATCTTTACCTTTCTGAATTTCATTTAAAGATAAATCTAAATAATCTAATTGCCGTAAAACCTCATAACTTACAGTACAAACAACATTAGCGACATTAAGACTGCGAGTATTAATATACTCATTGGTAAATGAAAACATTGATTCAAATGCTCTTGTAATATCGTTTTTGGAATAACCGACGATTCTTTACCAAATACTAAATATATTGGTGTTTCACTTTCTGTAAAATCAATGGCACTAGGTGGTTTTTGACCATATCGTGTAGAAAAAAATAAGTTAGCATGAGGATTTTTACTAAGAAAACTATTTCAATCTTCATCACTTTCATATTGTAAAAATTCAAAATAGTTAGCAGATGAGCCAATAATAAAACGATCATTTAAAAAGAACCCTAATGGTTCACATTAATAGCAACACAAGTTCGCATAATCGAACCAACATTACCAGCAATTTCTGGTTCATATAAAACAATGTTAATTTTAGTATTCATTATTATCTTCCTTATTTATTCAATTAACCATCTTTTGGATTGCTATAGCACGATGTGATATTTGATTTTTTTCTTGTGCTGTTATTTCACCTAGCGTTTTTTTATATTCTGGTAAATAAAATATAGCATCATAACCAAAACCATAATTACCTTGGCGTTCACTATGAATTAAACCATTTAACGAACCGACAAACACTTTTTCAATATTTTTAGTAACATCAACAAAAGCAAGAGCACAAACATACCGACAATCTCGGAATTTAATATTCATCATCTTTTCTAAAATAACATTAGATGCTTGCATAAAACCATCAGTAGTATCCATCCAACGCGCCGAATAAATTCCCGGAAAATTATCTAATGCTAATATTTCTAATCCAGAATCATCACCTAAGACTGGTTTTTGTAATAATTTGCTTAAAGTTCTTGCCTTAATTAAAGCATTTTCAATAAATGTCGCTCCTGTTTCTTCAATATCTTCAATTTCTCAGTACCCAGAAACTGCTTAATGTCTAAAAGTGTCTTTAAATCGTATTTTTGCCCTAATATGTTTTGAAATTCTTCTAACTTATTAGCATTAGGTAGTTGCTAAAAATAATTGTTTTATCATTAATACTCAATACCCTTCCGAGCCCAAATATTCTTTTCTGAATAATGTCTTGTTGGCGTTACCTCACTAATTAAATCAGCAATTGATTGTAATTTTTCTGGACAATATCTTCCTGAAAGGGCAACTTCAATATTCTTAGCTTTATTTTCTAATGCTAACACTAATTCATCTTCATAAATTAATTGATTTTGTAAACAACCTAAAATCTCATCAACAACAATTAAATCAATATTAGAATTTTTTAAACTTGCTACTAAAACTTCAAAACCTTTTCTTGTTTCAGCTTTTAACTCTTGTTTTTCTTCAACATTCATTTCTCAAAAAAATTTTTTTGATGAATGATAAAAATCAAGAATTGTTAAATTAGTATGCTTTTCAAAAAATATTAATTCACCTGTAGGACGATTTTTTAAAAAACGAAAATATACTACATTTCAATTATTTCCTAAGGCTCTAATTGTCATTCCATTTAAAATACTAGTTTTACCTTTACCTTCACCACAGTAAATATGAAGATATCCTTGTTCTTGATTCATTACTTAACCTCCAGATAATATAATATATTTATTCATTGTCATTATATAATAAAATTAATTACTTGGGAGGTATGATATGAAAATAAATTGAACTAAAGCAAAATTAACAAAATATGGTTTAACAAATATTAATTATTCTTATTTAGATTATATTATTCGTAAATCACAACCATTTTGTGATATTTTCTTAGACCATAAAACTGAACAACTAGTTTTACCATTAGTTAAAAATGTTAATGTTCCGGTTATTGATTATTTTCAAAATGATAAATATTTCTTTTATTAGCCAAATTGTAAAGTTAAGTGCAACTAAATTATTTTTCTAACCAAATATTCGATTGGCGAAAGATAATTTAGTATTTTTCTTGGTCTTTGGTTTAAAGACAATATAAATTTATGAACTGCATTTTTAGTAGTGTTTGAAAAATTAAATTTTTTAGGAAATTTTTCTCTAATTAAACCATTAGTATTTTCATTAGTACCTCTTTGTCAAGGTGAATATGCATCAGCAAAATAAATTTTCACATTTAAATTTTTTTCAAGTTGTTGTCAATTAGCAAATTCTTTACCCCTATCAAATGTTATAGTCTTAACAAGATTATTTGGAAGAATTGATAAATAATGACTAATATTTTTGTTAATAACTTTAGTAGTTCTATTTTCAACTAATATTGCTAAAGTAAATCTTGATGTTCTTTCAACTAAAGTTATTAAACATGATTTACTTTTACCTCGTGATGATACTACAGTATCACCTTCTCAATGGCCAAGAGTTATGCGATTATTAACATTTCGTTCTTTAATGGATTTACCATTAAATTTACCCCGATTTTCTTGAGATTTTCGTTTCTTACCTTTTCTTCTTAAATTTTTACTAGTAACCTTTTCAAGTAATCCAGAATAAATTCAATTGTAAATTGTTTTAAAACTAATAATTCATTCTTGATGAAAATTTTTAATTCTGCCATAAATTTGTTCAGGCGATCAACCTAATAATAATTTTTGTTGTACATATTTTACTAATTCTCTATTTTTAAATTTATGAAAATAAACATGTAATTGTTTTCTATTTTCTGCTTTATTTTGTGCAATTAATGAAAAATAATGATTATTATCTTTATTTCTATTAACTTCTCGATTAATAGTACTAATACTTCGATTAAGATTTTTAGCTATTTCACTAATTTTTACTTTAAATTTCAATTGATTCTCAATATAAATTCTTTCATTTATGCCAAGATGTTTGTATCCCATATAAAAATTCCTTAAATTTACTTTTTCTAAAATAAACTTAGCATCATGAAATTTTTATATGAAATCTTTTGCAATTTTATTTACTTGCACTTACAAGTATAATTCAGCATTACTAAACATATTAAAGATGCTTTAAATTTAACGCAAATTAAAATAACTCCTTCATTAGTTAAGAAAATTGCTCATCTTATTAAAGATTTACATCAAATAGAAATTCCTACAACTATTAAAACTTGAAACTGAAAATCACAATTAGAACTATTTAAAGGACTTGTAAATACTTCCCAACAAAATTTAACTAGTGATGAACAAAAAATAATTAATTTTTTTACTAACTATGAACCCCAAGAATTAAAACTTTGCCATAATGACTTAGTTCCTGGCAATATTTTAATTACTAAGCAACAAATTTATATTATTGACTATGAATATGCAATGAAAAACGACCCCTTATTTGATATTGCTTCTTTTATTAGCGAAACTATTTATCGTAATAACAATTTAATTAATCATTTTTTACACGAATTTAGTTTAACAATAACTGATGTTAAAATAAATACGAAGAGTTACAAAAAGGTTGAACAAATGACTTAATTATTTATTTAGTTATTATTCTTTATAAAAATAATTTGTAATTGTCATCACAATAATTGTCATCACTAAAGTTCCTAAAATAGCTAATGAGATGGCAATAATAAAGCGTCAAAAAACTGATAATAATCATAAACTAGTTAAATATAACACAACAAATTCTAACATCACAATAATACTATAAATAAACTGTTCTTGTTGATGATAACCACATAAAAAAAAAACTAATGTTGTAATAAAAGCATATAGTAGCATTCCCATTCCAATTAAAAACATATATCCAAAAGCAATACTATCTTTAAAATTCAATTTTAATAAATTTAATTGCGGATCTAAAAGTAATCAAATCATCAACCCAGGGATTAGTGCTTGCCACAAAACAAAAAAAATACTTCTTAACTTATTATCACTTCGCATCTTTTCACTACTTAACATCACTATTTCCTCACTCTCATGAATTATACAACAAAAAACTAGACTTTTAGAAGTCTAGTTTTATTTATCTAATGGAGCGAGTGATGGGAATCGAACCCACACAATCAGCTTGGAAGGCTGAAGTTCTGCCATTAAACTACACTCGCATAATGTAAGTTCATTACAAAATATATCACATTTAAAAATAAGAAGCAATAAGTTTTACTAAAAAATCTGTAGAAACCATATACATATGACAAGATTTTGGTTTCTACAAACTTGCTGTTAATTAATAAATAAATACGAGCTCATTTATTTATTACAAGAAATATAAGGTTAAATTAATATTTATTATTTTTAATTATGCTTTGTATTTTTTTGTGTCTTGTTGTTGATAAACTAAGTTTTTTAGTAAACGAAGTTTACTAACAAGTTATGTTAATTTAGTTTAAAGAAAGAGTTTAAAGAGAAATATATTGAACTAAGTTAAAAGACTAAGTTAAATATAACTAAGTTAATATAACTAAATATTGTAAGGGTGGTATGTATATGAGAAATATTGAAAATATTTTTTTAAATACTGAAAAATATCTTTTGAAAGAAACGCAAAATGCAGTACTTATTAAAGCACCAGCAATTCCCTGATTGTATGAACCTACTGGTATTTGGTTTTCAAAACGATTTGTTTATAAAGGAAAATATGAGAATTCTATTTGTATCGGAATAATTAAAGATTGTGAGTATCAGTTGGTTTTAGTTAATAATAAGAAAGGTCAAGAATCTAGTTTGATTTTAGGTCATGAGTTGTTAGGTTTTTTTTGTTGCGGAGAAAGAGATTGCTAAAAAGGATGTAAGTTTTAATTATTTTAAAAATTCATTTTAAAGGTGTTTTAAGGCATTTTAAGAATAGAGGTAAAGAAAAAAAAATAGTTTAAAAAAATTTAGGTTGGTTTTTAAGGTGTTTAAACGGTGCGGAAAGCGTATGCTCCGCCTGTTAATTATCAATGTTAGTTTGAGTTATTTAACTAAGTTATTGCATTTTTTGATTTAATGTAGTAAAAAAATAATTTTGGAGTTTAAAAAATGAAAATGTGAGTTAATGTGGATGAGCCCGGTAAAGATTATTGTCAAGAGTTTATATATTTTATTAATAAAAAAACCGGATTAGAAGAAAAATTTTGAGCGTCTAAATCTGCAGCTGAATCTGTTAGAACTGATTTAGTTGGTGATAATTGACTTTGTGTTGATTTTGTTGAACATAATTATTTAAAAAAATAAATTAATTAAAAAATTAAGGAGAAAAGAAAAATGAGTATTTTCGGATTAGTGTTTTTTACGATTTTAACATTATTACTAGCATACTATATTGCGGTTAATATTTATCGGTTTTTTAAAGATAAAAAGAAATATGGTAGCGAGGCAAAACAGTTGCCAAAAGATTTTACTTATTCACAACGAATATTTATTGCAAAGTTTAAACGAAATTTGTTAGAACAAGATGAAAAAGAAATTAAAAAGTAGGTTTAGAAAATGTTTAAAAAAATAATTATTGAATTAATTGAATTAATTTATCCAACTGTTGATTTACCACCCCAAGTTGTATTTTTGTTTTCAATTTTAATAATTGTAATGCTCTTCTCAGCAATTATTTTTCTACTCTTTTGACCTTTTAAGCGGTAATTATTATGTTTTTAGTTGCTTGAAAAGATTTAGATTGAGAAATGACAAAATTGTATTTTTGGGATTTATTTATTCAAATTAAAGTTATTCCGGCATGAGTTTCTGGTAACGAGATTGATTTAACTCAAAAAATACTTTGACTTTTAATAGCAAATATTGCCTTTTGAATGGTGTTAGTATTCATTGTCTTATTTATGGTTATTTTATTTTATAAGGTTAAATCATATTTTGTTTAGAAAGGGGGTGATTATATGTTTGAAACTTTCTTAGCCGATATACCAGTAAAAATTACTGGTGAACAAGCGGTTACTAACTTATGAAAAGCATTAATTACAGCGTTCGGTAATATTTGAACTGATATTATTGGTGGTAATATGCCAAATGTTGTTAATTTCTTTGCTACATATTGAGTTTTCTTGCTTGGCGTGATTATTGGTTTATTTTTAATTGCTTTCAAAATGTTTGAAAAATTAATGCCCGGCAGATAGTAATAAAAATAAAGAAAGTGTGATTTAAGTGATGCTATTGTTTAAAAAAATAAATTTAAGATTATATGATTTTGTGGCTTTAAATCGCACTTTATTTATTATTGCGTGATTCTATGGTGCGATTTTGCATTATTATAATCCTCAAAGTTGAAGAATGTTATTTGATGTTATTTACTTATTAATTGCTTTGTATATTCTATATACTAAAATTTCTCATTTTTTTGCTCGTCGTAGTTTTATTAATTTCTTATTAAATTCACCCTTAAATTTAGTAATTGGTGCCTTAGGAACTGGAAAAACTGCTTTAATGGTTTTAGCTTCTTACTTATTAAGTGGTTGAAAAACGATTTCTACTTTTCCGATTACGGATAAACAAATGCTTTCATTAGGGCATATGTCTTTATTAGATTATAATTATCCGATATTAGAAGAAAAGCATTTACTGTTATGAGATGAAACCAACTTATTTTTAGAAGGAACTGACTATAAAGAAAATGATAGAGTAACTCAAGGTTTACAAGAATATTTCGCTTCGGCTCGACAATTTACCCATATTGTATTAGCAAGCGGACAACGAGCCGAACATATATGAGTTAAAGTTCGTGATATTGCGAATTCAATAATTGTTGGCATTAGAAAAAAACCAGTTAGTATCTCTCGTCCTTATTTACAAGTTATTTACGGCACTTTTAAATCGGTAAGCGAATACGAACAATGACGATTAACGCTAATTAATGCTAAAAATGATAAAAAAGGTCGCAAAATCAAGTATCGTAGCATTCCGGAATTAGACATTTATTTCTTTAAATTGAAAATTCCGATGTCAATTTTAAACCTTTATGATAATAAATATTTATCATTCTTGCGTGAATTAAGTAATCGTGCTTTGAATGATAATTATCAGCATAAATTTTGAAATGATAATGTGATGGATATTGAAGCGTTAGAATATTTAAAAATGGAAAAATTTAGTAAGATACTTACTAAGTTAAAAAATAATCTGAAGAAGAAAAATAAGTAAAGGAGTTTAAAAAATGGAAAACTTAGAAAAAATGGCTAGTTTGATTGGTGATATGTTTTATAAAGTTTTTGATTCAATTTGAACTTTAACCATTCCTGGAACAGATATTCGCATTATTATTTTTTCCGCTAATTATGCTTGTGATAAATCTTGTAATTGGTGGCATTTTAGGTATTCATATTGAACGACCAAAAGTTGGTTTTCGTAAAAAATATCAAAAATCAGTTGCTAATTGAGGAGCTAAGAAAAAATCATCTAGTGGTTCAATTAAGAAGTTTAGTGGTAATAGCCCTAAAAATAGACCATGAGTTAACCAGCACGGACGGCGAATAAAAAGGTAGGTTTAGAAAATGTTTAAATTAATAATATTATTTATTCTTGTTGCTGTTTTTTCTATTTTTGCTTTAAACGACTTTTTAGGTTTATGAGCCTATGTGCGTGAGGGTTTAGAATATTTTAATAAAGTTCTATCAAATAATATTAAAATTTTAGATTTGTTTAAACCAATGATTAGGTTATTTTCTCAACATCCGATTTTCCAAATTTTAGGAACGATTTGCATTTTATCAACAATATATTTAATTTTAAGGAGTTAAAAAATGAAAAAGTTAAAGAAAATATTAGGTATTAAATGATTTAAAAGTGTTTTAGGTTTTATACATTTTTTTATTATACTTCATAGCTTTATCGTTATAATTTGAGTGTTTTTAACAAGAATTAGAACTAACACAGATGAGTTTTTTAAAGATTTTATATTGTTTGATTTTCAAAATGTATTTCTTAAAGTGTATTTTTGATTATTAATCGTTTATTTGTTAATAACTGCTATTAAGTTATTTATTAGGGGTTATTACTTTAATAAAGTTTTTAGAAAGCATCAAATGCAAGTTGCTAATTGTGAATGTCCGCAACATCAACATTATAAATTTTCTGATGCTGTTAAAGCAATAAAAAAGAGTTTTAAGGCGTGATGAGATGGATAAGATTATTTCTTGATTTATTTATAATGTTTATTGGTTTGGTACCGCTAGGGGCGTTCTTTGATACAAAACAATCACCAAAACCTAATATGGAACAATTCTTTATGAAACGAGAAAAACGAGCTACAAACCCTAGTCAATGTGGTGAAAGTTGCGAATTAGAGTTTGCTAATGTTAAGAATAGTGGTTTAATTTTAATCCCTAAAAATTATGATATGCTTGATTTTACGAAAAGTAATATTTTATTACCTAATTTTCCGGTACCACAAAAACAATTTTATGTCTATAATTCAGAATTTACTAATCTTTATAACAAAAATGGTGTTTATAAAAAAATAAATGGTTATCAGATTGATGGTTCTACTTACGATGTCCGTAGTTATTGGCTTGACGAAATTGTTAATGTTAAAATTTTATTTAAAAAAGTTTCAGGTGTTTATCGTATAATTTCCTTTTTTGCTGAAATGCCTCCTTTACCCGAAAAAGATAACGAGCAACCATTACCAACAGCAATAACTAAACATGATGGTGAATATCAGTATAACCAGTTTCAAGATAAACTTGATTATTTAATGATACAACGCCGAGATTTTGATAAATTTAATTATAGTTATTTATATTGAGTACCCATTTTTAATTTCTTTGACGATAATTTTAAATATATGAGTGAAATTTCAATTAAATTAAATGGTTTTAAACAAAATAGTAAATTTAGTTTAAGTCGCGAAAATTCATATCCCCCCGGTTTTATTGAAAAAGTTATTTTTAGAGAACTTTCCTTTTCAAGTTTTGGTGATGTTATTACTATAAAAACTGAGCATGGTAGCATTGTGGGTAATAATGAGTTTTTAGAAAATGGTAAATCGCTTTGAAAATCTGGTTCGCGAACAAGTTTTGGAAAAGACTTTATCAACACTTTTTTTGGACAAGTTAATTATTATGGTAATACTTTCCATTTTTTACGCTATGATGACAAATTAAAATTAGATTTTAAAGATTTTATGCTTCATTATCAAAAAGATTTAACTATTGATTTTATTAATGGCTTATTTGATAAAATTTATAAAGTTTTAGGTGAGTTTTTTGTACAATTCTTTTATGCCAGTTTTGATATGGATGCCTCTACTTATGTAGAATTAGATTACAAAGGGATGCAACAAATCCCTAAAAATGTTTTACAAATGGGATTTTTCTATCGTTCCTTAATTACTTTTTATCCCAAACAGTATTTAATTAATTTTGGTTCGACACTAGAAAATAGTAAGAATATGATTTTTCGTTCCTATTTTTTTGTTAAAGATAAACAAATTGCTAATGGTTTTAACACCGGTAAAAGTTCTTATCAAATAGATTTTAATGTTTTAAAAGCGTATGATAACCAATTATGAAACGTTACTAGTAATAAACTTCATTTTTACAATGCCAAAGTTGATGTGATGTATGGAATTAATATTTTTACGCTAACTTTTCCGCTATATAAAAAGAAAAATGAAAGCACTAAATATCATTATTCTTTATATGATTTTAATATTTTGAATTCAACGGCTTTTATTGGCGGCGGAATAAGTGGTAATATGGATGATTTAATTCCTACGCCCAACTGTTCTTATTGAGGTTTATTTAGTGCAATATCCTGTGGGATTCAGCACGCTTCTGTTAGCCTGTTAAATTGATTACTTGGTTTTTCGGGGATTAATCTTTTAATTCGCCCCATTGCGGATATTGCCAAAACAACGATTAATTTTACCAAAACCGCCTTTCCGGTGTTTGAGGTTATTCCGGCGTTTCAGATGTTATTTGAATTTGTAGTGCCCTTAGCAATCTTACTAATGATATTAAAAAAGTTTTCTTAAGTATTTAAAGTATTTTTATATAAAATATAATTCCTTTGAAAGGAGGATTTTTTGTTATGTGAAAATTTTTATCAACTTTAAATTTAGTTGGGCTAATATTTATATCTGCGTGTAGTAATAGTAATAATTTTAAAGAATATAATTTGCAGTTTGCTAGTGTTAAAAATAGTGGTTTAATTTTAATCCCTAAAAATTATGATATGCTTGATTTTACAAAAAGTAATATTTTATTACCTAATTTTCTAGCACTACAAAAACAATTTTATGTCTATAATTCAGAATTTACTAATCTTTATAACAAAAATGGTGTTTATAAAAAAATAAATGGTTATCAGATTGATGGTTCTACTTACGATGTCCGTAGTTATTGGCTTGACGAAATTGTTAATGTTAAAATTTTATTTAAAAAAGTTTCAGGTATTTATCGTATAGTTTTATTCTCTGCCGAAATGCCTAATAAAAATTAGTAATTTAATAATCATTCTTGAAAATCGTATTAAAAAATACGATTTTCTTAATTTAAGGAGTTTAAAAAATGAAATATATTATTTCTCAAGATGATTTAGCAGATTTAAAAGCAAAAGTACAAAGTTGACTAAGTGCTAATTGCCGTAATCCTTATTACTATAAAATTAAAAAACGCATTACTGCCTATTTAAATTTATGTACTTATTTCTATATTGAAGAAATTACTTTAACAAAACTTATTAAAAAATATTTTAAAAATGCAACGAAAACCTTTTATCGTTGGGCAGAAAAAATTATGACCGCTTATTATTCTGACAATTTAGATTTGTTATTGTTTAAAACTACAAAACCACAAAATCTTAATTATCAATATAGTTTAAATTCTCGTGAAAAAGTATGTGATTTATATTTTGATTACAAAAATCTTCAAACCGGTGGAATGTGGTCTTTATTTAACAATTTAAAAATCGGTTTTCACGATATTAAAAATTCAGAAGTTCCTAAAAACATCAAAACTTTTTATCGTTGAATTAAATCTGACCCTCGTTGAAAAGAATTAAAACAACAAATTAAACAAACAAAACGCCATTTTAAGCGTTATGAAGTTTCCGAGATTGGTCTTTTACAAATGGATGCCAAAATCATTACTACATCAAATTTTCCGGTTGATAAAAAATATTACATTTATGATTTCATTGATGAAATGACACGGCTAGTGTTTGGTTATGTTTATGATAGTTTAGGAACTAATAACGCCATTAATGCTATGCAAAGAGCAATGAAAGATTTTAGCGAGCTTGGCATAACAATTAAACGCCTTCGTACTGATAATGCTCCGGAATTCACCACTACTAATTGAAGCAATAAAAAAGCATATAAAGTAAAAGAAAGGCCTTTTACAACCTTTCTTTCGAGGAACGGAATTGTCCACGAAACCACACCGATTCGTTCGCCACAGAGTAACGGTAAAATTGAGCGGTTTCATCAACATTATACCAAATTATTTTATGCTAAGGATAAAAAATTAAATCAAAATGAACTCCAACATTATTTAAACAAATATTATTACTTTTATAACTTTGAACGCTGTCATTCGACATTACAAAATAAATCACCATTTCAAACATTACAAAAATTTTTAACAAAGTAATTTCTAGAAGTTTGAATAATTATTTTTTACAAAATATTTAACTTGTTGTTCCAGTTTTGATTAAACTGATTACCCCTAAAATACTTAATATTTTTTTTCATTATTGTTGTTTTCCTTTTTTGAGTTGTTTTATTATTTTTTAAATATTATTCTCAATTAAGCGACTTTATTGAAATAGTATAATTAACACCTATATTTCCAGTATAAACAATTGTATCATAAGAATTAATAGTTGCACTGTTATTAGTAATATTTTCAACTTTAATTTTTGTTATATCTACTGACTGATTTTTTTCTTTTACTCTATTTTTGATTTGTTGTTCTGTGGGATTAGATAAATTAGTAGTTTCAAATTCGCCTAAAGTGGTATTTGTAATAATTTTATTTAAATTAACATTAGATAAAAAATTAACTTTTACACTACCACTATAAAAGTCTTTTTTTTTACTATAAGTTATTTTTGCATCTCTAAGTGTTATATCTTTAATTTCAAAATCATTTATTATATTATTTTTTAAGTTGTTATTTAATTCTTTTAATTTATCTTTAATTTGCTGTTCCGATGGTTTATCAGTTCCATTAGTTCTAATTGGGCCTAATTCAATTTTTTTAATAAGCAATCTTAATGGTCTAGTATAATTAATATTTGTTTCACCAATATAAATACTTGTATCAATTGAGGTAATCTTAGCCGTGTTTAGGGTAATATTTTCAACTTTAATTTTAGTATTATCTAACTGCGGATTTAAATTTTTTAAAAAGTGTTTCAATAAATTTTCATCATAATTACCACCAAAGATATCTATATCAATTTCTCCTAAATTAGTATTTTTAATAATTCTATTTATTGGTACAGACTTATCAACTGTAAAATTAATTGTTATTTTACCACTAAAACCAGCTATACTAACTACTGCACTATTTACAGTAATATTTTCAACTTTAATTTTTGTTATATCTACTGACTGATTTTTTTCTTTTACTCTATTTTTGATTTGTTGTTCTGTTGGTTTATCAGCTCCATCAGTTTTAAATACAGGTTTAGTTTTACCATTTTCTGTGTTTCTTTTATTTCTTATTGTAGTTAAGTACATTCAATTTAATTCATCTAAATCACCAACTTTTTTAATTTCTTTTTGTAATGAACTAGTAGCAATTACAGTTGGCATTGTACTACTAGCAATCGTAATTGTTCCTAATAATCTTAAAAGTTTTTTCATATTAATTAAATTCCTTTCGTGAATTTTTACTAATTAATAAAATTTACCAAATAATTAACAACCTTTCTCCAAATTTTAATCTGTAATTCCTTTGCTTTGGAATTTAATTATAAATTATTTTTAAAAATTTTCTGCATTATTTGATAATTTATCATCCCTTTTTAAAAAAACTTCTTGTACTTGTCATAAGTCTGTGGTATATTACATTTTACTAAAAAATCTGTAGAAACCATATACATATGACAAGATTTTGGTTTCTACAAACTTGCTGTTAATTAATAAATAAATACGAGCTCATTTATTTATTACAAGAAATATAAGGTTAAATTAATATTTATTATTTTTAATTATGCTTTGTATTTTTTTGTGTCTTGTTGTTGATAAACTAAGTTTTTTAGTAAACGAAGTTTACTAACAAGTTATGTTAATTTAGTTTAAAGAAAGAGTTTAAAGAGAAATATATTGAACTAAGTTAAAAGACTAAGTTAAATATAACTAAGTTAATATAACTAAATATTGTAAGGGTGGTATGTATATGAGAAATATTGAAAATATTTTTTTAAATACTGAAAAATATCTTTTGAAAGAAACGCAAAATGCAGTACTTATTAAAGCACCAGCAATTCCCTGATTGTATGAACCTACTGGTATTTGGTTTTCAAAACGATTTGTTTATAAAGGAAAATATGAGAATTCTATTTGTATCGGAATAATTAAAGATTGTGAGTATCAGTTGGTTTTAGTTAATAATAAGAAAGGTCAAGAATCTAGTTTGATTTTAGGTCATGAGTTGTTAGGTTTTTTTGTTGCGGAGAAAGAGATTGCTAAAAAGGATGTAAGTTTTAATTATTTTAAAAATTCATTTTAAAGGTGTTTTAAGGCATTTTAAGAATAGAGGTAAAGAAAAAAAATAGTTTAAAAAAATTTAGGTTGGTTTTTAAGGTGTTTAAACGGTGCGGAAAGCGTATGCTCCGCCCGTTAATTATCAATGTTAGTTTGAGTTATTTAACTAAGTTATTGCATTTTTTGATTTAATGTAGTAAAAAAATAATTTTGGAGTTTAAAAAATGAAAATGTGAGTTAATGTGGATGAGCCTGGTAAAGATTATTATCAAGAGTTTATATATTTTATTAATAAAAAAACCGGATTAGAAGAAAAATTTTGAGCGTCTAAATCTGCAGCTGAATCTGTTAGAACTGATTTAGTTGGTGATAATTGACTTTGTGTTGATTTTGTTGAACATAATTATTTAAAAAAATAAATTAATTAGAAAATTAAGGAGAAAAGAAAAATGAGTATTTTCGGATTAGTGTTTTTTACGATTTTAACATTATTACTAGCATACTATATTGCGGTTAATATTTATCGGTTTTTTAAAGATAAAAAGAAATATGGTAGCGAGGCAAAACAGTTGCCAAAAGATTTTACTTATTCACAACGAATATTTATTGCAAAGTTTAAACGAAATTTGTTAGAACAAGATGAAAAAGAAATTAAAAAGTAGGTTTAGAAAATGTTTAAAAAAATAATTATTGAATTAATTGAATTAATTTATCCAACTGCTGATTTTACCACCTCAAGTTGTATTTTTGTTTTCAATTTTAATAATTGTAATGCTCTTCTCAGCAATTATTTTTCTACTCTTTTGACCTTTTAAGCGGTAATTATTATGTTTTTAGTTGCTTGAAAAGATTTAGATTGAGAAATGACAAAATTGTATTTTTGGGATTTATTTATTCAAATTAAAGTTATTCCGGCATGAGTTTCTGGTAACGAGATTGATTTAACTCAAAAAATACTTTGACTTTTAATAGCAAATATTGCCTTTTGAATGGTGTTAGTATTCATTGTCTTATTTATGGTTATTTTATTTTATAAGGTTAAATCATATTTTGTTTAGAAAGGGGGTGATTATATGTTTGAAACTTTCTTAGCCGATGTACCAGTAAAAATTACTGGTGAACAAGCGGTTACTAACTTATGAAAAGCATTAATTACAGCGTTCGGTAATATTTGAACTGATATTATTGGTGGTAATATGCCAAATGTTGTTAATTTCTTTGCTACATATTGAGTTTTCTTGCTTGGCGTGATTATTGGTTTATTTTTAATTGCTTTCAAAATGTTTGAAAAATTAATGCCCGGCAGATAGTAATAAAAATAAAGAAAGTGTGATTTAAGTGATGCTATTGTTTAAAAAAATAAATTTAAGATTATATGATTTTGTGGTTTTAAATCGCACTTTATTTATTATTGCGTGATTCTATGGTGCGATTTTGCATTATTATAATCCTCAAAGTTGAAGAATGTTATTTGATGTTATTTACTTATTAATTGCTTTGTATATTCTATATACTAAAATTTCTCATTTTTTTGCTCGTCGTAGTTTTATTAATTTCTTATTAAATTCACCCTTAAATTTAGTAATTGGTGCCTTAGGAACTGGAAAAACTGCTTTAATGGTTTTAGCTTCTTACTTATTAAGTGGTTGAAAAACGATTTCTACTTTTCCGATTACGGATAAACAAATGCTTTCATTAGGGCATATGTCTTTATTAGATTATAATTATCCGATATTAGAAGAAAAGCATTTACTGTTATGAGATGAAACCAACTTATTTTTAGAAGGAACTGACTATAAAGAAAATGATAGAGTAACTCAAGGTTTACAAGACTTTGGGGCGCATAAAGTTTTGTTAGGTGGGTAAAGATTTGAATAATTTTGAAAGAAAAGCAACTAAAAATTTATTACCTTTTTACTTGAAAAATAATTAATAAAACAAAATATTTAATATTAACAAACATATTCTTAATAAAAGGTTATAAAAACTAAGTAAAATGCTTATAAAAACAACATTAAAATAATTTTTTACAACAAAAATCATACATAAGAAATATATACTTAATTTGCATATTGAAATAATTTATAGTAAATGACTATTTTTTCTTTTTTAAAAAATACCTAAGAAAACTAAACGCGACCATTCCTTTGAAAGGAGGATTTTTTGTTATGTGAAAATTTTTATCAACTTTAAATTTAGTTGGGCTAATATTTATATCTGCGTGTAGTAATAGTAATAATTTTAAAGAATATAATTTGCAGTTTGCTAGTGTTAAAAATAGTGGTTTAATTTTAATCCCTAAAAATTATGATATGCTTGATTTTACAAAAAGTAATATTTTATTACCTAATTTTCTAGCACTACAAAAACAATTTTATGTCTATAATTCAGAATTTACTAATCTTTATAACAAAAATGGTGTTTATAAAAAAATAAATGGTTATCAGATTGATGGTTCTACTTACGATGTCCGTAGTTATTGGCTTGACGAAATTGTTAATGTTAAAATTTTATTTAAAAAAGTTTCAGGTGTTTATCGTATAGTTTTATTCTCTGCCGAAATGCCTAATAAAAATTAGTAATTTAATAATCATTCTTGAAAATCGTATTAAAAAATACGATTTTCTTAATTTAAGGAGTTTAAAAAATGAAATATATTATTTCTCAAGATGATTTAGCAGATTTAAAAGCAAAAGTACAAAGTTGACTAAGTGCTAATTGCCGTAATCCTTATTACTATAAAATTAAAAAACGCATTACTGCCTATTTAAATTTATGTACTTATTTCTATATTGAAGAAATTACTTTAACAAAACTTATTAAAAAATATTTTAAAAATGCAACGAAAACCTTTTATCGTTGGGCAGAAAAAATTATGACCGCTTATTATTCTGACAATTTAGATTTGTTATTGTTTAAAACTACAAAACCACAAAATCTTAATTATCAATATAGTTTAAATTCTCGTGAAAAAGTATGTGATTTATATTTTGATTACAAAAATCTTCAAACCGGTGGAATGTGGTCTTTATTTAACAATTTAAAAATCGGTTTTCACGATATTAAAAATTCAGAAGTTCCTAAAAACATCAAAACTTTTTATCGTTGAATTAAATCTGACCCTCGTTGAAAAGAATTAAAACAACAAATTAAACAAACAAAACGTCATTTTAAGCGTTATGAAGTTTCCGAGATTGGTCTTTTACAAATGGATGCCAAAATCATTACTACATCAAATTTTCCGGTTGATAAAAAATATTATATTTATGATTTCATTGACGAAATGACACGCATAGTATTTGGTTATATTTATGATAGTTTAGGAACCAATAATGCCATTAACGCCGCGCAAAGAGCAATAAAAGATTTTAGTGAGCTTGGCATAACAATTAAACGCCTTCGTACTGATAATGCTCCGGAATTTACTACCACTAACTGAAGTAATAAAAAATCATACAAAGTAAAAGAAAGGCCTTTTACAACCTTTCTTTCAAGAAACGGAATTGTTCACGAAACCACGCCGATTCGCTCACCACAATCAAATGGTAAAATTGAAAGATTCCACCAACATTATACCAAATTATTTTATGCTAAGGATAAAAAATTAAACCAAAATGAACTTCAACATTATTTAAATAAATATTATTATTTTTATAATTTTGAACGGCGTCATTCGTCACTACAAAATAAATCTCCATTTCAAACACTACAAAAATTTTTAACAAAGTAATTTTTATAAGTTTGAATAATTATTTTTTACAAAATATTTAATTTGTTGCTCTGGTTATAAAACGATTGTTCCTAAAAAAATTTAATATTTTCTCATTTTTATTTTACTTCATGAAACTCAATATTAGCATCAAGTCCTTGTTTTAACGATCTATTAGCACTGCCATTAAAAGTTATACTATCATCAATATTTATAGTAACTTCTTGTGGTAAGAGATTGTATTGTTGTAATTTTTGCATAATCTCTTTAATTGAAATTTTAAATGATTTTTCTTCATTACTTGTATTTGTTATTTGTGAAGTAATTTCACCATAAATATTTTGTGTTAATTTTAATGTTACTTGTGCTAAAACTTCATCTAATGACGCAGTAACCTTAATTTTTTGATTTGGATTAACTTTAATTTCTTGTGACGGTAACTCCACTTCTAAAATGTCTTTATATTCATCTGTTTTACTACCTGAAAAATCAAATGTATTACTTAAGGTTTTTGTATTAGAATTGGTATTTGTTTGTGAAGAACTTTGTTCTGTTGTAGAAGATTTAGTATTTGAAAAACTTGTTTCACTTGTAGAAGATGCTCCACCACCTCCGCCACCAGAAACACCTATACTAAAACCAAATAAACCAAAACCAGCATTGCCTGATGCTTCTCATGACTTTGAAGATGAAAAAGAATTACTATTTATTGTTTCTGAATCAAAATTTGAAGAATGAGAATTTAGTAAAACGGACCCTGTTTCTGTGCTCGTTTCTGTTTCACTTTTTTTACTTAAACCTGTAGTAATTTGAGAATTTATGGTTGTTTCTTTTGTATATTTACAACTTGGCGTTTTCATATTCTGTTCTGCAGGTAAATTATTAAATAATGTGGTTGTCCCAAAACAAATACTTTTACTATTTTTATTATATGTTGGTTCAATATTTTTGGTTGCTGTTACATTTGAATACACCAAATTATCTAAATTAATATTTTTAATATCTTTTACAATATTTTCTTTATTTTTATCTCTAAAACTTAAAAATATTGCTTTTTTAATTAATTCTTTTAAATTAATAATTTTATTTTGTGAATTATTGATTTGATAATATATTTTCTTTTCGCCAAAGTATTTATCACTATTGATTTTTGCTCTAATTGTTGCAGAAACATTACTTTTTTCTTTAATTTCTAATTGTGAAATATCTAAATTAAAATTTAAATAATTTAATTCATTTAAAATTGCAATATAATTATTATTACCATTATTTATTAAAACTAAATTTATGTTATTAATAATTTTTGATAAATCTGTTCTAACTTTAAAATTATCACAATGAAAAGCATTATTGGTATTATATTTATTTGAAGTACTTTTAACACCAAGTTCTAATCGACCATTTACTATTTTTTGCTTAATATAAACTTGTGAAATATCCAAATTAGGATTGTTAGCTTTTACTGCTTTTAAAATTGTTTCATCACTAGTATCATTAACTGGATTCAAACATGTTTTAAAATCAGTAATCAAATCAGGTTTAACTGTAAAATAAACTCTTTTATATCCCCGATATTTATCTGAATTATAACTATCGCTATATGCAGTAAAACCGTTTATATCAGCTGAGGTAACTGTAATGTTACTGACTCGAACTTCATTAATATCTAAATTATAATTAAATTTTTTAACTGCAGATTTGATAGTTGAAGCATCATTATTATCTAGAGCTTCTAATTGCGTTTTTTTAATGGTTTCTTCTATATCATCAAGTTTATAAATTCGATTATTTTTAATTTTAAAATATAAAGTATTTTCTGCAAAAGATTTTCATATATCATTTCCATTATTAAACTTTGTTCGTCATGGTTCATTTGACCATATTTCAATTGTATAATTATCCTGATATGTAATTCCATTCAACAGATTTTCTTCTTCTAGTTTTGTTTGAATACTTTTATCTTTTCAATAAAGAATTTCTTTAATTAAATTACCATTATTATCTTTTATTGTAATTTTATTATAAACTTCATTAACTGTATTAGAATGAACTACTCTATAATCATTAAAACCGCCAAATATTATTTTTTTGTTAGTAGTATTTAATCCAAAATTACCTTTCAATATATCAGATATACCATAAAAATTTATATAATATCAACCATATCAGTCTGCTCTTTTACTTCTATTTAATTTTTCTGAATTATTTATTTTTAAATAATTTATTTCACTTTTTTCTGAAGTTGGAGCGTTCCCAACTATTCCGGCCATTCCACTACTTGCTATTGTTATAGTTCCTAATATTCCTAGTAATTTTTTCATATTAATTAATTTCCTTTTCGTGAATTTTTACTAATTAATAAAATTTACCAAATAATAATTTTTGTTGTACATATTTTACTAATTCTCTATTTTTAAATTTATGAAAATAAACATGTAATTGTTTTCTATTTTCTGCTTTATTTTGTGCAATTAATGAAAAATAATGATTATTATCTTTATTTCTATTAACTTCTCGATTAATAGTACTAATACTTCGATTAAGATTTTTAGCTATTTCACTAATTTTTACTTTAAATTTCAATTGATTCTCAATATAAATTCTTTCATCTATGCCAAGATGTTTGTATCTCATATAAAAACTCCTTAAATTTACTTTTTCTAAAATAAACTTAGCATCATGAAATTTTTATATGAAATCTTTTGCAATTTTATTTACTTGCACTTACAAGTATAATTCAGCGTTTGAAAAATTAAATTTTTTAGGAAATTTTTCTCTAATTAAACCATTAGTATTTTCATTAGTACCTCTTTGTCAAGGTGAATATGCATCAGCAAAATAAATTTTCACATTTAAATTTTTTTCAAGTTGTTGTCAATTAGCAAATTCTTTACCCCTATCAAATGTTATAGTCTTAACAAGATTATTTGGAAGAATTGATAAATAATGACTAATATTTTTGTTAATAACTTTAGTAGTTCTATTTTCAACTAATATTGCTAAAGTAAATCTTGATGTTCTTTCAACTAAAGTTATTAAACATGATTTACTTTTACCTCGTGATGATACTACAGTATCACCTTCTCAATGGCCAAGAGTTATGCGATTATTAACATTTCGTTCTTTAATGGATTTACCATTAAATTTACCCCGATTTTCTTGAGATTTTCGTTTCTTACCTTTTCTTCTTAAATTTTTACTAGTAACCTTTTCAAGTAATCCAGAATAAATTCAATTGTAAATTGCTGAATTATACTTGTAAGTGCAAGTAAATAAAATTGCAAAAGATTTCATATAAAAATTTCATGATGCTAAGTTTATTTTAGAAAAAGTAAATTTAAGGAGTTTTTATATGGGATACAAACATCTTGGCATAGATGAAAGAATTTATATTGAGAATCAATTGAAATTTAAAGTAAAAATTAGTGAAATAGCTAAAAATCTTAATCGAAATATTAGTACTATTAATCGAGAAGTTAATAGAAATAAAGATAATAATCATTATTTTTCATTAATTGCACAAAATAAAGCAGAAAATAGAAAACAATTACATGTTTATTTTCATAAATTTAAAAATAGAGAATTAGTAAAATATGTACAACAAAAATTATTATTAGGTTGATCGCCTGAACAAATTTATGGCAGAATTAAAAATTTTCATCAAGAATGAATTATTAGTTTTAAAACAATTTACAATTGAATTTATTCTGGATTACTTGAAAAGGTTACTAGTAAAAATTTAAGAAGAAAAGGTAAGAAACGAAAATCTCAAGAAAATCGGGGTAAATTTAATGGTAAATCCATTAAAGAACGAAATGTTAATAATCGCATAACTCTTGGCCATTGAGAAGGTGATACTGTAGTATCATCACGAGGTAAAAGTAAATCATGTTTAATAACTTTAGTTGAAAGAACATCAAGATTTACTTTAGCAATATTAGTTGAAAATAGAACTACTAAAGTTATTAACAAAAATATTAGTCATTATTTATCAATTCTTCCAAATAATCTTGTTAAGACTATAACATTTGATAGGGGTAAAGAATTTGCTAATTGACAACAACTTGAAAAAAATTTAAATGTGAAAATTTATTTTGCTGATGCATATTCACCTTGACAAAGAGGTACTAATGAAAATACTAATGGTTTAATTAGAGAAAAATTTCCTAAAAAATTTAATTTTTCAAACACTACTAAAAATGCAGTTCATAAATTTATATTGTCTTTAAACCAAAGACCAAGAAAAATACTAAATTATCTTTCGTCAATCGAATATTTGGTTAGAAAAATAATTTAGTTGCACTTAACTTTACAATTTGGCAAATTGTTTTAAAACTAATAATTCATTCTTGATGAAAATTTTTAATTTTGCCATAAATTTGTTCAGGCGATCAACCTAATAATAATTTTTGTTGTACATATTTTACTAATTCTCTATTTTTAAATTTATGAAAATAAACATGTAATTGTTTTCTATTTTCTGCTTTATTTTGTGCAATTAATGAAAAATAATGATTATTATCTTTATTTCTATTAACTTCTCGATTAATAGTACTAATACTTCGATTAAGATTTTTAGCTATTTCACTAATTTTTACTTTAAATTTCAATTGATTCTCAATATAAATTCTTTCATCTATGCCAAGATGTTTGTATCCCATATAAAAACTCCTTAAATTTACTTTTTCTAAAATAAACTTAGCATCATGAAATTTTTATATGAAATCTTTTGCAATTTTATTTACTTGCACTTACAAGTATAATTCAGCAAAATAATATTATATAATTCTAAAAGGTGAATAAAATGTTTCTAATTTACGGTAGTGATAAATTTCTTATTAATAAACAAATTCAAAAAGTAATTAATGTTATTAATAAAGATCAACAAATGAATATTTTAAAGTATAGTATGATAAATACTAATATTGATGAAATACTACAAGTTATTTCAATGCCACCATTATTTAACAATAAACAAATTGTTATTATTGAAGATTGTTGGTTTTTAACTTCTTCTCGTGAGCATCAATTAAGTAGTTTACAATTTAAAAATTTACTTAAATATTGTGAAAATCCCGCACCATTTACTGAGATATTTTTTGTTGTTAACAGCTCTAATATTGATCAACGAAAAAAAATTATTAAAGTTATTGAAAAAACAGGTAAAGTTTTAGTTGTTAAAGAATTAAATGATAGTCAGTTAAAAATGTTTGTTCAAAATTATTTTGTTAAGCATAATACTGAAATTACTAATGAGGGTTTAAATTTATTATTAGAAAGATTACCTAATAGTTTGCAAATTATTGCTAATGAATTAAATAAACTGGTTAATTATAGTAATTCATTAATATTGGAAGATGTTGATGTTTTGGTTAGTCGTTATTTAGATAGTAATATTTTTGATTTAGCTAATGCTTTTATTATTCGTGATATTTCACAAATATGGCAACGATACTATGATTTTAAAAATAGTAATCAAGATGTTTTGGCAATTATTGGTTTGTTAGCTAATCAACTGAGGACGATTCGTGATATTAAAATTTATCAACAAAGGAATTATGATTTTAATACTATTTGTCAAAAAATGACTATTAATCCTTTTCGGTTAAAAATTCTTTGAAAGTATCTTTTAAAAATTGATGATCAACAAATTCATTATTTATTAGGTAGTTTAAGTAATTTAGATTATAATATAAAAAGAAGTCATGTTAATAAAAATATTGGCTTTGAGATGTTTTTATTGCAATTGTAAGAGGGTGAGTTTATTAATGAATAATAGCAAAAATACTTATGAAAATATTGTTAATTTATTAGTTAATATTTTACAAAGTTCTAAATTGAAACTTAAAGTGATTAAGGATGATGAATTTTATACTTATTTTTTACGATTAGTTAATAGTCTTTTATTTTTAGAACAAGAGCATCCCGCTAATTATGAAGGGCAACGCTATGCGAGAAGTTTTGTGCAAGTATTAGCTGATTTAAGAGATGAAGAAATAAAAATTGTTAAAGATGATAATTTAACCTTAGAAACTATTGAGAATGATTATAATTTTTTACAAACTTATATTCTTAATATTTTTCAAATATCAAAACAAGAATTGGTTACACCAACAGTGATTTCTCTTGATATTGTTAAAGAATTATCAAATATTGATTCAAATTTACAAAAGCAATTATTAAAAAACGATAATGTTTTAGTAACTAGTCAGAATAATAATTCTGAACAAATTTCTAATAATAATTCTCAAATTTTAAAAGATAGTGGCGAAAAAGCAACTGAGGCTGATTCGCAAAAAAAAGTTAATGAACAGTTAATTAATTTGCAAGGTTTAAAATTGCCAACTCATCCGGCAAATAATCAAGGTTTTTATCCATATACTGGTAAACCTAAAGCAATGCCGTTTTTTAAAAGGGTTTTAAGTTATGTTTTTATGTTTTTGTTGGCTATTGTTATTGGTATTAATGTTTATGGTTTTGTTGCTGAAATTAAGTTAACTGATGTTATTTTAAAAGATAATTTAGTTGAGCTAAAAAGTTTTAATTTTCGGCCAGCGTCTATTGCTTGAAATTTGTCAATGTGAAGTATAATTTTAGAAATTTTAACTTATGCAATGTTAACTTATTCTTTCTTTAAAAAACCACAATTTTTAAGAGATAAATATCGAATGCAACCAATGATGTTAATATTTGCCATTAGTGCTATTCTTTTTAATTCTATTTATGGTGTGTTTGGATTTT
Source organism: Spiroplasma endosymbiont of Nephrotoma flavescens (assembly GCF_964030835.1). Lineage (NCBI taxonomy): Bacteria > Bacillati > Mycoplasmatota > Mollicutes > Entomoplasmatales > Spiroplasmataceae > Spiroplasma > Spiroplasma endosymbiont of Nephrotoma flavescens. The sequence goes on along the minus strand of NZ_OZ034982.1, from coordinate 914,590 downwards.
TATCTTATAATTCGTTTGTTCAGTTTTTTAAAAATGCTTTTGATCAAGTTCATAATGTTGATAGTGTCTTAGAGGAAATTTGAAGTAGTTCTAGTTTTCAAGTTTATCGGGTTTTAAAAATTGTGGGTGCTGGTAGTGCTATTATTCCGATATTACTAATTTTTATTGTATTTTCCATTAATCCTCGTTTGGATCGTGATAAGTTAATGCAAGCGGATTTGGAATATCAAAAAGCATTGCAGGCAACATTAAAAGGTGAATCGTATGTTATTGATGCATCATTATTTGACCAAGATTTAATTTTAGAAGCTGAAAAGCAGGATGAAAATAATAAAAAGCATGATTTATAGTTTTTATTGCTAGTCAAAAAAACAAGTAAGACAACAAAAAAGAGTGCTAGTTAGCACTCTTTTTTGTTAATTAGTTAATTAGTTTCTTTAATATTATTAGCTTTAATAGTTAGTTTAGATTTTATTCGGGCAACTTTATTTTTGTGAAAAATATTTTTACTTTCTGCACGGTCAAGCATTAAAATAGCGTGATTTAATGTTTGTTGCATATTAGTTTCATTACTGGTAATTGCGATTTTAGCTTTTTTAATTGCTGTTCTTGTTGTTGATTTGATATGAACATTTCTTTGTCTTGCTTTTTCATTTGTTATTGCGCGTTTAATTTGTGATTTGATATTTGCCATCATTGTCTCCTTAGTTTATTTTATTATTATAAAACCAAAAGTAATTATAGCAAATAATTGTTTTTTAGTAAACTAGTTACTTAAAAAAGGTCGCGTTTAGTTTTCTTAGGTATTGCTTTGAAGAAGTAAAACAATCAGCTAATTATATTATTTAATTACTAAACTAACCCTGCCTTTCTTGCTATTGTCATTTTTATTCGTTACCATTTTATCATATTATTGAATTTTTACACAATGAAAAATTATTAATTTTATTAAATTTTAACTAATATTTTTGCTTACTTAAATCTATTATATTTATTTGTTATAGCATTACCTTTATAATTAATTCAACTATCATCATTTTTATTATTATATTTATTTCATAATGACTTTTTATAATTTCTTTTCTGATTTCTATTTCTGAATTAATATTTTCATTAATATAATGTAATACATTTAATTTGTTTAAATTTGCCATTTTTAAATGTAATAAGTTATTTAAATTCTTATGATTATATGCTGAATTATACTTGTAAGTGCAAGTAAATAAAATTGCAAGGTCGCGTTTAGTTTTCTTAGGTATTGCTTTGAAGAAGTAAAACAATCAGCTAATTATATTATTTAATTACTAAATTAACCTCGCCTTTCTTGTTATTGTCATTTTTATTCGTTTTTATTTTATCATATTATTGAATTTTTACACAATAAAAATTATTAATATTATTAAATTTTCACTAATATATATTAATTTATATTTTTACTTACTTAAATCTATTATATTTATTTGTTACAGCATTACCTTTATAATTAATTCAACTATCATCATTTTTATTATTATATTTATTTCATAATGAATTTTTATATATTTCTTTTCTGATTTCTATTTCTGAATTAATATTTTCATTAATGTAATGTAATACATTTAATTTGTTTAAATTTGCCATTCTTAAATGTAATAAGTTATTTAAATTCTTATGGTTATATATTTTTGCTCCATATCTTAATTGTTGTTTTACTAAATGCGATACATCACTTTCAATGCTACAACCGATATTTCATTCTAAATTTTGATTATGAATGCCGTGCTTATTATTACTGAAATAATTACTCGCCCTCCTTAAATTTGTTTTAATATCTTTATTTAATTCATTTTTAGCAACATTACGAATGTTTTTTACTAATTCTTGATGATTTCCATCCTTATATAATTTAATTCAACTATTTAGTGTTACTTTGCGATTTTCAAAAATAATATTAAATGCAGTTTGTTTTAATTTTTTAATAGCATGATAACCATCTAAAATATATCTAACATTACCAAAGCTATTGGCAATTTCTCTAATTCAAGTAGCACCGTCGCCACAAACAATTATTTTGTCATAATTAATATTCACATAATGTTTTTTTAATTCTCTAATTAATAAATCACGATAATCCATCGTATTTATTCGCTTACCAATTTTTAACATTAGAAAATGACCTCGTTTGTTTTCTAATTCTCTACGAGCATTTTTGTAATTTTTTTCTTTATGTCCCGTATGAAAAGTAACTAAACGAATTCTTTGGTCTTGTTTAACTTTATGGTCTAATGTTGCTAAAAATGTCTCATCTAGTTGAATATATAAATCTTTATTTTTGACATCAATTCTAGTTTTAGTTTCTTTTTCTGCTAGTTGAAAATATTCAGCAATATCGTATTTATTTAAAATATTTGAAATACTAGCTTTTGAAATATAACAATGATTTAGAGCGTCTAAAACATCGCGATAGCGTTTACCATCGCCCAAAAGATTTAAAACCTTAAATTGGACATCAAAATAAATGCGTTGTTTGGGCAATAAACCAATTTCTTTATCTAACAAACATACATATTCAAATTTGCCTGATTTTTGATTTCAATATTTATATCGGCGTCGTTTAAAAGTAACATCACCAAAAATTGTAATAATTGTTCTTGGTGCAAAATGAACTACTTTATAACCTTGTTTTAACCGATAATGATATTTATATAAGTATTCATCTAATTTTTCATATTGCTGAATTATACTTGTAAGTGCAAGTAAATAAAATTGCAAAAAATCTCATATAAAAATTTCATGATGCTAAGTTTATTTTAGAAAAAGCAAAGCAAGGAGTTTTTATATGGGATATAAACATCTTGGCATAGATGAAAGAATTTATATTGAGAATCAATTGAAGTTTAAAGTAAAAATTAGTGAAATAGCTAAAAATCTTAATCGAAGTATTAGTACTATTAATCGAGAAGTTAATAGAAATAAAGATAATAATCATTATTTTTCATTAATTGCACAAAATAAAGCAGAAAATAGAAAACAATCACATGTTTATTTTCATAAGTTTAAAAATAGAGAATTAGTAAAATATGTACAACAAAAATTACTATTAGGTTGATCGCCTGAACAAATTTATGGCAGAATTAAAAATTTTCATAAAGAATGAATTATTAGTTTTAAAACAATTTACAATTGAATTTATTCTGGATTACTTGAAAAAATAGCCAAATTGTAAAGTTAAGTGCAACTAAATTATTTTTCTAACCAAATATTCGATTGGTGAAAGATAATTTAGTATTTTTCTTGGTCTTTGGTTTAAAGACAATATAAATTTATGAACTGCATTTTTAGTAGTATTTGAAAAATTAAATTTTTTAGGAAATTTTTCTCTAATTAAACCATTAGTATTTTCATTAGTACCTCTTTGTCAAGGCGAATATGCATTAGCAAAATAAATTTTCACATTTAAATTTTTTTCAAGTTGTTGTCAATTAGAAAATTCTTTACCCCTATCAAATGTTATAGTCTTAACAAGATTATTTGGAAGAATTGATAAATAATGGCTAATGTTTTCGTTAATAACTTTAGTAGTTCTATTTTCAACTAACATTGCTAAAATAAATCTTGATGTTCTTTCAACTAAAGTTATTAAACATGATTTACTTTTACCTCGTGATGATACTACAGTATCACCTTCTCAATGGCCAACAGTTATACGATTATTAACATTAACATTTCGTTGTTTAATTGATTTACCATTAAATTTACCGCGATTTTCTTGAGATTTTCGTTTCTTACCTTTTCTTCTTAAATTTTTATTAGTAATTTTTTCAAGTAATCCAGAATAAATTCAATTGTAAATTGTTTTAAAACTAATAATTCATTCTTTATGAAAATTTTTAATTCTGCCATAAATTTGTTCAGGCGATCAACCTAATAGTAATTTTTGTTGTACATATTTTACTAATTCTCTATTTTTAAACTTATGAAAATAAACATGTGATTGTTTTCTATTTTCTGCTTTATTTTGTGCAATTAATGAAAAATAATGATTATTATCTTTATTTCTATTAACTTCTCGAATAATAGTACTAATACTTCGATTAAGATTTTTAGCTATTTCACTAATTTTTACTTTAAACTTCAATTGATTCTCAATATAAATTCTTTCATATATGCCAAGATGTTTATATCCCATATAAAAACTCCTTGCTTTGCTTTTTCTAAAATAAACTTAGCATCATGAAATTTTTATATGAGATTTTTTGCAATTTTATTTACTTGCACTTACAAGTATAATTCAGCATTAAAATAAGAAAAATATCAAACCAGTAATTAACTAAAATTACTGGTTTTTTAAATCGTTTTTTTTCATTAGACTTGGTACATAACTATAACATTTTGCATCTACCCGACTATAAAATTCATTTTTATCTTTGTATTTATCTAATATTTCTACCTCACCTAGAAGATAATATTATCAAAATAGTAGATAAAATTGAGGGTTATGTACCAAGTCTATTATAAATTAATAGTAATTTTAACAGTGTGTATTAAATTTAGTTATTAAATATTTGACCTTCAATTTTTGTTATTAGTTGTGTCCAAGTGGGATTTTTTAATATTGTTATTTTTAGATTAACGATTTCCTTTTTTTGAATATTACCGTTTTCAATTTCATCATACTTGATATTAAAGTTGAGTTTTGTAAGTTCATCAAGAATATCTTCGTTTTTTGCGTGGTAATTATCTATTATGCTATGTATTGTTTTTTCGTTAATTGGCGGTATTGCATCAATTTTTATTCAGTTTGGCATATTTATTGGTCATTGTTGTGTATGTATATATAAATTCCATTTTATATCAGTATTAGGTTTTTTTTCATCTATTTTTTACTAAGTAAACAAATCCTTTTTTTAAGTTTAATTCATAAGTTTCCTTGCTTTCTCTTTTATTTCTAACTAGTTGCACTGTCGTTTTCTCGTTGTTAATGTTTTGGGGAATAGTAAAAATGTTATTGAAACTAATAATTAAAACGGTAAATATTTTCATAAACATTTTTATCACTCCTTTTTAAAATTTTTATTTTTCATTATTCTTTTAGTTTTAATCTTTTTTAATATAAAACGAATTAAAAAGTTTAATATTTCTGTTATGGTGACTCATACTAAGGAATAACCTATAATCATTAACTTATCAATTGCTCCAATATCTTTTTAAAAAATTAATGAGCTTGTGTGATTTTATTTTTTAAGGCTCTTTTTGCTTTAATTTTTTGAATAATCAAGCGGATTAATTTTTCAAATTTAATTGCAAAATATATTGCTCCGCCTCATCAAAAAACAAATATTCCCGCTAGCATAATACCGCTATTGAACTTGCCAAAGAAATCAACCATCTGTTTATTCATAAAATCATTAAATTCGTTACTTGTTCCAGTTATTCATTTAGTATCGATTGCTGTTAATGCACAAATCAATAAACTTATAAAAATGAAAATGATATTTAATACTATTTTTAACTACTGCTTTTTAAAATAATTTTTAATTCTTAATTTTAATGGCATTTTTTCTTTTGAATTATCTTTTTTTAAATAATTTTACTAAAAGTTTTTTCATTTTAATTCTCCTTTCATATTTTTATCGTCCTTTAATCACAATAAATAAAGCAATAAGTACACAAGTGACACCAAGAATGGTAAAAATTGGGTGTTGCGAAAATGTCCGAGCCATTGGTTTAAATAGTTCTAAAATTGTTAAATTGCTAGTAATAAACTTTTTAAAATTGGCAAGGCCTTCGCTAATATAGTTTGTTAAAGTTTCAAAATGGCTACCAGCTAATAGTCCAAGAACAGTTATTAAGATAAAAATAATAATTAGTTTAAACATTGTTAGTTCCCTTGCTTTGTTTTTATTGGTTTTATTTGTTTTTTAGCTTTTCCTCACGCACTTAAACGACCTTTGTTTTTAACCGCATATTGGCGTTGTTTTTCTAAATTAACTTGTTGACTACCAAAACCTAGAATAATTGCCATAAGAAATTCTACAGCCAGCGTTAAGAATAAAGGAAATATTAGTTGAATATTCGTTCCTGGCACCTCTAAACTTCAAATTAAGTCAAAAACTTTATAAAGCATTTGAGCTAGAAAGTCGGCCATTTTTGCGAGATTTTCCATTTTTTATTATTCCTTTTCTTTCATTTTTCTTAAAAATTTGCTAAATTTATCCATTTTTAAATATTCTAAGTCTTCTAAATCAATTGCTGTGTCATTATAGTATTTATCTTCATAGTCAGGATTTACTTTTGCATTTAAGTAATCTCTTAAAAATGCTAGGTAAAAAGAATTGTAAGTGTTTAATATTGGTAAAGGAATTTTTAGTTTAAAAAAATAAATATCAAGTTCAGGAATATCACGATATTTAATGCGACGCCCCCTTTTACTATTTTTAGCATCAATTAAGGTGTTTCGTCAGCGTTCATATTCTTCAATGCTCGTAAAGGTGCCATAGATAACTTTTAAGTAGGGGCGAAAAATATTAACGGGTTTTTTACGAATTCCCACAATCACATTATTGGCAATATCCCGAACTTTAACTCATATATGTTTATCTCTTTGACCGCTAGCGAGAACAATATGGCCGAAATGGCGTGCCAGAGCGAAATATTCTTGGATACCGGTTTCTTCGTTTTTGGTATTATTTTTTTCTCAATCAGTTCCTTCTAAAAATAAATTGGTTTCATCTCATAACAGTAAGGTTTTATCTGGTAATACCGGATAATCAAAGTCTAATAATCCCATATGTCCTAAACTTAATTTTTGGGTTTCTAGTAATGGAAAGGTTGCGGCGATGTGATATTTTTTCTTTTTTAATAATTTTGATGCATATACTAGAAAGGCGGTTTTTCCAGTTCCTAATGAACCAATCACAATATTTAACGGTGAATTTTTTAAGAAATTAATAACTTTGTTAATTTGTGTTAAATTAACGATTTTGAAAAGGAAAATTAAAATACAACCGGCTAAAAATAAATAACTCATAATGTTTTTAAAATAACCGTTGTAAATATATCAAATTGCTCCTCAGTGTCATAAAATTAAAAATGAGGTGCGATTCAATTCAATAAAATGGTTATTTTTTTCTACTATTCATTTGCAAAATTTCATCTTGCACCTCACTTTATTTTTTGTTAGCGGACTGCGCCAAGTAATTTTTCAAACATTTTAAAGCAAATAAAGAAGATTGCCAAAATAAATGGAAAAATGAATATTCAGTAGTCGGCAAAGAAGTTACCGACTTGCGGCATATTAACGGCAATAATTTCTCACATTTTAGTAAACGCTGTTATAATTGCATTTCACAATTTAGTCATCGCATCGCTAGCTGTTATTTTTACTGGTGCATCGGCCAAAAAAGTTCCAATCATATAATCACCCCCTTTCTTCTTAAGGCATTCGTCATTTGTCTTTATCTAAATACTGATATGGTTTTTCAAAGTAACATGAGAATAAATCACACCATAATTGCTGTCAAGAATTAAAAAGCAATATTTGCTATTAAAAGTAAAAGTGGTGCTTCGGTTAATTTAATTTCTTTGCCTCCACTAATATGAGCCGGGATAGTTGTAATTTGAATAAATAAATCTCAGAAAGTTTGTTTAATTTGTTCTCAATTAAATTCTTTTAAATTTACTGTCATTTTTTATCTCCCAAAAATCATTTTTATTGATAAATACATAATTGAAATTAACGCGAAAAGAAAAGTAATGATAATAATTAATCCGGCAATAAAAGCAACTTGTGCAGGCATTTTTTCTATCGGAACAAACAGTTTTAAGAACTCCATAATAATTTCTCAAAACATTATTTTTTATGCTCGTTATTTTCTTTTGAATTAGGGGCTTTAACTCATTCTTCAAAGCGAGCAATAAATACTTTCTCGTTTTTTGTGAAATTACCAGTATTATTTTTAATGGCATTTTTATATTTAATTCTAATTTTTATTTTGGCATAAATTTTATAAGCAAAATATGCCGACAGCATTATGCTGATAATAATAAATATGAGTCCAATTGCAATATTCATTTTTAAACTCCTTTAAAATAGTTATAATTCATATCTTTTTTGTTGTTTTCTTTTTCAGCAATGAAGAAACTTAATAATTCTTGACCTTTAATTAACTTGGTTTCTTGTTCTTGTTGATTAATTGAAATTACTTGATATTTACTATCTTTTATTATTCCAATGCAAATTGAATTTTCGTATTTTCCGTTATAAACAAATCGCTTTGGAAACCAAATGCCGATTTGTTCATTAAATCACGGAATTTTTGGCGCTTTAATAAGCATTGCGTTTTGTGTTTCTTTTAAGAGATATTTTTTAGTATTTAAGAAAATGTTTTCAATGTTTTTCATAGTAAATTACCTTTCTTATGAATAAACTAAGTTATATTAACTAAGTTGTTAGTTAACTTAGTTTTTTAAACACTTATATATCGCAGATTTAAGTGTTTAACAAGCTTTGTTAGTAAATTTTGTTTTTTATTAGATAAAGATTTTAATAATTTTAAACTTAGCATACCCCTATATAGAAATTTCTACACTTTAATATCCGCATCCTACCCTTGGAACTAATTTAATAGCGTGTATATTTTTAGGAAATCCACCCATTCATTTTTTTATTGCAAAACGAAACAAATTGCTATAGCTAATAGGGTGTTATCTATTAACTGGTAAACTTCTTTTGGTTATGGCGACCACCCACAATTTATCGTGCTTTAATACGTACCAACATTATTAATTCACTTGTATTTAATTTTCAAAGAACAAATTTTTAACACCTTATAAAATAAAAAGACAATCATTGCTGAATGTCTTAATACTTATTCAAATCTTTTCCTACCTAACAAAACTTTATGCGTCCAAATTGCAAAAGATTTCATATAAAAATTTCATGATGCTAAGTTTATTTTAGAAAAAGTAAATTTAAGGAGTTTTTATATGGGATACAAACATCTTGGCATAGATGAAAGAATTTATATTGAGAATCAATTGAAATTTAAAGTAAAAATTAGTGAAATAGCTAAAAATCTTAATCGAAGTATTAGTACTATTAATCGAGAAGTTAATAGAAATAAAGATAATAATCATTATTTTTCATTAATTGCACAAAATAAAGCAGAAAATAGAAAACAATTACATGTTTATTTTCATAAATTTAAAAATAGAGAATTAGTAAAATATGTACAACAAAAATTATTATTAGGTTGATCGCCTGAACAAATTTATGGCAGAATTAAAAATTTTCATCAAGAATGAATTATTAGTTTTAAAACAATTTACAATTGAATTTATTCTGGATTACTTGAAAAGGTTACTAGTAAAAATTTAAGAAGAAAAGGTAAGAAACGAAAATCTCAAGAAAATCGGGGTAAATTTAATGGTAAATCCATTAAAGAACGAAATGTTAATAATCGCATAACTCTTGGCCATTGAGAAGGTGATACTGTAGTATCATCACGAGGTAAAAGTAAATCATGTTTAATAACTTTAGTTGAAAGAACATCAAGATTTATTTTAGCAATATTAGTTGAAAATAGAACTACTAAAGTTATTAACAAAAATATTAGTCATTATTTATCAATTCTTCCAAATAATCTTGTTAAGACTATAACATTTGATAGGGGTAAAGAATTTGCTAATTGACAACAACTTGAAAAAAATTTAAATGTGAAAATTTATTTTGCTGATGCATATTCACCTTGACAAAGAGGTACTAATGAAAATACTAATGGTTTAATTAGAGAAAAATTTCCTAAAAAATTTAATTTTTCAAACACTACTAAAAATGCAGTTCATAAATTTATATTGTCTTTAAACCAAAGACCAAGAAAAATACTAAATTATCTTTCGCCAATCGAATATTTGGTTAGAAAAATAATTTAGTTGCACTTAACTTTACAATTTGACATGTTCAATTTAAAGTTTTAAGTCTTTTGGGCGATGGTAAACGATACCGCGATGTCTTAGATGCTCTAAATCATTGTTATATTTCAAAAGCTAGTATTTCAAGCATTTTAAATAAATATGATATTGCTGAATATTTTCAATTAGCAGAAAAAGAAACTAAAACTAGAATTAATGTCAAAAATAAGGATTTATATATTCAACTAGATGAGACGTTTTTAGCAACATTAGATAATAAAGTTAAACAAGACCAAAGAATTCGTTTAGTTACTTTTCATACCGGACATAAAGAAAAAAAGTACAAAAATTCTCGTAGAGAATTAGAAAATAAACGGGGTCATTTTCTAATGTTAAAAGTTAATAAACGAATAAATACGATGGATTATCGTGATTTATTAATTAAAGAATTGCAAAAACATTATGTGAATATTAATTATAACAAAATAATTGTTTGTGGCGATGGTGCTACTTGAATTAGAGAAATTGCCAATAGTTTTGGTAATGTTAGATATATTTTGGATGGTTATCATGCTGTTAAAAAATTAAAACAAACTGCATTTAATATTATTTTTGAAAATCGTAAAGTAACACTAAATAGTTGAATTGAATTATATAAAAATGGAAATCATCAAGAATTGGTAAAAAACATTCGTAATGTTGCTAAAAATGAATTAAATAAAGATATTAAAACAAATTTAAGAAAGGCGAGTAATTATTTCAAAAACAATAAGCACGGTATTCATAACCAAAATTTAGAATGAAATATCGGTTGTAGCATTGAAAGTGATGTATCGCATTTGGTAAAACAACAATTAGGCTATGGAGCAAAAATATATAATCATAAGAATTTAAATAACTTATTACATTTAAGAATGGCAAATTTAAACAAATTAAATGTATTACATTACATTAATGAAAATATTAATTCAGAAATAGAAATCAGAAAAGAAATATATAAAAATTCATTATGAAATAAATATAATAAGAAAAATGATGATAGTTGAATTAATTATAAAGGTAATGCTGTAACAAATAAATACAATAGATTTAAGTAAGTAAAAATATTAGTTAAAATTAAAAATATTAGTTAAAATTAAAAAAAATTTAATAAAATTAATAATTTTTTATTGTGTAAAAATTTAATAATATGATAAAATAATGATGAATAAAAATGACAATAGCAAGAAAGGCAGGGTTAGTTTAGTAATTAAATAATATAATTAGCTGATTGTTTTACTTCTTCAAAGCAATACCTAAGAAAACTAAACGACCTTATCAAAAGTATGTATTGATTTAAGAGTATAATTAGTATAAAATTATATAGTTTTAGTTATGAAAAACAAGGGGGATTTGTTAATGGCATTTAAGATGAAACATTTTGGAGATTATGTTCAAAGAAGAGATTATTCCAAAGTTTCAGGGAAATTAGAATTACCCAATTTGATTGAAGTACAAACTGATAATTATCAATGATTTATGAAAGATGGCATTCAGGAGGTTTTTGATGAAATATTTCCAATAACTGACCCTGAAGGTAAGACAATATTATCATTGTTAAGTTGAGAAGTAAAAAAACCACGACGCAACTTAAAACAAGCACAAGAAGAATCAAAGATTTATGAAGTACCAATTTATGCTAAATTGCAATTAACTGTTATTAAAGATGATGAAAGAATTAATAGTCAAATTGCTAAAACGCCAGATCAAGCAATGTTATTATGAGTAAGAGAAGAATTTGGTTTTAAAAATCCAGTATTATCAAAACAAGATGATAATGTTTTTTATTTTGAAGATATTAATGCTGATGATAAAATTGCTATTGAAATTATTATTAAAAAGCAAGATGAAGAAGAAATGTTAGTTGATTATACCCTTTGAAGAGTCGGTGAAGTTTTTTTAGGTGATTTTCCGTTGATGACCGATAAAGGAACTTTTATTATTAATGGTAGTGAAAAGGTTGTTGTTTCGCAATTAGTAAGATCGCCAGGAAGTTATTACAAAAAGAATATTGATCTGAAAACAGGAAAAATTATTTATTTTAATGATATTATCCCTTCACGGGGAACATGATTAGAGTTTGAAAGTCATATTAAAAAGGTTAAAAATAAACAAAATAATTTATATAAACATATTTTTCAAGTAAAAATTGATAAGTCACGAAAAACTAATGCTACTGTTTTGTTTACAGCATTAGGTTTAAAAAAAGATGATTTATTAGCATTGTATAATGATGATCAGTTATTAATTGACACTTATGAAAGTGATTATATTAGTGGTTTAGAAAAAGATAGTTGAGAATTTGCGGTTCAAGAAATTTATAAAAAAATTCGATCAGGGGAAACAGCAACTGTTGATGGTGCTAGTAAGTTTCTTTTTGGATTATTATTTGATAAAAGAAAATATGATTTAACTAAAGCCGGCCGATTTAAATTGATTCAAAAGTTATCAATTGTTGATCGGTTATTAAATCGGATTTTGGCTGAAGATATTAAAGATGTTAAAGGTAATGTTGTTTTTAAAAAGGGATATTTAATTACTAAAAAAGATTTAGAATTGTTGCATACGATTTTAAATGCTGGGGCAATGTTGCAAGAAATTAATTTTCATCCAGATATTAAAAGTCATAATAAAATTCAAAGAGTTTTAGTTTATGCTAATAATGAAATGATTAATCCTGATGATAGTATTGCAATTTTAGGTGTTGATCCAAGTAATAAAATGGAACATATTACGATTCAAGATATTATTGCTTCTTTTTCATATTTATTAAATATAACTAAAGATTTGGGAAATATTGATGATATTGATCATTTAGGTAATCGTCGTGTGCGAACAGTTGGTGAGTTATTACAAAATCAATTTCGGATTGGAATGGCAAGAATTGAAAAAAATGTTAAAGAAAAGATGTCAACTGCTGATAGTTCTGTTATTAAGCCATCAAATATTATTAATAATAAACCGTTAACAGCTGTTATTGGTGAGTTTTTTAACTTATCACAGTTATCACAGTTTATGGATCAAACTAATCCGTTATCAGAGTTAACTAATAAAAGAAGAATTACTGCGTTAGGTCCGGGGGGATTATCTCGTGAACGAGCTGGTATAGAAGTTCGTGATGTGCACTACTCGCATTATGGCAGAATTTGTCCGATTGAAACTCCTGAAGGACCAAATATTGGTTTAATTAATAATTTATCAACTTACGCTCATATTAATAAATATGGTTTTATTGAAACGCCATATCGGAAAGTAAATAATGGTATTGTATTTGAAGTTAATCATTATTTAACGGCAGATCAAGAAAAAAATTATGTTATTAGTCAAGCAAATATTGCAATTGATGATCAAGGAAAGATTATTGAAAAGCAAGTTGCTGCTCGTTTTAGTGGTGAAAATATTATTGCGCCTAACAATGAAGTTGATTATATTGATGTTTCACCACGACAAATTGTTTCCATTGCGACATCTTGTATTCCTTTTTTAGAAAATGATGATGCTAACCGTGCTTTAATGGGCGCTAATATGCAACGTCAAGCAATCCCTTTAATTAAACCACAATCACCGTTAGTAGGTACGGGTGTGGAGCATGCTGCTGCTAGAGATTCAGGATTAGCAATTATTTCTTTAGATGATGGAATTGTTGATTATGTTGATAGTAAAAAAATTACTATTAAGCATAAGGAACGAGTTAAAGTTTATGAATTAAATAGTTTTGATCGTAGTAATAGTGGTACGGCTTTAATTCATTCACCATTGGTAAAACCAGGTGATACTGTTAGCAAAGGTCAAATTTTAGCTGATGGTGCTTCAATGGAAAAAGGTGAATTAGCGTTAGGTCAAAATGTTATGGTGGCATTTACAACTTGAAATGGTTATAACTATGAAGATGCGATTATTATTAGTGAACGCTTAGTATATGATGATGTCTTTACATCAATTCATATTGAAGAATATACTATTGAACGTCGCCAAACAAAACAAGGTGAAGAAGAAATAACTCGTGAAATTCCTAATATTCCAGATAGTATGCGTCGTTATTTAGATGCTGATGGGATTGTAATGGTTGGTGCGGAAGTTAAAGAAGGCGATATTCTTGTTGGGAAAGTAACACCTAAAGGACAAACCCAACTGTCAGCAGAAGATAAATTATTACAAGCTATTTTTGGTGAAAAGTCTCGTAATGTTAAAGATAATTCTTTAATTGTTCCAAATGGTGGTGCGGGAATTATTCAAGCTGTGAAAAGATTTTCTCGTAAAGATGGACATGATTTACCAGTTTCGGTATTAGAAATTGTTAAAATCTATGTTGTTCAAAAACGAAAAATTCAAGAAGGTGATAAAATGGCGGGAAGACACGGTAATAAGGGTGTTATTTCTAAAGTTTTACCGATTGAAGATATGCCCCATCTTATTGATGGTACACCTGTAGATATTATGTTAAATCCTTTAGGAGTTCCTTCGCGAATGAATATTGGTCAAGTACTAGAATTACATTTGGGAATGGCTGCTAAAAAGTTAGGGTTAAAAGTAGCTACCCCAGTTTTTGAAGGCGTAAGTAATGAAGAATTAATTGCCATTATGACAGAAGCCAAGATGGATAATTTTGGAAAAGAAACTTTAATTGATGGTCAAACAGGTGAAACATTTGGTAATAAAATATCTGTTGGTGTAATGTATATGTTAAAACTATCACATATGGTGGAAGATAAAATTCATGCTCGTAATGTTGGGCCATATTCTTTAATCACTCAACAACCATTAGGTGGAAAAGCACAAAATGGTGGCCAAAGATTTGGAGAAATGGAAGTATGAGCTTTGGAAGCTTATGGGGCGGCTCATACTTTAAGAGAAATATTAACAATTAAATCTGATGATATTATTGGAAGAACGAAGTTATATACTAAAATTGCTAAGGGTGAAAAATTGCCATTGTCAGGAATTCCTGAGTCATTTAATGTTTTAATTAAAGAATTACAAGGTTTATCAATCAATGTTGTTTTAAAAACTAAAGATGGTAAAGAACATAAGATGTTAAATTATGAAGAAGATGAAGAAAGTAAATTCTAGAGAGGAAGAAATGATAAATGTTTAATGATCACAAAAACTTTAAAGAAATTAAAATTAGTTTAGCTTCTCCAGAAGATATTCGTTCTTGATCGTATGGTGAAGTAACAAAACCAGAAACTATTAATTATAAATCATTAAAACCAGAAAAAGATGGTCTTTTTGATCAACGAATTTTTGGGCCGATTAAAAATTATGAATGTGAATGTGGAAAATATAAAAAAGAAAATAATCGTGGTAAAATCTGTGAACGATGTGGGGTGCAATTAACAGAATCAATTGTTAGAAGAAAAAGAATGGGACATATTGAATTAGAAGATCCCGTATCACACATTTGAATGTTAAAAGCATCACCTTCCCAAATTGCTTTGGCATTAAATATGCGTACTAAGGATTTAGAGGAAGTGATTTATTTTGTTTCTTATATTGTTTTAGATGCTGGTGATGCTAAAAATTTAAGAGATAAAATGGTTTTAGATTTAGGTAATGCTAAAACTTCACAAGAAACTCGTGAACGATTAATTAAAACTTTAGAAAATATTAAAAAAGATTTAACTGTGGAATCAATTGCTTTTGAAAGAGCACAAGGAATGATTGAAGATTTAAAAACTACTAATATTCCTTTTTCAATGGATGAATGTGCTCAATTTATTAATAAATATACTAATGCTAAATTTGGTATTGGTGCTGAAGCAATTGAACATTTACTTAAAAATTTAGATTTGAAAGAAGAAATTAAGAAAATTAAAAGAAAAATTCAAGGTAAAAAATCGCAAACGGATAAATTAAAATTAATGCGTTCTTTAAAAACCTTAAATGATTTTTTGCGTTCAGGAAATAAACCTGAGTGAATGATTTTACATGCTATTCCGGTGTTACCACCAGATATTAGACCAATTATTCAATTAGATGGAGGTAGATTTACAGCATCAGAATTAAATGATTTATATCGTAAGATTATTATAAGAAATGAACGATTAAAACGCGTTAAACAAATGGGAGCCCCTTCAATTATCATTAATAATGAAAAAAGGATGTTACAAGAAGCAGTTGATGCTTTAATTGATAATGATCGCAAAGCGCGTCCTGTAACCGGAAGAGATAAGCGACCTTTAAAATCATTAACAGCAATTTTAAAAGGAAAACAAGGCCGTTTTCGTCAAAACTTGTTAGGAAAACGAGTTGATTATTCTGGAAGAAGTGTTATTGCTGTTGGTCCAGAATTAAAAATGTATCAGTGTGGTTTACCACGCGATATGGCAATTGTTCTTTTTAAACCATTTATTATTGCTGAATTATTAAGAGATGCTAAAGAAAATAATAGTAATTTAACTTATAAGATGGCAGAAAAGATGATTGATCAACGCGATGAACGCGTGTGAGATTTTTTAGAAGTAGTTATTAAAGAGCGTCCAGTATTATTAAATCGGGCACCAACACTGCATCGTTTAGGAATTCAAGCTTTTGAACCGAAATTAGTAAAAGGGAAAGCAATTCGCTTGCATCCATTAGTAACACCAGCATTTAATGCTGATTTTGATGGTGACCAAATGGCAGTTCATGTGCCGATAACAGCAGAAGCTGTTGCTGAAGCGCGATATTTAATGTTAGGTTCAAAAAATATTTTAGGACCGAAAGATGGAAAACCAATTGTAACGCCAACTCAGGATATGGTTTTAGGAAATTACTATTTAACTTTTGAAAGTAAAGGTAAAATTGGTGAAGGAAATATTTATCGGAATTTTGATGATGCTGTTTTAGCTTATGATAATAAACAATTACATTTACATGCGATAATTGCTATTCCTGTTGATGCTATGGATGGTAAGATTAAAGTTAATGATAGTAAAAATAAGGTATTAATAACAACGGTTGGAAAATTAATTTTTAATAAAATTTTTCCTGTTGATTTCCCTTATTTTAATGAACCAACAGCAGAAAATCTTGATTATTTAGATGACCGTCATATTATTTTAATTACTGAGGATATCCGAAAATTTATTGCATCACGAGAAACAATTTCTCCATTTAAGAAAAGTAGTTTATCAAATATTATTACTAAGTTTTTTAAGCAATATGGAACGCAAAAAACTGCTGAAATGTTAGATAATATGAAAAATTTAGGATTTAAATTTTCAACAATTTCTGGTATTACGATTTCGTCACAAGATATGCAAGCATATGATGATAAAAAAGAAAACTTTATTGAAGCTGATAAATATATTGCTGAAGTTCAAGAATTTTATCGTTTAGGAATGATAACTGAACGCGAAAAACATAAATTAATTATTAAAAAATGATCGGATGTTAAAGATTTAATTCAAAAGAAATTAGAAGTAGTGTTAAAGCAAGATATTAATAATCCGATTACGATTATGACTGATTCCGGTGCGCGGAGTAATCTTTCTAACTTTACACAGTTAGTAGGGATGCGAGGATTAATGAATAATCCTAAGGGAGAAGTTATTGAATTACCGATTCTTTCTTCTTTTATACAAGGATTAACGGTTCTTGAATTCTATATTTCTACGCATGGGGCGAGAAAAGGAATGGTTGATATGGCTTTAAAAACAGCTGATTCTGGTTATTTTACAAGAAGATTAGTAGATGTTGCCCAAGAAATTATTATTGTGATGGAAGATTGCCAATCAGAAAAAGGATTTTTAATTAAAGATATTGTTGATACTAAAAATTATATTATTATTGTGCCCTTACAAGATCGTGCTTTTGGACGATTTACAAAGTCAGCGATAATTAACAAAAATGGTAAGGAAATTGTTCCTGCTAATACTTTAATTATTGAAGATATTAATAATAAAATTGCCAAAAATAATATTACGGAATTTGAAATTCGTTCTGTTTTAACTTGTGATGCTTCTAAAGGGGTATGTAAAAAATGTTATGGACTTAATTTAGCAACGGGTGCAATTGTTGATATTGGTGAAACTGTTGGGATTATAGCAGCCCAATCAATTGGTGAACCAGGGACACAATTAACAATGCGTACTTTCCATACAGGTGGGGTTGCTGGTGGTTTAGATATTACTCAGGGGTTACCAAGAATTAAAGAATTATTAGATAATACAATTCCTAAGGGAACAGTTGCCATTATTTCTGAAATTGATGGTACCGTTCAAGAAATAAGTGAAGAAAATGGTATTAATGTTATTACTGTTGTTTCTGAACATAATGAAAGAAAATATAAAACTCCTTATAACTCTAATATTCGTGTTAAAGTTGGTTCGCTAGTTAAAGCTGGTCAAAAATTAACTGAAGGAGCAATTAATGTTAAACATTTATTAGAAATTGCTGGGATTAAAGAAGTTCAAGAATATCTTTTAAAAGAAGTTCAAAAAGTGTATCGTTTGCAAGGAATTCAAATTTCTGATAAATATATTGAAATTATTATTAAACAAATGTTAAATAAAATTCAAATTATTGATAATGGTGATAGTGACTTATTAGTTGGGGAAACAGTTACGATTAAAGAATTTAAAGATATTGTTGGTAAGTTATTATCAGAGGATCGTCGTCCGCCTTATGGATTTCCAATTATGTTTGGTATTAAAAAAGCACCATTGGAATCTAATTCTTTCTTATCGGCAGCATCATTTCAAGATACTACACGAGTATTAACAAAAGCAATTATTAAAGGTAAAGTTGATAATTTAGAAGGATTAAAAGAAAATGTTATTTTGGGTAATTTAATTCCTGCGGGGACAGGATTATTAGATTCCGAAGATATCATTGCTAGAGGAAAAATTGCTTATGAAGAGGAATATTAAAATTTAAATTATTAGATATTTTTTAAACGCTGAATTATACTTGTAAGTGCAAGTAAATAAAATTGCTGAATTATACTTGTAAGTGCAAGTAAATAAAATTGCAAAAGATTTCATATAAAAATTTCATGATGCTAAGTTTATTTTAGAAAAAGTAAATTTAAGGAGTTTTTATATGGGATACAAACATCTTGGCATAGATGAAAGAATTTATATTGAGAATCAATTGAAATTTAAAGTAAAAATTAGTGAAATAGCTAAAAATCTTAATCGAAGTATTAGTACTATTAATCGAGAAGTTAATAGAAATAAAGATAATAATCATTATTTTTCATTAATTGCACAAAATAAAGCAGAAAATAGAAAACAATTACATGTTTATTTTCATAAATTTAAAAATAGAGAATTAGTAAAATATGTACAACAAAAATTATTATTAGGTTGATCGCCTGAACAAATTTATGGCAGAATTAAAAATTTTCATCAAGAATGAATTATTAGTTTTAAAACAATTTACAATTGAATTTATTCTGGATTACTTGAAAAGGTTACTAGTAAAAATTTAAGAAGAAAAGGTAAGAAACGAAAATCTCAAGAAAATCGGGGTAAATTTAATGGTAAATCCATTAAAGAACGAAATGTTAATAATCGCATAACTCTTGGCCATTGAGAAGGTGATACTGTAGTATCATCACGAGGTAAAAGTAAATCATGTTTAATAACTTTAGTTGAAAGAACATCAAGATTTACTTTAGCAATATTAGTTGAAAATAGAACTACTAAAGTTATTAACAAAAATATTAGTCATTATTTATCAATTCTTCCAAATAATCTTGTTAAGACTATAACATTTGATAGGGGTAAAGAATTTGCTAATTGACAACAACTTGAAAAAAATTTAAATGTGAAAATTTATTTTGCTGATGCATATTCACCTTGACAAAGAGGTACTAATGAAAATACTAATGGTTTAATTAGAGAAAAATTTCCTAAAAAATTTAATTTTTCAAACACTACTAAAAATGCAGTTCATAAATTTATATTGTCTTTAAACCAAAGACCAAGAAAAATACTAAATTATCTTTCGCCAATCGAATATTTGGTTAGAAAAATAATTTAGTTGCACTTAACTTTACAATTTGGCAAATTTTGTTTTATTCAATTTTAGTAACTAATTGTTCATAAGTTAAGGATTGTGGTTTTCTTGGTAATTCTTTATTTTTAGGTAAATATCCGGCAGCAAGAACAACGGCAACATTGTATTCATTAGGAGCGATATGGTTATTTGTTTCTAAATAATTAATGATGTCAGCACCATCAAACCCTTCCATTGGACTTAGTACCAATGCCTTTAGCAAAAGCACAAAGAATAATGTTTTCTAATAAAATATATGCTTGTCGTTTAGCTCATTCTTCTGGGTTATTAATATATTTTTTTAAATAATTTATTAAGTTATTTTGTAATTGTTCAAATTTTTCATCAGAATTCTGATAACGCGTTTGATATCTTAAACGAAGAAAGACACTATTTTTTGTAAAGGCATTTTTTTTATTAGTTAAAATTAAAAATAGATGTGAAGCGTTAAGGACTTGTTTTTGTTTTCATATTAAAGGATGTAATTCTTGTTTTACTTTGTTATTACTAACAACAATAAGATGTCATGGTTCTGATCCAAATGCTGATGGTGAATGACGGGCTACTTCTAAGATTTCATTAATATCTTGTTCATTAATTTTTTGGGAATCATATTCTCGTCAAGAATGACGCGCTAAGAGGATTTCTTTTAGAATATCAAATTTATTCATAAGTTTACTTACTTTCTTGTAGTTATAATTATAAAACATTTTTTTACGAAGAGATAAATAAAGTTAAAAATTTAACTAATAATAAAATTAATGAAGGGGTTGTTACTTTTAAAATAAATTAATATTTGTTCAAAATAATTAATTTTTTTCTTTCATACTATATAATTAAATAAAAGGATATTGGAAGGAGGGAATTATAAATATGAAAGATAAAATTGCTATTGGATGTGATCACGCTGGATATGTATTAAAAACTGCTCTTATTGAATATTTAAAAAATAATGAATATGAGGTTATTGATTTAGGAACTAATAGTGAAGAAGAACAAGTGGATTATCCTGATTATGCCAAATTGGTTGGTAAAGAAGTAGGAAATGGTAATGCTAAGTATGGAATTTTAATTTGTGGCACAGGTATTGGAATAAGTATTAGTGCTAATCGCATGCCGAAAATTAGAGCGGCATTATGTTATGAAACAAAGTTAGCGGCCTTAGCTCGCGAACATAATGATGCTAATATTTTAGTTTTAGGAGGAAGAATTATTGCGCCTCAAAAAGCGATTTGAATTTTAGAAGAATTTTTAAATACTAAATTTTCAAACCGTCATCAACAACGAGTTGAAAAAATTAAATTAGGAGATATTAAAGATGTTTAAAGATGATACGCAAATAAATGATATTAGTTTAGAAGGAAAGGATATTGATTCATTAATAACTGATATTGATTCAGAAATACAAAATATTAATCGCAAAACAAATGATATTGATCCCGAACTAAAAGCAGTTGTTAAAGAAGAACTTATTAGACAACAACGCCATGTGGAATTAATTGCTTCGGAAAATTATGTTTCGCTTCCTGTATTAAGATTAGCAGGTTCAATATTAACTAATAAATATGCTGAAGGATATCCAGGAAGAAGATATTATGGTGGTTGTGAATTTGTTGATAAAAGTGAAAATTTAGCGATTGAAAGATTAAAGACTTTATTTAATGCTGAGCATGCTAATGTGCAACCGCATTCTGGTAGTCAAGCTAATGCTGCTGTATATCAAGCGATTTTAAAGCCGAATGATATTGTTTTGGCAATGAGTTTAGATGCAGGGGGTCATTTAACCCATGGACATAAATTGAATTTCTCAGGAATTGTTTATCAATTTCATGGTTATGGTGTTGATGAAAAGACTCAACAATTAGATTATGAAGCAATTAGACAACAAGCATTAGAACTTAAACCAAAATTAATTGTTGCGGGAGCCAGTGCATATTCAAGAATAATTGATTTTACTAAGTTTCGTGAAATTGCTGATGAAGTTGGAGCATTATTAATGGTTGATATGGCTCATATTGCTGGTTTAATTGCTGCTGGATTACATCCAAATCCTGTATTAGTAGCAGATATTGTAACAACAACAACACATAAAACATTACGCGGTCCAAGAAGCGGTGCAATTTTATGTAAAAAAGAATTAGCAAAAGCGATTGATCGGGCAGTATTCCCAGGTCAACAAGGAGGTCCTTTAGAACATATTATTGCTGCTAAAGCACAAGCATTTTATGAAGCGGCAACACCAGAATTTAAAGCATATCAACAGCAAATTATGGCTAATTGTAAAGTTTTAGAAAATATTTTTAGAAAACATGATGTTAAATTGATTAGTGGTGGTACTGATAATCATTTAATGATTATTGATGTTAAAACATCATTTAATCGTACGGGGCAGGAATGTGAAAATATTTTGCATCAAGTTGATGTTATTTGTAATAAAAATATGATTCCATTTGATAAAGAAAAACCAATGACTACTAGTGGCATTCGAATTGGAACAGCAGCGATGACCACTAGAGGTTGAAAAGAAAAGGAATTTGAACAATTAGCAAATATAATTATTAGTGTTCTTAAAGAAAATGGTAATACTGAAGAGAATATTGCTAAGCATAAACACCAAATTGGTATTTTATTAAAAGATTTTCCAATATATGAAAATTACCAATTATAAGTTTAATTTATAATATTTAGTAATTTAAGAGGTGGTATGTATTTTTAGGGAATTTTTACTATTGTATTCAACAACTCTGTTAAGTGTTTCTAGTGTTGCTAGCATTACGATGTTAAACCAATCTTTGTAAGCAATTAATACTGATTTTAGTTGACGAGTTACTAATCGGAGTAAAAGTAATAATGGCTATTTACAAATTGAAGAAAGTTTTGTATTGCAAAATTGGCATAATTATGCACAATCACTACTTGAATTTAGTAATGATTACCCGCTAATTTCGTTTGGTAAAAGTTCATATATTAAGTTATGAACTTTTAATAATCAAAAAACTGTTCCGGCAATAGATTTACAGTGGCCAACTTCATTATGAGTTAAAACAACAAAAAATGAACCTAATAAAGTACATAATGAATATATTGGTTCTTAGGATGACATTAATAAATCAAAACAGTCCGTTGATTTATCATTTTGAGCGTGAGAAGAAGATTATATTTTAGGAATGAGTGTTAAAATTACTTGTGCTTCTTTTCATAATACGAGTTTTTTAGGATATTCAATATTTTTAAATGGATTAAGATTTTCGGTTTAATTTGAAGATTTTTTTGTTATTGGAAAAAAATGATTGAGTACTAAAATAAGTTTATATATTGCTGAATTATACTTGTAAGTGCAAGTAAATAAAATTGCAAAAGATTTCATATAAAAATTTCATGATGCTAAGTTTATTTTAGAAAAAGTAAATTTAAGGAGTTTTTATATGGGATACAAACATCTTGGCATAGATGAAAGAATTTATATTGAGAATCAATTGAAATTTAAAGTAAAAATTAGTGAAATAGCTAAAAATCTTAATCGAAGTATTAGTACTATTAATCGAGAAGTTAATAGAAATAAAGATAATAATCATTATTTTTCATTAATTGCACAAAATAAAGCAGAAAATAGAAAACAATTACATGTTTATTTTCATAAATTTAAAAATAGAGAATTAGTAAAATATGTACAACAAAAATTATTATTAGGTTGATCGCCTGAACAAATTTATGGCAGAATTAAAAATTTTCATCAAGAATGAATTATTAGTTTTAAAACAATTTACAATTGAATTTATTCTGGATTACTTGAAAAGGTTACTAGTAAAAATTTAAGAAGAAAAGGTAAGAAACGAAAATCTCAAGAAAATTGGGGTAAATTTAATGGTAAATCCATTAAAGAACGAAATGTTAATAATCGCATAACTCTTGGCCATTGAAAAGGTGATACTGTAGTATCATCACGAGGTAAAAGTAAATCATGTTTAATAACTTTAGTTGAAAGAACATCAAGATTTACTTTAGCAATATTAGTTGAAAATAGAACTACTAAAGTTATTAACAAAAATATTAGTCATTATTTATCAATTCTTCCAAATAATCTTGTTAAAACTATAACATTTGATAGGGGTAAAGAATTTGCTAATTGACAACAACTTGAAAAAAATTTAAATGTGAAAATTTATTTTGCTGATGCATATTCACCTTGACAAAGAGGTACTAATGAAAATACTAATGGTTTAATTAGAGAAAAATTTCCTAAAAAATTTAATTTTTCAAACACTACTAAAAATGCAGTTCATAAATTTATATTGTCTTTAAACCAAAGACCAAGAAAAATACTAAATTATCTTTCGCCAATCGAATATTTGGTTAGAAAAATAATTTAGTTGCACTTAACTTTACAATTTGGCATAACTTAATTTGCATATTGAAATAATTTATAGTAAATGACTATTTTTTCTTTTTTAAAAAATACCTAAGAAAACTAAACGCGACCTAGTTGCACTTAACTTTACAATTTGGCAATTTTTTATTAATGATATAATATATTGAAAAATTGACTTAGGAGTAGAAAAGTAATGAAACAAAATAAATATGATAATCCAATTTTTTTTGATAAATATAAACAAATGGCAAGAAGTGTTGATGGTTTGAAAGCAGCTGGGGAGTGACATATATTTCAAAAGTTGTTACCGAGTTTAAATAATAAAAGGGTTTTAGATTTAGGATGTGGATTTGGTTGGCATTGTCAATATGCTGTTGAGCAAGGGGCATCATCAGTAGTAGGAATTGATATCTCAGAAAAAATGCTAAATGTAGCAAGAGAAATGACGCCAATTGAAATTCAATATTTGCAAATGCCAATTGAAGATATTAATTTTCTTGCAAATTCATTTGATGTTGTTATTAGTTCGTTAACATTTCATTATATTGCGTCTTTTAGTAATATTTGTGCTAAAGTTTATGAATGTTTAGCAATTGGTGCTGCTTTTGTTTTTTCAGTTGAGCATCCGATATTTACTGCTAATTCCAATCAACAATGATGTGTTGATAATAACGATAAGCGGTTACATTGACCAATTGATAATTATTTTGATGAGGATATCCGAAAAACCAATTTCTTGGAAGTGGAAGTTTTGAAATATCATCGGACACTTACTACTTATATTAATACTTTAATTGAATGTGGTTTTAAAATAATAAGTGTTATTGAACCACAACCTGATAATGAGTTATTAAAAACAGATCCTTTAATGCAAGATGAATTGCGAAGACCTATGATGTTAATAATCTCTGTTAGCAAGTAATTTTTTTGCAATCATTATTATTTTTTATTACTAAAAATATAAGAAAGTAGTATAATTCTTAATAGGAGTGAAACAATATGGCACTATTTATTATTAAACATCCTTTAATTGATGATAAGTTAACAAGGTTACGAAAAAAAGATACGAATAGTAAGATTTTTAAAGAAAATGTTAATGAAATTACTAGGTTAATGGCGTATGAAGTTTTTCAGGATTTAAAGTTACAAGAAATTTCAATTGAAACGCCAATAGTTGCGACTACTGGTAAAAAAATTGCCCAAGATATTATTCTTGTTCCAGTTTTAAGAGCGGGTTTAGGAATGGTTGATGGAATGTTGGGATTGGTTCCTAATGCTAAAATTGGTCATATTGGTATTTATCGTGATGAAAAATCTTTGCAACCTAAGAAGTATTTAGAAAAAAAACCTAATAATGTGGAAAATAGTTATACAGTAATTTTGGATCCAATGTTAGCAACGGGTGGCACGGCAATAGCTGCAATTGATATTATTAAACAATGAAAAGTATCACATAATATTAAGTTTATTTGTTTATTAGCTGCCCCAGAAGGAATTGCAAAACTGGAAAAAGCGCATCCTGCTATTAACATTTATACAGCTGCAGTTGATGAAAAGCTTAATGAAAACGGTTATATTGTTCCGGGTCTTGGTGATGCGGGAGATCGTTATTTTGATACACAGTAGATAGTTATAATGAAAAATATTAATTGGAAATATGAAAAACAAATAATGATTGTTTTTGGGTTGTTAATTTTTATTGGACTATTAGTAATAACAATTTTTACTATAATTAATTATTTATCTTGAAATTTGATTACTGGTTTTGTTACAACAAGTATTTTTAGTTTGTTGAATTATTTGTTGTTAATTTTTTTAACTTCGTATGTTATCCAAACAGGTCAATCAATTAATAAATTAGGAATAGGACTACTTTTTTTATTGCGAGTATTATTATATTTAATTCCTGTTCTGATTATTATGCTATTTAATGAATATTTTAATATTTTTAGTAGTATTTTTGGTTTAATACTTGCTTTTATTGCAACTTTAATTGTTAATATGTATAATGCTTTGATAGAAAAGAGGAACTTGAAGGATGAATCTTAAAATGTATGCAAGTTTTGAATTGTGAGATCCGTGAAAACTTGTTCCGCAAATAACAACGATTATTTTAACAACTTTAATTATTATTATTATCACTTTAATATACTTTTTTAAAGTAAAAAAACTTGATCCTAAAGCTGAACCGCGAGGGTTAGTATTAATTGTGGAACTTTGTGTTAAAGGTGTTGAAAATTTAGTTATTAGTATTTTAGGACCGAGTTTTAAATGATTAACATTATATTTCTTATATTTGTTGTCATACATTATTGTTGGTAATTTGTTAGCAATTGTTGGGTTTGAATCGCAGATGACATCGTATACAACAACATTTGCGATGGGATTAGTAACATTTATCGGGATTTATATTTTTGGCATTAAATTTCAAAGATTAGCTTTTTTTAAACGATATTTAAATCCATTAGAATTGTTAACGCAATTTGTGCCATTGGTTTCCATTTCATTTCGACTTTTTGGAAATATTTTAGGTGGCAGTATTATTATGGCGTTATTGTATCAATTTAGTGATTTAATTTCCCGACAAGTTCCAATTATTGGTCAAGTGAATTTTTTAGCAGGATTTTTAGCACCATTTTTTCATTTTTACTTTGATATCTTTTTTGGTGTTATTCAAGCGGTTATTTTTTCAATTTTAACATTAGTTTATTGAAAATTAGAAATTGGTGATGAAAAATCCGGTAGTAAAGAAGGTGCTATTAATAGGCGTGAAGCTGATGGATAATTGTTGCATTTAGTTCACAAAATATTTAATATAATGTCTAAAAGGAGGATAAATAGATGATGAGTGTGGAAATAATAAATAGTATTAATACTGTAGGAGCGATTTTGGCTAGTGGTGATGTTTCATGAGGCAAATTTATTGGAGCAGGGATTGCTGTTTTAGGTTGTTTTGGTGCGGGGATTGGTCAAGGTTATGCTGCTGGTAAAGCTGCTGAGGCGGTAGGAAGAAATCCAGAAGCTAATGGTAAGATTAGAACAATGTTAATTATTGGTTGTGCCATTGCAGAAACTGGCGCTATTTATAGTCTTGTTATTGCTTTAATTTTGATATTTGTTGCGTAAGGAATAAGATTAGATGTTGTTAAGTTATTTAGCAATTTTTTATAAAATTGAACAAGAAAATATTATTAATCAATTATTTCCTAATGTGTGGGTATTCATTGCTCATATTTTAGCAACTGTTGTTTTATTAGTTGTTTTAGGTTTTTTTCTTTATAAACCTTTTAAACAATTAATGCGAAAGCGAAGAAGTATTATTAAAGATTTAATTGATGATGCGATTAGGAAACAAACACAAGCAACAAAGTATGAAACAGAAGCTAATTCGTTATTAAAGGATTCTAAAATGCAATCACAACAAATTATTGATGATGCTAAAGTGGAAGCTTTAACGCAAAGACAAGAAATTATTAATCAAGCGAGCATTGAGGCGAAGTTAATTGATGAACAGTCGCAAAGAGATATTTTAAAAGAGCGGATTAAAGCGGAAGAAAACATTCGTCAAGAGATTATTGATGTTGCTTTTAATATGGCACAAAATATTTTGGAAAAAGAGATTGATCGTGAACAAAATGAAGTTTTGATTGATGATTTTATTAAACAATTAGATTAGGAGTTAGTTTAATGATTCAAAATTGAGCATGAGCACTACTAAAGCTAGGCGAAGAAGAAAAACAACTTGACATTATGTTAAGGCAATCAATTCATTTAATTAAATTATTTTTTGAATATCCACGAATTATTGATATTTTGTCAACACATAATTTAGAAAAACAAAAACAAAAAAAGATTATTGATAAAATTTTTCAAGATAAAGCTAATGATATTTTTGTTAATTTTTTTAAATTATTAATTGATCGCAATAATTTTCGGCAAGTAAGATTAATTCTTAAAGTGTTTCGTAATCTCTGCAATGAAAGAGCAAATGTTTTTTATGGGATTGTTTTTTCAACGATAAAATTGCAAGAAGAAGTTATTGATAAAATTGAGAAGAAAATTGGAAAAATTTTACAACAAAAAGTGGAATTAATTAATAAAATTGATCTTAGTTTAATTGCGGGTATAAAAGTAAAAGTTCAAGATCAAATTTTTGATGGTTCAATAAAAGGACGATTATTAGCAATGAAACGAAATATTGAAAATAAGTAAGGCAGGTGATATTGATGTCATTTAAGGTAAATGAAATTGCTGATGTAATTAAAAGTCAAATTAAACATTATGGTAAAAAGATGGAATTAAGTGAAGAAGGGAGTGTTATTAGCGTCGGTGATGGAATTGCTGTGCTTCATGGTTTAGATAAAGCGATGCTGGGTGAATTATTACTTTTTGATAATGATGTTTATGGAATGGTTTTAAACTTAGAAGAAGATGCTGTCGGTGTTGTTTTAATGGGTGATGATACTTATATTAAGGAAGGCGATGCTGTTAAACGCACGAAACAAGTTGTTGAAACTGTTGTTGGTGATGAGTTACTAGGAAGAGTTGTTAATGCCTTAGGACAACCGATTGATGGTAAAGGTGCGATTAAAAGTAAAAAGAAACGCCCTGTTGAAAGAATTGCTCCGGGGGTTATGACGCGACAATCAGTTGATGAATCATTACAAATAGGTATTTTAGCAATTGATGCGATGATTCCTATTGGTAAAGGACAACGAGAATTAATTATTGGTGATCGCCAAACTGGTAAAACCGCCATTGCGATTGATACGATTTTGAATCAAAAAGGGAAAGATGTTAATTGTGTTTATGTTGCCATTGGTCAAAAATCTTCTACTGTTGCCCAAATTGTGGAACGATTAAAACAAACGGGAGCAATGAGTTATACGACGATTGTTGCTGCTGGAGCCAGTGAATTAGCACCATTACAATATTTAGCACCATATACGGGTATTACTATTGCTGAGGAATGAATGGAACAAGGGAAAGATGTTTTAATTGTTTATGATGATTTAAGTAAGCATGCGGTTGCATATCGGACAATGGCCTTGTTGTTACGAAGACCACCAGGGCGAGAAGCATATCCCGGTGATGTTTTTTACTTGCATTCACGATTGTTAGAACGAGCAGCAAGATTAAATAAAGATAATGGTAATGGTTCAATTACAGCGTTACCAATTATTGAAACGCAAGCTGGTGATATTTCAGCTTATATTCCGACAAATGTTATTTCTATTACGGATGGTCAAATTTTTTTAACTAGTCAATTATTTAATGCGGGGATTCGTCCCGCTGTTGATCTTGGACTTTCAGTTTCGCGAGTTGGTAGTGCTGCGCAAATTAAGGCCATTAAGCAGGTTGCGGGAACATTAAAGTTAGAATTAGCACAATATAATGAATTGCAAGCTTTTGCCCAATTTGGTTCGGACTTAGATGAGATGACAAAAAGAGTTTTAGAACATGGACAACGAGCGATTGATATTTTAAAACAAACGCAATATAATCCATTATCACAAACTAATCAAGCAATTTTATTATTAGCAATTAATTTACGAAGAATTCAATGAATTCCTTTAGATAAGATTTTATTGTTTAAAGAAAATATTATTACTTATTTTAAAAATAATAAAGAAGCTCATAAGATATATCAGGAATTAAAAAAAGTTAAAACCTTTTCTAAAGAGTTAAAAAGTAAAGTTGATACGGAAATTATTAAAGTAGTTTATCATTTAGTTAGTAAAATTGATAAATATGAAATTACGAGTTATGGAACAAAAGAACAATGAGAATTGTTATTGATTCAAGGTAAAATTAAAGTTAAAAAAGGTCGTCATTAATAGTTATGCCACAAGATTTTCGGATTAAAAATCGTATTCAAACAATTAATACGATTGGTAAAATTTCTCGTGCTTTACAATTAGTATCAACAGCAAAATTGAAAAAAGCTAGTAAAAGAATTCAAGAGATTAGACCTTATAGTGAAGAAATGTATGATGTTTTTCATCATATTATTAGCAATACTAATGATTCTATATATTTACAAAAAGATGCTGGTTCCCATTTTCGAACAGTATGAATTATTATTAATTCTAATATTGGTCTTTGTGCTGGTTATAACTATAATATTCATAAATTAGTCATCCCAGAAATTAAAAAAAGTGATTTATTAATTGTAATTGGTGCGAAAGGGATTAGTTATTATCAAAATCGTGATTATAATGTCATTAGTAGTTATTCTAATTTAGATTTAAATTTTGAATATCATCAAGCACAAGAAATTGGCTTTCAAGTTTTAAGTATGTTTAATAATAAAGAAATTGAACGGATTAAATTAGTTTATACAAAATTTATTAATAGTATTTTGTTTCAACCAACAGTATTACAGTTGTTACCAATTGCTAAAATTAATACTCAGCAAAATTCATTGTTTGAGTTTGAACCGGATGCGCAAACGGTATTAGAAACAACAATTTTATTATATTTAAATACTATTATTTATAGTGCCATTAGTGAATCGCAAGTATCGGAACAAGCATCAAGAAGGTTAGCAATGGAAAATGCTACTAATAATGCTAATGAGTTGAAAGATAATTTAACATTGCAATATAATCGTTCTCGTCAAGCTAAAATAACGCAAGAGATTGCGGAAATTATTGCAGCGGCTGATAGTACAAATTAGGAAAGGAGATAATTATGAAAAAAGTTGAAAAACAAAAGCATAATGAAGGTAAAGTTATTCAAATTTTAGGACCAGTTATTGATATTCGTTTTTCGCATAACAATTTACCTAATTTGTATAATGCTGTGGAAATTGATAATAATGGTGAAAAGTTAGTTGTTGAAGTAATGCAAGCATTAGGCGATGATATTGTGAGAACAATTTCAATGGGACCAACAGAAGGATTAACTAGAGGTTTAAAAGCGATTGATACTGGAAAAGCAATTATGGTTCCCGTAGGAAAAGAAACTTTAGGAAAAATTTTTAATGTTTTAGGTGAACCGTTAGATGGTTCAATAATTCCCAAAGGAACCCGAAGAATGCCAATTCATCGTGTTGCTCCGAGTTATGAAGAACAAAGCACAACAGCGGAAATTTTAGAGACGGGAATAAAAGTAATTGATTTGTTAGTTCCATATGCTCGTGGTGGTAAGATTGGTCTTTTTGGTGGAGCTGGTGTTGGTAAAACGGTTTTGGTGCAAGAATTAATTAATAACATTGCTAAAGAACATGGTGGAATTTCTGTTTTTGCTGGTGTTGGTGAACGAACTCGTGAAGGGAATGATTTATATTATGAAATGATTGAAGCTAATGTTATTAATAAAACGGCATTAGTTTTTGGACAAATGAATGAACCTCCGGGTGCTAGAATGCGCGTGGCATTAACAGGATTAACAATGGCTGAGTATTTTCGTGATGAGCAAAATCAAGATGTGTTATTGTTTATTGATAATATTTTTCGTTTTACGCAAGCTGGAAGTGAAGTTTCGGCTTTATTAGGAAGAATGCCTTCAGCAGTAGGTTATCAGCCAACTTTAGCAACAGAAATGGGAGCTTTACAAGAAAGAATTACTTCAACAAAGAAAGGTTCAATTACATCGGTACAAGCAATTTATGTTCCCGCTGATGATTTAACCGATCCGGCGCCAGCAACTACTTTTAGTCATTTAGATGCTAGAACGGTATTAGATCGTAGTATTGCGGCTTTAGGGATTTATCCAGCGATTGACCCTTTAAGTTCTTCTTCGCGATTATTAGATCCAGAAGTTGTTGGTCAAGAACATTATCAAGTTGCTAGAAAAGTGCAACAAATTTTACAAAGATTTAAAGAATTACAAGATATTATTGCAATTTTGGGAATGGAAGAATTATCAGATGAAGATAAATTGCTTGTTAATCGTGCTAGAAAGATTCGAAATTTTTTATCCCAGTCATTTTCGGTTGCTGAAAAATTTACGGGAATGAAAGGTAGTTATGTTCCGATAGCAAAAACGATTCAAGGTTTTAAAGAAATATTAGCTGGTAAACATGATAAATTACCAGAACAAGCGTTTTTGTTTGTTGGTAGCATTGAAGAAGCGATTGCTAAGGCTAAAGAATTAGCAGAGGGTTAAAGTAATGACGATAAAACTAAAAATTATAACACCATTAGGAATTTTCTTTGATGATGTTGTTGAAATTGTAACTGTTAAAACTACTGAAGGTTATATCGGAATTTTAGAACAACATATTCCTATTGTTGCTAATTTAGAAATAGCACAAATGTTTGTTAAACAACATAAAAAAACTTATAAGTTACTTATTTCTTCGGGAATATTATATTCAACAAAGAAAGAAGTTAAAATTTTAACTGATTATATTGAATATGATGATAAAGCGAAAGATCATTTATTACAGTTAGCAAAAGATCGGCATACTAAGATGACTAATTTTTAGTAGAAGGGAGTTTATTTGTGGATACGGCGTTATCAATTCATTTAATTAAAATTGCGATTTATTTAATTGCTTTTTTGTTTTCTAGTTTGGGAACTAGTGCTGTATTATGAAATAGCATTTTGAATCCTAAAAAACCTCGTGAGGCGTTGCTATTTTATTTTCTTGTTACCTTGGCGTTAACATATTTGGTGGGTAGTTTGTTTATTGCTTTTCTAGGGATTGAATTGTGAATAAAGTAATAATTTAATTAAAATACCTAACATTGTATAATGTTAGGTATTTTTGTTTAGAGAAATTATTGTTTTTCTAGGAGGGCTATTTTTTCCATATCAGCAATGGCAACATAAGGTAAGTTACGGAGTTTTTCTTGATAATCAAGACCATAACCAATAAGAAATTCTTGGGGGGCTTTAAAACCGGTTCAATCAGCGTTAAGTTCTACCTTTCTTCCTTTAGTTTTGTCTAATAATGTTACCATTTTTACGGTTTTAGCTCCTTTTAGAAATAAATATTCTTTGATGGTTAGTAAACTGGCACCACTTTCAATGATATCTTCAATAATTAAAATATCACGATTAGTAATATCTTGGTTAATGTCCATAATAATTTGCGGTGTGCTACTAGCTTCGGTTCCACCGTGGAAAGAAGCAATCGCCATAAAGTCAATTTCACATTCAATTGTTAAGTGACTAATAAATTCAGCTAAAAACGGAATACATCCTTTAAGAATTCCTAAAATAATAATTGTTGAGTCGTTAGCTTGATAGTATTTACTAATTTCTAATGCTAACGCTTTAGTTCGTTCAATTATTTGTTGATGGGTAAATAAAATTTCTTTAACCGCAGGATGTTTTTCCATTAATAAGCTCCTTATTTTTTAGATATGTTAATATTTTACCGTTTTTTTGTTTATTTTAGTAGTTTTTTTAATCATTTTTTAATTTTCTTTTTTGAATAATTGTTTGCTTAGCAAATTTTGTATTATTAGGTAATAGGTGCTGTCAAGTATTTTTATTACTAGTAAAAGTAATCATAATTACTTCACTATATAATTGTTTAATAATATTGCCTTGATGTTCTTTAATAATTTTATTAATTAGTTTTTGATGTTCGTATGGGAAAGAAATTGTATATTCATAAATTATTTCTAGTGGATATAGTTTAAGGTTTAAAAATAATTTTTGTAATCCAAATTTATAGGCGTGAATTAATCGTGATTTTCCTAAAAGGATTTTTCCAAAATAGCGAATGTTTAAAACAACGATATTAGTAATATTTTGTTTTTGTAAATAAGTAAGCATTGCAAATCCTGCGGTTCTGATTGGTTCTTTATTGTCATCATATTTTTGGATTTCATTATTATTGGTAATATAGCAATAACAATTATGTGTCGCTTTGGGGTCTAAATATTGATTAATGAATTGTCGGGCGTCTTTTTCGGTGGTAACATATTTAATAAGACAAATAAAACGCGAATTTTTAATTGTATATTCAATTTTGTGAAGAGCATCATCAATAACTTTCATTGTTTTTTACCGTTATTTCGTTTTAATTTTTATTTTGTTTAGTGTTATGATAGCATTAATAGTGGAAAATACATATAGAGGAGACTAGAGATGTTACAAGAATTATTAGAAAAAGCGAAAATCGAATTACAATCATTGGATAATAAACGCCGGTTAATTTTTCCTGAGGGTACTAATTCAAAAATTCAAGAAGTAGCACTCAAATTAAAAAGTGATAATTATATTGAACCAATTTTATGTTTTGAAAATAAGATAGATATTCCTAAAAGTTTGTTAGGGGCAGGTATTAAAACGATTGCGATTGATGATAGTTTAACTGATGAATTAGCCCAACAGTTGTTTACAATGCGTAAAAATAAAATTACTTTAGAAAAAGCTCAAGAATTAGTTCAAGAAACTAACTATTTTGCAACAATGCAATTAAAGAATAATAATGCTGATTGTTTGTTAGGGGGGATTGAGTATGCAACAAAAAATATTTTAGTCCCAGCATTACAAATTATTAAAACGACAAAAGATGTAGGAATTGCATCAAGTGCTAATTTACTAGTTAAAGATAATCAACGGTATGTATTTACTGATATTTCTTTAAATATTGACCCAACTACTGAACAATTAGTAAGTATTACAAAATCAGCAATTAATTTAGCTCATAAATTGGGCATAACATCGCCACAAGTAGCAATGTTATCTTTTTCTACTGCTAATAGTGCTAGTAGTGATTCGGTTATTAAAGTTCAAGAAGCAACAAAGATATTACAAAAAGAAAATTTAGATGCTTTAATTGAGGGTGAGATGCAGTTTGATAGTGCTTTGTTAGAAGAAGTACGAATGAAAAAAATGCCTTATTCAAAGATGAAAGGTAGTGCGGATATTTTTGTATTTCCTAATTTAGATGCTGGTAATATTGGTTATAAAATTGCTGAACGATTAGGGCAATATCATGCTGTTGGACCAATGATTTTAGGTTTAAATCAAGTTGTTAGTGATTTATCACGCGGGTCAACAGTGGAAGATATTTATTTGACAGCGATTTTAACAGCTTGAAGATCAATTTAAAATATTAATGAAAGGAAATAAAATGATGCTATCTAATTTAAAGAAAAAAATTTTAGTTATTAATGCTGGTTCAAGTTCAATTAAGTTTCAGTTATATGAAATAACAACAAATAAAGAATTTAATCCAATTTGTAAGGGATTAGCAGAAAGAATTTTTGTTGATGGTAAAACGACGATTAAATATAATAATAATGAATTTGTTAGTGATACCCCGTTATCAAATCATAATGTGGCCGCAGAAGTTATTTTAGAACTTTTAAAATCACAAAATGTGATTCAAAATTTTAATGAAATTATTGCTGTGGGGCATCGCATTGTTCATGGCGGTGAAAAAATCAAAGAAAGTGTCTTTGTTAATGATGACATTACAAAGATAATTGCCGAAAATATTAAGTTGGCACCGTTACATAATCCTGCGGGGTTAAGTGCTTTAAAAGCATTTCAAGCGGTTGCTAACTGTTCGCATATTGCTGTTTTTGATACAACATTTCATACCACAATGCCAAAAATAAATTATATTTATCCCGTACCATATAATTGATATACTGATTATAATGTTCGAAGGTATGGATTTCATGGTATTAGTTATCATTATATTATTAATAAACTAAGTTTGATTATTAATAAACCGGTTAGTAATATTAATGCGATTGTTTGTCATTTAGGAAATGGTGCTAGTATTTGTGCAATTAAAAATGGGAAATCATATAATACATCAATGGGATTTACACCCTTAGCAGGATTAATGATGGGTTCTCGTAGTGGTGATATTGATCCAGCGATTCATCAATATATTGCTGAACAATTAAATTTAGATATTGTTGGTGTTGTTAATAAACTAAATAATGAATCTGGTTTATTGGGAGTTAGTCAAATTTCTTCTGATACGAGAGAAGTTAGTCAGGCTGCTAAGGATGGTAATAGTCAAGTACAATTTACCTTGGAATTATATGCTAAAAGAGTTGTTGATTATATTACTCAGTATCAAAATGATTTGGATAATAAGGTTGATGCGATTGTTTTTACGGCTGGTGTTGGTGAAAATAGTGCTTTAATTCGCGAAATGATTATTAAAAATATTAAAACTATGCCATTAGATTATAATCGTGGTAAGAATAACCAATCATATGATGATTATTTACAAATATCTAATGATTTGAGTTCGGTGGCGATTTATGCGATTCGAACTAATGAGGAATTAATGATTTGTGAAGAGACATATCGGTTATTAAATAATATTAATTAAATTAACATATTTTATAAAAAAACTGAAATTAATCAGTTTTTTGTTTATTAAAGATTTTATTAGTATTTTAAAGTATGATAAAATGAATAATGTTATAGACGAGAAATTAGAAACTGGAGCGATATATATGAAGTTTTTTAATAAATATAAAAGTGTTTTAAAAAGCATTAGAGCTGATGTTCAAGAAATTTTAAATCTAGATTTACAAATGCAAGAATTATCTGCTGATAGTTTAAAAAATAAAACTAATGAATTTAAAAAGCGATTGGAAGCGGGTGCCACTATAGATGATATTTTAATTGAAGCTTTTGCTGTGGCGCGTGAAGCAACGAGAAGAGTTTCGGGATTACATGCTTTTGCTGTTCAGTTAGAAGGCGGTATTGTTTTACATAATGGTGATGTTGCGGAAATGCGAACTGGGGAAGGAAAAACTTTAACAGCGATTATGCCAATGTATTTGAATGCTTTACTTGGTAAGGGCGTTCATATTGTTACTGTTAATGAATATTTAGCACAGCGTGATGCTGAAATTAATGGAGCGGTGTTAGAATTTTTAGATTTAACAGTTGGTGTTAATTTAAGAGATTTAAGTAATGACCAAAAGCGAAAAGCTTATTTGTGTGATGTTACATATACTACTAACTCGGAATTAGGATTTGATTATTTAAGAGATAATATGGTACATACTTATGATGAAAAAGTCCAACGCGGGTTGAATTTTGCAATTGTTGATGAGGCGGATTCAGTTTTAATTGATGAATCAAGAACACCGTTAATTATTTCTGGTGGTTCTAAAAGTCGTGAACCTTTATATGAAAATGCTGACCGGTTTGCTAAAAGTTTGGATAAAAAGGCAGATATTAAAATTGATTTAGAAACTAAGCAGGCAGCTTTAACAATATCTGGTGTTAAAAAGGCAGAAAAACATTTTGGTGTTAAAAACTTGTTTAGTTTGGAGCAATCAGAATTATTTCATCATATTTTAAATGCTTTAAAAGCTGTTCATGTTTTTACGAATGGGATTGAATATGTTGCTCAAAATGATGAAATAATTTTAGTTGATCAATTTACGGGGCGATTAATGCCAGGAAGAGCTTATAGTGATGGTTTACAACAAGCTTTACAAGCTAAAGAAGCAGTTACTATTGAACATGAAACAACAACGCTGGCAACAATTACTTATCAAAATTTCTTTCGCTTATATAATAAATTGAGTGGGATGACAGGAACAGCAAAAACGGAAGAAGAAGAGTTTATTAAGATTTATAATATGCGAGTAATGGAAATTCCTACTAATCTTCCAATCGTGAGAAAAGATGATACGGATTTAGTTTTTGCATCACAAAGTTCTAAATATAAGGCTTTACTTAAAGAAGTTAAAGAACGACATACCAAAGGGCAACCAATATTAATTGGAACAGC
Organism: Spiroplasma endosymbiont of Nephrotoma flavescens; assembly: GCF_964030835.1. Classification (NCBI taxonomy): domain Bacteria; kingdom Bacillati; phylum Mycoplasmatota; class Mollicutes; order Entomoplasmatales; family Spiroplasmataceae; genus Spiroplasma; species Spiroplasma endosymbiont of Nephrotoma flavescens. The sequence goes on along the minus strand of NZ_OZ034982.1, from coordinate 876,620 downwards.
ATCAATTACAACATCTGAGGAAGTATCAAATATTTTAAAAGAAGCTAAAATAGCTCATAATGTTTTGAATGCACGAAATCATGTTCAAGAAGCAGAAATTATTGCTGGTGCGGGACAAATTGGTGCTGTTACAATTGCTACGAATATGGCAGGAAGAGGTACTGATATTAAGTTAGGTGCTGGTGTTATTGCTTTAGGTGGTTTGGCTGTTTTAGGTACGGAACGAAATGAAGCGAGAAGAATTGATAATCAGTTACGGGGTAGATCGGGGCGTCAAGGAGATCCGGGTTATTCACGATTTTATCTTTCAGTAGAGGATGAATTAATGCTTCGTTTTGGTAGTAAAAAATTACAAGGATTATTTAGTCGTTTAGGCGATGACCATATTCAATCAAAATTGTTATCACGAAGTATTACTAATGCTCAGAAAAAAGTTGAAGGATTAAACTTTGATACTAGAAAGAATTTGTTGGATTATGATAATATTTTAGCTCAGCAAAGAGAAGTAATGTATGAACAACGGGATGCAATTTTACAAACTAAGGTTTATGCTCCATTAGTTGAAAGAATGATTTTTACTGTTAGTGGTGATTTATTGGATATTTTTACAAAAGAGATTAATAAAGAAATTATGATTGATTTTGTTAGTTTAGTAAAAAGTTTAGAAACAAAGTTAATTAATAGTAATCATGAATTAGATGCTAAAGAATTACGATCAATGACACGGCATGATGCTGTTTTAGCAATTAGTCGGGTAATTTTTAATCACTATGAGAAAACTATTGAAAATATTCCAGAAGTGATGTTATGAAAAATTGAAAATCAAATTATTTTACAAGCTTTTGATCATCATTGGACAGAACATATTGATGGTGCTAGTAAATTAAGAACGGGAATTTATTTACGAAGCTATGGACAGTCAAATCCATTACATGCATATATTGATGAATCAGCTCAATTATTTAATCGGATGCGAATTAATATTGCTCATCAAGTAGTTATTAGTTTATGTAGTTTAGAAATTGGTTCTGATATTGATGATGGTATATCCGATGAGGTAATGGAGGCTATTGAGAGGACAAAGGCAAAGCAAGGTGGTTAGGAAAAATTTTTATGTTTAAATTAGTTGCTGATTTTAAGCCAGCAGGTGATCAACCAAAAGCAATTGCGAGTTTAATCCAAGGAATAAAAGAAAATCAACAATTTCAAGTATTATTAGGAGCAACGGGTACGGGAAAAACTTATACGATTGCTAATGTTATTGCTAAAATTAATAAACCAACTTTAATTTTGTCACATAATAAAACCTTGGCAATGCAATTATATGGTGAATTAAAAGGCATGTTTCCTGAAAATCGGGTAGAATATTTTGTTTCTAACTTTGATTTTTATCAACCAGAAGCATATATGCCAAAAACGGATACATATATTGATAAGACAGCAAAATCTAATAGTGATATTGAAATGATGCGGTTAAGTGCGATGAATGCTTTAGTTACTAGAAAGGATGTTATTGTTGTAGCATCAGTTGCTGCGATTTATGGTGCACAAGACCCTGACGAATATAAAAAATCTTTTTTTGAAATTCGTAATGGTCAAAAAGTTGAAAGAAAAGCATTATTATATTTTCTTGTTAATTCTGGTTACACTCGTAATGATTTAGAAATTCGTCCGGGAATGTTTACGGCAAAAGGTGATGTTATTAAGTTAGCACCGGGTTGAACGGATGAATTTTATTTACGCATTGATTTATTTGATGATGATATTAATGAAATTGCTAAGATTGATGTTTTAACTGGTAAAGTAATTGAAAGATATCAATCTTTTACAATTTTTCCTGCTCAGGACTATATTACTTCTAAAGAAAGATTAGCAAAGGCAATTACTAGAATTGAAGCAGAATTAATAAAATATTTAGAAGTTTTAAAGGCTAATAATCAATTATTGGAGTATCAAAGGATTGAACAAAGAACTAATCATGATTTAGAAGCATTGCAAGAGTTTGGTATTTGTAGTGGTATTGAAAACTATTCACGACATTTAGATTTAAGAGATAAAGATGTGCCACCATATACTTTAATTGATTATTTTGGTGATGATTTTGTAACTATTATTGATGAATCCCATATTTCTTTACCACAAGTTAGAGGAATGTTTAATACTGATCGGAGTAGAAAACAAACATTAGTTAATTATGGTTTTCGCTTACCGAGTGCCTTAGATAATCGGCCATTAAATTTTACAGAATTTATGAATAAATTAAAAACGGTGATATATACATCAGCAACTCCTGGTGATTTTGAATTAAATCAAGTTAATTATCAAGTGACGGAACAAATTATTCGTCCGACAGGTTTAGTGGATCCAACGATTGTTGTTAAACCAACAATGAATCAGATTGATGATATTATTGAAAATATTTTAGTGCGAAAAGAAAATTGTGAAAGAGTATTAATTACCACTTTAACAATTCGACAAGCCGAAGATTTAACTACTTATTTGCAAGAGCGAAATATTAAAGTAGCATATTTGCATAGTGAATTAAAAACTCTGGATCGTTCAAAGATTTTATTAGAACTAAGAAAAGGGGTTTATGATGCTGTGATAGGGATTAATTTATTACGCGAAGGCTTAGATATTCCTGAAGTTTCGTTAATTTGTATTTTAGAAGCTAATAAGCAAGGATTTTTACGCGATGCGCGGTCATTAATTCAAACTATTGGTCGGGCAGCAAGAAATGTTAATGGTAATGTTATTATGTATGCTGATACAATATCGGATGCAATGCAAAAGGCGATGGCTGAAACGCTACGCCGAAGAAATGTGCAAATTGCTTATAATAAAGAACATAATATTATTCCTCAAACAATAAAGAAAAAGATTGATGATTCGTTATTTGCTAATAAATTATTACAAGAATTTAATATTGTTAATAAAAGAAAGTCTAAAGATTATGTTGCAACAAAAACGCAAATCATTAATGATTTGCGAAAGGAAATGTTAGTTGCAGCAAAAGATTTACAGTTTGAACGAGCGGCACAGTTACGAGATTTAATTTTGGAATTGGAAACCGAATAAGATTAAATATTTCATTGTTCTTTTTCAAAGATTTCATCAACTTGCCGATAAAGTTCTTTTGTGGAGTCATTATTGATGATTTGATAATCAATAACATCTTTATAAGTTTCGTAATCATCTTGTTGTTGACTAATCTTCATAATTTCTTCAACAGTAAGGTTATCGCGTTCAATAATTCGTTTAACACGGGTTTCTCAATCGCTATTAACAAAAATAATTTTATTAACGAGTTTGTTTCATTTGGCTTGTAAGATGACTGCGGCTTCAACAATAATTAATGTCTTATCACTGTGATTTTTAATTTGTTGTTGGAGACTTTTTTTTAGTAGTGGTCACATAATGTTATTAAGTTTTAGGCGTTCTTTGGAGTCATTAAAAATGATTGCTCGGAGTTTTTTAGTGTCTAATTCATTATCAGTAAACGCAACACTTCCAAAGCGTTTTTTGATGGTTTTTATTACTTTGGGAAGGGTTCTTACTTCTTGACTTAGAATGTCCATATCAATACAATAGGCACCTTTTTTTTGCAAATATTTACTAACAATACTTTTTCCGCTACCGATTTTTCCTGTGATGGCAATAATTAGCATTTTGTTCTCCTTAGTTTAATTTTTAACTTTACAATTTACATTATAATTGATTTTATGGAAATATAATAGTACTTTATATTTTATCGTAAATTCACTATAATATATATGGATATATCAATTGATATAAGACAGAGGTGGCATTTTGCCTGAGAGATACTCTTGGAACTTGAACTAGGTAATACTAGCGGAAGAAGTCTTGTATATTTTAAAGTATATTAGATTTCTTGCTATCATTAAGGAGGTTAAAAAATGATGCAAGAAGTAAATAAGACTAATCAAATTTATCGTTGAATTTTAATGTTAATTAATGGAATTTTTTGTTTCTTAATTGTCGGAGTAATAATTTTGATAACGATAAGTTCGGAAGAAAAATTTTTAAGCATTTTTTCTTCTAATGTTAGGAATACACAATTAATTAATAATAAAATTGTCTTATTTATTAAAATTGCAGTTATTGTGATTTTATTATTATTTTTAGTTGCTAGTTTAATATTAATTTGGTTATTAAGTTGGCAAAAAATAATAAAATCTAATGTTGATTTTAAAGTGATTAAAAAACAATGCTTTAAAATTTACCATTGAAAAACATTTGATTTAGTATTAATCGCTTTTTTTGTTAGTTTATCATTAATTTTTGATTATCTGATGATATTTTTTCCTAAATTACCAATGGGGGGCAGTATTGGTTTAAAATATTGACCCGTATTTTTAATTGCTTTCGTTACTAGTTTTTGACACGGAATTGTAACCGGTGGTATTAGTGCTTTAATTTCGTTAATTATTATTCCCCAAGGAGCAATTATTAATCCTTGACAATATTTACTAGATTATTTTATTCCTATGATTATGCCTTCTTTAATAGGAATAGTGGATATTAATTTTAAAAAGCGGTTTAATGCTAACATTAAAATTTCCTTTATAATAACAGTTATTTGTATTATTATATATATATGCAATGTATTATCGGGAGTATTATATTTTGGTAATTATGCGTGAGATGGTTTTAGTATTTGAGGTTATGCATTAATATATAATTTAATTTATGTTTTTATTTTTGTGTATCCTTTAATGATATTATCATTGCCGTTATTATTTAGAGTATTAATGCCGTGAAAAGAAAAATATAATGATCAAATTAATTAGCATTTGCTAATTAAATATTGGAGGTGATTTGATGGATGATGCAACAAAATATATTATTGTTAAAGGAGCTAGAGAACATAATTTAAAAAATGTTGATTTAACAATTCCTAAAAATAAATTAATTGTTTTTACTGGCGTTTCTGGTAGTGGAAAGTCATCATTAGCCTTTAATACGATTTATGCTGAAGGACAAAGAAGATATATGGAGTCACTGTCGGCTTATGCCCGACAATTTTTAGGTAATAGTGAAAAACCTGATGTTGATTCTATTGAAGGATTATCACCAGCAATTTCTATTGATCAAAAAACCACTAGTAATAATCCTCGTAGTACTGTGGGCACGGTGACGGAAATATATGATTATTTACGATTATTATATGCTCGTGTGGGGCTACCATACTGTATTAATGGTCATGGTTTAATTAAAGCAATGACAATTAAGGAAATGATTAAACGATTAAAACAAATAACAACGGAAGAACGCATTGAAATTTTGTCGCCAGTAGTTATTGATAAAAAGGGGACGCATTATGAGTTGTTTTTAACTTTACGACATGAAGGATTTTTACGGGTTAAAGTTAATAACCACGCTTATTCGTTAGATGATGATATTCAATTAGATAAAAATAAACGGCATAATATTGATATTGTTGTTGATCGCATTAAATTAAGTGATGATGATAATGTTTGATCTAATATTCATGATAGTTTAGAAAAATCATTAAAATATAGTAAAGGATTAGCAAAAGTTGTTCTTGTTAATAGTAAAGAACAATTATTATTTTCGCAAAATCATGCGTGTAATCAGTGTAATTTTACCATTCCGGAGTTAGAACCCCGTTTATTTTCTTTTAATGCGCCAATGGGGGCTTGTTCTGAATGTAAAGGTATTGGGATTCGCTTGGAAGTTGATGAAGATTTATTATTTCCTAATCGTAATCTTTCAATTAATCAAGGTGGGATTGAATTTTATAAAAATTTTATTGGTGGTGATACTTTAGAATGACAGAAATTAAAAATTATTTGTAAAGAATATGGTATTGATTTAGATCAACCAATTAAAAATCTTAGTGATGAACAAATTAATTATTTAATGTATGGTAGTGATGAACAATTAAATTATACTTTAGTATCTAGTAATAATAATACTTATAAAAGTTATGACTATATTGAAGGTGTTGCTAGTATTATTGAACGACGCTTTGTTGAAACTGTTAATGAAATGCGTCGTGAATATTATCGGAAATTTATGAGTGATAAAACTTGTTGGTCTTGTAAAGGGGCACGACTAAATCCTAAAGCATTATGTGTTAAAGTAGGAACGATAAATATTAATGAATTTACTAATTTAGATATTGATGAAAGTTTGGATTATATTCTTAGTTTGAAATTATCAGAACAACAACAAGAAATTGCTAAGTTAGTTATTAATGAATTAGTAAATCGTTTAAGTTTTTTAAATGATGTTGGTTTACAATATTTAAATTTATCAAGACCAGCCCAATCATTATCTGGTGGCGAAGCGCAACGAATTCGTTTAGCAACGCAAATTGGTTCAAAATTGACAGGAGTATTATATGTATTAGATGAACCTTCAATTGGTTTACATCAGAAAGATAATGACCGCTTAATTAAAACTTTAAAATCGTTACGAGATTTAGGAAATACCGTTGTTGTTGTTGAACATGATGAAGATATGATGCATCAAGCTGATTGGCTTGTTGACATTGGTCCTAAAGCTGGTAAATTTGGTGGCGAAATTATTGCTGTGGGAACAATGGCAGATATTATCGCTAATGAAAAGTCAATTACAGGGAGATATTTATCACATCAAGAAACGATTACAATTCCAAAAAAGCGCCGAAGTGGCAATGGCAAGAAAATTATTATTATTGGAGCAAGAGAAAATAATTTAAAAAATATTGATGTTACTATTCCTTTAGGAAAACTTATTGTTGTTACAGGGGTTTCTGGCAGTGGAAAATCAACTTTAGTAAATGAAGTGTTATATAAAAATCTGTTACGAAATTTAGGACAAAAGGTTAATCGTCCGGGTAAACATCAAAATATTAAGGGAATGGATAATATTGATAAAGTTGTTAATATTTCGCAAGAACCGATTGGAAGGACACCGCATAGTAATCCAGCAACTTATACTTCAGTTTTTGATGATATTCGTGATTTATTTGCTGCGGCGCCATTAGCTAAAACTCAAGGTTATCTTAAAGGAAGGTTTTCTTTTAATGTTCGTGGTGGCAGATGTGAACGCTGTCAGGGAGCAGGAATTATTAAAATTGCGATGCATTTTTTACCAGATGTTTTTGTTACTTGTGAAATATGTGAAGGAATGCGCTATAATGATGAAACTTTACAAGTTAAATATAAAGGGAAAAATATTTATGATGTTTTAAATATGTCAGTTATTGAAGCGCAAGTGTTTTTTGCAAATATTCCAAAAATTAATGTTAAATTGCAAACCTTACTTGATGTTGGTATGGGATATATTAAGTTAGGACAACCAACAACTCAATTATCTGGTGGGGAAGCGCAAAGAGTTAAATTAGCGACTTACTTACAAAAAAGAGCAACTGGAAAAACACTATTTATTTTAGATGAACCAACAACAGGATTACATATTGATGATGTTAAAAGATTATTGTCAGTTCTTAGCCGTATTGTTAATAATGGTGATACTGTTCTTGTTATTGAACATAATTTAGATGTTATTAAGTTAGGTGATTACATTATTGACTTAGGACCTAATGGTGGGAAGTATGGTGGGGAAGTAATTGTTACAGGAACACCAGAGCAAGTAATTAATAGTAATAAAAATTCATATACGGCTGAATATTTAAGAAAAGTTTATCAAATTAATGATAATATTAAATTAAATATAAAGTAGGTGACTATTAATGAAAATTCGTTTGAAAATAGCAATAATCATTTGTTTAACAATATCACCAGTTGTAGTTATTGTGGCTTGTAATAGTGCTAGTGATGAAACTGGTGATATTGCTGAAGCAACTAAAGCATTGGAAAATGTTGTTTTAAATGGTCGCGTTTAGTTTTCTTAGGTATTTTTTAAAAAAGAAAAAATAGTCATTTACTATAAATTATTTCAATATGCAAATTAAGTATATATTTCTTATGTATGATTTTTGTTGTAAAAAATTATTTTAATGTTGTTTTTATAAGCATTTTACTTAGTTTTTATAACCTTTTATTAAGAATATGTTTGTTAATATTAAATATTTTGTTTTATTAATTATTTTTCAAGTAAAAAGGTAATAAATTTTTAGTTGCTTTTCTTTCAAAATTATTCAAATCTTTACCCACCTAACAAAACTTTATGCGCTCGTTTTAAATGAGATTGATTTGGGGTTAGTTAAAGAAAATCAAGATATTAAAGAACAAGTCATTGATAATTTATTAATTGATAATGTCATTGAAGCTCCGCTTGATAAAGTAACTGATTTACGAATTATTTTAGATACTGATAAAATAATTAGTGATGATGTTTTTGTTGTTGAGAAAGATATTGAATTTAAAGAATTTTTTGTGCTTTTAATTGGTAAAACTATTGGAACAAAGCCACAACAAATTACTGTTAGTCGGAAAGTAAAATTTGTGTTTGAAATTGAAAATCCAGAGTTATTAGCAGCGCAAAAAGCACTTAATGAGGTTTCATTAAAGGAGATTACGATTTCGGAGTTAGTTATTCGTGGAAGTAATATTACGACTTTAATTGCATCAAAAGTTCAAGAATTAATTGCTTCAATTCAAAGTCCTGATTTTACAGATTTATCATTTGCTTTAAAAGATAAAGTCATTCCGGCGCCTAATGCTGGTTTACTTATTAATATTGGTGTTAGGTTAATTGCCAAAGCAAAAGATTCTGAACAAAGCCGAGTTAGAAGTGAAAAAACGGTAATGGTTAATTTTACTAATATTAAAACCCAAGCTGAGGATGATGCTGAGAAAATAATGGCAGCAAGAACGGCATTAGATAGTATTGTGTTAAAAGAAATCGTTTTTAGTGAAAGTTTTATTATTGGGAAAAATATTACGGTGACATTAGCTAGGTTACAAGAAACAATTGCTGGTATAGTAAGCAGTGATTTTGCTAATTTAAAAATTGCTTTTAAAAGCGGGGGTTCAAGTTTTATTTATCAAGTTGCTGATTTGACGACGACCTCATTTATGATGGATGTTATTATTAGTGCTAATGCTAAAGATAGTAAGAAAACATTAGTAAGTAATCCTACTAAGAAAGTAAAAGTTAAATTTACACTGATACAACATCCTGCGCAAGTTGAAATTGATAATTTAGTTTTAGAAGCAATTACTGTTGATGATTTAGTAATTCGTGGTGATGATATTAAGGCAGTCATTAATGCTAAGTTGTTAGCGATGAGTACGACAATTAAAGGGAAAGAATTTAAACAATTACAAATAATATTAAAAGATAGTACACTTATTGCTCCTAGTAGTGGTAATAGTTTAAGTGTTAAAGTTATTCTGACAGCCAAAGCAAATTTAGATAATACAACAATTACTAATGATAAAAAAACAGTAACCGTTAATTTTGCTGATATTAAAACAAGAGATGAAGATAATAAAGAAAAGATTAAACAAGCCCAAAATGCTTTAGATAGTCTAATATTAAAAGATATTAATGTTTCGGGTACTTTCTATATTGGTCAAGAAATAAAAATTAGTGCTACTAAATTGCAAGAAGCAATTGCGGGATTGACAAATATTAATTTTACTAATTTGACAATTGCTTTTAAAAATACTGATAGTTATCAAGTAGTAGATTTAACAACTAAGTTTTTCAATTTGGATGTTGTTCTTACTGCTAAGGCAAAAGATACTAATGTAACGGTTGTTAGCAATACAACACAAAAAGTGAAGGTTAATTTTATAGCGATTGTTAATCCTGAACAAGCAAAAATTGATGCCGCGCAAAAGGCGTTAGATAAATTATTATTAAAAGACTTTTCATTGCAAACAAAAATTTTGACAGATGCTAATGTGATGAAGTTGATTAGTTTAGAGTTAAAAAGTGCTATTAGTGGTTTAGAAAGTAATGATTTTACTAATTTAACTATTGAATTGAAAGATAAGACAAAAATATTATCATATGCAGAAGCAAAAGAAAAATATGAAGCAGAGGGAACGAGTGTTCCTGTTGATGTAATTGTTAAGGCTCATGCTAAGGATAAAAATAAAATGGAAGTAACAAATGATAAATATACTGTTAAAGTTGATTTGGCGATTTTTATTGCACAAGAGGAACTTAATATTTCGTATCTTAAATTGGCTTTACAATTTTTAAATTTAAAAGCAATTACTTTAGCAGGTAATGTTGTTCGTGGTGAAGATGTTACTTTAAAAATTAAAGAAATTTTAAATGATGCGATTAAAGATGTTTATGATCCAGCGACTTCAAAAGTTATTGCTAATTTACAAATTGCTTTGAAAGATGCGACGATTGTTTTAAAAATTCCTTTGACTGGTAATAGTATGGAAATTGATGTAATTATTAGTGCTACTAATAAAAATGGTTCGGTTAATCGCGTGCCGATTGATGATAAAGTTATTGTTAATTTTACTGTTAAATAACTCAAAATTTTTATTTAACTTGTAATAAATGGCGTTAATGAATTTAATTTATAAAATATAAAATATGAATGCATCTTAAAGAGATGCATTTTTTAATTTAGGAGAATTTGATGTCGTAGTTATTTGGGTGTGTTCTTTATCAATTTTGTGATATTATATTTAATAGAAAACATTAAATTATATGAAATGATAGGTGATGTTATTATGAATAAAAAAGTATTAACTTTACGAGAAGTTGTGGAAAAATTTAATTTATCATTATTGTCTGGTGATGAACAAGTGCTGGAACGAGAAATTGAAATTGGGGGCATTAATCGTGCAGGATTAGAATTAGCAGGTTTTATTTCTGATGAAACTAGTCGTAAGCATCGGATTGTTTTATTAGGTGGTAAAGAGAATGAATACATTAATAAGTTACCAGCAACAGAGCGCAAGGCTCGTTATGAGAAACTTATTAATCAAGATGTTCCAGCGATTTTTACTAGTATTCGTTTTAATGAACCGGTATTAGTAGAATATGCTAAAGAGATAAATTTTCCTGTTATTGAGGCTAATTATTCTTCTAATGATTTTTATAATATTATTGTTAGTTACATTGATAATCGTTTAGCACCAATGGAAATGGTTCATGCATCGTTAATTAATATTTATGGTTTGGGAGTTTTAATTAAAGGTGATAGTGGAATTGGAAAATCAGAAAATACTTTAGAATTAGTTAAAAAAGGACATTTGTTTGTTGGTGATGATGGGATTGTTTTGCAAAGATATGTTAATAAAGTTATTGGTCGTAGTGATGAAAAGTTAAAGCATCATATTGAAATTAGAGGCATTGGGATTTTAAATTTAACGAAGATGTATGGTTCAAGAACAACTTTGGAAGTTACTGATATTGATATTATTGTTAATTTAAAATTGGCTGATAGTGAGTATTTTGCTAATTTAAATCGTGTGCAAACAGAAATTGATAGAGAAGAAATTTTTGGTATTAAAATTTCAGCGATTACGATTCCTGTAACTTTAGGAAGAAATATTTCGGAATTAATTGAAGCAGCTGTTATTAATATTAAGTTGCATAATGAAGGTATAAATAGTTCTGAGTTATTTATTAACCGAATTGATAGTGAACTTAAAACATAAGAGAAAGGTTTAAGTGTAAAAGTAAAAATGATGAATATATATTCAAATTGAGTACCTAATGAAATTCCAGGGACTAATGGTATTTTAAGATTTTATCCGCTTTTTATTCTTTTAGGAATAATTGTTTCGATTTTAGCTTCTTGGATTAAATTAAAACGCCGCGAGATTCCAACTGAACCATTTGAATGAAGTATTTTTTTAACTGTTCCGAGTGCAATTTTTGGTTCTTCAATTATTGGGAAAATTAATAGTCCTATTATTGATCAGTATGGGTTTTGAGGTTATTTTATGATTTGAGAACCGGGATTAGCAGTTCATGGTGGTGTTATTGCTGGTGTTATTGTTGGTTATTTTTGATTTCGGCATTATTCTAAAAAATATGAAATATCGTTATGAATATTTGCTGATGCCATTATTCCAAATATTTTATTAGGGCAAGTTATTGGTCGTTGAGGTAATTTTTTTAATCATGAACTTTTAGGACAGATAACGACTTCATTAGATTGATTACCTGATTGATTATTAGAAAATTTAAGAAAAGCTAATGCGGATGGTAGTCCAGCTGAAGGAATTGGAATTGTTCGTCACCCTTTGTTTTTGTATGAATCATTAATTAATTTATTTTCTTGGGTACTAATTACTTTTGTTATTCCTAAAATTGGTATGTGAAATAGTGTTAAACCTTGAAAGAAATATCCTAAAAAATTTATTCCGCTTTGAGAAAAAGATGTGGAATTATTGGAAAGTGAAAAAAATTGGGCAACACCGTTTAAAAAAATTTATTATCGTCGTCTTTGAAAGTTAAATTGTTGAAATCAAGCTTATTTTGAACAAACTCCGAGTAAAACAAAAAAGTTAACGGTAGTAAGAAAATATCCAGAACCGCATTTAAAAGCTAATAATCCATTTTTTAGACTTATGGAACGATGATTTAAAAATCAATGAATAAGAATTAAACAATTATGAACTCAAGATGCTAAACCTTTAGAAAAAAATGCTAATCCGGATAAATATTGAATGACGCGAGTTGGTGTTCAAACTGGAAGTTATGTAGTTATGTATAGTATGGTGCGAATTATTTTGGAAATGTTTCGTGATGAAAGTGATATTTTATTTCCTTATGATTATGTGGGTACTTATATATTTTTAGGGCTAGGTGTTATTACTGGAATTATTTTGATAATTTTTGCACAAGTTATTAGCGTTCGTAAATGAAGACAAATTAGGTGATTATATGAAAAACAATATTAATACTGATTATGATTTAATTATTATTGGTGCGGGTCCGGGTGGATTTACTAGTGCGATTTATGCGTGTCGGGCGGAGTTGAAAGTACTTCTTATTAACGAAGGTCCTCCCGGAGGGAAAATGGTAAAAACTTATGATATTGAAAATTATCCGGGTTTTGATAAAATATTAGGACCTGACTTGTCATTAGCAATGGATGGGCAAGTTAGAAAATTAGGCGCTGAATATGAAGCTACTAAGGTAATGAATATTGAAATTGCAACCGACGGTAATAATAAGATTATTACTGGTGAAAATGGTAAAATATGGCTTACTAAAGCGGTTATTATTGCTACGGGAACGGTTGAAAATGAGTTATTGGTGGATGGTGCTAAGAGATTATATGGTCACGGAGTTTCTTACTGTGCGGTTTGTGATGGGGCATTTTTTCGTAATAAGGATATTGTTGTTGTTGGTGGGGGTGATTCTGCTATTGAAGAAGCGGTATATTTAACTAAGTTTGCTAGAAAGTTATATTTAGTGCATCGTCGAAATGAATTTCGGGCTTCGAAAGGAGCATTAACAATTGCTCAAAATAATAATAAAATTGAATGATTGTTAAATTATGTTGTTAAGGAAGTTATTGGTAAAAATTCTCTTGAACAAGTTGTTATTGAACATACTGCGACAAAAGAGCAACAAGTAATTGATGCTAGTGCAATTTTTCCTTATATTGGTTCAACACCAATTTCTAATTTTGTTAAAGACTTGAAAATTTGTGATGAAAATGGTTATATTATTACTAATGAAATAATGCATACTAGTGTTTTGGGAATATTTGCGATTGGGGATGTTCGTCAGACAGTTTTAAGACAAATTGCTACTGCTGTTGGTGATGGTGCGATTGCTGCTCAAGAAGCAATAAAATATTTAGATCAATTGAAATTGTAATTGATGCTTAATTAATAGCAGTTTTATGAATGGAGTGATTAATAGTGATGTCTTTTTCTAAAATTGTTAAGCAAGAAATTATGAAAAAGGAATTTAGTCATCCAGCAAAGCAAGCTATTTTATTGGGAATAATAAAATCGTTAGCAATATTTAATAGTAAGCAATTAATTTTTGAATGTTCTAATAAAACTGTTGCTATTTTTGTTAAAAAATTAATTGCTGAAATTTATAATTATTATCCAGAAATTTTGACAATGGGAATTAAAACTATTGTATATAAGTTAGATCTTTCACATATTGTTTCTTTAATCATTAATGATAAAGATATTAGTTATGATATTAAACGAAATGAATTAGTTGTTAATTTTGAAAGATTAACGAGTGAAATATCAAAAAGAGCATTTATTGCGGGAGCATTTATTGCTACTGGTAGTGTTAATTCGCCAAGGATTAGTAATTATCATTTAGAAATTCAAGGAATTGATATTTTATTTATTCGGAAGTTACAATTACTAATAAATAGTTTTGGTTTTAAATTTAAACGCATTTATCGTCGTAAAAAACCTTTAATTTATTTAAAAAAATCAACTGAAATTGCTGATTTTTTGAAATTAATTGATGCAAGTCTTTCACTATTATCGTTTGAAAATGAACGGATTTCACGCGATATGTATAATAGTATTAATCGTTTAACAAATATTGAGATTTCTAATCAGCAAAAAACTAATAAAGCGGCTATTGAACAAATTAAGATGATTAATTTTTTAAAAGCGAATGATTATTTTTTAAAGTTATCATTAAAAACTCAACAAATTGCTAATTTACGGTTAGATAATCCTGAAGCTTCGTTGAGTGAGCTTTGCAATTTATATGAAAATATTTATCATGGTATGATTTCTAAATCAGGAATAAATCATATGATGCGCGAAATTAAAAATAGTTATTTATTGTTTAAAAGTATTTCTTCTGATGACAATTAAATATTTTATAAAATGTTTTGTATTAATATATATAAATTTGTGATATAAAGAAATTGTTATTAATTTAGTAGTAAAATTTGTTTTGCTATTAATTTTTTATATTTTAAGTGTTAATTAAGAAAATATTGTAATTGGGTGGAACTAATGAAATTAAAAATTAATTGAAAACAATATTGAGATTGAGAATTTAATAAAAAAGTTTTACGGATGATGTTACCTTTGATTTTGCAAAGTTTGATTGTTGCTTTTATTAATGTTTTAGATACAATTTTTATTTCAATTTTTAATCCTGAACAATTAACTGGTTTAGGTTTAACGAATGATATGTTTATTTTATTAATTTATAGTTTTTGAGCGATTTCGGGTGCTGGGGGTATTTATACAACACAATATTTAGGGAAAAAGAATTATGCTAAAGTTGCGGAAACCACAAGAATAAAATTAATTTTAGCACTTATTTTGGCAGTAGTTTATTTTACCTTAATATCGACATTAAGAACATCATTAATTAATATTATTGTGAATTTAGATAATCATTTGCCGGAAGATAAGAAAAATTTGATTTCTCAATCTGCAAATGATTATTTGCAGATTATTAATTATACAACTTGGTTTTTAGGTATTTCGTTAATTTTTTATAATACAATGTATGAGTGTGGCGATGCTTGAACACCGTTGTATATTAACTTTTTGCCTTTAACAATTAATGCGATTTTAAATCCAATTTTTATTAAACTTTGTGGTTGAGGTGTTGTTGGTGCTGCGTGGTCAACATTTATTGCTCGGGTTTGTGAATTTATTGTTGTCATTGCTTTTATAGTTTGAAAGAAGCCAGTTAATTGTTCAGGATGAAAAATTTGAAAAACAACATTAGATTTGTGAAAAAAAATTATGAAAAACTTTGTGTTTATTTTTATGGCGAATGCCTTGTTTGCGCTTTCATCGTTTGTGCAAAAGATGATTTTTTTAAAAGAAGGATTTTTAGATAATTCTTATCAAGCGGCAATTTTAACATTTAGCATTATTGGCGTGTTTTATTCATTTTTTAATGGTTATTATGTGGCTGTTCCATATTTTGTTGGTCGGGAGTTAGGAGCTAATCATATTGTTAAAGCAAAAGTTAATTTTTATAAAATTTTAGGTTTTGGTTTAATTTTAAATGCGACAATTGCTTTATTAATCATATTTAGTTCGCCATTTATTCTTAATTTCTTTACGGGAAGTCCAGCAGTTATTTATGTTGCTAAGTGGTACTTAGCTTTTCAAGGGATAGCGTTCTTTTTCTTATCAACATCAATTATTTTCTTTAATATTTTAAGGATCGGTGGTAAAAATTTGTTATCAAGTTTAATTGATATTCTTTGCACTTGGGTTTTTATTGTGGGGTTAACTTGATTTGCATTTACAATTTTTAAATCCAATGATTATGAAGTGTTTTCTGAGAATTGAGTAATGGTGACAATAATTGTATTTTTAATTGTTTCTTTAGCTGAAATTATTCAATTTTCAATATTAATTATTACTGTGCGAAAAGTTAGTTGAGCTAATAATTTAGTAAAACAATAAAATAAAGGGATGTTTAAAAATGATTAAGGATGTTATGAATGTTAAAATTAAGTTTGGTCAACAAATTAGACGATTACGAATAAATTTGCATTTGTCACAAGAAGAATTAGCATATGAATGTGATTTAAATAAAAATTATGTTTCTGATATTGAACGCGGTGAAAGAAACATTTCTTTACAAAGTATTGCTAAACTTGCTAAGGGTTTGCAAGTATCGTTATCGGAATTATTTGATTTTGACTATCAAATTTAAATACTATGATACTTTTAAATAGGGGGTGGAATTATTTCACAGTGATTATTTGGTTGAACAAAACCGGAATATTTATGGGTATTTTTTGTTATTTTTGCGAGTATTAATTTTTTTGCTTCTAGACGGATGATTAAATATTTGTCAGCATTAAAAATGCGAACAAAAATCTCAACGGCGGTTGCGGGAGTATTATTATTATCAATTATAACTTCATTGCCAGAACTTGTATCAGCGATAACAGCCGGTGCTTTGGGGAGTCCTGAAGTTAGTATGGGTGATGTTATGGGGGCAAATTTATTTTCAGGAGCGATGTTAGCTGTTGCTGATATTATTTTTATTCGTTATTTATTTTTTAAAAAAATAAATAACTCTAATCGCTTTATTATTTATTTAATGATCGGAATTAATATAATTTTAGTATTAGCTTTAATGCCAATTAAAGCATTTGATTTTATGCGGTTAACGATTCCTTATATCAATGTTTCTTGACCATTTTTAGTTTTATTATTAGTTTATGGGGGATTTTTAATAATGATGTTTAAAGGATTTCATGATGAGGAAAAAGAACCTAAAACTAATAAAGATGTTGGTTTAAAAAAATTATCATTAAAGATGATTATAATTTTTTTCGTTATTTCGGCTATTGGTTTAGTTCTTTCTTCAATAATATTAGTTGCGGTTATTGATAACTTTGATAATGTTTATGGGATTAAAAAAGAATCGGCAGGAGCAATTTTTTTAGGAATGACAACGGCCTTACCAGAAGTAGTATCACTATTTTCTTTAGCAAGGATTGGTTATGGTAATGTTGCCATTGCTGGAATTGTTGGTAGCCATCTTTTTAATTCAATTATTTACTTTGTTGCTGATATTATTAATCATCCTGTTGGAAGTTTAGAATATTTAGCAAATGGTAATATGATGAATTTAATGCCATTATTTGTTATTGCGATTTTGCTATTGTTAACAATTATTATTTTTACTGTTAAAACAATTTCGCGTTGAAGTAGTAGTAAAATTTTTACAGTAATAACTTCTGGAGTAATTATAATATTTTATGGTTTTAATATTATTTTTCAAATTTTACAAAGTCAATATCATTTTTTCTAATTTAAGTTGTAAAATAATTGTCATAAAACATATATGATAGATTATGATATAATTTACAAGGTAATTATTAAAATTTATAAAAGTAGAGGTTTAATATATGAGTAAACAAAATATTTTATTAATCTTTGAGATTATTCTTTTAATTGTTGGTTTTGCAATGATTGTTATTGGACTATTACAGCCAAAGAAAACGCAAGCAGGGTTAGGAGCATTAAGTGGTGGTAATCAAGAGCTTTTTGCACAAACTAAAGAGCGAGGACTTTCACGAACTTTATCATTTATGATGTTAGGTTGTGGATCTTGTTTATTTGTTCTTTCAATGATTATTAGAATTTTAGAAAATTCTTTATAATTTTTATTTAAACTATTAGTTCTTGAAAGTTCTAATAGTTTAATGACTGATGGAGAGTATATGAAGCAAAAAATTTTAAATATTTTAAAAAATGAAAAGCGAACCCTTTCAAAGTTAGAAATTAGTAATTATCTTGAAATTACTAATAAAAAACAATATGAATTAATGGTGTTGGAACTTAAGGAATTAGTAATTAATGATGTTTTAAAAGTTAATAGTAATAATGAATATTCCTTAAATTTACAAAATCAATTACTTACTGGTATTATTCAACTGCATTCTAAGGGTTTTGGTTTTATTAAAACTAAAGATAATCAAGAGTATTTTGTTAAATCACAAGACTTAAATGGTTGTTTAGATATGGATGAGGTTTTATTTGCTACTAAAAATATTAAGCAAAATGATGCCCGACATTTTGAGGCTCGAGTAATTGAAGTATTAAAAAGGCCTTTAACGACGATTGTCGCTACTGTTTGTTTTAATGAAGTAAATAAAACAAAATTTTTAAAAATTAATAATATTAAATTGCAACATTTAGTCCTTGTAGTTACTAATTTAAATATGGCAATTATTGATACAATTGTTATTGCTAAAATAGTGTCTGTTAGTAAAAATCAATTGGTCTCATTAGAAATTCAGGATATTATTGGTAATATTAATACTCCGGGAATTGATGTCATCGCTGTTGTTCACGAGTTTTTTGTTAAGACAAAATTTGTTGATGCGACATTAAATGAAGTAAAAAAAATCTCGCCATTGGTAATGGCTGAAGAATTAATTGGTCGGAGAGATTTACAAAATAATTTATTTATTACTATTGATGGTAGTGATGCTAAAGATTTAGATGATGCTATTAGTGTTGTTAAGTTGGATAATGGAAATTATAAATTATTTGTTGCGATTGCTGATGTGGCACATTATGTTGCTGAGAATAGTGCTTTAGATAAAGAAGCTTTTATTCGTGGGACTTCTGTTTATTTAGTTGATCGTGTTATTGCGATGTTACCACCACAATTATCAAATGGTATTTGTTCTTTAAATGAAAATGAGATGCGGTTAGCGATAGTTTGTGAAATGGAAATTAATGCTGTTGGTGAAACTATTAGTAATGAAATATATCCAGCAGTTATTAAAACTAAGCGAAGAATGTCGTATGATGAAGTAAATTTAGCTTTTAGTAATCAAAATCCAGATTTTATTAAAACTCATCCTGAAATTTATCAAATGCTTTTAATTGCTCGTGATTTACATCATATTTTAAGAAAATATAAAGAGCAAGCGGGGGTTATTGATTTTAATTTAAATGAAGCTAAATTAATTATTAATCAAAATGGTAAAATTAGTGATATTACTTTGAGAAATCGGGCAACAGCAGAAATGTTAATTGAAGATTTTATGATTCGTGCTAATGAAACTGTTGCTAGCACTATTTATTGAATGAATTTGCCATTTATTTATCGCATTCATGATAAACCAAAAATTAAAAAATTAAGAGAAGTGTATAATGTATTAAAAATAATGGGTTATTACATTAAGGGTAAAGTTGAGAATGTTTATGTTAAAGATTTACAATTAACTTTGGAAAATATTAAAGATAAACCTTGATTTCAAGTTGTTGCTACTTTGTTTTTACGAAGTATGGAAAAAGCGCGTTATGATATTAATAATATTGGGCATTTTGGTTTAGCAAGTGACTGTTATACTCATTTTACATCACCAATTCGTCGCTATCCAGATTTAATTGTTCATCGGATGTTAAGAAAATATCTTTTTGAAAAACAAATTAATAATGTTATTGTTGATAAGTATACAGCGATTTTACAAAATCAAGCCGAACAGTCTAGTATTTCTGAGATGAAAGCATTAGAGTGTGAAAGAGCAGTAGAACAAATGAAAAAAGCTGAGTATATGGAAACACAAATTGGAAAAAGATTTTCGGGAATTGTTAGTTCAGTTACTAATTTTGGGATTTTTGTAGAATTAGAAAATACTATTGAAGGATTGGTTCGTGTTAGTGATATGCGAAATGATTATTATAACTATAATGAAAAAACAATGCGCTTAGTTGGTGAAAGAACAAGAAAAGAATATTATCTTGGACAAATTGTTAATATTGAGGTTAAGCACGCTAGTAAGTTAGAAAGAAAAATTGATTTTATCCTTAAAGATCCTAAAAATGGTAATGGTAGGGTTAAACAATGAAAATAATTGCTTCAAATCGTAAAGCACGATTTAATTATGAATTAATAGATAGTTATGAAGCTGGAATTGCATTGCAAGGTTCTGAGGTTAAATCTTTAAGGGAATCTAATGTATCATTACAAGAAAGTTATGTTTTGATTAGAAATCAAGAAGCACTAATTTTAAATTTACATATTAGTACTTATGCTTATGCATCAAGTGCTAAACTGGATCCTAATCGTTCAAGAAAGTTATTATTACACAAAAAAGAGATTTTAAAGTTGGAAGCGAAAATAAAATTGCAAAATTTACAATTAGTTCCTACTAAAATATATTTTAATAGTAAGGGTTTAGTTAAAATTGAAATTGCGTTAGTAAAAGCTAAGAAACTTTATGATAAAAGAGAGACTATTAAAAAACGCGATATGGAACGAAAAATTCAAAAGATTTCATAAATTTGATATAATATACTTATGGGGGTGCACTGGATTCGACAGAAATAACAAACAATTAACTGCAGTGGTGTGGTAAACCTTATCTACTTCGAGGTGTTATAACCGGAAATAAAAAAGAACATCAAGCTATTCCAACATATATGTTAAATCATAACTTTGTTGGGGCAACATTAGTTGCTTAATTCAACCTTTTAAAGGATATAAATAGCACATTATTTTAGCGTAAGTTTATCTAGGCTAGTTTAATGTTGATACTTGATAAACTAGATATTGTGATGTTAATAAGCAATGTTGAAATTCTATTAACTAGTTAGAGATATTACTTGTTTATTCATATTTTTCTTTAATGAACTTTTCTTGAATAAAATAAACTGTAGATGTTAATTGGGACTTATTTTTGGACGTGGGTTCAATTCCCACCATCTCCACCATAAATGTAAATATAAAATAAAAAGTAAACAATAAGTTTACTTTTTATTTTATTGTTAAATAACAAAAGACTTTTATTGTTAAGCTGAATTATACTTGTAAGTGCAAGTAAATAAAATTGCAAAAGATTTCATATAAAAATTTCATGATGCTAAGTTTATTTTAGAAAAAGTAAATTTAAGGAGTTTTTATATGGGATACAAACATCTTGGCATAGATGAAAGAATTTATATTGAGAATCAATTGAAATTTAAAGTAAAAATTAGTGAAATAGCTAAAAATCTTAATCGAAGTATTAGTACTATTAATCGAGAAGTTAATAGAAATAAAGATAATAATCATTATTTTTCATTAATTGCACAAAATAAAGCAGAAAATAGAAAACAATTACATGTTTATTTTCATAAATTTAAAAATAGAGAATTAGTAAAATATGTACAACAAAAATTATTATTAGGTTGATCGCCTGAACAAATTTATGGCAGAATTAAAAATTTTCATTAAGAATGAATTATTAGTTTTAAAACAATTTACAATTGAATTTATTCTGGATTACTTGAAAAGGTTACTAGTAAAAATTTAAGAAGAAAAGGTAAGAAACGAAAATCTCAAGAAAATCGGGGTAAATTTAATGGTAAATCCATTAAAGAACGAAATGTTAATAATCGCATAACTCTTGGCCATTGAGAAGGTGATACTGTAGTATCATCACGAGGTAAAAGTAAATCATGTTTAATAACTTTAGTTGAAAGAACATCAAGATTTACTTTAGCAATATTAGTTGAAAATAGAACTACTAAAGTTATTAACAAGCCAAATTGTAAAGTTAAGTGCAACTAAATTATTTTTCTAACCAAATATTCGATTGGCGAAAGATAATTTAGTATTTTTCTTGGTCTTTGGTTTAAAGACAATATAAATTTATGAACTGCATTTTTAGTAGTGTTTGAAAAATTAAATTTTTTAGGAAATTTTTCTCTAATTAAACCATTAGTATTTTCATTAGTACCTCTTTGTCAAGGTGAATATGCATCAGCAAAATAAATTTTCACATTTAAATTTTTTTCAAGTTGTTGTCAATTAGCAAATTCTTTACCCCTATCAAATGTTATAGTCTTAACAAGATTATTTGGAAGAATTGATAAATAATGACTAATATTTTTGTTAATAACTTTAGTAGTTCTATTTTCAACTAATATTGCTAAAGTAAATCTTGATGTTCTTTCAACTAAAGTTATTAAACATGATTTACTTTTACCTCGTGATGATACTACAGTATCACCTTCTCAATGGCCAAGAGTTATGCGATTATTAACATTTCGTTCTTTAATGGATTTACCATTAAATTTACCCCGATTTTCTTGAGATTTTCGTTTCTTACCTTTTCTTCTTAAATTTTTACTAGTAACCTTTTCAAGTAATCCAGAATAAATTCAATTGTAAATTGTTTTAAAACTAATAATTCATTCTTGATGAAAATTTTTAATTCTGCCATAAATTTGTTCAGGCGATCAACCTAATAATAATTTTTGTTGTACATATTTTACTAATTCTCTATTTTTAAATTTATGAAAATAAACATGTAATTGTTTTCTATTTTCTGCTTTATTTTGTGCAATTAATGAAAAATAATGATTATTATCTTTATTTCTATTAACTTCGCGATTAATAGTACTAATACTTCGATTAAGATTTTTAGCTATTTCACTAATTTTTACTTTAAATTTCAATTGATTCTCAATATAAATTCTTTCATCTATGCCAAGATGTTTGTATCCCATATAAAAACTCCTTAAATTTACTTTTTCTAAAATAAACTTAGCATCATGAAATTTTTATATGAAATCTTTTGCAATTTTATTTACTTGCACTTACAAGTATAATTCAGCACAAAAATATTAGTCATTATTTATCAATTCTTCCAAATAATCTTGTTAAGACTATAACATTTGATAGGGGTAAAGAATTTGCTAATTGACAACAACTTGAAAAAAATTTAAATGTGAAAATTTATTTTGCTGATGCATATTCACCTTGACAAAGAGGTACTAATGAAAATACTAATGGTTTAATTAGAGAAAAATTGCCTAAAAAATTTAATTTTTCAAACACTACTAAAAATGCAGTTCATAAATTTATATTGTCTTTAAACCAAAGACCAAGAAAAATACTAAATTATTTTTCGCCAATCGAATATTTGGTTAGAAAAATAATTTAGTTGCATACGAGTAAAATTATACTATAGTTTAATTAAAATAATTATTATTGGGCGCATAAAGTTTTGTTAGGTGGGTAAAGATTTGAATAATTTTGAAAGAAAAGCAACTAAAAATTTATTACCTTTTTACTTGAAAAATAATTAATAAAACAAAATATTTAATATTAACAAACATATTCTTAATAAAAGGTTATAAAAACTAAGTAAAATGCTTATAAAAACAACATTAAAATAATTTTTTACAACAAAAATCATACATAAGAAATATATACTTAATTTGCATATTGAAATAATTTATAGTAAATGACTATTTTTTCTTTTTTTAAAAAATACCTAAGAAAACTAAACGCGACCTTTAGTTGCACTTAACTTTACAATTTGGCTTAAACAAGATATAATTAATATTACATAAATAGTAAAATAACATTGTTGTGAGGTAAAATGCTAGTGTCTATTAATAATAAGTCGTTATTGCAAATAAATATTAGCAATTTGCAAAAATTAGTTAATATTAATGATAAGAAAAGCTTAGAAAAAATTTTAAAAAATTTGCATAGTGCTGATTTAGCTGATGTAATTAATAAAATGGAAAATCTTAGTGAAGTTTTATATTTAGTACGGTTGTTAGATTCAAAAATAGCTAGTGAAGTTTTTATTAATCTTGATACGGAAATAAAAATAATGTTATTAAATGAGTTAAATAATACGGAAATAACGCAAATTGTTAATCAATTATATGCTGATGATATTGTTGAATTATTGGAACAAATACCTGAAGAAGTTGTGAAAAAGCTTATTATCAATGCATCGCGTGATAAAAGAAAAGAAATTAATATTTTATTAAATTATGAAGAAAATAGTGCTGGTTCAATTATGTCAGTTGATTTTGTGCAGTTGCTTCAACATGAGAAAGTTGGTCAAGCATTGGAAAAAGTGAAACAACTGGATGAAAGAGCAGAAAATAGTGATAAGTATTATGTTACTGATAGTAAGAATAAGTTATTAGGAGTTATTAGTTTAAGAAATTTAGTTTTTGCTAATAGCAAAGAAGAAGTTAATAGTGTAATGGAAACTAATGTTGTTAGTGTTGATGCTCATAGTGATCAAGAATTAGTTGCTAATATTGTTCAAAAATATGATTTAAATGAAGTTGCTGTTGTTAATAAGCAAAATGTGTTAATTGGAATTATTACTGTTGATGATATTTTAGATGTTATGGAAGAAGAAGCAACAGAAGATATTGAAAAGTTAGCTGCGATTAAACCAACTGAGATGTTATATTTAAAAACTCCAGTTTGAAGAATTGTTCGTTCGCGAATATTTTGATTGTTATTTTTATTAGTATCAGCTACTTTTTCAGAATTAGTTATTGATGCTTTTTTACCTTTATTTGGTGCTAATAAAAATAGTAGTGATTTATCTAATAAGTTTTTAACTTTATTAGTACCGTTATTACCAATTATTGCTGATACGGGAGGAAATTCTGGAAGTCAAGCATCAACGACTATTGTGCGTGCATTATCATTAGGTGATGTTACAGTTAAAGATTATGGGCAAGTTGTTTGGAAAGAATTAAGAATATCTTTTTTTGTTGGTTTAATTTTAATTTGCTTTAACTTTATTAGAATGATTATTATTAATCTTATTAAATATGATGGTGTTTTACATTGAGATCAGTGAGCTTCAATGATTACAATTTCATTATCTTTATGAATCGTTATTATTATTTCTAAAGTAGCGGGAGGAATTTTACCAATTGTTGCAAAATTATTAAGAATGGATCCAGCTGTTATGGCTGCTCCTTTGGTAACAACAATTATTGACTGTGTATCAACAACAATCTTTTTTTCTATCGCTTTACTATTTTTTGTTACTTAATAGATAGGAGAATAATATGAGATTACGAAATAATCCGCAAGCAAAAATATTTTTAAAAAATAATTATCAAATTGTTATTCAAGAGCCCCAAACTTATCAAGGTAATTGAGCATCAAAAATTTTTAATAATACTCAACCTTGTCATTTAGAAATTGGATGTGGTAAAGGAGACTTTATTATTGCTATGGCACATAAATATCCAATGATAAATTTTATTGCCATTGAAAAATCGGAAGTAGTATTAATGGTAGCAGTAAAGAAAGTGGTAGCATTAGAAAAAATTCCTAATAACTTAAAATTTGTTCAAATTGATGCTAATAATATTTTAAATATATTTGCTATTAATGAAATTACCGAAATATATCTTAATTTTTCTGATCCATGACCAAAGAAAAAACATTATAAAAGAAGGTTAACGCAGCCTAAATTTTTATTAGCATATAAAAATATCCTTGTTGATGCTGGTAAAATTTTAATTCGTACTGATAATGCGATATTATTTGACTTTACTATTAATAGTTTGAGGAGTGATTCTCATTGAAAATTATTAGTTCAAGAGCAAGATAGTTTATCTAGTATGTTTTTAACAGAGTATGAGAAGAAATTTATTAAACAAAATAAAGTAATATATTATTTAAAAGTAGTAAAAAATTCGTTTTAATAAAATTATTTGATATGCTGAATTATACTTGTAAGTGCAAGTAAATAAAATTGCAAAAGATTTCATATAAAAATTTCATGATGCTAAGTTTATTTTAGAAAAAGTAAATTTAAGGAGTTTTTATATGGGATACAAACATCTTGGCATAGATGAAAGAATTTATATTGAGAATCAATTGAAATTTAAAGTAAAAATTAGTGAAATAGCTAAAAATCTTAATCGAAGTATTAGTACTATTAATCGAGAAGTTAATAGAAATAAAGATAATAATCATTATTTTTCATTAATTGCACAAAATAAAGCAGAAAATAGAAAACAATTACATGTTTATTTTCATAAATTTAAAAATAGAGAATTAGTAAAATATGTACAACAAAAATTATTATTAGGTTGATCGCCTGAACAAATTTATGGCAGAATTAAAAATTTTCATCAAGAATGAATTATTAGTTTTAAAACAATTTACAATTGAATTTATTCTGGATTACTTGAAAAGGTTACTAGTAAAAATTTAAGAAGAAAAGGTAAGAAACGAAAATCTCAAGAAAATCGGGGTAAATTTAATGGTAAATCCATTAAAGAACGAAATGTTAATAATCGCATAACTCTTGGCCATTGAGAAGGTGATACTGTAGTATCATCACGAGGTAAAAGTAAATCATGTTTAATAACTTTAGTTGAAAGAACATCAAGATTTACTTTAGCAATATTAGTTGAAAATAGAACTACTAAAGTTATTAACAAAAATATTAGTCATTATTTATCAATTCTTCCAAATAATCTTGTTAAGACTATAACATTTGATAGGGGTAAAGAATTTGCTAATTGACAACAACTTGAAAAAAATTTAAATGTGAAAATTTATTTTGCTGATGCATATTCACCTTGACAAAGAGGTACTAATGAAAATACTAATGGTTTAATTAGAGAAAAATTTCCTAAAAAATTTAATTTTTCAAATACTACTAAAAATGCAGTTCATAAATTTATATTGTCTTTAAACCAAAGACCAAGAAAAATACTAAATTATCTTTCGCCAATCGAATATTTGGTTAGAAAAATAATTTAGTTGCACTTAACTTTACAATTTGGCATATAATAAATAATAATAAATGTTAAAATAAGATAAAAGTTAAGAGGTGGCTTTAATGATTAAAATTAAGTTAAATGATTTACCAAGTAAATATGGTACTATTAAGCAAATTTTAGTTGAACAAGGGAGTCATGTTAAAGCCTTTCAAAATATTTTGCTTGTTGACTGTGAGGGTCAAGAGATTCCCGTTAGTACTTTATTTGATGGTGATATTGAAAAATTATTTGTTGCTGAGGGTGATAGTGTTAAACGCGGTGATGTTGTTGTTAAAATGAAGATTATGTTGAAAGAAATTGTCTCTGAAAAATCAGTAAAACCAATAAAATCGTCATCAAAAAAGCTGTTTTCTAATTGAGAAGAACTAGAAGAACGAGAGCAAGAATTAAAATTTAATTTATCAGAAAATCAATCACATTTAGAAAATGGTTTTACAGCAGAATTTGAAAAAAAAGTTATTAATGAAAAATTATCGCCAACGCCAAAACCTAAATCGTTAAATCAAGTAATTGAAAAAAAACAAAGTATTATTAATTCTAATAGTGTTATTAGTGATATGCAAGAAAAAAATGAATCTGGTATTTCTAAATTTCGTCAAAGAATTTTAAATAAATTAAGTGATATTCAAGAAAAAACTCCATTGCCTGAAAATAATTTAAGTTCAAAAACAACTTCAGAAGAGTTAATAAAGAAAAATGAAAAACCGTTATCATTTCGGGAAATAATTATGAAGCGAATGAATAATTTGCAAGAACAAGTTGCTACAGTTAAAGAAAGTAAAACGCAATCAAGTGATGCAAATGCTTCTTTTGTTGATAATGCTCGGAATACTATTTATAAAAAAATTGATTTAATTCAAAAAGGTAAAATTAATAACGATAGTAATATTGAAGAAATTAATAAAATAATTTCTGAAGAAGTAGATGATAAACTAGAAACTAATGAAATTAAAGAAACTATTAAAAGTCAATATCAACCATTAGGGTATCAAGAAAAGAATACTGAGCAAGACAAAGTTGCTGTTTCTCAGTCAGAAGTAAATTTAAAAGAATTAATTGATGAAGTAACTGATGAAAATATAAATACTCAACAAAGTAATCAAGGAATAAATAATATGTTGGAAAATTCAGGTCATCAATATGTACCTAGTTATTTTCAGCAACCAGTATTTATTCCACCAAAATATGTTCCAATTGTTAATCCACAATTAATGGCTTTTTATCATACTGATATGCAACAATCTTTTAATTCATTATCTCAAGAACAGTTAGAAAAGATTGCTAAACAAAATTTAATTACCCCATTAGAAAATAATTTAAGGAATGAAAATTTAACTAATGATAATGGTGTTAATATTGAAATTAATCATTCTGCTGAACAAAAGAGTGGTCATTTAGAAACTAGAAAAATGCTTTCAAAAGCAAGAAATAGTGCTGTGGAAGCATTGATATTAAGTAATAAATATGTTCCACATTTAACATTAAATTGTGAAGTTGATATGAATAATGTTATTGCTCTTTGTGAAAGGATGTCTTTGCATAGTAATAATAGTAAGACACGGTTGAATTCAATGGTATTTATAATTAAAGCAATATCTTTAAGTTTAGAAGAATATCCAAAACTTAATGCTAGCTATGATGCTGATACTAATGAATTAGTTATTAAGAGATATCATAATATTGCTATTGCTCGACAATATGCTGATGGTTTACAAACTCCAGTTATTAGATTAGTTGATAAGTTATCAATAGCACAGTTAGCAACTGATATGGAGCAATCTGATCAAAGGATTCGGGCAAGGAAAACAAATGACCTTGAATTTGTTGGTAGTACCATTACTATTACTAATTTTGGAATGGTTGGTGCAAATTCAGGTATTTCACCAATTTTTTATCCTAATGTTGCGGTTATGGGGATTGGTAAGATTTTAAGAAAACCTGTTGTTTATGGTCAAAGTGTGACTATTAGGCATATGATGAATATAACATTAACAGTTGATCAACGAGCTATTGATATTTATGATGCGGGACAATTTTTAGAAACTTTAAAAAATAATTTAGAAAAACCATATATTTTATCACTAAGTTAATCTTAGTTTTAGGGCGCATAAAGTTTTGTTAGGTGGGTAAAGATTTGAATAATTTTGAAAGAAAAGCAACTAAAAATTTATTACCTTTTTACTTGAAAAATAATTAATAAAACAAAATATTTAATATTAACAAACATATTCTTAATAAAAGGTTATAAAAACTAAGTAAAATGCTTATAAAAACAACATTAAAATAATTTTTTACAACAAAAATCATACATAAGAAATATATACTTAATTTGCATATTGAAATAATTTATAGTAAATGACTATTTTTTCTTTTTTAAAAAATACCTAAGAAAACTAAACGCGACCTTTTTTTACGAATAAGTTTACATTCTTTTAAAATAGTTATATAATTTTATCGGTTAATAAAAACCATTATATATGGCGACTGTGGCGTAATGGTTATCGCATTGGTTTGTGGAACCAACATTCGTGGGTTCAATTCCCATCAGTCGCCCCATTTTTATTTAAATTAAAATATTCTCATAAATGTACTTTCCTTTATAGGTCGTATAAAGTTTTCAGGGGTCTAGATATAATCTAGATCTCTTTTTTCTTTAACTAAAAATATGTTTCTAAAAGTATCTTTCATTAGAAATTCTTAATGAAATTTGCTGAATTATACTTGTAAGTGCAAGTAAATAAAATTGCAAAAGATTTCATATAAAAATTTCATGATACTAAGTTTATTTTAGAAAAAGTAAATTTAAGGAGTTTTTATATGGGATACAAACATCTTGGCATAGATGAAAGAATTTATATTGAGAATCAATTGAAATTTAAAGTAAAAATTAGTGAAATAGCTAAAAATCTTAATCGAAGTATTAGTACTATTAATCGAGAAGTTAATAGAAATAAAGATAATAATCATTATTTTTCATTAATTGCACAAAATAAAGCAGAAAATAGAAAACAATTACATGTTTATTTTCATAAATTTAAAAATAGAGAATTAGTAAAATATGTACAACAAAAATTATTATTAGGTTGATCGCCTGAACAAATTTATGGCAGAATTAAAAATTTTCATCAAGAATGAATTATTAGTTTTAAAACAATTTACAATTGAATTTAT
Source organism: Spiroplasma endosymbiont of Nephrotoma flavescens (assembly GCF_964030835.1). Lineage (NCBI taxonomy): Bacteria > Bacillati > Mycoplasmatota > Mollicutes > Entomoplasmatales > Spiroplasmataceae > Spiroplasma > Spiroplasma endosymbiont of Nephrotoma flavescens. The sequence goes on along the minus strand of NZ_OZ034982.1, from coordinate 846,525 downwards.
TCTGGATTACTTGAAAAGGTTACTAGTAAAAATTTAAGAAGAAAAGGTAAGAAACGAAAATCTCAAGAAAATCGGGGTAAATTTAATGGTAAATCCATTAAAGAACGAAATGTTAATAATCGCATAACTCTTGGCCATTGAGAAGGGGATACTGTAGTATCATCACGAGGTAAAAGTAAATCATGTTTAATAACTTTAGTTGAAAGAACATCAAGATTTACTTTAGCAATATTAGTTGAAAATAGAACTACTAAAGTTATTAACAAAAATATTAGTCATTATTTATCAATTCTTCCAAATAATCTTGTTAAGACTATAACATTTGATAGGGGTAAAGAATTTGCTAATTGACAACAATTTGAAAAAAATTTAAATGTGAAAATTTATTTTGCTGATGCATATTCACCTTGACAAAGAGGTACTAATGAAAATACTAATGGTTTAATTAGAGAAAAATTTCCTAAAAAATTTAATTTTTCAAACACTACTAAAAATGCAGTTCATAAATTTATATTGTCTTTAAACCAAAGACCAAGAAAAATACTAAATTATCTTTCGCCAATCGAATATTTGGTTAGAAAAATAATTTAGTTGCACTTAACTTTACAATTTGGCAATTAAAAAGAGCAATTGCTCTTTTTATTAATTTTCTTTTTGATTTTTAATCATAATTTTTTTAGTTTTTGTTTCTTCTTGTTTTGAAATTTTGATATTTAAAATTCCATTGTCAAATGAAGCACAAATTTTGTTTTCATTAATATTATTTGGTAATCCTATTGAACGGTAGAATGAACCAAAATATCTTTCTTGAATATGATAATTGTTTTTTGTTTCTTCTTTCTTTTCTTCAGTTTTAGTTTGAATTGTTAAAATGTTATTATTGATTTTTAAATCAATATTTTCCTGCAATATACCTGGTAATTCAGCATTTAAACAATACTCGGTATCGGTTTCATAAAAATCTATTTTTGGCGAAACTGATTTATTTTCATAAATTGGATGTGTTAATTTATTAAAATCTTCAAAGAAATTAGAAAAAACATCATCAATACTATTTAATCTACGATTAACATTTTTATCATAATTTGTTAAATTGCTTTTTATTTTCATATATAGTCACTCCTTATAATAATTTTATAAAATAAATTATTTAAAAAAATTAAATTAATGTTTTAATTTTACAATTTGTAATTGCATTTAGGTATTCCACCGGCCTTGGTAGTAATTATTTCTTTAATTAAATTTGACATTTTTCTATAACCCTCCTTATAACAAAAATATAATAAAATTAATTATAGGTTGTTTGTATCAACCTATTTAAATTATAAAACTATAATAAAATTTTGTCAATGAACACCTTAGAGTGCTAAAATATTTTTAGTAATTTATAGGAGTTGATATTATAGTGTATGATTTATTAAGAATAAATTAAATGAATTAATTATATTTATGTATTTTTTTATATTTATGTATTTATTTAAATATTTTTTTATGTATTTGCTGAATTATACTTGTAAGTGCAAGTAAATAAAATTGCAAAAGATTTCATATAAAAATTTCATGATGCTAAGTTTATTTTAGAAAAAGTAAATTTAAGGAGTTTTTATATGGGATACAAACATCTTGGCATAGATGAAAGAATTTATATTGAGAATCAATTGAAATTTAAAGTAAAAATTAGTGAAATAGCTAAAAATCTTAATCGAAGTATTAGTACTATTAATCGAGAAGTTAATAGAAATAAAGATAATAATCATTATTTTTCATTAATTGCACAAAATAAAGCAGAAAATAGAAAACAATTACATGTTTATTTTCATAAATTTAAAAATAGAGAATTAGTAAAATATGTACAACAAAAATTATTATTAGGTTGATCGCCTGAACAAATTTATGGCAGAATTAAAAATTTTCATCAAGAATGAATTATTAGTTTTAAAACAATTTACAATTGAATTTATTCTGGATTACTTGAAAAGGTTACTAGTAAAAATTTAAGAAGAAAAGGTAAGAAACGAAAATCTCAAGAAAATCGGGGTAAATTTAATGGTAAATCCATTAAAGAACGAAATGTTAATAATCGCATAACTCTTGGCCATTGAGAAGGGGATACTGTAGTATCATCACGAGGTAAAAGTAAATCATGTTTAATAACTTTAGTTGAAAGAACATCAAGATTTACTTTAGCAATATTAGTTGAAAATAGAACTACTAAAGTTATTAACAAAAATATTAGTCATTATTTATCAATTCTTCCAAATAATCTTGTTAAGACTATAACATTTGATAGGGGTAAAGAATTTACTAATTGACAACAACTTGAAAAAAATTTAAATGTGAAAATTTATTTTGCTGATGCATATTCACCTTGACAAAGAGGTACTAATGAAAATACTAATGGTTTAATTAGAGAAAAATTTCCTAAAAAATTTAATTTTTCAAACACTACTAAAAATGCAGTTCATAAATTTATATTGTCTTTAAACCAAAGACCAAGAAAAATACTAAATTATCTTTCGCCAATCGAATATTTGGTTAGAAAAATAATTTAGTTGCACTTAACTTTACAATTTGGCAGAAAAGATAATAATCATTATTTTTCATTAATTGCACAAAATAAAGCAGAAAATAGAAAACAATTACATGTTTATTTTCATAAATTTAAAAATAGAGAATTAGTAAAATATGTACAACAAAAATTATTATTAGGTTGATCGCCTGAACAAATTTATGGCAGAATTAAAAATTTTCATCAAGAATGAATTATTAGTTTTAAAACAATTTACAATTGAATTTATTCTGGATTACTTGAAAAGGTTACTAGTAAAAATTTAAGAAGAAAAGGTAAGAAACGAAAATCTCAAGAAAATCGGGATAAATTTAATGGTAAATCCATTAAAGAACGAAATGTTAATAATCGCATAACTCTTGGCCATTGAGAAGGTGATACTGTAGTATCATCACGAGGTAAAAGTAAATCATGTTTAATAACTTTAGTTGAAAGAACATCAAGATTTACTTTAGCAATATTAGTTGAAAATAGAACTACTAAAGTTATTAACAAAAATATTAGTCATTATTTATCAATTCTTCCAAATAATCTTGTTAAGACTATAACATTTGATAGGGGTAAAGAATTTGCTAATTGACAACAACTTGAAAAAAATTTAAATGTGAAAATTTATTTTGCTGATGCATATTCACCTTGACAAAGAGGTACTAATGAAAATACTAATGGTTTAATTAGAGAAAAATTTCCTAAAAAATTTAATTTTTCAAACACTACTAAAAATGCAGTTCATAAATTTATATTGTCTTTAAACCAAAGACCAAGAAAAATACTAAATTATCTTTCGCCAATCGAATATTTGGTTAGAAAAATAATTTAGTTGCACTTAACTTTACAATTTGGCATTTATAAAAATAATGTAAAATTAATTTTATAGAGGTGATAAAGTGAAAATAATAACTATTTGTAATTTTAAAGGTGGGGTTGGCAAAACAACATTGTTAACTGGTTTTGCCAGAACCCTTGCTCAAAATAATTTTAGTATTTTGTTGATTGATCTTGACCCGCAAGCTAATTTAACAAGTGTTTTTAAAAAAGATAATAATGAAAATATAGGTTCAGAGCAGTGATTTAAATCGCCAAACAAAATAAAAACAGAGGATTTAATTAACACTATTGAAATTTCAAAAGAAACAAATATTAGTTTAATTCCAACAAATTCTAAATTTGATGATATTAATAGATATTTATCTTCCACTAGTGGAAGAGAATTTATATTTCAAAAGAATATAAATAAAGTCAGAGATTTTTTACAAAATAAATATGATTATGTGTTGATTGACACAAACCCAAGCTTAAATGACACTAATATTTGTGCCTTAGTTGTTGCTGATGAAATTTTATTAGTAACAGAGCCTCATAGGTTTTCAAACAGTGGAGCAATTAAGGTAAAGGAAATTTGAGAAGAAATATGTGATAATTTAGAAATTAAAAATAATTTAAAAACCATTATTTTAAATAAGGTAAATAAGTCAGTGGCAAGAGAACAAGTAAAAGATATTTTATATAAAAAATACGAAAACTTACTATGTAAAAATTTTATTCCTTTTACGGCTAATGTAGATAAATCTACAATGTTAAATAATATTAATATTACTCAAAAAAATCCTTTTGTGAGTTTAACAAATGAGTTAATAAAAAGAAATATATTTAATATAAAACCAAAAGAAGGGGTTTTATATCATGAAGAATAAAAATTTATTAAATTTTGGTTTTGATGATGAAAATTTAACAAAAGGCGTTAAACCAAACGAACCTAATATTGCTGTAAAAATAATTGAAAAAAAAAAGAAAATATCAAAGTAATTTTATTTCTTTACCTAAAAATGAAAAAAATGATTAGACTTAATATTATTTCTTCTAAACAAACAGAAAATATGTTAAATGAATTAAAACAATTCAATTATAAAATTAATCGTAGTAAAATATACAGAGATGCTGTTCAGAAAATATACGAAGAAGTAATCAAGGAAATCAAATAACACAGTTAATTTGATAATATACTAATTAGAATAGAAAAACAACATTTTTTAAATAAAAAGTATATAATAATTTTGTAATTAAATAAATAAAAAAATGGAAACACAAATCATTTTGATGCGACGGACGCATAAAGTTTTGTTAGGTAGGTAAAGATTTGAATAAGTATTAAGACAGTCAGCAATGATTGTCTTTTTATTTTATAAGGTGTTAAAAATTTGTTCTTTGAAAATTAAATACAAGTGAATTAATGATGTTGGTATGTATTAAGACACGATAAATTGTGGGTGGTCGCCATAACCAAAAGAAGTTTACCAGTTAATAGATAGCACCCTATTAGCTATAGCAATTTGTTTCGTTTTGCAATAAAAAAATGAATGGGTGGATTTCCTAAAAATATACACGCTATTAAATTAGTTCCAAGGGTAGGATGCGGATATTAAAGTGTAGAAATTTCTATATAGGGGTATGCTAAGTTTAAAATTATTAAAATCTTTATCTAATTAAAAAACAAAATTTACTAACAAAGCTTGTTAAACACTTAAATCTGCGATATATAAGTGTTTAAAAAACTAAGTTAACTAACAACTTAGTTAATATAACTTAGTTTATTTATAAGAAAGGTAATTTATTATGAAAAACATTGAAAACATTTTCTTAAATACTAAAAAATATCTCTTAAAAGAAACACAAAATGCAATGTTTATTAAAGCACCTAAAATTCCCTGATTTAATGAACAAATCGGCATTTGGTTTCCAAAAAGATTTGTTTATAAAGGAAAATACGAAAATTCAATTTGTATTGGAATAATAAAAGATAGTAAATATCAAATAATTTCAATTAATCAAAAAGAAAATGAAACCAAATTAATTAAGGGACAAGAATTATTAAGCTTCTTCATTGCCGAAAAAGAAAACAACAAAAAAGATATAAATTATAACTATTTTAAAGGAGTTTAAAAATGAATATTGCGATTGGAATAATATTTATTATCATTTGCATAATGCTATTGGCATATTTTGCTTATAAAATTTATGCCAAAATAAAAATTAGAATTAAATATAAAAATGCCATTAAAAATAATACTGGTAATTTTACAAAAGACGAAAAAGTATTTATTGCTCGCTTTGAAGAATGAGTTAAAGCTCCTAATTCAAAAGAAATTAATGAGAATAAAAAATAATGTTTTGAGAAATTATTATGGAATTCTTAAAACTGTTTGTTCCGATAGAAAAAATGCCTGCACAAGTTGCATTTATTGCCGGATTAATTATTATCATTACTTTTCTTTTCGCATTAATTTCAATTATGTATTTACCAATAAAAATAATTTTTGGGAGATAAAAAATGACAGTAAATTTAAAAGAATTTAATTGAGAACAAATTAAACAAACTTTCTGAGATTTATTTATTCAAATTACAACTATTCCGGCTCATATTACTAGTGGCGAAGAAATTAATTTAACGGAAAAACCACTTTGACTTTTAATAACAAACATTGCCTTTTGGTTACTAACGGCGATTATGATGTGATTTATTCTAATGCTACTTTGAAAAACTATATCAGTATTTAGATAGAAGCAAAATTAATGTCAAGAATTTACATTGTGATGCATTCCCAAAGAAATTCAAAATTAATTAGGAAAAAATACAATCGTGTTAAGGTTAACCGTGGTTTTAACAAATTTAAGAAAAACTTTGAATATAAATGATGAATGTTTTAAAAAGAAAGGGGGTGATTATATGTTTGGAACTTTCTTAGCCGACGCACCAGCAACAGTAGAAAAAATAACAGCTAGTGATGCGATGACTAAATTGTGAAATGCAATTATAACAGCGTTTACTAAAATGTGAGAAATTATTGCTGTTAATATGCCACAAGTCGGTAACTTCTTTGCTGACTACTGAATATTCATTTTTCCATTTATTTTGGCAATATTCTTTATTTGCTTTAAAATGTTTGAAAAATTACTTGGAGCAGTACGCTAATAAAAAAATAAAGTGAGGTGCAAGATGAAATTTTGCAAATGAATAATAGAAAAAAATAACCATTTTATTGAATTAAATCGCACCTCATTTTTAATTTTATGACATTGAGGAGCAATTTGATACATTTACAACGGTTATTTTAAAAACATTGTAAGCTATTTATTTTTAGCAGGTTGTATTTTAATTTTCATTTTTAAAATCAGTAATTTAACACAAATTAACAAAGTTATTAATTTCTTAAAAAATTCACCATTAAATATTGTGATTGGTTCATTAGGAACTGGCAAAACGGCTTTTCTAGTGTACGCATCAAAATTATTAAAAAAGAAGAAATATCACATCGCCTCAACCTTTCCATTACTAGAAACCCAAAAATTAAGTTTAGGGCATATGGGATTATTAGACTTTGATTATCCAGTATTGCCAGACAAAACCTTACTTTTGTGAGATGAAACCAACTTATTTTTAGAAGGAACTGATGAGGCCAAATTGTAAAGTTAAGTGCAACTAAATTATTTTTCTAACCAAATATTCGATTGGTGAAAGATAATTTAGTATTTTTCTTGGTCTTTGGTTTAAAGACAATATAAATTTATGAACTGCATTTTTAGTAGTATTTGAAAAATTAAATTTTTTAGGAAATTTTTCTCTAATTAAACCATTAGTATTTTCATTAGTACCTCTTTGTCAAGGCGAATATGCATTAGCAAAATAAATTTTCACATTTAAATTTTTTTCAAGTTGTTGTCAATTAGAAAATTCTTTACCCCTATCAAATGTTATAGTCTTAACAAGATTATTTGGAAGAATTGATAAATAATGGCTAATGTTTTCGTTAATAACTTTAGTAGTTCTATTTTCAACTAACATTGCTAAAGTAAATCTTGATGTTCTTTCAACTAAAGTTATTAAACATGATTTACTTTTACCTCGTGATGATACTACAGTATCACCTTCTCAATGGCCAACAGTTATACGATTATTAACATTAACATTTCGTTGTTTAATTGATTTACCATTAAATTTACTGCGATTTTCTTGAGATTTTCGTTTCTTACCTTTTCTTCTTAAATTTTTATTAGTAATTTTTTCAAGTAATCCAGAATAAATTCAATTGTAAATTGTTTTAAAACTAATAATTCATTCTTTATGAAAATTTTTAATTCTGCCATAAATTTGTTCAGGCGATCAACCTAATAGTAATTTTTGTTGTACATATTTTACTAATTCTCTATTTTTAAACTTATGAAAATAAACATGTGATTGTTTTCTATTTTCTGCTTTATTTTGTGCAATTAATGAAAAATAATGATTATTATCTTTATTTCTATTAACTTCTCGAATAATAGTACTAATACTTCGATTAAGATTTTTAGCTATTTCACTAATTTTTACTTTAAACTTCAATTGATTCTCAATATAAATTCTTTCATATATGCCAAGATGTTTATATCCCATATAAAAACTCCTTGCTTTGCTTTTTCTAAAATAAACTTAGCATCATGAAATTTTTATATGAGATTTTTTGCAATTTTATTTACTTGCACTTACAAGTATAATTCAGCGTTATCTTTCTTTGCTTTTTGCGTGCTTGCTTGTTCTAAAATACTATCTTTAACTTTATTGTTTTTTCATTGTTCTTTGAATGTTTGATAATCACTTATATTTGTCATAACTTTATCTTTTGTTTTCATTGTTTGATCCGCAAATGCACCCGCAATTCCCCCTGTATTGGGATTAAAGCCACCAAATAAAGTTCCTGCTGTTGCCTCTTTAAATGGTGCCCCACTTTTCATTGCACTAGTTATTACCTCGTGTTACACCGATTGGTTTACCAACAGCATTGCGAGCAGCAAATTTACCTGATTTTCATGCGAATTTACCACCAATTTTGGCGAGATTAGTTGCCATGCTAAATGACATTAAATTACCGATACTGTCACTCATTGCTGTATTACCACCAATTAAACTCGTGATAATTTGTGGTGATTTTGCAACCGCAAAACCAAAGGCAAAGATACCAAGTAAAATAAAGATTGGTTGTGATAAAGCGTTCGGCATAAATGTTGCCACTTGCCCTAACACCGCAATACCCATAATAAAAATATTGTAAGTGATAAACATAAAGGCATAACTAATAAACCGCCCTAAAACCATATCTTTTCAATTACGAAACTGTTGGCCTTGGTCGGCAACACTCATAACCACCACTACGGGTGAGTAACACAATAAGATAAATAACTCAATTACCCGTCAAAATAAGAACATGCAAACAGTAAACATAATATAAACCAGAAACCCCTCCGATATCAAGCAAATAATATAACTAAAATTGTCACTATCTGCAAATGTTCACGCCACTGGAATATAATCTAAATTATGAACCCCATTCATAAAACTACTATTAAAAATTGCTAAGGCAATATTATTAGTATCAATGGGGGCGTTTTGCAAAAATAATTTAACACTCATTGTCATAATTGTATTTACCATAATAAATAATGTTGGGATTAATGAAATGGCAATAATGATAATCAACATATTTGTAATTGCTTGTTTCATTTCGTGGCGGCGATTATTATACATCCACGCAATCGCTTTGGTGCCAATAATGACAATCAACATAGCCATGGCGATCCCGAACAGCAATCAATATATTGTGCTAATATTATCAATACTAAATAATCGCTCGCTTAATGCTCCCCCGCCAATAAAATACACAACATCTTGCATCCCACCTAACAACCAAACAATGGGGGTTATAAAAACAAGATACAAAATAGCACAAAAACTATTTATCGCTCACCCGATAATATCACCCATTATGTTTGAACCACCAGTTGGTTGCACTGTCTCAACATTCAAAGTATTAGAAAAAAATGTTTGAATGTTATTTGATGCTCCAGTATTAGGTAAAAACCACAAAATCGCCGATAATATCGCAATGATAATACAAAAAATAATTAGCAGTGGTACCATCGCTATCACCATTATTGTAAATATTTTTTAAAATAAATTGCCATAAATCGCTCTAAACTTTGTTTTAATATTGGTTTTTTAGATTTTACAACCGCTAAATTATCTTGTTTTCGTTTTCGCAACAACATAATTTCACCCCCTAACTTGTAATTGGGGCAATAGTATCTTTAAATGCCAAGACAATCGCACTAGCAAGGATAACAATCAATAAACAGATTAAAAACCCACATCACTTTTTTAATTGTTTCCTTACGGTTATTACTATCAGCATTAAACTTACCACCAATGGCATAAACCCCAATCATAATAATTGCCGCAACCACCGCGCCGGCAATTAACACAGGCATTGTTATATCTAAAATTTTGTTAAGTAAATCATTGATGCCACTTGCTGCAAACAAATTAACCATTATTCATCTCCTTCTTGATTGTTATCATTTTGTTTGTTTTGTTTCTTTTGGCGTTCGGTTTGTTTGTGTGCTAGTTCTTCGGCTTCTTCGCGGTCGTCACGTTTTCACTGTTCAACTACTTTTTGCTGACGACGCGCATAAATTTTTGGCAAGATATATTTATTAAACACAAATCTTTTGAATAACAAATATGCTGTTCAAAACCCCGCCAAGACACCAACGACAACGCCAATAATTCACAGTTTACTATCGCCATCGTTATTATCAGATGCCGGGGTTTGTCCTGTGTTTGGTCCTGGTTGTCCTATGTGGTCTTTTGCTTGTATCGGAATTGTTGCGACAATAAAACTCAACAGTTTGGTGCTACCTTTAACCGCTTGAACTATGACATTTTTGCTAGTAGTTCAATCACCAGCAACAAGGTTATCAGCAAGAATTTTATAGTCGGTATTTTCTGCAACATCAGGGACATATTTTTCAACTTGTGTTTTTATCCTAGCTAGTAGTTTGGTTTTATAGGTATTAATTTCATCTTGAGTAACATTTTTAATATCAACAACAACAAAGTTATCTAATTGCAGTTTTAAATGTTTTAAACTTTGTTTTCAGGTCTTAGATAACAAAAACAAATTATTTAGTTGACCAGCACTAGAACCACGGATATTTTTATATCCGTTATCTTCTGCTCACTGTTCAAAATGTTTGCCATTATCAGTATTTCAATACTGTTTTATCTCTTTATCTGCTGCAATTTGTAAATAAATGTTGTTAGTGTGTCCTAATTCGTTTTTTAACTCAATTAAATATTTCCCCTGAGCCGCACCAAGTTGACTCCCGTCAAGTTTAATGCCATTGGTTATATCAATGTTGTCTTGTTGCCCGTTTTTTTCTCACTTGTCATCGCAGCCATATACCACCCCACTTATCACACTGCTTAGAATTGGTTTTATCATTGTGATGGTACTTTCACTACTTGCATAGTAGAATGTATTAACTGGGCTTGTGATGTTACTTTTATCAAGTTGCGCTAAATAATCGCTATCAACATTTGCGTCGCTTGTCGTTGATTGTAAATCAATCTTTGAATCAACGACTGTTGACGGGACAACATTGTAATTAACTACGATCGAACCCTGGTAACTTTTACTATCTTCTTTCGCGATTAAAGTTGCTTCAGTATCTATTTTTTTCGCTATTTTCAGTTGCGTAAAATCATCAATAATATTATTATTTGTTTTGTTTGCTGCCAAGAAAATAGTGTCGTCGTTGTTATCAATGATATTTCCTAAATCAGGCCTTTTAATTAAAGCGCTTAACTGTTTTTTTATTGGCGTTGTCGTTGGTTCTATTTTTGCCAACATTGAAACAGTAATTTCACTCGTATATTGTTTACCATTCAAAGTAAAAAACACTTGTAAGTGGTGGTCTTTTTCACTAGTTTCAGGTTTAACATTAATTTTTCATTGTTTATTTGTTTGGCCTTGTAGGACATTATCAAAAACAACCTTATCAATGTTCGGATTAGTAATGACAATATTTAACTCCCCGTCAACAACAACCAAGTCAGGACGAGTTCAAATTTTTGTCTTGCTAGTATCAACTAGATTAAACTGACTTTGTTGTTTTGTTCAATCTAACGATGGAAAGGGAGGCATTTCCGCCGAGAAGGAAGTTATATAATGCTTAGAATCATGTAATTTATCCACTAATCCAATTGTAATTTTTACATTAACAATTTCTAATATAGTATAAATATCTGCTTTAAATCCCCTACCAGGAGTATTAAAAGAGTGTAATGTTCCGTTGTCTTTATAAAAATTAAATGCAGAAGTTCAGTTTTTATAACCAAACAAAAGAAATCTATTAGGATATTCAAGTTTAATATCACTAGGTCAGGTAAAACCACTTTCGCTTATATCTAATCAATAATCACCATGATGAATTAATTTAGTGTTTTTTAAACTAGAAAATACTAAATTACAACTTTCACCACATTGACTGGGGTTTTTTGTAGCTCGTTTAACTCTTTCTAGTGTTGTGTTGGCAAGCAATGGAACCGGAATACTTGTGGTTAAGATTGATATTGATAATAAACTGAGTATTTTTTTCATCTCTTTATGTTTCCCTTCTGATAAATAAAAAGAGAATATCACAATGCTGATATTCCCATAGGTAATTATGTTAAAAAACCAGATAAATATAATAAATCATTATTTTTAAGTTAGGTTTTTTGGTATAATTTTTTATGGAAACACAGTCGCATCAGGTCGCGTTTAGTTTTCTTAGGTATTGCTTTGAAGAAGTAAAACAATCAGCTAATTATATTATTTAATTACTAAACTAACCCTGCCTTCCCTTATTATTGTCATTTTTATTCATTACCATTTTATCATATTATTGAATTTTTACACAATAAAAATTATTAATATTAGCTGAATTATACTTGTAAGTGCAAGTAAATAAAATTGCAAAAGATTTCATATAAAAATTTCATGATGCTAAGTTTATTTTAGAAAAAGTAAATTTAAGGAGTTTTTATATGGGATACAAACATCTTGGCATAGATGAAAGAATTTATATTGAGAATCAATTGAAATTTAAAGTAAAAATTAGTGAAATAGCTAAAAATCTTAATCGAAGTATTAGTACTATTAATCGAGAAGTTAATAGAAATAAAGATAATAATCATTATTTTTCATTAATTGCACAAAATAAAGCAGAAAATAGAAAACAATTACATGTTTATTTTCATAAATTTAAAAATAGAGAATTAGTAAAATATGTACAACAAAAATTATTATTAGGTTGATCGCCTGAACAAATTTATGGCAGAATTAAAAATTTTCATCAAGAATGAATTATTAGTTTTAAAACAATTTACAATTGAATTTATTCTGGATTACTTGAAAAGGTTACTAGTAAAAATTTAAGAAGAAAAGGTAAGAAACGAAAATCTCAAGAAAATCGGGGTAAATTTAATGGTAAATCCATTAAAGAACGAAATGTTAATAATCGTATAACTCTTGGCCATTGAGAAGGTGATACTGTAGTATCATCACGAGGTAAAAGTAAATTATGTTTAATAACTTTAGTTGAAAGAACATCAAGATTTACTTTAGCAATATTAGTTGAAAATAGAACTACTAAAGTTATTAACAAAAATATTAGTCATTATTTATCAATTCTTCCAAATAATCTTGTTAAGACTATAACATTTGATAGGGGTAAAGAATTTGCTAATTGACAACAACTTGAAAAAAATTTAAATGTGAAAATTTATTTTGCTGATGCATATTCACCTTGACAAAGAGGTACTAATGAAAATACTAATGGTTTAATTAGAGAAAAATTTCCTAAAAAATTTAATTTTTCAAACACTAATAAAAATGCAGTTCATAAATTTATATTGTCTTTAAACCAAAGACCAAGAAAAATACTAAATTATCTTTCGCCAATCGAATATTTGGTTAGAAAAATAATTTAGTTGCACTTAACTTTACAATTTGGCAAGTATTATTAAAATTTAATTATTAAAGGAGGAAATGAGTAATGTTTTTAGTAACAGGTGATTTACAAAATGGACAAACTACTTGGGTAATGTTAGGTTTAATTATTATTATTGTAGTTGTAATGATAGTTTCTTCAATTCGTAAACGAAAACAAGATAAAATTGAAAAAGAAAAGCGTCAAAAAGAAGTTAGAGATAAAATTAAGCAGTATTTAAAGATTAATGATAATATTGCTCATAAAAGAATTGAATATGATAAAGTAATTGCTAGAGCAGGTAAAGATTATAAATATCGTGATGTTTTTGATGTTGTTATCAAATTATATGACTCAAAATCAAATGCGTTATATGCTACTAAAGCTTTTGAAGTTGAAGGTTTAACAAAACAATTAAGTAAAAAAGAATATGAAACAACTTGAAAAGTTAATCATGAATTAGAATTAGAAGCTACTTTAATTCGTTTGCAAAAAGAACAAAAGAAAAGTTATTGAAAAATGACTAAGGCTGAGCGAGCACAAGTTAGATTAGAACGCAAGGAAGCAAAAATAATAGAAAAAGCAGAAATTAAAAAAATTAAGCAAGAGAAAAAAATCAAAGCAACTAAAAAAGTTGTTCAAAATAAAAATGAGGTTCTTATTAAGCGACAACCTAATGAGAAGTTTGGTGCTAAAAAATAAATAGTTTAATTAATTCATAATCTGAGGAAATGATAAAATGCTTCATAAAATATATAAAGAAGATTATAAAAATTATCGGGAATGTGCTAAATTATCATTTCTTTTACGAAAAGAAAATCATCAAAAGACAATTCAATGGCACGATAGGGAGTTAACTTATTTTTTTAGTTTGCCTGAATTTGGTGATGAAAAGCAAAAAGATGACTTGACGAATATTTCTGCGCCTAGTTTAGAATTATTAGCGAATGATGATTATAGTTTTAGCGATTTAGAGGTAATTGATAGTGAAACTATTCTTGATGGTTTAGAAGTAGGTTATCATGCTAAGCAATATTTTTTACGAAATTATCGTTGTTTTGATTTAGATACTTATGAAAAACATCTTGTGGCAAATAAAACGGTAGAAAAAATTCTTGATGCTAATCTTGAAGTGTTGTTTGAACCACGATTTGAATATAATGGTTGTGTTACAAAGGTTGATGTTTTAAAACGAAATGGTACAGGTTGAGACTTAATTGAAGTTAAGGCAACAACTAAGGTTCATCGCGAACATTTATATGATGTTCTTTATCAATATTATATTTTGACTAATTGCAATATTGAGATTAAAAATATTTATTTAATGCATTTAAATGGTTTTTATTTTCATCAAGGTGATTTAGAATATGATAATTTGTTTATTTTAGCAAGTAAATATAATTTAACAACTACTGGTTCAAAGCAAGAAAATATTATGGTTGGTGTAAAAAAAGATTTAGCAAAGCGAGATTTTAATCAAGATATTCAGCGCATTAAAGATATTTTTCAAATGCCAGTTGCTGAAGCATTAGCGTGGTTAAAGACTAGACAATGTCATAATCGGGGTAAATATGATTATTGTATTCATGTTTATGCTAAATTACCCAAAGAGCATACAATATTTAATCTTTATCGGTTAGTAAAAACTAAAAAAGCAAGATTATATTATGAAAATAATTTTTTGTCGCTTTATACATCTAATTTTTTTGATCTTAATTTAACAGCTAATCAATATCGCCAAATTAAAGTTGTTCAAAATTTAGAAGGTGTTGTTGCATTGTCAGAACGAAGATATTTACAAAGTATATATAAGGAATATATGTATCCGATTTATATGTATGATTTTGAAACTGTTAAAAGTGCCATTCCGAAATATGAAAATAGTACACCATATGAGCAAATTCCGTTTCAGTATTCAATTCATGTTTTATTGGATAATAAGTTTAATGAAGAGAAACATAATATTAAACATTATCGTTATTTAAGTGATGGTGTTGGTGATCATCGTTTAGTTTTAATTGAAAATTTAATTAAGGATTTAACACGATATGGGATAGGTACTTATGTTGCATATAATAAAAGTTTTGAGAAGCAAGTTTTAAAAAAAATGGCATTATTATATCCGATTTATGAAGAAATATTAATGCAAATTTCTGATCGGACTGTTGATTTAATGGATTTCTTTAAAAATTTTGCAATTTATAAAGCAGAATTTAATGGTAGTCTTTCAATTAAGAAAACATTGCCGGCTTTTAATTCGGAATTTTCTTATGATGATTTGGAAGTGCAAAAGGGAACCGATGCTTCCAGTTTATTTCGTAAACGGTTGTATAATGAATTACAAAAAGATAATAATCATTTGTTTTTCTTGAAATTAAATAATGCTTGAAAAACTATTAGTTGGCAACAATGACAAGACAATTATGTTAAAAATTTGTTATTATATTGTGAACGCGATACTTATGGAATGGTAGTTTTATTTACTAAAATTTCTGAATTATTGCGAGAACAGGGGTGAATTGAATGGTAACGAAAATTATTTTTATGGGGACACCGATTTTTGCTAAAGAAGTATTATTAAAATTATTAACAATGGATTTTATTGAAGTTGTAGCTGTTGTTTGTCAACCTGATCGTAAAGTTGGGAGAAAGCAAGAAATGAGGATTGGTGGTGTTAAACAAGTAGCATTAGCATCAAAATTAAAGATTTTTCAACCAGATAATATTAACGATATTGTTTTAGAACTAGATAATTTAAATGCTGATTTAATAATTACTTGTGCTTATGGTCAATTTTTGGGAACAAGGATTTTACAATTGGTGCCGAAAGGTTGCTTAAATATTCATGCTTCGTTATTACCTAAATTACGAGGTGGAGCACCAATTCATTGAGCGGTAATTAATGATGAAAAGGAAACTGGTATTAGTTTAATGAAAATGACATCTCAAATGGATGCGGGGCCAGTATTTGTTCAAGAGAAAATTAGGTTGGTAGCAAATGAAACGGCAAGTAGTTTGCATCACCGTTTAATTTTGTTAGCAAATATGATGTTAGAAAAATATTTATTCTTAATAATTAGTGGTAAAATTACTCCAGAAATCCAAAATGAACGACTTGTATCGTTTGGTTTAAATATTAAACGAAATAATGAAAAGATTATTTGAAATGTTGATGCGAGAAAAGTAACTTGTCAAATTCGTGGTCTTTTTGAAATCCCTTTAGCTTATACGACTTATGAAAATAAGATTTATAAAATTCATCAGGCGATCGTTTATGATATTAATAAACAGGAAAAGGCAGCGGGAACAATTTTATCATTTCAACAAGATGGTATTGAAGTTCAAACGAGTAAAGGAAGTGTTTTAATTCAAAGATTACAACCTGAGGGTAAAAAAGCAATCTTGGTTAAAAATTTTTATCAAGGACAACATCCTTTGCGGGTTGGAACAAAATTTATTTAAGGAAAGGATTTGAAAGAAAAATGTATCGTTTTCGTTCATTGAAATATTTAGCAACAACAGGTGTAATCACAGGTCTTTTAATGGTTTGTGGTTATGCTTCTAGTTTTATTAAAATTGGCGTTGGTTATTTGCAATTAGCTGATATTATTGCTTTACCTTTAATTACCTTTATTTCTGGGCCAATGATTTTATTTGCTAATCCGATTGCGATGGCATTTGCTGATATTATGGGGGGATATTTTGTTTTTGTTCCCATTACGATTGTTGTTAGGATTTTAATGTTTGTTATTATTCGGATATTAGAACCATATTTTCATTTTATTATCAGTCATTTTTTTGCGGTTTTACCAGTTTTAATTATTTATCCACCATATACTTACTTTATTTCTAATTTTGATTATAGTTATGCGATTACAGCATTAATTAATGATGCTGTGCAAGCGATATCAACATATATTTTTTCCTTGTTTATTACTTGGTTTTTAATTAGAATTAATAGTGTCAGTTATGGTCATCTTTGAAGTGATAATGATTTTGATTATTTACGAGCGACAGCGTTAGAAAATAGTAATTTAGAACAAAGTAAGGAAATTAAAAATAATGGCAACAAATAAAAATTTAATTCGTAATTTTAGTATTATTGCTCATATTGATCATGGTAAGTCTACTTTGGCGGATCGGCTTTTAGAATTAACGGGTACGGTTAGTAAAAGAGAATTAAAAGATCAATTATTAGATTCAATGGATTTAGAGCGAGAAAGAGGAATTACTATTAAGTTAAATGCTGTGCAGTTGCAGTATGTTGCTAAGGATCATCAACAATATTGTTTTAATTTAATTGATACGCCGGGACATGTAGATTTTACTTATGAAGTTTCGCGTAGTTTAGCGGCTTGTGAGGGAGCATTATTAGTAGTTGATGCTACGCAAGGGATTCAAGCGCAGACATTAGCTAATGTTTATTTAGCGATTGATAATGATTTAACAATTATTCCTGTTATTAATAAAGTTGATTTGCCTAATGCGGACCCCGAAAGAATTAAACAACAAATTAGAGAATTGACAGGAATTGCGTATTCGCATATTCCGTTAATTTCTGCCAAGACTGGTTTAAATGTTGATGAAGTGTTAGAAACTATTGTTAGAGATATTCCTGCTCCAATAAAATCCCAATATGATGCTCCTTTGCAGGCATTGATTTTTGATTCTTATTATGATCAATATCGTGGTGTAATGATTTTTATTCGTGTTTTTCAAGGAACTGTTAAGATTAATGATAAGATTCGTTTTATGGCAACAGGGGGTGAATATGAAGTTATTAGTGTTGGTATTAAGACACCGTTGGAAGTTC
This sequence comes from Spiroplasma endosymbiont of Nephrotoma flavescens, assembly GCF_964030835.1. NCBI lineage: Bacteria > Bacillati > Mycoplasmatota > Mollicutes > Entomoplasmatales > Spiroplasmataceae > Spiroplasma > Spiroplasma endosymbiont of Nephrotoma flavescens. Next base: position 828,301 of record NZ_OZ034982.1, on the reverse strand, counting down.
AGCAGGATGCAATCTATGCTGGTCAGGTTGGTTGAGTAGCGGCGGCTATTAAGAATATTAAAGATGTTCAAGTAGGAGATACAATGACACATGCTGATTTTCCAACATTAGTGCCATTATCAGGTTATCGAAAAATTAATTCAATGGTTTATTGTGGATTATATTCTGTTGATAGTTCGCGTTATGAAGATTTAAAAGATGCATTATCAAAATTGCAATTATCAGATGCTGCTTTGGTATATGAACCAGAAAATTCACAAGCATTAGGATTTGGGTTTCGTTGTGGGTTTTTAGGTTTATTACATATGGATGTTATCCAAGAACGACTTGAGAGAGAATATAATTTAGATTTAATTGCTACGGCGCCAAGTGTTATTTATGAAGTGCATTTAACTGATCAACAAATTATTACTGTGGATAATCCGAGTAAATTACCGGAAGTGCAAAAAATTCGTAGTATTAATGAGCCTTTTGTTAAAGTAACGATGATGACTCCTGAAACTTATTTAGGTGGTTTAATGGAGTTATGTCAGCAAAAACGCGGTATTTATCAAAATCTTGTTTATGTTGATGATACAAGAAGGATTTTGACTTATGAAATGCCGTTAAATGAGATTATTTTTGATTTTTTTGATCGTTTAAAATCTGTGTCTAAGGGCTATGCTTCATTAGATTACGAATTATTAGGTTATCGACCAAGTAAATTAGTAAAGATGGATATTTTAATAAATGGTGCGGTTGTTGATGCTTTATCAATGATTGTGCATAAAGATTTTGCGTATGCTCGTGGAAGAAATTTATGTGCTAAATTAAAAGATATTATTCCGCAACAAAACTTTGAAATTCCTGTACAAGCTTCCATTGGTAATAAAATCATTGCGCGAGAAACTATTAAGGCGTTAAGGAAAAATGTTACTGCTAAGTGTTATGGTGGCGATATTAATCGTAAGAAAAAGTTATTAGAAAAACAAAAGAAGGGTAAAAAGCGGATGAAGGCTTTTGGAAATGTTGAATTACCACAAGAAGCTTTTATGGCAGTTTTATCTATTGATGATAAATAAGCATATTATATTGAAATTTTAATTAATCGGTTATTTTATTGTTAATAATAAAATTATGAAACGAAAAAGGAGAAATATTAATGTCGTTAATTTTAAATCAAATTCAAAAAATAATTAAAGAGGCAGTAAATAATATTACTCCTTTTGTTGATGATATTGTTATTGAGAAAACTCGTAATATTGCATATGGTGATTATGCTACTAATATTGCGATGGTGTTAGCACCAATTTTAAAGCAAAAACCGGAAGTCATTGCTAAAAAGATTATTGCTATTATTAAGTCAAATGATTTTTTTACTAAAATAGATTTTGTTTTTCCTGGGTTCATTAATTTAACAGTTAATCAAAATGGACTTAGTGCTGTTATTACGGAAATTTTAAAATTAAAAACTAAGTTTGGTAGTGGAGAAGCGACTAATATTAAATATAATTTAGAAATTGTTTCTGCTAATCCAACAGGAATTTTACATATTGGGCATGCTCGTAATGGTGCTATTGGTGATGCGGTTGCAAGAATTTTAAAATTTGCAGGAAATATTGTTGAAACAGAATATTATCTTAATGATGCTGGTAATCAGATTAATGTGTTAGCAAATACAATTTTTTCGTATTATTTACAAAAATTAGGGGTTAATGTTGAAATACCAGAACAATCATATCAGGGTGTTTATCAAGAAATATTAGCAACTAATTTTGTGAATAAATATCAAGATAAATTTATTGCCATACGAATTGTTAATGGTGTCATTGATGATGAACAAGTATTAGCAATATTTAAACAAGAGTCAGTTGCTTTCTTTTTACAATTAATTAAAACGCAATTAAAGGATTTTCGGATTAATATTGATTATTGGTCGAGTGAGTTAGAAATGTATACAACAAAAGAAATTGATAAGTTAGTAAAGGAATTGCAAGCAACTAATAAAGTTTTTGAAAAAGATGGTGCTTTGTGGTTAAAAACAACAGATTATGGTGATGATAAGGACCGAGTTCTTGTTAAACAAGATAAATCGTATGCTTATATTTTACCGGATTTAGCTTGTCATAATTTACGAATTAAACGAGCAAAAGCTAATTATTTAGTTAATTTTTGAGGTGCAGATCATCATAGTTATTTAACACGAATGCAGGCGGGTTTACAAATTTTAGGTTATGATGCTAATATTTTAAAAATTGTTATTATTCAAATGGTGCGATTAATTAAAGATGGTCAAGAATATAAAATGTCAAAAAGAAAAGGGACAGCCGTATGATTAATTGATTTAGTTATGGAATTAGGTATTGATGTTGTTCGTTATATGTTATGTTCAAAAGCATCTTCTAGTCATATGGATTTAGATTTGAGTCTTTTAACATCTCAAAGTAATAATAATCCGGTTTATTACTTTCAATATGCTACAGCGCGTTGTGCGAGTATTTTACGAAATGTGCCTCATAATATTGATTTAACAAAGACAATTGCTAGTTATCATTTATTAACACATCCCAAGGAGCGAGAGCTAATTAAAGTATTAGATTATTTTAGTAAAGTAGTACAAAGTGCTGCTAAATTTTGTCAATCGAATATTATTTGTGATTATATTCAGGAATTAGCACGGGGATTTCATTCATATTATTCAGAATGTAAAATTTTGGATGAAACTAATATTACTTTATCAGAACAAAGATTGCATTTAATTATTAGCACACAGTATGTCTTTAAAAATGCTTTAAACTTAATTGCTGTTGATTTTAAGGATCAAATGTAATTTGCTTATTCAGTTAGTGTTGCTTTTAAGAAATTAATTACTATTGTCATATTTAACTTATAAGGTTTCATTTTCCCACGATTATTTTTTCGCATAAATTTTTTTTCGTATCATTGTTTTATTTCATTATAAGTTGTTAAATTTCATTTAGTGAGAGAAATGTTTTGTTTAGTCAGAAATTTATTAATAACAGCAAATCATGAAAGGTTTTCTTCATAACAATTAAATTGTTTTAAATCTCATTGTAAACAACATTCAATAATGAGAAAAATATTGGTGTCTATTATTAAACTTGGAGGATTGTTTTTAGCATAATATTGGGCCAATGTTCCCACATATAAATTTCTTTTGTTCATTTCAGTTATTCAAGTATAAATTACAAGATTAAAATAAGGTCGTTTTAATTTTAAAAAAGGATTCATTGCGATATTGGTTTTATTTTTATTAAGACAATAATCATACATTGAAATTTCTTTTCTTAAAGCTGATAGACTCATATTGTTAGCATAGCAAATAAGTTCATAGGGAATAATACGCATAGTTTCTCCTTTAAAATTAATAATAAATAAATTATACTCTTTAATTTATAAATTATAATTTATAAATTTTTCTATTGAAATAATAAAAGGAGTGTGAATTAATGATTAAACAAATAATTTTATAAATTAATGTAAGATGATAGCAATTAAAATAAGTAGTTTAGAACTAGAATTAATCTTTCTAGTTTTTATTTTTAAGATAATTAAGATATTGAATGAAATTTTTAATCATTATTTGAAAATTTTATTTATTCTGTGGTAATAATTGAATAATAGTCAAAAATTGGTGTATAATTACTGTGTAAATTGAGTTTTTTCTTATTTTAATAATTATCATGAAAAATAACTAGAAACTTAGAAACAAATAAAATTATAGAAGGAGTCAAAAGACGATGAAAGTTATTGCTATTGGTATTAACCATTCAGGGACTACCTTAGTTAGAACCTTAAGTCATTTAAGTAAACAAGATAAAAAGGATATTAAAATTGTAGCATACGATCGTAATGACAATATTTCTTTTTTAGGGTGTGGAATTGCTTTATGAGTTGGTGGTGAAATTAGTAAACCTGATGGCCTATTTTATGCAACGCCAGAATTGTTACAATCAGAAGGTATTGAAGTTCATATGAAACATGAACTTTTGGCTGTTAATAATAAAGAAAAGAAAGTTTTAATCAAAAACTTAGAAACAAATGAAGAGTTTTTTGACACTTATGATAAGTTAGTTATTGGTGTTGGTACTTGACCAATTATTCCTTCAATTCCGGGACTTAAAAATGATGATGGTACAGTTAGTGCGGGTGTTAATATTGTTAAATTATTTCAACATGCAAAACAAATTAAAGCAATAATTGATAATTCAGCAATTAAAAATGTTGTTGTTGTTGGTGCTGGATATATTGGGATTGAATTAGTTGAAGCTTTTAGTCATAATAATAAAAAGGTAACTTTAATTGATATTGAAGATCGGATTATGCCACGATATTATGATGAAGAGTTTACAACACCTGTTCAACAAAGTATGGAAAAAGCAGGTGTTATTATTCGTACAGATGAAGTTGTTAAAGAGTTTATTAAAGAAAATGGTATTGTTACTAAAGTAATTACTGATAAAAATGAATATGCTGTTGATATGGTACTTTGAGCCGTAGGTTTTAATACCGAAACAAAGATTTTAAAAGATGTTGTTGAATTAGGAGCAAGGGGAGCGATTAAAACTAATAGTTATTTTCAAACTAGTGACCCTGATATTTATGCCATTGGTGATTGCGTTGCGGTTCATAATAATGCTACAAAAGAAAATGCTAATATTGCATTAGCAACAACTGCGGTACGAACGGGTTTAGTGACTGCTTTTAATATCGTTAGGGATAATTCATTAACAAGTCCGGGATTTCAAGCTGCGAATGCGATTTCAGTATTTGGCTGAAAAATGGCGGGTGTTGGTGTTAGCGAAACAGTAGCAAAAATGAGTCAGATGGATGTTGATACAGTATTTTTTGAAGATAATGATCGTCCTGAGTTTTTAGAACCGCATGTTAAGGTAAAAATTAAAATTGTTTGAGAAAAAGCATCTAGAAAAATTATTGGGGCACAAATTGCTTCAAAAGCAAATCATACGGAAGTTATTTATATGTTTTCTTTGGCAATTATGAAAGGTTTAACGATTGATGAGTTACCGTTAGTAGATATTTTCTTTTTACCGCATTTTAATAAACCATATAATTTTGTAACTTTAGCAGGTTTAAAAGCATTAGGGATGGATTATTTTCATCAATCAGTTGATGAAAATAATAATAATTAAGAATAAATTTTAGTTATGATTTATATTGAAAATAATAGTAAAAATCCTTATTTTAATTTAGCTCTTGAAGAATATTTAATGAAAAATTATCCGAATGATGATGATATTTTATTACTTTGACAAAATGATAATACAATTGTTATTGGTCGTAATCAAAATGCGTATGAAGAAATTAATGTTAAGCAAGTAAAAGCGGATAATGTCAAAGTAGTTCGCCGATTATCTGGTGGTGGTACTGTGTATCATGATGAAGGGAATTTAAATTTTTCTTTTATAAAAAAACGAAGTTCAAATGTTGTTAATAACTATTATCATTTTTTGCAACCAATAATTAGTGTTTTGCAAAAATTAGGAATATATGCTGAATTTTCTGGTAAAAATGATATTTTAATTGCTGGTAAAAAGATTTCTGGTAATGCTCAGTATGCAAATAGTAATAAAATATTACATCATGGAACAGTTCTTTTTAATCTGGATTTGTTAAAGTTAGGGGCATACCTTAATGTTGATCCATTAAAGATGCAGTCTAAGGCGATTAAGTCTGTGCAAGCACGGGTTACTAATATTTTACCGCTATTAAAAGATAAAATTACGATTATGGAATTTAAAGCTTTGATTATTACTGAGTTATTAAAAGGAGAAAATAAAAAGGTTATTTTATCTTCTGAACAATTGGAGGAAATTAATAAATTAGCAATAGCGAAGTATGCATCGTGAGAATGGAATTATGGTATTGCTCCTAAATTTCAAATTCAAAATAAGAAACTTTATGAGCATAAAGGAACTGTTATTGTTGGTTTAAATGTTAATGCTGGTATTATTACTGATATTAAAATTTCTGGTGATTTTATGGGTTATTATGGTACTGAGATTATTGAACAACAGTTAGTTGGTTGTAAGTATGATTATGAGCATATTGCTGGGCAATTGCAAAATATAAATATTGAAGAAATTTTTGGAGTTAATTTTATTGCTTCGGAAATTATTGATTTAATAATTTAAGAAAGGAATTATTTAAATGTTTAATGATTATAGTGATTTGAAGTTTGAAGTATTTCAAATTATGAATGAAAAAAGTGAAATTGTTAAGCCTGATTTGATGCCAAAAATTAGTGATGAATTATTACTAAAAGCGTATCGTTTTATGTGTTTATCAAGAAAACAAGAAGAAATTCAAACTGAAATTAGTGAGGGTGGTAAAAATCTTAATTTTTTAGCATCAGCAGGACAAGAAGCAACCGAAGTGGGGTATGCGATTCATTTACGAAAAGGAATTGATTGATTAGTTCCGGCATATCGTAATAATGCTGCTTGAATTACAGCTGGTTTTCCGATTGAAAATATTTACTTGTATTGATTAGGAAATGAAGCAGGAAGTAAAGTTCCCGAAGATATTAATGTCTTACCAGTTAATATTCCGATTGGGACTCAATATTCCCATGCAACCGGAATTGCGTTTGCTGAAAAGTTTAAACAAAGTGATGGTATTGTTATTACTACGATTGGTGATGGGGGAACGAGTGAAGGTGAAGTTTATGAAGCAATGAACTTTGCTGCGATTCATAAATTACCCGTAATTTTTATGGTGGAAAATAATCAGTGGTCATTAACCACGCCGCGAAAAAAAGCATCAGCAACGGCATCTTTAGCAATTAGAGGTGTGGGTGTTGGGATTGCTAGTACGCAAGTTGATGGCAATGATTTTTTTGCAGTTTATGCAATGGTTGAAAAAGCAATTGCTTGTGCAAAAGCTGGTGAAGGGCCAACCTTTATTGAAGCAATTACTTATCGGCGTTTTGCTCATTCAGCATCGGATATTAAAAAAGATTATTATGATCCGCAATTAGAAGCTGAATGATTAAAAAAAGATCCGCTTGACCGGTTAAGAAATTATTTAATTGCTAATAAAAAATGAGATGAAACCAAACAAAAACAATTAGATGTTGAAAATGAAGTATTAATTCGTAATGAAATTAATAGTGCAATGAATAAAAAAGATACAAAATTGGCAGATATTTTTCAATATACATATGCAAAAATGACGCCGCAATTAGAAGAACAATTAGCAGAAGCACAAGCATATTTTGCAAAGGAAGGTAATAACTAATGGCACTATATAGTAATATTCAAGCATTAACTAATGCATTAGACATTGCAATGGAACGCGATAAGACAATAGTTACTTATGGTGAAGATGTTGGTTTTGTTGGTGGCGTTTTTCGGGCAACGAGAGGTTTACAAAAGAAACATGGTGAAAATCGTTGTTTTGATGCGCCAATTGCTGAAGCTAGTTTAGTAGGAATTGCTGCTGGAATGGCTTTTAATGGACTTCGTCCGATTGTAGAATTACAGTTTCAAGGGTTTGCTTATCCGGCGTTTCAACAATTATTTTGCCATATAGCTCGGTTTCGTAATCGTACAAGAGGAAGATTTACTTGTCCAATGGTTATCCGAATGCCAGTTAATTTGTGAGGTTTAAAAGGTTTGGAACATCATTCTGAAGCGATTGAAGCAATGTTTGCACATGTGCCTGGTTTTAAAGTTGTTATTCCGGCTAAACCTAGTGATGTTAAAGGATTAATGTTAGCTGCAGTGGAATGTGATGATCCCGTAATATTTTTAGAACCGTTAAGAAATTATTATACGCCCAAAGAAGAAGTTGCTGATGGGCATTATACAATTGAAATTGGTAAGGCAAAACAAATTACTAAATGAGAAGCGAGTGATAATCCTGATTTAACAATTGTTACTTATGGACCGTTAGTTTATGATTGTGAAGCTGCTGTTGCTAAATTGCAACAAGAAGGAATGAAAATTGAATTAATTGATTTAATGACAATTCATCCGTGAGATGAGGCAACAGTTGTTGCTTCTGTTAAAAAGACAGGAAGAATATTAGTAGTGCATGAAGCAGTTAAATCTTTTTCAGTATCTTCAGAAATTATTACGACAATTAATGAAAAATGTTTTGAATATTTACAATGTCCGCCAGCGAGATTAACAGGTTATGATGTGACTGTTCCTTTATATCAAGGTGAACATTGATTTAAAATTACTGAAAAAAGAATTATTGATAAAGTAAAAACAATGATGACATATTTAGCTTAAGTGAGAAAGGAGTAGAGATATGATAGAATTTAAATTTTTAGGTCTTGATGGTGATATTAATGAAGGTCAAATAACACAAATTTATGTTAAGGTTGGCGATGATATTAAAAAAGGTCAAGATTTATTTGAGTTAGAAGCAGATAAACTTTCTCAACCAATAGTTGCTGAATTTGATGGTAAAATTGGTCAAATTAATTTTGCAATTGGCGATATTATTAAGGCCGGTGATGGCTTTGCTAGTAGTAATCCTAGTAATAATGTTCCTTCATCTAATAAGTCAGAAGAAATTATTAATAAACAAGTTTTATCAAATGTGATGGAAACTAATCCTGAAAAATCAAATAAGAAAGTATTAGCAACACCATTAGCACGAAGAATGGCTCGTGAATTAGGGATTGATATTACAACTATTAAGGGGACAGGTCCTAACGGCAGAGTATTAAAACAAGATTTAGTCGGTGGGCATTCTTTATCTAGTGAAGCTAAATCATCAAAATTAGTAACAGAAAAACCGTTAGCGGTTGTTCCACCAATGCAATCTCGTGGTGATGATTTTTCTTCAAAGCCAGCATCACAAGCAGAACAGCGGGTAAAAATGACACCAACCAGAAAAGCAATTTCTAAAGCAATGAAAAATTCAGTATTTACAATTCCGCATACTAGTTTAATGACACAAGTAAATGTTACTGCTTTAGTGCAATTACGAGCACAATTAAAAACGACAGTTATTAAACCTGATTTTAAATTAACTTATATGCCATTTTTTATTAAGGCAGTTACGATGGCTTTAAAAGAATTTCCAATAATTAATGCCCGATTAGATGAAGTAACAGAAGAAATTGTTTATCATAATTATTATAATATTGGCATTGCTGCTGATACTGATGCGGGATTAATTGTTCCTGTTATTAAAGATGCTGATCAACAAGATATTTTTAATTTAGCTGTTGTTTACAATGACTTAGTTGCCAGAGTTAGAAATAAGAAATTAATTCCTTCGGAAATGAAAGATGGAACTTTTACGATTACTAATTATGGTTCTGTTGGTTTAGATTTTGGAACGCCAGTTATTAATTATCCCGAAGCAGCGATTTTGGGTATTGGGGCAATTAAAAAAACACCGGTTGTTGATGACAGTGGCAATATTGTTGTTAATGATTTATTACCGTTATCAATATCAATTGACCATCGTATAATTGATGGTGCTGATGCTGGAAGATTTATGTTGCATTTAAAGAAATTATTAGAAGCACCAACTTCATTGCTAATTTCATATTAAGGAGAAAATAAATGGATAAATTTGATATAATTATTATTGGCGGTGGTCCTGGTGGCTATGTGGCTGCCATTAAAGCAGCCCAAGTTGGTTTAAAAACCCTTATTATTGAAAAACAATGATGAGGTGGTGTTTGTTTAAATATTGGTTGTATTCCAACAAAAGCATTATTAAAAAGTGCTAAAGTTTTAAATTATTTTAAGCATGCTAAAAGTTATGGTGTTGATGTTAATGCGACAACAATTAAACCTAATTGAGATGAAATGCAAATTAGAAAATCTGGGGTTGTTAAAAAATTAACCCAAGGTGTTGAACATTTATTGAAAAAAAACCAAGTTGAAAAAGTATTTGGTGAAGCTAAGATTATTGATAAAAATACTGTGGAAGTTAATGGTAAAAGATATGCTGGTAATAATTTAATTATTGCTACTGGTTCGGTATCACGAGTTTTAGATTTACCTGGTTTTAAAGAAGCGAAAGAAAATAATTTTTTAATTACTAGTCGGCAAATTTTATCATTAAAAGAAATTCCTAAAAAATTAACAATTATTGGTGGCGGTGTTATTGGCATTGAGTTTGCTTGTTTATTTAGTACTTTAGGAACAGAAGTTACCATTGTTCAAGGAGTGGATAAGATTTTAGAATTATTAGATAATGATATTAGTTTAGAAATGACAAAAGTATTAAAATCAATGGGCGTTAAGCTTGAACTTAATGCTAAAATAACAGCGATTAAAGATAAAACATTAGTGTTTATGCAATCGGGACAAGAAAAGCAACTTACTAGTGATTTTATATTAATTTCTGTTGGTAGAGTTCCTGTAATTAAGGGGTTAGAAGCATTAAATCTTGAATTAGGACCTAGAAAAAATATTAAAATTAATGACCGTTGTCAAACTAATGTGGAAAATATTTATGCTATTGGTGATGTCGCTGCTGATAAGATGTTAGCTCATGTGGCATCAGCACAAGGAATTGTTGCGGTGGAAAATATTTTAGGTAAGAATAGTAAAATGGATATGGATTATATTGCGAGTTGTATTTATTCGTTTCCAGAAATTGCTAGTGTTGGTTTAACAGAGCAACAATGTCAAGATAAACAATTATCGTTTAGTAGTTTTAAGTTTCCTTTATCGGGTAATGGTAAAGCATTAGCTGATGGTGAAATAACGGGATTTGCTAAAATTTTAGCCAATAAACAAACTGGTGAGATTTATGGGGCTCATATTATTTCGGGAACAGCAACGGATATGATTACGGAAGTGACAACAACAATGGTTAGTGAAGGAACAATTTATGAGTTGGCAAAAACAATTCATCCTCATCCAACTTTATCAGAAGTTGTGATGGAAGCGGCGCACGGAATTATTGATAAACCAATTCATGGTTAATTAAATTAAAAAAAGATAACAGTGTTATCTTTTTTTAATTTGCTGAATTATACTTGTAAGTGCAAGTAAATAAAATTGCAAAAGATTTCATATAAAAATTTCATGATGCTAAGTTTATTTTAGAAAAAGTAAATTTAAGGAGTTTTTATATGGGATACAAACATCTTGGCATAGATGAAAGAATTTATATTGAGAATCAATTGAAATTTAAAGTAAAAATTAGTGAAATAGCTAAAAATCTTAATCGAAGTATTAGTACTATTAATCGAGAAGTTAATAGAAATAAAGATAATAATCATTATTTTTCATTAATTGCACAAAATAAAGCAGAAAATAGAAAACAATTACATGGTTATTTTCATAAATTTAAAAATAGAGAATTAGTAAAATATGTACAACAAAAATTATTATTAGGTTGATCGCCTGAACAAATTTATGGCAGAATTAAAAATTTTCATCAAGAATGAATTATTAGTTTTAAAACAATTTACAATTGAATTTATTCTGGATTACTTGAAAAGGTTACTAGTAAAAATTTAAGAAGAAAAGGTAAGAAACGAAAATCTCAAGAAAATCGGGGTAAATTTAATGGTAAATCCATTAAAGAACGAAATGTTAATAATCGCATAACTCTTGGCCATTGAGAAGGTGATACTGTAGTATCATCATGAGGTAAAAGTAAATCATGTTTAATAACTTTAGTTGAAAGAACATCAAGATTTACTTTAGCAATATTAGTTGAAAATAGAACTACTAAAGTTATTAACAAAAATATTAGTCATTATTTATCAATTCTTCCAAATAATCTTGTTAAGACTATAACATTTGATAGGGGTAAAGAATGTGTACTATAGCACAGACATATGTTAGTTTCAAGAGGTTTTTAAAAGTTTGTTTAGAAAATTGAATGGGGTGTCTTTTATTGTTCAATGATTCCTTTGAAAGTTATAAAAGTAGCTGAATTATACTTGTAAGTGCAAGTAAATAAAATTGCAAAAGATTTCATATAAAAATTTCATGATGCTAAGTTTATTTTAGAAAAAGTAAATTTAAGGAGTTTTTATATGGGATACAAACATCTTGGCATAGATGAAAGAATTTATATTGAGAATCAATTGAAATTTAAAGTAAAAATTAGTGAAATAGCTAAAAATCTTAATCGAAGTATTAGTACTATTAATCGAGAAGTTAATAGAAATAAAGATAATAATCATTATTTTTCATTAATTGCACAAAATAAAGCAGAAAATAGAAAACAATTACATGTTTATTTTCATAAATTTAAAAATAGAGAATTAGTAAAATATGTACAACAAAAATTATTATTAGGTTGATCGCCTGAACAAATTTATGGCAGAGCTGAATTATACTTGTAAGTGCAAGTAAATAAAATTGCAAAAGATTTCATATAAAAATTTCATGATGCTAAGTTTATTTTAGAAAAAGTAAATTTAAGGAGTTTTTATATGGGATACAAACATCTTGGCATAGATGAAAGAATTTATATTGAGAATCAATTGAAATTTAAAGTAAAAATTAGTGAAATAGCTAAAAATCTTAATCGAAGTATTAGTACTATTAATCGAGAAGTTAATAGAAATAAAGATAATAATCATTATTTTTCATTAATTGCACAAAATAAAGCAGAAAATAGAAAACAATTACATGGTTATTTTCATAAATTTAAAAATAGAGAATTAGTAAAATATGTACAACAAAAATTATTATTAGGTTGATCGCCTGAACAAATTTATGGCAGAATTAAAAATTTTCATCAAGAATGAATTATTAGTTTTAAAACAATTTACAATTGAATTTATTCTGGATTACTTGAAAAGGTTACTAGTAAAAATTTAAGAAGAAAAGGTAAGAAACGAAAATCTCAAGAAAATCGGGGTAAATTTAATGGTAAATCCATTAAAGAACGAAATGTTAATAATCGCATAACTCTTGGCCGTTGAGAAGGTGATACTGTAGTATCATCACGAGGTAAAAGTAAATCATGTTTAATAACTTTAGTTGAAAGAACATCAAGATTTACTTTAGCAATATTAGTTGAAAATAGAACTACTAAAGTTATTAACAAAAATATTAGTCATTATTTATCAATTCTTCCAAATAATCTTGTTAAGACTATAACATTTGATAGGGGTAAAGAATTTGCTAATTGACAACAACTTGAAAAAAATTTAAATGTGAAAATTTATTTTGCTGATGCATATTCGCCTTGACAAAGAGGTACTAATGAAAATACTAATGGTTTAATTAGAGAAAAATTTCCTAAAAAATTTAATTTTTCAAACACTACTAAAAATGCAGTTCATAAATTTATATTGTCTTTAAACCAAAGACCAAGAAAAATACTAAATTATCTTTCGCCAATCGAATATTTGGTTAGAAAAATAATTTAGTTGCACTTAACTTTACAATTTGGCATTAAATAAATCACATACTTTTTTGCGACTCTCAATGTTAAATTGATAATGGGGGTTTAACGGTTTTGTTGATTTAATTATTAAATTATCAAAATCATTTGCATAATAACCACTAATAATTTTTTTAGCTCAACGATAAAAAGTTATATCAATATTGTGAAAGTATTTTTTAATTAATGATTTTAAAGTATTTTTTTCGGTATAAAATTGCTTGCATAGGTTTAAATAACTGTTAATTCGCTTTTTAGTTTTATGATAGTTTTTATCTCGGTAAAAACTCTTTAATCAGCATTGTAAGCGCGCTTCTAAATCTGATAATTGGTTTTCAGAGATGATATATTTCATTGTTTATAAACCCGCTTTCTGTTTAATTGTTTTTGTTGATTTAATTTCATTATAATTATCGTTACTTGTAAATTTATTAAATAACTATAAACAGTTTTTATAACATCAATACACACTAACATCATTTAAAACAACTGTCAAATATTTAAATAATAAAGGTCGCGTTTAGTTTTCTTAGGTATTTTTTAAAAAAGAAAAAATAGTCATTTACTATAAATTATTTCAATATGCAAATTAAGTATATATTTCTTATGTATGATTTTTGTTGTAAAAAATTATTTTAATGTTGTTTTTATAAGCATTTTACTTAGTTTTTATAACCTTTTATTAAGAATATGTTTGTTAATATTAAATATTTTGTTTTATTAATTATTTTTCAAGTAAAAAGGTAATAAATTTTTAGTTGCTTTTCTTTCAAAATTATTCAAATCTTTACCCACCTAACAAAACTTTATGCGCCCTAACTAATATAAAAAAATCAAATAAAAATAGTAGTAACAGTGCAAATGTATATAGTAATAAACAAACAAATAAATTAGAAATATATAATATTGATAATGATATATTAGATTTAAATTTACTACAATTAAAAAATAACGAATATCATTTTGTAGATAAAAAAACAGAAGAAAAAAGTTTAAAAAATATTGAAAATTTATCTAATTAATAATAACCATAAAATAGTAAATAAATACAACGCTATGCCAAAAATAATAAAACAAAAGAAATTAAACGAAATAAATAATCATTATCAAACATTATCTGAAAATGATAAAAAAACTTTTAAAGAAAAATTAAAAACAATTGGTACAGAGGTTATTACATCTGAAATAATTTCTGGTGGTGGTATTATAGGAATTTCAAAAATGACAGGTATATCACCAATAAAAGGCTTATCAACCACTGCTAATTTTATTAAAAATAGTTTATCCTCTGCTCGTGCTAGTGTTTTGTCAGAAACAGGAGAAGTAATGGAAATGACTCCTCTTTTAGCAGAAAGTTCAGCAGAAGGATTAGAAATTGCAGAAACAATTACTGCTGCTGAAACAACAGCAGCAGTTGAAGGTGGAATTATAGTCGGGGAAACTAGTACTGCTGCCGCTTTAGCTCCGGAAACTCTAGGATTATCTTTAGTAATTGGAGGATTAGCAATTGCAGGAACATGAATGTATTTTGCTTTTCATCATCATGCAACATCTGATATTGCGTTGCCGGCTTCAATTCATCATAATATTTATGACAACATTGAAAAATGATATAAATTTCTCGCCCATGATAAATTAAAAATTAAAATTAACAAAAACACATGAAATGAAATCAAACAAAATAAAAATTCACAAGCAAACATTACTAAAATTATTAAAAATAAATTTGTTATAAATGACCATTCTGGCTGAGGCGGAAGTGTCACAAATGAAGATTTCAATACTCTCGTAAAAGTAATGCTGCTTCATTTTGAACAAATAAATGGTTATTTTGAAATATTAGATAATGAAAATGATGGTTTTGTCATTATAACCAACACTGAAGGCGATTGACTAGGAATAGAATAAAATTTAACATTATTAATTAAAAAATTAAAATATTTCTTATATGTGTTATGCATAAATAACCCGACTTCAAATTTTAATTTTAATATATTTGTTAATTATCTAATTTAAATTAAGATTAAAAATATTTTTAACTAAAGCAGTATTTAAGTTTAAATACTGCTTTTTTATTTTGTCAAAATAGAAAAAATGAAAAAGTTGTTTAAGAAGAGTATTGTCATAATTAAAAACCATCTTTCTCTAGGCAGTAATTTTAACATTTTATATATTTTTATTAATTAAATAATGAATTAATTGTTGTCTTTTTTTGTATGAAATTTTTTAATATGAAATTTGTTTGAACCGGGGTAACTATATTCTTGTATTGTTATTTTTACATCTTTAATTTTTTTAGCAATATAAAAATATTCAATATTTGTTTTTTGAAAATCTTTATCAAAAAATTCTCTTTCTTCTGGGGTGCTGTTTTCTTTTTTATAATTATAAATTTCTTTAATTTCTTTAAATACTGGTTCATTGGTAAAGACAGCAAACCCTCTAGTATTTTCTCCATAATTTTTTATTTCTAAAGGTAATTGCTCTTTTACTGAGTCAATATTAATATATACTGGGTCGCTGCCTTTTTTATACAATGATTGTAAATAACTGTTATTTATTTCTGAAAATTTTAAGTCATATGTTTTATATTGAGTTTTTCTTTTATTTCTAACTAATTGCACTGCCGTTTTCTCATTGTTAATATTTGGTGGAATAGTAAAAATGTTATTGAAACTAATAGTTAGCACGGTAAATATTTTCATAAACATTTTTATCACTCCTTTTTAAAATATTTTATTTTTCATTATTCTTTTAGCTTTAATTTTTTAATAAGTCACTCAATGATACAGTTCATAATTACCGCTATTGTAATGCATATATCTAAATATCCTAGTATCATAAGTGAAATTAATGCTTCAAATTTTTCATATAATAATTTCAAATCATTAATTCCCAATTTTAAAAATGGAATGAAAAAGATAATAATCATAAAAATGTAAGGCAAAATTCTCCATCATTATTTTTTAAAAGAATTAATTAGTTTGTTTGATTTCATTTTTCAAGGCTTTTTTTCTTTAATTTTTTGAATAGTAAAGCGGATTAATTTTTCAAATTTAATTGCAAAATATATTGCTCCGCCTCATCAAAAAACAAATATTCCGGCGAGCATAATAACACTATTGAACTTACCAAAAAAATCAACCATTTCTTTATTCATAAAATCATTAAATTCGTCACTTGTTCCAGTTATTCATTTAGTATCTATTACTGTTAATGCACAAATTAATAAACTTATAAAGATGAAAATGATACTTAATACTATTTTTAACCACTGCTTTTTAAAAGAATTTTTAATTCTTAATTTTAATGGCATTTTTTCTTTTGAATTATCTTTTTTAAATAATTTTCCTAAAAGTTTCTTCATTTTAATTTTCCTTTCATATTTTTATTGTCCTTTAATCACAATAAATAAAGCAATAAGTACACAAGTGACACCAAGAATGGTAAAAATTGGGTGTTGCGAAAATGTCCGAGCCATTGGTTTAAATAGTTCTAAAATTGTTAAATTGCTAGTAATAAACTTTTGGAAATTGGCAAGTCCCTCGCTAATATAGTTCGTTAAAGTTTCAAAATGACTACCAGCCAACAATCCAAGAACAGTTATTAAGATAAAAATAATAATTAGTTTAAACATTTTTAGTTACCTTGTTTTGTTTTTATTGGTTTTATTTGTTTTTTAGTTTTTCCTCATGCACTTAAACGCCCCTTATTTTTAACAGCATATTGGCGTTGTTTTTCTAAATTAATTTGTTGACTGCCAAATCCAAGAATGATTGCCATAAGAAACTCTACAGCCAGTGTTAAGAATAAAGGAAATATCAGTTGAATATTCGTTCCCGGCACTTCTAAACTTCAAATTAAGTCAAAAACTTTATAAAGCATTTGAGCGAGAAAGTCGGCCATTTTTGCGAGATTTTTCATTTTTTATTATTCCTTTTCTTTCATTTTTCTTAAAAATTTGCTGAATTTATCCATTTTTAAGTATTCTAAGTCTTCTAAATCAATTGCTGTGTCATTATAGTATTTATCTTCATAGTCAGGATTCACTTTTGAATTTAAGTAATCTCTTAAAAACGCTAGGTAAAAAGAATTGTAAGTGTTAAGTATTGGTAAAGGAATTTTTAGTTTAAAAAAATAAATATCTAATTCCGGAATATCACGATATTTAATGCGACGACCCTTTTTACTATTTTTAGCATCAATTAAAGTGTTTCGTCAGCGTTCATATTCTTCAATACTAGTAAAGGTGCCATAGATGACTTTTAAGTAGGGGCGAAAAATATTAACGGGTTTTTTACGAATGCCCACAATCACATTATTGGCAATATCACGAACTTTAACTCAAATATGTTTATCTCTTTGACCGCTAGCTAGCACAATATGACCGAAATGGCGTGCCAGAGCGAAATATTCTTGAATACCGGTTTCTTCGTTTTTGGTATTATTTTTTTCTCAATCAGTTCCTTCTAAAAATAAGTTGGTTTCATCTCATAAAAGTAAGGTTTTGTCTGGCAATACCGGATAATCAAAATCTAATAATCCCATATGTCCTAAACTTAATTTTTGGGTTTCTAGTAATGGAAAGGTTGCGGCGATGTGATATTTTTTCTTTTTTAGTAATTTTGCTGCGTATACTAGAAAGGCGGTTTTTCCAGTTCCTAACGAACCAATCACAATATTTAATGGTGAGTTTTTTAAGAAGTTAATAACTTTGTTAATTTGTGTTAAATTGCTGATTTTAAAAACGAAAATCAAAATACAACCTGCTAAAAATAAATAGCTTACAATGTTTTTAAAATAACCGTTGTAAATGTATCAAATTGCTCCTCAATGTCATAAAATTAAAAATGAGGTGCGATTTAATTCAATAAAATGGTTATTTTTTTCTATTATTCATTTGCAAAATTTCATCTTGCACCTCATTTTATTTTTTTGTTAGCGTACTGCGCCAAGTAGTTTTTCAAACATTTTAAAGCAAATAAAGAATATTGCCAAAATAAATGGAAAAATGAAGATTCAGTAGTCAGCAAAGAAGTTACCAACTTGTGGCATATTAACGGCAATAATTTCTCACATTTTAGTAAATGCTGTTATAATTGCATTTCACAATTTAGTCATCGCATCGCTAGCTGTTATTTTTGTTACCGCTGGTGCATCGGCCAAGAAAGTTCCAATCATATAATCACCCCCTTTCTTTTTTAAAACATTCATCATTTATATTCAAAGTTTTTCTTAAATTTGTTAAAACTACAATTAACCTTAACGCGATTGTATTTTTTTCTAACTAATTTTGAATTTCTTTGGTACTGCATCACAATGTAACTTCTTGACATTAATTTTGTCTCTATCTAAATATTGATATGGTTTTTCAAAGTATCATTAGAATAAATCACACCATAATCGCTGTTAAGAATCAAAAAGCAATGTTTGCTATTAAAAGTCAAAGTGGTGCTTCGGTTAAATCAATTTCTTTGCCACCAGTAATATGAGCTGGGATAGTTGTGATTTGAATAAATAAATCTCAGAAAGTTTGTTTAATTTGTTCTCAATTAAATTCTTTTAAGTTTATTGTCATTTTTTATTTCCCAAAAATCATTTTTATTGGTAAATACATAATTGAAATTAAGGCGAAAAGAAAAGTGATGATAATAATTAATCCGGCAATAAAGGCAACTTGTGCAGGCATTTTTTCTATCGGAACAAACAGTTTTAAGAACCCCATAATAATTTCTCAAAACATTATTTTTTATCCTCGTTATTTTCTTTTGAATTAGGTGCTTTAACTCATTCTTCAAAGCGAGCAATAAACACTTTTTCGTCTTTTGTGAAATTACCAGTATTATTTTTAATGGTATTTTTGTATTTAATTCTAATTTTTATTTTGGCATAAATTTTATAAGCAAAATATGCCAGTAACATTATGCAAATGATTATAAATATTAGTCCAATTGTAATATTCATTTTTAAACTCCTTTAAAATAGTTATAATTTGTATTTTTTTTGTTGTTTTCTTTTTCGGCAATGAAGAAACCTAATAATTCTTGGCCTTTAATTAACTTAGTTTCTTGCTCTTGTTGATTAACTGAAATTACTTGATATTCACTATTCTTGATTATTCCGATACAAATGGAATTTTCATATTTTCCTTTATAAACAAATCGTTTTGGAAACCAAATACTGATTTGTTTATTAAATCAGGGAATTTTTGGTGCTTTGATTAAAATTGCGTTTTGCGTTTCTTTTAAGAGATATTTTTTAGTATTTAAGAAAATGTTTTCAATGTTTTTCATAGTAAATTACCTTTCTTATTTGTTATAAACTAAGTTATTTAACTAAGTTTTTTAAACATTTATATATCGCAGATTTGAATGTTTAACAAGTTTTGTTAGTAAACTTCGTTTACTAATTAACTTAGTTTGATTTCATTGGTGCAAAAAATATAAAGCATAATTAAAAATAATAAGTGTTAATTTAACCTTATATTTCTTGCAATAAATAAATGAGCTCATATTTATTTATTGATTTTGTGCAAAACTAACATAAGTGTGTGCTTTACACAATCGTAATCGTACAGCGACTAATTTTAATAAAGCTAAAGGAACATTAGGCGTTACTGGCAGTGTTCGTTATCTTTTTACTCGGGTGGGACTATTAGTTCTTACTAATAAGATGGTTAGTGTGGATGAAGTTTTTGAATGAGCTTTAGAAATTGCGGCTATTGATGTTAATAATGATGAAGGAACATTTATTATTACGACAACTGTTGATAGGTTTTGAATAACCAAAACCTTTTTAGAATCTAAGGGTGTTACTGCCTTTGATGTTAGTGAAATTGTTTTTCAACCGAATAAAACAGTATCCTTAGAAAATGAAATTGCGATTGAACAGTTTTGACAGTTAATTAATTCCTTAGAAGCTGATGATGATGTGCAAAATATTTATTATAAAACGCCAAATTGTAAAGTTAAGTGCAACTAAATTATTTTTCTAACCAAATATTCGATTGGCGAAAGATAATTTAGTATTTTTCTTGGTCTTTGGTTTAAAGACAATATAAATTTATGAACTGCATTTTTAGTAGTGTTTGAAAAATTAAATTTTTTAGGAAATTTTTCTCTAATTAAACCATTAGTATTTTCATTAGTACCTCTTTGTCAAGGTGAATATGCATCAGCAAAATAAATTTTCACATTTAAATTTTTTTCAAGTTGTTGTCAATTAGCAAATTCTTTACCCCTATCAAATGTTATAGTCTTAACAAGATTATTTGGAAGAATTGATAAATAATGACTAATATTTTTGTTAATAACTTTAGTAGTTCTATTTTCAACTAATATTGCTAAAGTAAATCTTGATGTTCTTTCAACTAAAGTTATTAAACATGATTTACTTTTACCTCGTGATGATACTACAGTATCACCTTCTCAATGGCCAAGAGTTATGCGATTATTAATATTTCGTTCTTTAATGGATTTACCATTAAATTTACCCCGATTTTCTTGAGATTTTCGTTTCTTACCTTTTCTTCTTAAATTTTTACTAGTAACCTTTTCAAGTAATCCAGAATAAATTCAATTGTAAATTGTTTTAAAACTAATAATTCATTCTTGATGAAAATTTTTAATTCTGCCATAAATTTGTTCAGGCGATCAACCTAATAATAATTTTTGTTGTACATATTTTACTAATTCTCTATTTTTAAATTTATGAAAATAAACATGTAATTGTTTTCTATTTTCTGCTTTATTTTGTGCAATTAATGAAAAATAATGATTATTATCTTTATTTCTATTAACTTCTCGATTAATAGTACTAATACTTCGATTAATATTTTTAGCTATTTCACTAATTTTTACTTTAAATTTCAATTGATTCTCAATA
Organism: Spiroplasma endosymbiont of Nephrotoma flavescens; assembly: GCF_964030835.1. NCBI lineage: Bacteria > Bacillati > Mycoplasmatota > Mollicutes > Entomoplasmatales > Spiroplasmataceae > Spiroplasma > Spiroplasma endosymbiont of Nephrotoma flavescens. The sequence continues at coordinate 807,064 of NZ_OZ034982.1, read as the reverse complement.
TAAATTCTTTCATCTATGCCAAGATGTTTGTATCCCATATAAAAACTCCTTAAATTTACTTTTTCTAAAATAAACTTAGCATCATGAAATTTTTATATGAAATCTTTTGCAATTTTATTTACTTGCACTTACAAGTATAATTCAGCTAAACTTTGTGGAAGATGATAATTAAAAAGGAAATTATATTACTAATATGGAAGAACATTGCCGATAGTTGTTAGCGACAATTATTTTTTCACTTTTAAAAATTATATTGTATAATTATAAATGATTTGACAATAAGGTTGGAAAAAATAATGGAAAAGTCTTATTTGTATAGTTATGTTCTTAAATTATTAGAATTAAAAACTATGGAATTGAAATTAGAAATTTCTTCGTTGTCAATTGTTGATGTGGCAACTTATTATTTGGAAGTGATTTTGCATAAACGGCAAGCTACTAGTTTGCAACAAGCAACATATGATATATTTAATATTAAACCAAATATTGTTATTGAATATATTAATAATAAATTAATTACTGATAAAACAATATCATTAGATGATTTTAAAGAAATGTTTGAAAAGAAATAATGAGGTATAGATATGAAAAATAATATTAAAGGAACGCAACGAAACCTTTGAATTCAATTCGGTTTATTTATTATTTTAATTTTAAGTACTATTGCTGGTTTAATTATGGGTAGTTTTTTTGTTGATAATAATTTTCGTTCAGGAATGTTAGTTGGTGGGGCATATCAAACAATTGTTAGTTATGAAAATGCGAAAAATCGTCATGAGGCTGTTAATACTTTGCAAGATAAAATTGATCCTTTAAGAAAAAAACGAATGGATATTAGTCGTTTTGCTAGTAATATTGGGGGAAGTCGTTTAAATATTATCGTTCCGCAAGCTAATTATGGTAATATTGCTGATTTTTTACGAGATGTTGAACGCAGCGGATCAATTTTCTTTTTAGATGATAAAGGTGATGATTTACTTGTTGGTACAGGGACAGGTGAAACTTACAAACCAGCAAAGAAGGATGGTAAAAGAATTGTTTTAAAAGATTTTATTGATAGTAGTTCAATCAAAAATTCTTTAATTTCGGGAATAAATAAGCCATCAATTGAATTCAAAATTAAAAATTTAGAGTTATATAATGCGATTTTAAAATATCAAGATAAAAAGTCAGTTTATGTTTGACAAGATTTTGGGCAAATGTTAGATGAGATGCGGAGCAATTATAACGATTTGATAAAACTTAGAAAATTTATTAATGCTAAAGCGGTAGCTTTGCAAGGTGGTGAAGCGCAAGAATTAAGAAATGCTCTGCGAAGTCTCTTAGCGGCTAGTGTTCGTAATCGTGAAAATGCTGATGTTAAAGAAGTAAATTTAGCTGATCAAAGTGTTAATACGGATTCTGATATTTATAACTATTTTCAAAACGCTGATGTTACTTTTAATGAGGTTCTTAGCTATAATAAGAATTCGCCAAATAGTGATTTAACAATTGATATTAATAATGAAGATGATACTTATGATAAGCAAAAATATTTAAATCCGTTTCGTCCTTTTTTAGTAGAACTTGTTAATACTGAATTTAAAGATGTTATGAATAACAAATATAAAAATAAGTATTTAATTACATCTTCATCATTACAGCTTAAACCTAATAATAGTGATAAAGTAAGTGATATTGCTTTTATTGAAATTAGTGGTGAAGAGGCAGCCGCTGGTTTAGCTAAAATTTTTAGTGCCGGCATTAAAGGAATTGCCTACCAAGTTGAGTCATATTCAGTATCCGATACCGTAATTAGTAATGCCACAAAGGTGATGATGATTATTACTGTTAGTGTTATTTTGTTAATAACATTAGTTATTTTGGCAGTATTTTATCGTGTTTTGGGTCTTATTTTCGGTCTTATTTTAGCAACAATGGTCGTTGTTACAATGGTTGTGTTTAATGTTTTATTAGGGATTTATGGCTGAGAAGTGTTTATTGCTATGCTGATAGGTATGATGGTTGCTTTAAGTAGTAGTATTATTTTATTAGAACGAATGAAAACTGAGTTTAATGGGGGTAAATCTTTAATTCAATCTTTTTTAGATGCTAATCGAAAATCAATATCAACAGTTTTTGATATGAGTGTTTTGCCATTGATAATTAGTTTCTTTATTTATTGATTTGGAACCGGTATTATTAAATCGTTTGCGATTATGCTAATTATTAGTATTTTAGGAGCTTTTATTTTTGGTATTGTTTTAATCCGAGGAATTTATTATTCGTTATTATCATTAAACTGGATTAATAACCGTCAAGATTTAGTAATGACTAATTCTGTAATTATAAAACAAAAAATTCATTATCTTATTAAAAAGCTTGGTTTTAATCGGATAACACAGTTTTCTAAGAAATTTAGTTATCAAAAAAGTTTTAAATGATTAGTTTTACTTTCTACGATTATTATTTCGTGTGGTGTTATTGTTGTTACAACTGCGGGACCGGGTACTAGTTTAGAATTTACGCGGGGAACAATTTTTCAAGTGCAAACTTCTGGACATAGTATTACGAGTGATGATGAGGCGTTTCTAAAAGCAATTGAGGAAACTAAAAATGAAATTATTAGTAAATTTAAAACCGATTATTCAGCAGATAGTTATTCGCTAGCAGTATTTAGGCGGATGGAAGATCGTGGATATAATATTTTTATTAAAACTTCCTTAATTGATAATAAATATGTTAACTCCTTACAAACTTGGTTATCAGAAAATAATTTCCAATCTGAAATTAGAATTAATGATGTTAGTTATGGTTCTTTATGAAATGAAACTAGTGGTAGCGTTGTCATTAATGGGGTTATTGTGTTAGCAGTTATTATGGTGATTATTCTAATTTATTTAATTATTCGTTTTGATTGAAGTTTTATTCTACCATTAATATTGACAATTATTCATGATGTTTTATTAACTTGTTCTTTGATAATTATTTGTCGTTTTGAAGTAACGATTGAAGTTGTTACAGCTATTTTAGCAGTAGTTATCTTTGCTATTATTTATAAAATAATTATCTTTGACCGTGTTCGGGAAAATAAAATTGGTTTGGATAGTACGAAAATGAATAAGAGTAATTTATCGGATTTGGTAAATACGGGATTTACAATGACTTTAAAAAGTAGTTTAATTGTTTTATCGTTAGTCTTGTTATTGTCAATGGTGTTATTTGTTATTGGTCAAAATATTGGGGCAGCATTTGGTCTTTTATTAGGTAGTGTTATTGGTATTTATTCTTCAACAATTTTATTGCGATGATTATGAGTATATTTTGCTAACATTAAAGGAAAACTTTTACGAAATAAAAAGCAAAAAATTTATAAATCATTAACTGGACCTGATGAGCAAATTGTTATCGGTGTTAATGATTAATAATGTTGGAAGGATGAGTTAGTTAATGGATTTAAAAGAATTAATAATTGATGTCCCTAATTTTCCAAAACCAGGAATTCAATTTAAGGATATAACACCATTATTGGCTAATGGTGTAGCATTTAAACAAGTTGTTAAGCAATTAGAAGAAATTGTTAAATCATTTAAACCGGATGTTATTGTAGCACCCGAAGCCCGAGGATTTATTTTTGCAACTCCGGTTGCTAGTGAATTGGGATTGGGATTTGTTCCCATTCGTAAGTCAGATAAATTACCGCGAGCAGTTATTCATAAAAGTTATGAATTAGAATATAACAAAAGTACTTTAGCAATTCATAAGGATGCGATTGTTCCCGGAATGAAAGTTGTTATTGTTGATGATTTGCTAGCCAACGGTGGTACGATTGATGCCATTATTAATTTAATTGAAGAATTACAAGGCGAGGTTATTGCCGCAGTATTTGTTATTGAATTGACTAGTTTTAAAGCCCGCGAACAATTTCCTAATTTAAAAATTGAAAGCTTAATTCAGTATTAAAATAAGTGAGTTTGATATTATGAAATCGATAACATTTAAACAAGTTTTAGATAAAGTTAAAACCTATATTAGTAATGAAAAAGATATTGAGGAAATAAAACGCGCATATGCCTATGCTTATAATAAGCATGATCAGCAGTTAAGAAAAAGTGGTGAACCTTATATTAATCATCCTTTATGAACAACTTATTATTTGGCAACATGGCATATGGATTTAGCAACATTAATTTCTGGTTTATTACATGATGTGTTAGAAGACACACCGACAACTTTTGAAGACTTGAATAAAGAGTTTGGTATTGAGATATCAACTTTAGTTGAAGCGGTCACGAAAGTATCTTATTTTGCTAAAATGAATCGTAGTGAAATTAAATCTAATTATTTGCGAAAGTTATATTTAAGTATGGCGCACGATATTCGTGTTATTGTTATTAAGTTAGCAGACCGTTTACATAATATCCAAACAATTGAATATTTGGAACCAGAAAAACAAAAAGTTATTGCGAAAGAAACTTTAGAAGTTTATTCTTCAATTGCGCACCGGTTAGGGATGCGACAAGTAAAAAGTCTTTTAGAAGACTTGTCTTTTGCAATTTTAAATCCTGTTGAATATAAAAGAATTTCTCGCAATGTTGATTTGGAAAAACAACATTTAGAATCATTAATGGCCATAATGATTAACAATATTAAGTCATTATTAGATAGTAAGAATATTAAAGCAACAATTTCTGGTCGTAGCAAAAGTATTTATTCAATTTATCGTAAGATGTATTATTTTGGGCGTAAATTTGAAGATATTCATGATTTATTAGCGATAAGAATTATTACTAATACGATAGATGAATGTTATACGATTTTAGGTTATTTGCATCAGCAATTTCCACCTTTACCAGGAAGATTTAAGGACTATATTGCAACGCCTAAATATAATTTATATCAGTCATTACATACAACAGTTATTCAAGATGCAACAATTTATGAGATTCAAATTCGAACTGTTGATATGGATGAAAAGGCAACTTATGGAGCAGCATCGCATTGAAAATACAAAGAGGGCGAAATCTATAATACTAAAAAACGCCAAGCTGATATTGATGAGCGCTTAGATATTTTTAATCGGATTTTAGATTTAGAAAATATTAACAATGAAGAGTTAGAAAATAATGAAAAACCAAATATGGAGTTAGCCGTTAAGAGTGATATTTTTACTTCTTTAATTTATGTTTTAACTCCTAATGGTAAAGTTATTACTTTGCCTTTTGGGTCAACAATTTTAGATTTTGCATATAAAGTTCATACTGATATTGGTGAGAAAACTACGGGTGGTAAGATTAATGGTAACTATGTTTCTGTTAGTACTGTTTTAAAATCTGGTGATGTTGTGGAAATTAAAACTAGTAAAAATATGCGACCATCCCGTGACTGACTAGTTATTGCTAAAACTAGTTATGCATTGCATAAAATTAAAAGATTTTTAAAAAAACAAGAACAAGAATTTGATGAAACTCATAAAGATAATGAATCTAAAAATCTTAAAAAAATTAAAAATGTTAAAAAAACGATTGATGATGTTTTAACGCAACGGAAATTAAAATGAAAATTAGTTTCCCAAAAAGATCTAATGCATCGCTTAAAGCAATTAAAATATCATACTTTAGAAGATTTTTATTTAGATGTTGCTAATAAGAAATATCAACTTGATGATGCGATTAATCTTTTATTAGCAAGTAATGAAACTAGCCCTAATACTTATTTAAATCATCTTCAAGAAAAAAAAGTTGAAAAAATTAACTTAAAAGATGACATTTTTGTTAAAGTTGCTGATAATATTAAAGCAACTTTAGCTCATTGTTGTATGCCAATGCCGTTAGAACCAATTACGGGATATGTTAGTAAACTTGGTGGGATTCGCGTGCATCGTGTTAATTGCCATAATATTCTTCCAGAAGAACGCCAAGGACGACTTTTGGAAGTGTGGTGGAATGAAAATGTCGTTAAGCGCCATCAATATTATAGTAATATTAAAGTAATTTGTTACGACCGTGATGGTTTAATGGCTAATATTACCAATATTCTTGCTAATTTAAATGCTTCGATTCAACAAATTCATATTGAAACAAGTTCGGATAATAAATACAGTATTAATCTTGTTATTAAAATTGCCAACAAAGTTCTGCTTCAACAATTGTTGTCATCATTACGACAAATACCCCATGTGTACGATGTGGTTGTAATGGAAAACTAGATATATAGTTAGATATATAGTAAAATAAGTCTCTAACTAAATTCCTTTTGTTAGAGACTTATTTTTTTATTTTATTGTCTTAATTTGTTAGCAACTATGTTTACTAGTACTATCTTTCTTACAGTCTTTGCAATTATGTCCCTCAGAACAAGAACATTTGCAGTCTTTACACTTGTTCATTTTATTGCCTCCTTTCTCCTTATGTAGAATAGTTAGATGAAAAATAACTTATATCAATGATAAAATTATTGCTCGCCTTTTGTGGTTATATTTTTCAGTCTAAGATATTCATAAAGGTCGCGTTTAGTTTTCTTAGGTATTTTTTAAAAAAGAAAAAATAGTCATTTACTATAAATTATTTCAATATGCAAATTAAGTATATATTTCTTATGTATGATTTTTGTTGTAAAAAATTATTTTAATGTTGTTTTTTAAGCCAAATTGTAAAGTTAAGTGCAACTAAATTATTTTTCTAACCAAATATTCGATTGGCGAAAGATAATTTAGTATTTTTCTTGGTCTTTGGTTTAAAGACAATATAAATTTATGAACTGCATTTTTAGTAGTGTTTGAAAAATTAAATTTTTTTAGGAAATTTTTCTCTAATTAAACCATTAGTATTTTCATTAGTACCTCTTTGTCAAGGTGAATATGCATCAGCAAAATAAATTTTCACATTTAAATTTTTTTCAAGTTGTTGTCAATTAGCAAATTCTTTACCCCTATCAAATGTTATAGTCTTAACAAGATTATTTGGAAGAATTGATAAATAATGACTAATATTTTTGTTAATAACTTTAGTAGTTCTATTTTCAACTAATATTGCTAAAGTAAATCTTGATGTTCTTTCAACTAAAGTTATTAAACATGATTTACTTCTTTAATGGATTTACCATTAAATTTACGCCGATTTTCTTGAGATTTTCGTTTCTTACCTTTTCTTCTTAAATTTTTACTAGTAACCTTTTCAAGTAATCCAGAATAAATTCAATTGTAAATTGTTTTAAAACTAATAATTCATTCTTGATGAAAATTTTTAATTCTGCCATAAATTTGTTCAGGCGATCAACCTAATAATAATTTTTGTTGTACATATTTCACTAATTTTTACTTTAAATTTCAATTGATTCTCAATATAAATTCTTTCATCTATGCCAAGATGTTTGTATCCCATATAAAAACTCTTTAAATTTACTTTTTCTAAAATAAACTTAGCATTATGAAATTTTTATATGAAATCTTTTGCAATTTTATTTACTTGCACTTACAAGTATAATTCAGCATTAAAAAAACTAAGAGTTTTTATAACATCTTAGTTAACATCTAATATATATTTATGAATTGCTTTACTAACGCCACCATTATTATAAGTATCAGTAATATCATTAGCAATTGCTAATAATGGTTTTTCACTATCTTTCATTGCAATTCCATAACCAGCTCATTCAATCATTTTATAGTCGTTCATCCCATCACCAATGGCCATAACTTCTTCACGATTAATATTTCACATCTTAGCTAAATGCTTAATACCACTTGCTTTACTAATATTTAATTCATTAACCTCAATCATCCGAGATTTTCCCTTGTCAGAAACCGCAATTTCAGCAATTTGTAACTTTTCTAATTCTAATGCTAAACTATTAATTCTTTTACTCTTATCTAATAATAAAATTTTATACATTCTAACATCAGAATTTTCATTAACTTTAACAATTTTACGACGATTTAACTTTTGAATTAACCAAATTTTAAAAGTTTTCTTTAAAATATAACCAATATTACCATCAACACTATAACCTCAAAAAGCAACTTTATAATTTTTAGCTAAATTAATAACTTGTTTAATAGTACTTGACGCTATTTCTTTATCAACTAATAACTCACCAGTTCTTAAATTAATAACATAGGCGCCATTAAAACATACCATATGTTCACTAGTTTCATATAAACCTAATTCACGAGCAAATTTATAACTAGATTGCGGTGATCGTCCTGTAGCAATAATTACTTTAACACCAAGTTCTTGAGCTTGCTTCACAGCAACAATATTTTCTGGATGTAACTCAAAATGATTTTTCAATAATGTTTTATCTAAATCTAAAGCAACTAACTTAATTTTCATCATAACACCATTTATCTTTTCTAATTTATATTTTTCACAAATAATTATAACATATATTACAATTTTTATATTTTAACAATAAAATGGGTCGCGTTTAGTTTTCTTAGGTATTTTTTAAAAAAGAAAAAATAGTCATTTACTATAAATTATTTCAATATGCAAATTAAGTATATATTTCTTATGTATGATTTTTGTTGTAAAAAATTATTTTAATGTTGTTTTTATAAGCATTTTACTTAGTTTTTATAACCTTTTATTAAGAATATGTTTGTTAATATTAAATATTTTGTTTTAGTAATTATTTTTCAAGTAAAAAGGTAATAAATTTTTAGTTGCTTTTCTTTCAAAATTATTCAAATCTTTACCCACCTAACAAAACTTTATGCGCCCTAAAAATGTATCGTTTAAATAAACGATACATCATTAATAACATTAACTATTTATCTTGAATAACTTCAATAGCGGGTAACGGTTTACCTTCTAATAATTCCAAACTAGCACCACCACCAGTTGAAATATAACTAAACTTATCTTTAAAACCTAACTGAATGGCTGCTGCTGTTGAATCACCACCACCAACAATACTAAAAACATTATTTAAATGAGCAATTGTTTCACAAATTGCTAGCGTTCCTTTACTAAAATTTTTCATCTCAAAAACGCCAACTGGACCATTTCAAATAATAGTTTTAGCTTCTTTAATATAGTTATTAAATAATGTTATTGTTTTTTCACCAATATCCATTCCCATATAATCATCAGCAATATTAGCATCAGTACTATTAATTCCAGACTGATCAACAAACTCTTTACTCATCAAATGATCAATCGGTAAAATAATTTTACCATTTGCTTTTTGTAAATACTGTTTAGCTAATTGTATTTTATCTTCTTCAATTAAAGACTTGCCAATATTAAATTGTTGCGCTTTTAAAAAAGTATAACTCATTGCTCCACCAATAATTATTTTATCAGCTACCTTTAAAAGATGATCAATAACACCAATCTTATCAGATACTTTTGCCCCTCCTAAAATCACAACAACAGGTCGCTCAGGATTAATAATCGCTTTATTTAACATTGCTAACTCTTTTTCCACTAACAAGCCAATACACGATTCATTAATATTAGTTGCGATACCAACATTAGAAGCATGCTCACGATGGGCTGTGCCAAAAGCATCATTAACAAAAACATCACCTAAACTTGCTCAATATTTACCTAAACTAGCATCATTATTAGATTCCCTTTTATTTTCTAAATCAGCAAAACGCGTATTTTCCATTAATAAAATTTGTTTATTTTCTAAACTATTAATTGCTGTTTGCAATGTTACCCCACTAATTTCATCAACAAAGTTTACTTCAATACCTAATAACTCTGCTAACCGCTTTGCTACTGGTTTTAATGAATATTTTTTTAAATCTTCTGACCGTTTTATTCTTCCCAAATGTGATAATAAAATAACTTTAGCATCGTGGTCTAATAAATATTGAATTGTTGGGATGGCACTAATAATACGATTATCATCACTAATAACACCATCAACTAATGGCACATTAAAATCTACTCGGACTAATACTTTTTTATCTTTAAAATTAATATCTGCCAATTTTTTTTTCATATGAATTTAATTTTCCTTTCCAATAATAAAAACTAAGGTATCCACCTTAGCCATTATTTATTCCATTAAGTTTGCAATATGATTAACTGTTCGGCATAGTTGATTAACATATGACATTTCATTATCATATCAAGCAAAAACTTGGATTAATTGATCGTCTCTTAAAGTCATTACTTTAGTTTGCGTAGCATCAAATAATGAACCATAACTAATACCAATAACATCACTAGAAACAATCGGATCTTCAGTATAACCAAAAGATTCATTAGCAGCATTTTTCATTGCTTCATTAATATCAGCAACTGTTACCTTTTTATTTAAAAGGACAGTTAACTCAGTAATTGAACCAGTAACTACTGGTACTCTTTGAGCTGCACCATCTAATTTTCCTTTTAAATTTGGTAATACTAACCCAATCGCTTTAGCAGCTCCCGTAGTATTTGGAATAATATTAACTGCCGCTGCTCTTGCTCTTCTAAAATCACCTTTACGATGTGGCCCATCCAAAATATTTTGATCATTAGTATAAGCATGAATTGTTGTCATCACCCCAGTTTTAATACCAAATTTTTCATCTAATACTTGTGCCATTGGTGCTAAACAATTAGTTGTACAAGATGCCGCGGAGATAATAGTATCACTAGCAATAATTTCATGATGATTAACATTAAACACAACGGTTTTTAAATCAGCTCCCGCAGGTGCTGAAATGATAACTTTTTTAGCTCCCGCAGCTATATGAGCTGCTGCACTTTCCTTAGTAACAAATAACCCTGTTGATTCAACAACAGCATCAATATTTAACTCTTTTCACGGTAAATTTTTAGGATCCTTTTCAGATACAATTTTAATTTCATGACCATCAATAACTAAACTTGATTCCTTAGTAGTAACTTCCTTATCAAATCGCTTTTGTGCTGAATCATATTTTAATAAATGACCTAACATCTTAACATCACCTAAATCATTAATTGCTACAACCTCAATATTTTCATAATTCATTAATATTCTTAAAGTTAAACGACCAATGCGTCCAAACCCATTAATTGCAATTCTTTTCTTTGTCATTCTGTTTTCCTCCTATATGCACTGCAATAATTATACAAATAACTCCTTTATTTTACAATTAAATTAGTAATTTTCTTCTAAAACACTATCTAGAAATTACCAAAGACATTGCAAATCATTGCCAATTTATTGGGCATATTTCCGAAGCACATCGCCCCCTAATAATGCTGGTTTTGCCAAGTATCTAATTCTTTCTACTAACCGAATTGATTTCACAATATCAATATTTTTATATTTAGCATTACGACTATAATATTCTTGTAAGTTACCCATATCATAATTAGAAGTAAAAAATGTTGATAAATTATGTTGCATCCGATAATTTAAAATACTAAATAAAATCTCATCACGAGTTCACTCCGATACGGGTTCACCAGCTAAATCATCTAAAAATAACACATCACAAGTTTGGAGCTTATAAATATCACTAGCTAATGAATTAGTTGCTTTTGAAATCGCTTGTTTTAATTGACTCATTAATTGGGGAACAAAAACAAAACATACTTTATAATCATTCCGAACTAAACTATTAGCTAATAAAATAGAAATATAAGTTTTACCAATACCAGGAGCACCATAAATATATAATCCTGTTGTTTGCTCTTTTTTAAGGAAATTAATAAAATATTCTTTTAATTTTATGCGAATAAAATCATTTTCTGGTAAATGAAAATCACTTTCTAATGATAAATTAATCATTGATAAAGGAAAATGACAAATTAAATAATTATTACGAATTTTATCATTAGCTCGTAAATATTGACGATGTAAACAATCTTGCATTTCTAAATAAATCCGTTGATTTTCATAAACTAATTCTAACCGATATCCAGGAATTAATTGTTGACATTCATTTCAATTCAAACCATCCAAACATTCAACAAAATTATTTAAATATTTTTCTAAAATATCACTATTTCGTAATAAATCTTTTTTTAATAATTGATGTTCAGCAATAAATTTTTGCAAAGCAATAATCTTAGTTTTTTGAATCCGATGATAAATATCCATAACAATCACTTCCTTCCATAATTATGTTTGATAAAGGGGGTCTTCTTGTAACCATTTTGGAATAATACCTGTATTTCATTTAATTTCATAATCAAATTTTGATTTTTTTACAATTTTATTAAATTTTACTTTTCCCTTATTAAAACTTTGAACATAAGCAGTTCTTAAATATATCATTGCTTGTTCAACAGTAGTAATCTGCTTTTGTTGTAATGTGCTCGCAATTTTTTCTAAATAACCCATAACCAAAAGTTTATTATTTTTATATCACACATATTCAATTAAGCAATTAGTAACTTCTGGTGACAAAGTATAAGTAACTAATAACTTAGCCAATAACTGTAAATCTTTCGCTTGTAAAGGAAAATTTTGTAATAATGTTAAATATTTATATGGTGATATTGTTTGCATCTCATAAATTTTTTTTTGTAAAGGATTTTTCATATCTTCATTAGCAACTTCTAATGATTGGTTATTAGTTTCTGGCAAATGATTGGTTTGGAAAATAAAATCAGCACTAGAAGCATCTGCTTTTACTATTGATAAAGAAAATATTTCATTAAAGCATTTCGTAATTTTTTTATAACTTGACAGATTTTCTTGATATTGCATAAATAAAAACTTTGTTCGTTCATAATCATTAAGAGAAAGATTATTAATTAGCAATTGATTAAATTGCTGATGATTAAAAAAGTCTTGTGGTGCCATCGGAGCAAATAATTCATAGTAATAAGTAACACCAATATTAGTATTATTACGATAAACATCAAGTAAATTTATTGCTTCTAACCGATTTCTCGCAACTTCAATTTCCAGTAATGATAATTGTAATAAATTTTGCAAGCGTAAATGCGAATTATCTAAATTTAAAACTTTCATTGATAATTGTTCATTTAATAAAGCAAAATATAGCGAAACAGCATTAACACCAATAATTGGTTGATATAAATGTTGAACTATCTTTTGCGTTTCACTACAAATATGAGAATTAATAATTATTTGAAATTTTTCTTCTGATTGTAACATTTTTATCTCCACCTTATTGTCTTATTTATTCTATGACAGAATAATAACGATGTAAATAATAAACAATAAAAAAATAATTACCCACTAAGTTATCCACAACTTAGTCCTAAAAATATCTTATAAATAAGATGCTTTAATTTACTTATCCACATAATTCACAACTTATAATTTATTCTGACATTGACAGCAAAAATATGTACCACGACCATTAAGCTTAATTTTTTCAATTATTGAAGAACAAACATAACACGCTAATGCTTCTCTTGTATGCACTTTCAATAACTGCTGATATGTCCCTTTAACACCAACATTAGAAGTATAACTAGCAATTGTTGTTCCTTTTAAGTTAATCGCTTGTGTTAAAATTTGTTTCGCATTATTTAAAATTGCTTTTAAATGCTCGGTTTCTAATTTATTACACCTAGTAACCGGATGAATTTTACTAGCAAATAATACCTCATCAACATAAATATTTCCTAAACCACTAATAATACTTTGATCTAACAGCATTGTTTTAATAGCTCGGTTCTTATTTTTAAATTTCTTTTGTAAATAATCAACAGTAGCCCTTGATTCAAAAGGTTCTGGTCCCACTTTGATTAATGGTGCTAATTGTTCATATTCATCCTTTTTTTGCAAATGAAAAGTACCAAATCTTCTTGTATCATGATATCTTAATTCACAACCATTACTTAATTCTAAAACTAATAAAACATGTTTTCATTCAATATTATCATTAAGATTTTGATAATAATATTTGCCTTCCATTCGTAAATGACTAATTAACACAAAATCTTCTAATTCAAAAATTAAATGTTTTGCTTTTCTTTTTAAATCAAGAATTTTTTGACCAACAATCAATTTTCGAAATGATACTAAGTCGGGTTGTTTAATTACCGAACTTCAATAAATTCTAATTCCTGTAATAACTTGATTGCAAACGAAAGGTTGTAAACTAGCACGAACAGTTTCTACTTCTGGTAATTCTGGCATTAACTTAATTTCCTTTATACTTCATATCAATTATTTCCTATATTAATATCAACCGTTAAGGGCACCTGCAATTTTGTTGCTAAATTCATTGCTGAATTAACAATTTTTTTAACAATTTCTAATTCATTTTCATATACTTCAACAATCAACTCATCATGAACTTGAGCAACAAGATACGATTTTAAATTATTTTGTTCTAATTGCTGATCAATTTTAATTAGAGCTAATTTAATTATATCAGCTGCTGTTCCTTGAATCGGAGCATTAATTGCAACGCGTTCTGCTGCTTGTTTAGCTACTCAATTCCGATCATTAATTGTTGGAATGTATCGAATCCGATTGAATAAAGTTTTAACAAATTTATGTTCTTGACAAAATTTAATTGTATTATCCATATAATGACGAATTTCAGGAAAAACAGCAAAATATCGTTCAATAATTTTTTTTGCTTCGCTAATAGAAATCATTAATTGTTTACTTAAACCAAAATCAGAAATACCATACACAATCCCAAAATTAACAGTTTTTGCAACTCTTCGTTGCTGTTCACTAACTTCAGTTTGATTAATAGAAAATATTTTACTAGCAGTCAATGAATGAATATCTTCATTATTTTTAAATGCTTTAATTAATTCTTTAACATTAGCCATATGTGCTAAAACTTTTAATTCAATTTGCGAGTAATCACTAGATAATACTACTTGTGTGCCAGAATCATTAGGAACAAACACTTTACGAACTAATTTTTGATGAACATCATGAATACTAATATTTTGCATATTAGGTTCTTGTGAAGATAACCTTCCTGTTGTTGTATTAGTTTGATTATAAATCGTATGCACCTTACCATCTGCGAAAATATATTTTTCCAAACCTTTTAAATAAGTTGAATAAGTTTTTTGATATTTACGATATTCCAAAATTTTATCAATAATTGGATGCAATTGTTGCATTTGTAATTGCATTAATACTTCTTGTGCCGTACTACCTTTTTGTAAATCAGGTAATTTTAACACATCAAATAATAATTCTTTTAATTGTTTAGGAGAATTAGGATTAACATCTTGTTGTGCTAAACTATTAATTTCTTCATTTAATTGGGTGACAATTTTTAATACTTCTTTTGTTAACTGTTCTAATTGTTCCATATCAACACGAATACCGTGAAACTCCATTTTTGCCAATACAAAAGCACAAGGAAACTCAATATTTTTATACAACTCTAATTGTTGTTGTTGTTCTAATTTCTTACTAAGAAGCGGTTTTAAATGTAAAATTCATCAAGCTTTTCTAGTAATAAAACCAGCAACTTCTTGTAATTCTCGTACAACTTTTTTTTGATTTTTACCATAAAACATTTCATCATTCATAAAAGTTTGTTCAGCAAAATAATTAATAACATTATTAATCGTTACTTTCATATTCGCATTTAAAATATAACTTGCTAATTGTAAATCAAAAGCAATACCTTTAACTTCAATATGATGTCATTTACAACCATTAATAACTTTCTTCAAATCAAAAACATCTTTTAAACATTTTTCATCTTTTAAAAATGCTAAAAATAATTCATCAGTACTAGCAACAAGATAATCTAAATAAAATGCTCCTTTATCGTTAACAACGCCAAACCCAATAATGTCTGAAGTATAATAATTATCACCATTCATTTCAACAAATAACGCATTTTCAACACAATTATAATTAGCATCTCACTTATTTAAAATTTTACCTTGATCTTTATTATTATTATCTTGTGAAGGATTATTTGTCTCTAAACGATTAACTAATGATTTCAAATTATATTTTAAATAAAATTCTTCTAAGCGATTTAAATCTGTATTAATTGTTAACGAAGATAAATCCTTAGGAAAAGGAACATCATATCTTAAAGACGCCATTTCTTTACATAATAAACCAATATTAGCATTATTCACAATTTTTTCTTTAACCGCTGTTTTTAATTCCTCTTGATGCGTAATAATATTTTCTAATGTTCCAAATTGATGTAACAATGATAAAGCAGTTTTTTCACCAATGCCTTTAATACCTGGAAGATTATCACTAGCATCACCTTTTAATCCTTTTAAATCAGGTATTTGGTTTGGGGATATATCTCATCTTGCTTTTAATGAATCAACATTAATAATTTCTACTTGTGATAATCCCTGCTTCGGTTTAACAATTACCGTATTAGCAGATAATAACTGTTCTAAATCACCATCCGATGACAAAATTTCAATTTCTCAATTTAAATCAATTGCCTTTTTATTAATCGTAGCAATAATATCATCAGCTTCAAAATCAGGATGTTCATATCATTGAATTCCATAGGCATCTAAAAACTCACGAACTAATGGTAATTGCTGTAATAATTCTTGTGGGGTTTTAACGCGTTTTTCTTTATAACTAGGTAATATTCCATAACGAAAATTTTTAGGTCCAGCATCAAAAGCAACCAAAACTAAATCATAATTTTGTTTTAAAATCTTTTCTAACATTGTAATAAAACCTAACAAAGCATTAGTTGGTGTCCCATCATTTGCTCGTAAAGTTATGGAATTACTATATGCAGTTGCGTAATATGCTCGAAAAACTAAACCATTACCATCAACTAATAATATTTTCTTCATTAAAAAATTTTCACCTAATTCTATTTCATTTCTTAAATTATTATAACAAATAAACTTGTCAAAAATAAAAACAGCAAGGATTTTGCTGTTTTTATTTTTAACTATGCAGGACTGGCAGACTTATTTTTCTCTCAAAATTTTCAATTATTAGCAACAATCTCTTTATTTTTCATTCGATAGGCAACTAGTAATAAAAATCCCGCCCCAATCATTAATAGTAAAGAAATAACTAATCCAATTGCCATTCTCTCGCCATTATCAGTATTATCAATAATTGTAAAGATAAATGTTAAAAAACCAATAATTATATAAATACTACCAATTATTCAAAAGAAAATCCTTCTTTTTAAACCTCAAATATTTGTAATAACAAATGTAAAAAAACCAATAATAATTAATATATTCCATAATGTTTGAGCAAAATTACTAGTTCAAAAATTTAGTTTTAAAACAACAGTATCATAAATAACAAATTTAGACTTAACTAGCTCCACAAAACCATAAACAATCATTAAAAAAAATGCTAACGAAATTACTATTCGTCCAATTAATGCCCATTTTGTATTTTTCATTTTATTTAATCTCCTTATTCCTAAATGCTACAATTTTAAAATTATTGCTAGCAAGACTATTGTAATAGTTTTTTGTTTTTCATTTAATTGAATAAATATTATTCATCTTACCTTGGGAAAAACTAATATCATATGATACTTCTAATGAATTATCAATAGCATTATACTGCATTTTCGTATTAGTAATTCTTCAATAATTACTATCTTGATAAAATCTCCGATATTTCATATTAATAGTGCCATTATTATCATTAACAATGCGATCTAAAATTCCGTTTTCGCTTGTTAACATTGTTAACAATTTAGCAACCTCGGTTATACAATTGGAATCATCTTCTTCTTTACAAGAGCTAATAGTCGTAATAAGAGTATCCAATACTCCATTCGGTATTAATTCACCTTTCTGACCATTATATCCAAGGATTTCTAATAATGCCACTTTTGCATGCTCGTTGTCAATTTCAATGGCAGCAAGAATCTTGTTAATCTTTGCTTCTGTTAACACCTCATTTTGAATTACACCGACTAACTTATTAATTGCGGTTAAAACATCATTTAAATTAATATTTGTATCATTAGGAAGAAAATTTAAATATTTTTTAACAGTTCCAAAAATGGAATCTAATATATCTTTAATTTTAGGAAATGCTAATGGGAAAAAATCAGTATTTTTACAAAAAAAACTATTAAATCCCACACAACCACCACCAGCTGAAACCACATCAATTAATGGATAATCAAAAGACTTTAAGAAAGTTATGTTAATTTTCTTAACTAATTCATTTAATTGTGCGGTTAATCTCATAATTAATAATAACTTTCGTAAACTTAATCCGCCATCATTTAAAGAAAATACTTTTGTTAACTTATTTTTTAAATTACTAATTACTGATTGATCGAAACCAACATATGTCGTACTCAATTGCTCATTAATAGCTTGTTGAATTTCTTTAGGAATTTTACTAACTTTGTACCAAATCTTATTGGGATCATCAAAAGGAATACTAACATACATTTTCATTACATAAGAAATAACTGGTAAAATTGGTACTAACAATGAAATAATATTTTTTAGATCTTTAAATCCATTTTGAAAATTTTCTAATATATATTTATTAGTTATTATTGAAACATGATTATCATCTACTTCAATACCAAATGTTGCCATCATTGTATCATAAGCAGCTTCTACTTCGGTATCATCTTTACTATCATATCCTTTACAAGAACTTTCAGCTTTTTCTTTTTCTATCTTTTCTTTCTCTTCATAATTTTCTTTTTTTTCATAATTTTCTTTCTTACAACCAATTTGAACAATTATTTTTTTAATTCTTTTTTGTGACCACTGTAGTGCTTGAGCATATGTTGCTTTGCCAACAAAATTATCATTATGTTCAGTAAGATTATTTCGTAATTCAGTAATAATATCAGCATAACCACCAGCATTATAATCATTTCAAAAACTTTCAATATTACTTTTAGTTAAAAAATTCATAATGGGATCTAAAACAGACCCACTATTAAAAATTTCTTTTAATGTATCAACAGTTAAAGTGTTAAAAATTGAACCATATGTTCGAATTTTACCTAAAATATTATTTTGACTAATTAAATCAGCATAGGGTTTTACATATTTATCATTAGAGTTAATAACTTTATTAGCTAAATCTTGCGAAGCAAAAAACTCTTGATGACGAGGGAATCAATTATTATCATTGGTTTGTCCAAAATACGAATAAGAAATATTTTTAAAAATTAAATTATCAACTTTATTTTCTAAAATATCATTAATAACTTGCGAAGCATCTCATTTTTTTTCTCTACTTAATATTATTGCTTTAGTAATTTCGCCAGTAATTGCCGAAAAATCATTTAATTTAGCAGCGATGCCTTCATCAATCTTAGTTTGATAACGAAAAGTACAAGCAGCTAAGGTTAAAATTTGAGAAACTGATAATAATAACACTACTCAATATTTCATTATTTTTCTTTTCATAAATTAAACCTCAACTTTTATAAAACAATGCAAGACAATTTTAAACTTTTTAGAAAAATAAAGCAAATTCAAATTATGAAAAGGTCGCGTTTAGTTTTCTTAGGTATTGCTTTGAAGAAGTAAAACAATCAGCTAATTATATTATTTAATTATTAAACTAACCCTGCCTTTCTTGTTATTGTCATTTTTATTCATTACCATTTTATCATATTATTGAATTTTTACACAATAAAAATTATTAATATTATTAAATTTTCACTAATATATATTAATTTTATATTTTTACTTACTTAAATCTATTATATTTATTTGTTACAGCATTACCTTTATAATTAATTCAACTATCATCATTTTTATTATTATATTTATTTCATAATGAATTTTTATATATTTCTTTTCTGATTTCTATTTCTGAATTAATATTTTCATTAATATAATGTAATACATTTAATTTGTTTAAATTTGCCATTCTTAAATGTAATAAGTTATTTAAATTCTTATGATTATATATTTTTGCCCCATACCCTAATTGTTGTTTTACTAAATGCGATACATCACTCTCGATGCTACAACCGATATTTCATTCTAAATTTTGATTATGAATGCCGTGCTTATTATTACTGAAATAATTACTCGCCCTCCTTAAATTTGTTTTAATATCTTTATTTAATTCATTTTTAGCGGCATTACGAATGTTTTTTATCAATTCTTGATGATTTCCATTTTTATATAATTCAATTCAACTATTTAGTGTTACTTTGCGATTTTCAAAAATAATATTAAATGCCGTTTGTTTTAATTTTTTAATAGCGTGATACCCATCTAAAATATATCTAACATTACCAAAACTATTGGCAATTTCTCTAATTCAAGTAGCACCGTCACCACAAACAATTATTTTGTCATAATTAATATTCACATAATGTTTTTGTAATTCTCTAATTAATAAGTCACGATAATCCATCGTATTTATTCGTTTACCAACTTTTAACATTAGAAAATGACCTCGTTTGTTTTCTAATTCTCTACGAGCATTTTTGTAATTTTTTTCTTTATGCCCGGTATGAAAAGTAACTAAACGAATTCTTTGGTCTTGTTTAACTTTCTGATCTAATGTCGCTAAAAATGTCTCATCTAGGTGAATATATAAATCCTTATTTTTAACATCAATTCTAGTTTTAGTTTCTTTTTCTGCGAGTTGAAAATATTCGGCAATATCGTATTTATTTAAAATATTTGAAATACTACCTTTTGAAATATAACAATGATTTAGAGCATCTAAAACATCGCGATAGCGTTTGCCATCACCCAAAAGACTTAAAACTTTAAATTGGACATCAAAATAAATGCGTTGTTTGGGCAATAAACCAATTTCTTTATCTAGTAAACATACATATTCAAATTTACCTGATTTTTGATTTCAATATTTATATCGGCGTCGTTTAAAAATAACTTCACCAAAAATTGTAATAATTGTTCTTGAGACAAAATGAACTACTTTATAACCTTGTTTTAACCGATAATGATATTTATATAAGTATTCATCTAATTTTTCGTATTCATTAGCTAGTTGTTCGCATTTGTTGGTGTACATATTTTTATGGGTTATAAATAAACTGAATCAATGTTTATTTTCTGGGTTTTTTACATTATTATTAATTTTTAACATAATAAATTACCTTTCTTGATAGTAACTTTAATAAAGTTTAGTTAGCTTATTTTTTTGCTTTAATGATAAATGTTTTTTAGAACTAGTATTCAATATCCTGAAAAAATTATAGAAATTATTATTTAATGTTATATAATTAAATTCCAAGGCAAAGAGGCTCTAGATTAATTTTTTGGAGAAAGGGAAAAAGTACTATAAATTTTATTAATTAGCAAAAATTCACGAAAAGGATTTGATTAATATGAAAAAATTACTCGTTATGCTAACAACAATTACGAGTTTATCGAGCATAACACCAATAATCTTAGCGAACGCCTCATCAGAAATACCAGAAAATAAAGTAATAAATAAAGAAATTAATTATTCACAAACAAATGATTTAGAAAAATTAATTAGAAGTAAAAGAGAAAATATTCAAAAATTAGAAAAACAAAAAATTGTTATTAGAACAAACGGCGAGGTTATTTCTTCAGGAATAGTGTTCAACAACAAACTGTATTTTGGTTCAAATGATGGTAAAGTTTATGAATATGATCCAGTAACACAACAACAAAAAGTTGTCATTACAACAAACGACTGGGTTACTTCTTCAGGAATAGTGTTCAACAACAAACTGTATTTTGGTTCAAATGATCATAGTGTTTATGAATATCATCTTACTAAAATATTAAGTAATATTATTACTATTAATAATTTAAAAACAATTAACAACAACAGTGATGAAGTAATTTTAAATGAATTAAATTATTTAAATCCAGAATTGGATACTTCAAAATTAGAAGTAACTAATAAAACAAATATATCAGCTATAATTAGAGCGAAAGCAGATAGTGACAAATATTTTGGTGAAAAGAAAATATACTATGTTATAAATAATCAGCAAAATAAAATTATTAATTTAAACGAACTAATTAAAAAAGGGATATTTTTAAGTTATCGAGATAAAAATCAAGGAATTACTATAAAAGAAATTAAAAATATTAATTCAGATAATTTAATATATTCAAATGTAACAGCAACAAAAAATATTGAACCAACATACACTAAAAATAGTAAAAACATCTGTTTTGGGACAACCACATTATTTCATAATTTACCTCAAAAACAGAATATGCAAACACCAAATTGTAAATATACAAAAGAAACAACTATAAGTACTCAAATTACAACAGGTTTAAGCAAAACTGAAAGTGAAGAGAAAAGTTCAGAACAAAGTTCAAGTTCAGATATGAAACATAATTGAAATTTTGAACTTGGTGTAAGTATGACGGCTGAAGCTAATTTTTGACCTCTTGCTACTGCATTAACAACTATTGATACAAAATTGGGTGTTGGAGGAGAATATGGTTCTTCCAAAACAAATACATCTTCAGAAACAAAGACTTTAAGTAATACATTTGATTTATCAAACAGTAAAACAGAAGAAGAAAAAACATCTTTAGAAGTGGAATTGCCTTCACAAGAAATTGAAGTTAACCCAAATCAAAAAATTAAGGTTACTGCTTCGTTAGATGAAGTTTTAGCACAAGTAACATTAAAATTAACACAAAATATTTATGGTGAAATTACTTCACAAATAACAAATACAAGCAATGAAGAAAAATCATTTGAAATTTCAATTAAAGAAATTATGCAAAAATTAAAAGAATATAATCTTTTGCCACAAGAAATTGCTATAAATAATAATGATAGTATAACTTTTAATGGGGCTGCAAATAGGTCATTAAAACAAGGATTTGATGCTAACATTGAGTTTCATAAAGTAAAATAATACGAAAAAAATATTGGAAATATTATATAATCAATCACTTTAATTGTAACAAATACAATAAGTTTAATCTCTTGTAAAAATAAAAAATATTCAAACCAGTAATTAATTAAAATTACTGGTTTTTATTTAATGGTTTTGTCATTATAACCAACACCGAAGCCGATTGACTAGGAATAGAATAAATTTTTTAACATTATTAATTAAAAGAGAAAAATATTTCTTATATGTGTTATGTACAACAACCTAACTTCAAATTTAATATATTTGTTAATTATTTAAATTAAGATTAAAAATATTTTTACTAAAGCAGTATTTAAGTTTAAATACTGCTTTTTTATTTTGTTAAAATAGAAAAAAATAAAAGTTGCTTAGTTATTAAGAATAAAAAGATTTTTCCTAATCACTCATCAGTTTTTAAAATATTTTATTTATTATTTCAAAATATGGTTAAAAAATGAACGATGCCAATTCAAAATCGGGGTAGTGCGATTTCACATTTAATGATAAAAGTTGAAAACAGAATGAATTTAAGTTAATTACTTAGAGATGCAGTTAATTATACAATCCCCATTTTACAGTTTAATTATTTTTTAATTCTGCTTTAAAAGATAGTATTTTTATTGGAGTAGTAATTGTTTCATTAGCAATTTTAACATGAATATTTGAGGCAATAAATTCTGTTTTATCAAAAATCTTGTCATTTTTTATTTTAATTTTTAATCTTTTAAGCTCGTTTCATACTATATCATTTTTCTCAAAATGTAAACTTTTTAAACCACAATTAGGTCTTCAATTTTCTTCACAACTACTAGTTCCATCATATTTTAATCACTTTGGAATATTAATAACTTCTTCTTCTTTAGTACTATAAAAATTTATTGTATATTTATCGTTATATTTATATGTAATTTGAATTTTAACATTTGATAAATTTAATTCGTTAATTATTAGCGATTCATCCGGTGACAATTGTTTTTTTTGTTTGAACAAGCAGTTACGGGTAATATTGTTAATCCTAAAATAGCCATTATACTTAAAATTTTCATTTTTTAACTCCTTTATTTTATTTTTTCAATATATATATATATATATATATAATTATACAAAAATTCTTAATATCATTAGAAAAATGGCAAAACCGATTAAAAACTGAAATGTGTAATAAAAAGCTGGCACTGTTTTAAAAACTGGAAAAATAGCAGTTGAAAAGTTAACTGTTGCTTTCGCAATAATTGCTAGCGGTCGTAAAATGGTAATGACTTGTGAAGCGGTCAGAATTCAGTTTAGCATTTTGATACTAGCATTTTGAATCGCACAGCCAATATCGTTAAATGTGGGTATTCATCGCCCAGAATATTTACAATTTGCCGGCGGAATTAAGTCGTCTCATTCACTGTTATTTGAACCATCGGGAATAAACGCTGTGGAATTTAAAACATTAAAGTCATAAATTTTAAAATTATAGTTATAGGTATTACTTTTGTGATAAAGCGGAAAAGTTAAGGTAAAAATGTTAATACCATAGCGAATATCAATATCGGTATTTAGATAATTAATACTGTTGGCGGTTTTGTTGGTTGGTAAAGTGATGAGTTTATTATCATAAGATTTAAGGACATTAAATTCAATTTGATAGATACTGTTATTATTTTTAATAGCATTAAAATTATCTTGGTGCGTTTTTTTATCAAAAGTAAAGAAATAACTTCGTAGTAATAATTCCGAATTACCAGCAACATTGATTAAATATTTTTTGGGATAAAAGGTAATTAACGAGCGATAAAAGAAACCGATTTGAATAAAGTAATCCTTATTGTAATTATCTACTCCCTTAAAATCAATTTCAGTATGAGTTTTTTCGTCCATGTCAAAAGTAGCATAAAATAAGTTGGCAAAAAAGTTACCAAGAATTTCGTAAATTTCATCAAAAGTATTTTTATAATTATTACTGTTAATACTAGGAATATTGTTTTTAAAATAAAGGTAAATGTCATTTCGTAAATCGGGGTCATAGCGTAGAAAACTAAATTTAACATTAAGATAATTTAATGTTCCGAAAAGGTACTTAATTAGGTAATAATCGTTAGTGCTTTTGGTGTCATATTTTCATATTTCACTTTCACCGTGTAATAATTGTAAATAGTCATTACCTGCGATTAAGGTTTTATTAAAAGCTTTAATTTTTAAAATATTTTTATTAATTTCATCTTCACTGCTGGAAGTTTTATGATAAAAATAGCTTTCATTTTTAAAACCGTGGTTTTTAATGGTAAATTCTTTGTAATAACCTTTTTCTAAGGTGCCAATAAAATTAAATACTGGTGTTCAATAAAGATAAGAATAATTAAATTTGTCAAAATCACCACGATGAATCATTAAATAGTCAAGATTATCAATGATATTTGTATAATTATGGTTTCCATCAAATTTGGTGGTTGTTTCTGGCAAATTAATATCAGTTGTCGGTTTGGTTTGTGTTTCTGCTTTAAAAGATAGTATTTTTATTGGAGTAGTAATTGTTTTGTTAGCAACTTTAACATGAGTATTTGAGGCAATAAATTCTGTTTTATCAAACGTTTTGTCATTTTTTATTGTAATTTTTAATCTTTTAAGCTCGTTTCATACTATATCATTTTTCTCAAAATTTAAACTTTTTAAACCACAATTAGGTCTTCAATTTTCTACACAGCTACTAGTTCCATCATATTTTAATCACTTTGGAATATTAATAATTTCTTCTTTTTTGGTGTTATAAAAATCTATTTCATATTTATCGTTATAGTTATATGTAATTTTAATTTTAACATTTGATAAATTTAACACATAAGTTTCTTCACTTTCTCTTTTATTTCTAATTAGTTGTGTTTTTGTTTCGTCATTGTTAATATTTTGGGGAATCGTAAAAATGTTATTAAAACTAATAATTATCACAGTAAATATTTTCATAAACATTTTTATCACTCCTTTTTAAAATATTTTATTTTTCATTGTTCTTTTGGTTTTAATCTTTTTTAATACAAAACGAATTAAACAGTTCACTATTTGTGTTATGGTTACTCATACTAATGAATAACCTATAATCATTAACTTACCAATTGTTCCAAAATTTTTAATAAATTGTTGCAAATTTTCAATATCTGTATGTAATAATAAAACTATACTTAAAGATATGAATATAATGTAATTAAGTATTATTCATCAATATTTTTTTAAAGAATTAATGAGTTTGTTTGATTTCATTTTTCAAGGCTCTTTTTGCTTTAATTTTTTGAATAATCAAGTGGATTAATTTTTCAAATTTAAGTGCAAAATATATTGCTCCGCCTCATCAAAAAACAAATATTCCTGCTAGCATAATACCATTATTGAATTTACCAAAGAATTTAACCATTTCTTTGTTCATAAAATCATTAAATTCGTTACTTGTTCCGGTTATTCATTTAGTATCGCTTACTGTTAATGCACAAATTAATAAGCTTATAAAGATGAAAATGGTACTTAATGCTATTTTTAACCATTGCTTTTTAAAAGAATTTTTAATTCTTAATTTTAATGGCGTTTTTTCTTTTAAATTATCTTTTTTAAATAATTTTCCTAAAAGTTTTTTCATTTTAACTCTCCTTTCATATTTTTTATCGTCCTTTAATCACAATAAATAAAGCAATCAGTACACAAGTAACACCAAGAATGGTAAAAATTGGGTGTTGCGAAAATGTTCGTGCCATTGGTTTAAATAGTTCTAAAATTGTTAAATTGCTAGTAATAAACTTTTGGAAATTGGCAAGGCCTTCGCTAATGTAGTTTGTTAAAGTTTCAAAATGACTACCAGCCAATAATCCAAGAACAGTTATTAAGATAAAAATAATAATTAGTTTAAACATCGTTAGTTACCTTGGTTTGTTTTTATTGGTTTTATTTGTTTTTTAGCTTTTCCTCACGCGCACTTAACCGCCCTTTATTTTTAACCGCGTATTGGCGTTGTTTTTCCAAATTAACTTGTTGACTACCAAATCCAAGAATAATTGCCATAAGAAATTCTACAGCCAGCGTTAAGAATAGAGGAAATATTAATTGAATATTCGTTCCAGGCACTTCTAAACCTCAAATTAAGTCAAAAACTTTATAAAGCATTTGAGCGAGAAAGTCGGCCATTTTTGCGAGATTTTCCATTTTTTATTATTCCTTTTCTTTCATTTTTCTTAAAAATTTGCTAAATTTATCCATTTTTAAGTATTCTAAGTCTTCTAAATCAATTGCGGTGTCATTATAGTATTTATCTTCATAGTCAGGATTTACTTTTGCATTTAAGTAATCTCTTAAAAACTCTAGGTAAAAAGAATTGTAAGTGTTTAATATTGGTAGCGGAATTTTTAGTTTAAAAAAATAAATATCAAGTTCAGGAATATCACGATATTTAATGCAACGCCCCCTTTTGCTATTTTTAGCATCAATTAAAGTGTTTCGTCAGCGTTCATATTCTTCAATGCTTGTAAAGGTACCATAGATGACTTTTAAGTAGGGGCGAAAAATATTAACTGGTTTTTTGCGAATGCCCACAATCACATTGTTGGCAATATCACGAACTTTAACTCATATATGTTTATCTCTTTGACCACTAGCCAGCACAATATGACCGAAATGGCGTGCCAGAGCAAAATACTCTTGAATACCGCTTTCTTCATTTTTGGTATTATTTTTTTCTCAATCAGTTCCTTCTAAAAATAAATTAGTTTCATCTCATAGCAGTAAGGTCTTATCTGGCAATACCGGATAATCAAAGTCTAACAAACCCATATGCCCTAAACTTAATTTTTGGGTTTCTAGTAATGGAAAGGTTGCGGCGATATGATACTTCTTCTTTTTTAGTAATTTTGATGCGTATACTAGAAAAGCGGTTTTTCCAGTTCCTAATGAACCAATCACAATGTTTAATGGTGAGTTTTTTAAGAAATTAATAACTTTGTTAATTTGTTTTAAATTACCGATTTTAAAAAGGAAAATCAAAATACAACCTGCTAAAAATAAATAACTCACAATGTTTTTAAAATAACCGTTGTAAATGTATCAAATTGCTCCGCAATGTCATAAAATTAAAAATGAGGTGCGATTTAATTCAATAAAATGGTTATTTTTTTCTATTATTCATTTGCAAAATTTCATCTTGCACCTCACTTTATTTTTTTGTTAGCGGACTGCGCCAAGTAATTTTTCAAACATTTTAAAGCAAATAAAGAATATTGCTAAAATAAATGGAAAAATGAAGATTCAGTAGTCAGCAAAGAAGTTACCGACTTGCGGCATATTAACAGAAATAATTTCTCACATTTTAGTAAATGCTGTTATAATTGCATTTCACAATTTAGTCATCGCATCACTAGCTGTTATTTTTGCTGGTGCCTCGGCTAAGAAAGTTCCAATCATATAATCACCCCCTTTCTTCTTAAGGCATTCGTCATTTGTCTTTATCTAAATACTGATATGGTTTTTCAAAGTAACATTAGAATAAATCAGGCCATAATCGCTGTTAATAATCAAAAAGCAATGTTTGCCATTAAAAGTCAAAGTGTTTCTTGGGTTAAATCAATTTCTTTACCACCAGTAATATGAGCCGGAATGGTTGTAATTTGAATAAATAAATCTCAGAAAGTTTGTTTAATTTGTTCTCAATTAAATTCTTTTAAGTTTATTGTCATTTTTTATCTCCCAAAAATCATTTTTATTGGTAAATACATAATTGAAATTAAGGCGAAAAGAAAAGTGATGATAATAATTAATCCGGCAATAAATGCAACTTGTGCAGGCATTTTTTCTATCGGAACAAACAGTTTTAAGAACTCCATAATAATTTCTCAAAACATTATTTTTTATGCTCGTTATTTTCTTTTGAATTAGGAGCTTTAACTCATTCTTCAAAGCGGGCAATAAATACTTTTTCGTCTTTTGTAAAATTACCAGTATTATTTTTAATGGCATTTTTATATTTAATTCGCATTTTTATTTTGGCATAAATTTTATAAGAAAAATATGCCGATAGCATTATGCTGATAATAATAAACATTAGTCCAATTGCAATATTCATTTTTAAACTCCTTTAAAATAGTTATAATTCATATCTTTTTTGTTGTTTTCTTTTTCGACAATGAAGAAACTTAATAATTCTTGTCCTTTAATTAACTTGGTTTCTTGCTCTTGTTGATTAATTGAAATTACTTGATATTTACTATCTTTTATTATTCCAATACAAATAGAATTTTCGTATTTTCCTTTATAAACAAATCGCTTTGGAAACCAAATGCCGATTTGTTCATTAAATCAGGGAATTTTTGGTGCTTTAATAAGCATTGCGTTTTTTGTTTCTTTTAAGAGATATTTTTTAGTATTTAAGAAAATGTTTTCAATGTTTTTCATAGTAAATTACCTTTCTTATGAATAAACTAAGTTATATTAACTAAGTTGTTAATTAACTTAGTTTTTTAAACACTTATATATCGCAGATTTAAGTGTTTAACAAGCTTTGTTATTAAATTCTATTTTTTAATTAGATAAAGATTTTAATAATTTTAAACTTAGTATATCCCCTATATAGAAATTTCTACACTTTAATATCCGCATCCTACCCTTGGAACTAATTTAATAGCGTGTATATTTTTAGGAAATCCACCCATTCATTTTTTTATTGCAAAATGAAACAAATTGCTATAGCTAATAGGATGTTATCTATCAACTGGTAAAAACTTCTTTTGGTTATGGCGACCACCCACAATTTATCGTGCTTTAATACATACCAACATTATTAATTCACTTGTATTTAATTTTCAAAGAACAAAATTTTAACACCTCATAAAATAAAAAGACAATCATTGCTGACTGTCTTAATACTTATTCAAATCTTTACCCACCTAACAAAACTTTATGCGCCCTTATGAAAAAAAGAACAATAAACGGCAATTTTTTTTAAATTTTATTTTCATAGTCTTACTTCTATTAAGAATACTATTTAGATTTAACTTTGTCTATCTAAATCAATATCCAAATATTTATTTAAAAAATAAAACCAATCTTGCTACTAATATTCGGGCGCATAAAGTTTTGTTAGGTGGGTAAAGATTTGAATAATTTTGAAAGAAAAGCAACTAAAAATTTATTACCTTTTTACTTGAAAAATAATTAATAAAACAAAATATTTAATATTAACAAACATATTCTTAATAAAAGGTTATAAAAACTAAGTAAAATGCTTATAAAAACAACATTAAAATAATTTTTTACAACAAAAATCATACATAAGAAATATATACTTAATTTGCATATTGAAATAATTTATAGTAAATGACTATTTTTTCTTTTTTAAAAAATACCTAAGAAAACTAAACGCGACCCTAATTCTTACAAGGTTGCCGTTCATAAATAAGTTGATATAATTATTTATGTTAAAAAATATTTCTTTTTTATAATAATTTATTAAGTTGAGGTTAGATACATTTATGAAACATTGAAAATGAAACAAATTATTTAAGCAAGCCTTTTGAGGAGCATTTAAACATAAAATCCAAATTATTTCATTAATTTTATTAACTATTATCTTATCAACGACAATTACCTTAACTTGAATTACGACAAGATGACTCTTAGATGGTGAAACAGCAATGAATAGTGCTACAACACCATTTAATTATAGTTATCGCTTTAACAGTAAAAATAGTCCTAGTATTCAAAGCATATCACCAACATTTAATATTTGTACTGCTTTTAGTAAAAGTTCATTAGCAGAATCTAATACTAGTAAAAGTATAAAAGATAACAGTACACCAATACTTACCATTGCGAAAGATAAAAATGACCCTACGGGGTGTTTATTACCATTAATATCAGAAAGTTTAGATATTACGGAAAAAATAGCAAGTGATAATAATATCACAATTGAAAATATTTCCTTTAAAAATTTACTAAAATGAGAAAAAATTAATACAAATAGTTTAGCCTTTAAAAATTCACTCTTTGGTCAAATTTTACATAAAAAATATCATGACATTCCTAATAACGAATTTAAAATATTATATGAACAATATACAACTTTGGTTGAACAATACATTAACCCAATTTTTGCCTTTTATTTATTTAATCTTTATAAAGCTAATAGTGATAAACTTAAATATCCAAAAAAAACAACTGATGCTGATTATTTTGACAAAGTTAAAGCATTTAAAGAAATATTTTTAAGAGACTTTGTTAATGCTCGTAATGGCGACAGTTGAATAAGAGATATAAATAATGAAACTAATTTATCTAGTGATAATGTTCCAATTTTTGGTGGCGGAATTAATATTTTTCAACAATTAACAAAAGAAGATTATGAAAAAAGGTTTCCTCAGGCAACAAATTTTAATAACAAAGCTTTTTTTAAACAAGGTTTTAAAGGCGATTTAGGAAATATTTTAATGAATATTAACAAAGATAATAATGAAATTATTTTTCAACTAACAAACGACCACATAAATGATAATAAGGATAGTAGTTATTTCGATGTTGCCAAATATCTAACACTTCCGATTGGTGGAACATCTTTAAGAAATAATTGAGATATTTCGCAAGCAATATGAAATCACCATAATAAATTAGTTGGCTTATTAAGTAACTTTAATGTCAATTTACGCCAAGAGTATTTATTTTCTGATTTTGCTACTAATATCCGTTATCGTGTAATTAGTATTAATCCTAATAATGATGCTAAAAAAAATAATATTAAAATCATTAGTGGCACCTATCCTACTGGTGCTAATCAAATTGAAATTAATCCTCAGTTTGCTGAAAAATATAATTATAAAATTGGTGATACTCTTAAAATTGGTAGCTATAAATTAATAATTACTGGCATTGGTGGCGATAACTTTACATCGTTACCTGTTGTTCATCCAATAAATTTTCTTCCTAATCCAGCAAAAGAAGCCGTCTTATTCGTTAACCACCAATTATTTATTCGTGATGAATTCATTCGTTATAGTGATATTGAAGATATATCTAATGTCTATTTAACATACACAGGAAATCATATTGCCAATGATTTCGAATTATTTCGACTTTTTCTTAATGATAATTTTAAAAAAAATAATAACAGCATTGAAACTGTTTATCAAAAAATGTTAGCTTACAATAACAACCCCCAAGACATTCAAAAAATTACTGAAGATTTAAAAATAACTTCAACGATTGAAAATAGTGACAGCAACAATTATATTAATCGTGGCTTTAATTCGTTACCAACAATTACTAGAACATATACTTGATTTAGTATTATTATTGTTATTTTTATGACAATGTTAACAATTTTTACAACAGTATTAATTATTAGAAAAACCGTTGAACGCAACGCAACACAAATTGGTGTTTTGAAAGCATTAGGCTATGAAAATAAAACAATTATTGGTTCATATTGATCTTATGCCTTAATAACAACAATTCTTGCTGTACCCATTGGTTGAATTGTTGGTAGTATTTTACAAATAGCCGTAATGAAAATTTTTGAAAATTTCTTTACAATCCCAAATAATATTTTTTATTTTGATATTATTCCTTTTCTAATTGCTTTGGCAATTAATATCATTGTAATTTTAATTACCGTAACAATTACTGCTTATAAACAAGTAGCAAAAAATACAATTACCCTATTACGACCTAACAGTGATAATAAACCTTCAAAAGCAATTTCTGGCATCCACAAAAGATGATTTGCATTTGGAAGCTTTAAAACTCGGTTTCGTTTGGCATTGGCATCAGTTTCATATAAGAAAATTATTATTATGTTTGTAACAATTCTTATTGCTTCATTCACTATCGCTATTGCCTTAATGATCCCTGCTGCTGTTCGCAGTCTTGATGATTCTTATTATGGACTTTTAAAATATCAAACTAATGCTGAATTTCAACAACCGATTAGTAATATCCCAACAACTCGTTATAATTTATACCCTTGAAAAGGGATTGATGCTCAAAATCAAAGTCTTGATTACCCAATTACTGAAATTCGTCCAGTAGTTGATTACTATAAAGATGCTTCTGCTAATTCTTGAAAAAAACTTAGTGATAATACCCAAAACATTAATTTAGATAATATTTTAAAACAAATTGCTTATAACTATTATTGAACAGGTGGCAGAGGAATTTCTTTAGGTTGATTAGAACAAATTTCTAAGGATTTTAATAATAATCCCAAACTTTCAGGATTATTATCCACAATTATTTGTCCAATGGTAAACACTATTTTAACAACTAATGCCGAAATAAATACTAGTGATAACTGAAGAACCTGTACAATGAATGCAATTGAAACAGCTGTTCCTTCTTATATTAAAGACTTTCTTAATATTTCTGGAAGAAAACAACGCTTAACAATTACTCATAATACTTTACCTTATAATGCTAAAGAAGATGAATTATATACATATTATGATGCTAACTTAAATAATGTCGCTTTTAAAACCCTAGGAGTAAAACCAAATAGTGATATGATTGCATTAAAAGAAAGTTCAAAATATATCCAAGAAAAAAAATGACTTGATAAGATTCCAGCAGTTATTAATCGGGTAATGCAAATAAAACATAATTTAAAAGTTGATAGTATTTTTGAAAGTGAAGTTCAACAAAAACAATTACAATATATGAGTGCTAATAATAAATGATATCCTGCTCACACTTCATTTTGAATTTATCGTGATGAAAATAACTCTGAAAATATCTATAATATGCCTCTAGATAAATGAAGTATTAATGATAATAACTCGCCGTATGGTTGAACTAACCATTATGGTTATAAAGAAAACGATATTGGTGATGATGACATTGCTAAAAGTTATCGTAACTTAAATGAAATAATTTTACGATTACCCAAAGAAGAAATCACAATTGATAATATCAAATACCCAGCAATTAAAGATGAATTTTTAAAAGAAATTATTAATGCAAAAATACCAACAAATAATAATAAATTTGTTATTGAACAATCATCCGACAATAAATGATGACATATTAGAGCCTTTGTGCCATTTGCTACTAAAAATAAATTTGTTGATGAAAACTTTATGACATCAGCACTAAATCTCTTAAATCAATCATATGACAATCCATTATGAAATATTTTTATTGCCATACTAGACGGTAAAACTATTGGTAATAAAGAAATACCTAAAATTCTAAAAATTGATAATACCCCGATACCGCAAAAAGTTAAATATCAAGTTAAAGCAATTCATGAATCTTATGGTGAATTAAAAGTTTATATTAATCAACGAGTTGCTAATCAAATTCTTGGTTTTAATGCCACAACAAGTAGTGAAATTTATAAAAAAGATCCTTTTAATAATGAACCATTATGATTTAATGGTCGGTTATCATCTAATCCTGAATTAACTGATGTTACTAGTAGATATTCAACAACTTCAACTCTTGGTGATTATTCAATTGCTAGTTTAAATGATAATGTTGCTAATACTGTTACTAACAGTGAACTATTAACAGTAAAACGAGAATTAATTAAAAACTTAACAACAGTGGCTTCTAGTATTGCTGCCATCTTTATTTTAGGTTCAATTAGTCTATCCGTAATTATTGTTATAATGATTTCTAATCTTCTTGTCCATCAGTTTGCTAAACTAATGGCGATTATGAAAATTCAAGGGTATAAATATCGTGAAATTAATAGTTTAACTTTATCAATGTTTATTCCGGCCGCTATTATGGGATTTATCGTTGGATTTATCAGTGCTTGATTTATTTGTCAAGGTATCTTATGAACTATTGGAATTTTTACTGGATTCATTATTCCCCTATATTTCCAATGATGACTTTTACCAATAACATTAGCAACAATTACAATTATTTACACACTGACTTATATAATTTCAACTGAAACATTAAAACGAATGAATGTACTTGAATTAGTAAAAAGTAGTGACGAATAAGTTATTTAAAGCAGAAAGGCTACAAAAACTAATGAAAAAAATATTTCCAACTTATAAACAAGCATTTTTTTCAATGTTTAAAGTAAAAGTTCAAATGATTTTACTAATTTTGCTAACAATAATTCTCACTGCTAGTATTAGTCTCGCCATGTTAACAATTAATAATTTAAAGCAAAGTAATAATTTTATGGGGCAAGAAGTAAAATATGATTATTATTATAAATTTAATTTTTCTAACACTGATTTTACAGAAAGCAATAAATTAACAGTTAGTGACTTTAGTATTAGTAATAATCCTAATGATGATAGTCTAATAACATTAAAAACTAAAAATGTGCAACTAATAACTAAAAAAGTTAACGAGCAATATACTATTGATAATATTAAACTAGTTAATTATTTAAAATGAGAACAAATTAATCATCAAAGTTCTTATTTTCAAAAATCAATTATTGGAAAAATTCTTAAAGAAAAATATCATTATGTCATTAACAACATTGAATTTAAACAACTTTTTAATAAATTTATTAATGTAATTGATATATATTTTTCTTCTTTACTTAATAAAATGTTATGAAATTATTATATTAACATTTGCTGAATTATACTTGTAAGTGCAAGTAAATAAAATTGCAAAAGATTTCATATAAAAATTTCATGATGCTAAGTTTATTTTAGAAAAAGTAAATTTAAGGAGTTTTTATATGGGATACAAACATCTTGGCATAGATGAAAGAATTTATATTGAGAATCAATTGAAATTTAAAGTAAAAATTAGTGAAATAGCTAAAAATCTTAATCGAAGTATTAGTACTATTAATCGAGAAGTTAATAGAAATAAAGATAATAATCATTATTTTTCATTAATTGCACAAAATAAAGCAGAAAATAGAAAACAATTACATGTTTATTTTCATAAATTTAAAAATAGAGAATTAGTAAAATATGTACAACAAAAATTATTATTAGGTTGATCGCCTGAACAAATTTATGGCAGAATTAAAAATTTTCATCAAGAATGAATTATTAGTTTTAAAACAATTTACAATTGAATTTATTCTGGATTACTTGAAAAGGTTACTAGTAAAAATTTAAGAAGAAAAGGTAAGAAACAAAAATCTCAAGAAAATCGGGGTAAATTTAATGGTAAATCCATTAAAGAACGAAATGTTAATAATCGCATAACTCTTGGCCATTGAGAAGGTGATACTGTAGTATCATCACGAGGTAAAAGTAAATCATGTTTAATAACTTTAGTTGAAAGAACATCAAGATTTACTTTAGCAATATTAGTTGAAAATAGAACTACTAAAGTTATTAACAAAAATATTAGTCATTATTTATCAATTCTTCCAAATAATCTTGTTAAGACTATAACATTTGATAGGGGTAAAGAATTTGCTAATTGACAACAACTTGAAAAAATTGCCAAATTGTAAAGTTAAGTGCAACTAAATTATTTTTCTAACCAAATATTCGATTGGCGAAAGATAATTTAGTATTTTTCTTGGTCTTTGGTTTAAAGACAATATAAATTTATGAACTGCATTTTTAGTAGTGTTTGAAAAATGCCTAATGATAAATTTACTAGTGCTAGCGACAAAGTAACTTATGGTTGAACAAATCGTTATGGTTATCAAGGTACTAACGAGAATGATAAGGACATTGCCCAACAATATTCTAATGCTAAAACTTATCGTAATCTTAATGATGTCATCTTACGATTACCTAAAAATGACATTAAAGATAACAATGGTAATATTATCTATCAAGGCATTAGTGCAACAACTAATAATTACTTTGAAACTTTAGAAGCTAAACAATTACCTACGGGGCACCAAGATAAATTTATTATTGCTACTGATGAAACTAATAATAAGTGATGAGTAATTCGTCCTTATAGCATTTTTTGAATGCCAAATTGTAAAGTTAAGTGCAACTAAATTATTTTTCTAACCAAATATTCGATTGGCGAAAGATAATTTAGTATTTTTCTTGGTCTTTGGTTTAAAGACAATATAAATTTATGAACTGCATTTTTAGTAGTGTTTGAAAAATTAAATTTTTTAGGAAATTTTTCTCTAATTAAACCATTAGTATTTTCATTAGTACCTCTTTGTCAAGGTGAATATGCATCAGCAAAATAAATTTTCACATTTAAATTTTTTTCAAGTTGTTGTCAATTAGTAAATTCTTTACCCCTATCAAATGTTATAGTCTTAACAAGATTATTTGGAAGAATTGATAAATAATGACTAATATTTTTGTTAATAACTTTAGTAGTTCTATTTTCAACTAATATTGCTAAAGTAAATCTTGATGTTCTTTCAACTAAAGTTATTAAACATGATTTACTTTTACCTCGTGATGATACTACAGTATCACCTTCTCAATGGCCAAGAGTTATGCGATTATTAACATTTCGTTCTTTAATGGATTTACCATTAAATTTACCCCGATTTTCTTGAGATTTTCGTTTCTTACCTTTTCTTCTTAAATTTTTACTAGTAACCTTTTCAAGTAATCCAGAATAAATTCAATTGTAAATTGTTTTAAAACTAATAATTCATTCTTGATGAAAATTTTTAATTCTGCCATAAATTTGTTCAGGCGATCAACCTAATAATAATTTTTGTTGTACATATTTTACTAATTCTCTATTTTTAAATTTATGAAAATAAACATGTAATTGTTTTCTATTTTCTGCTTTATTTTGTGCAATTAATGAAAAATAATGATTATTATCTTTATTTCTATTAACTTCTCGATTAATAGTACTAATATTTCGATTAAGATTTTTAGCTATTTCACTAATTTTTACTTTAAATTTCAATTGATTCTCAATATAAATTCTTTCATCTATGCCAAGATGTTTGTATCCCATATAAAAACTCCTTAAATTTACTTTTTCTAAAATAAACTTAGCATCATGAAATTTTTATATGAAATCTTTTGCAATTTTATTTACTTGCACTTACAAGTATAATTCAGCAAATAATAAAACTAAGCAATACATTAACAACTCTGACTTTTCAAGTGCTCTTAACTTAATAACTAATGGTAAAAATTTATTTACCTTACTTTCATCAGCATATTGACAAAGTAAACCAGAAGAAATGAAAATTGGTATTGACCATTTTGCTAATGAAAGTAATGTTGATGGTCCATATCAATATGAAGTTGTTGGTATCCATAATTCTTATAATGATTCAATAATATTTATGGCCCAAGATTATGCTAATGATATTATTGGTGTTCCTAATACTAAATCAAGTGATATTTATCAAAAAGACCCTTTTAATAACATTGCTTTATGATCCAATGGTCGTTATTCAAGCAATCGCGAACTTATTGATATTACAACAAGATATTCAACATTTTCTACAAATGGTTTATATAATAGCGCTGACGGATGAGCATATACAAATGCTGTTGACAACTATGATTTATTATCAACTAAACAAGAGTTAATTTAAAAAAATCGCTACTGTTGCTGCTAGTATGATTGCCATATTTATTACTAATGCCATTATTATTGCAGTTATTATCATTACCATGATTACTAGTTTATGATTAGATCAATTTTCAAAAATGATGGCAATATTACAAATTCAAGGTTACAAATATCGAACAATTAATAACTTAATTCTGACAATGTTTCTTCCTTCCGTATTGATTGGTTTTATTGGTGCTGTACTATTAGCTTGAACAACAGCAAGTATCTTTATTTATATCTTACAAAATTTCTTTCTTTTAATAATTCCCTTCTCTTTAGTTTGATGAGTAATTTTAATTAGTTTTGTTATTATTATAGTTATTTATTCATCAACATATATTATGACTACTTATCATTTAAAAAAACTTAATGTTCTGGAATTAGTAAAAAACAGTGATGAATAAAAAAATCTTATCTAAATTAGATAAGATTTTTTTAAATACTTATTACTTTTAAAGTTCGTAAAACTAAATGAATTTTATCATTATACTTTTCAACAGTAGCATTAATTAAGACAATAGTATTTTCTTTAAGTTGTTCTTGATATTGCATATATATATTACTAAAAACTGTCACATCACTTGTCCCATAATCATCACTTACTGTTAAAAAACACATATACTGACCATCTTTAGTTTTAATTTGTTTAATCCGATTAATAAAAACCAATACTTTAACTTTTCAATTAATCAATTTATCTAGATTTTGTAATTTAATAATTTCTTTTTCTAATTGCAATTGCTTTTTAATTAATAATAAAGGATGAGTTTGTAAATAGAAACCAAAATATTTTAACTCATCTTGAGCTTTTTCTAATAAATTATCTGGTTCTTGTTTTAAACTAGGTATTGCTACCAAATCATAATTTAGGGTGATATTTTCATCCCTTGATACCTGAATTAATTGTGCATAACGAAAAGCTAGTGTCATATTTAATTTCATCGTTTTTCGTGAGATTTTAAATTCATCTAAAGCTCCCGCAGCAATTAATGCTTCTAATATGCTTATATTTAAACCTTTAAGCACCATTCTGGCCACAAACGAAAAATAATCAGTATATTGTCCATTTGCTTCTCTTTCAGCATATATTGCTTCATACATCACCATTCCCACTTGCTTAATTATCGTGAGCGGTACCCTAATCATATGATTCTCAATAATAAAATTTTCTGTTGAAAAATTAACTGACGGTGGCAATATTTTTAGATGATATCTTTGACATTCTTTAAGATACTGTTCAATTTTATTAGCACTAGCAATCACACTAGTTAATAACGCACACATAAATTGTAATGCATAATTAACCTTCAAATAAGCCATTCAATAACCTAATAATGAATATGACACCGCATGACTGCGATTAAACCCATAACTAGCAAACTGATTAATATCATCATAAATTTGCTTAACAGTTTTTTCATCATAACCATTAGCAACACCTGAAGCAATAAATTCTTTACTTAATAAGGTCATCTCGTTCTGATTTTTTTTACTAATTGCTCTTCTTAAAATATCAGCTTTTGCTAATGAAAAATTAGCAATTTTTTGGGCAATTAAAATAATTTGTTCTTGATAAACAATAATTCCATAAGTTGTTTTTAATATTGGTTGTAAATCAGGATGTAAATACCAAACCGCTTCTTGCTTTAATCTTCTTTTAATATATGTCTTAATATGTTCTTGCGGACCAGGGCGAAATAATGAACTTGTAACAACAATATCTTCTAAATTTTTGGGTTGCATGGTTATTAAAATTTGTTGCATTCCTTTAGACTCTAACTGAAAAATCCCCGCCGTATATCCTTCACTTAATAATTGATATGTTTTACTATCATTTAACGGTATTTTATCTAAACTAATCATCATTGATAAATCTTTATTAATCATATCAAGAATTTGCTTTAAATTTGTTAAATTTCTTAAACCTAAAAGATCCATTTTTAGTAATCCTAATGATTCTAAATGATTCATTGAATATTGCGTTAAATAGATATTGTTATAACCTTTTTGAATTGGAACAATTTGCATTATTGGTAATTGTGATAAAACAACACCAGCAGCATGCGTTCCAAATTGTCGAGGTAAACCAATAATTTTTTTTGCTAATAAAAATAACTGCGGATATTGTGTCATATACACTTGTAAAATTTCAATTTTACTAACAGCTAATGATAAATCTAAATTTAAATCTAATGGCACCGCTTTACTGATTTTATCAATAATATCTAAAGGAATATTTAATACTCTTCCCGTATCTTTAAGAGCAATTTTACAAGTAATGGTTTGAAAAGTAATAATTTGGGCGACATTATTTTTACCATATTTTTCAACTAAATATTTTATTACTTCTTCGCGACGATCATCTTGAAAATCAATATCAATATCTGGCATTGATATTCGTTGCGGATTTAAAAATCTTTCAAAAATTAAATCATATTTTATTGGGTCAACAGTAGAAATTTGTAATAAAAATGCTACCAAACTACCAGCAACAGAGCCTCTTCCCGGACCAACCATAATATTTTGCTCACGAGCATATTTAACATAATCATAAACAATAAGAAAATAATTAGCAAAACCCATTTCACAAATAATTGATAATTCATAAGATAATCGTTGTTGATAACGATAATCATTATTAATTTCTTTATTATTTTGTAATCGTTGTAAACATAAGTTTTGCAAATATTCATTGCTATTCACACCAATTGGTGGCACATACTGTAACATATTTTCCTTAATATTAAATTGTAATTGTAAATTAACATTATTAATTAACTGTTCCAAATTAGTTATTAATATTTGTTCATATTCACAATAAATATCAAATGATAATAAATAATGATAATTACTAAAATCATTAACACTAGTTTCTGCTAACAATTTTTGTTCCTTAATAGCTTCAATTAACTGTAATGTTTGATTATCATCCGATTGTAAATATTTTACTAAATTACAAGGAACAACTAATTGTTGCCTATCAATTCAATATTGAATATTACTAAAATTATCCTGATTAATTCCCATATATGTGTGGGCCTTTTTTTGAATTCTTGTTAAATATTCCGCTTGCATTGTTAAAGACATTGTTAAAGTATTTTGTGGTTTAAAAATAACAATAATCTCATTTAAATGTTCTAATAATTGTTCACAACTAATTGTTGAATTATTAGAAATAGCAATTATTGAAGAAATAAGACAAAGTTGTTCATAACCTTGCTGATTTTTAGCAATAACAATTAATTCTAATTTCAAATTACGAGCAATATCTAACACATCAATATCAATGCCAATAATTGGTTTAATATTATATTTTTGACATTGTTCATAAAATTGTATTGTCCCAAACATTGTATTCTTATCAGTCAATGCTAAAACCGAAAGATTATTTTTAATTGCAAACTTAAAATAATCTTTTAACTTTAACGGTGAACTTAATAGTGAATACTCACTATGAACATTTAAATTAATAATTATTTTCACCTACTTTTTTTCAAGAAAATTAATTTCTTGTTTTATAATATTATTTTCAACTGTTAATGCTAAAATCTCTTCTCATAAAATGCTTTGTTCTTGTTTCTTAGCAATAGCAATTATTGGTTTAATTACTGGATTTTGAGGAACAAATAATGAACAACAATCTATAAAAGGAATAATTGATGTTTTATAAGTATTAATATTTTTAGCAATATTAATAATTTCATTTTTATCATAAGTAATTAATGGTCGCAAAATTACCATATCACTAACATCAGCAATAACTGATAAACTTTCAATTGTTTGTGATGCTACTTGTCCTAAAGAATCACCAGTTGCTAAAATTTTAATACGCAATTTTCTTGCTAAATAATTAGCAATACGCATAAACATTCGGCGCATAATTGTAATCTGATACGATGATAAAGGAATATGGTTTAACTCTTGTTGTAAACTACTAAAATTGCATATATATAATTTTGAAGCAACATTACCGCCATAAACTCCTAAGGTTTTAACTAAATTAATAACTTTTTGTAATGATTCATTTTTAGTATATGGTGGAGTTATAAAATGTAAATAATGAACTTCCAATCCGCGTTTCATTAATAAATAAGCACTAACTGGTGAATCAATCCCACCACTCATAAGTAATAATACTTTTCCAGCAATACCAACAGGATAACCTTTTAATCCAGTAATTTTATCAAACATAATAAAAACATTATCAATTTGAATTTCTAAATATATCGTTAATTGCGGATTTGTTAAATTAACTTGACAACCTTTTTTATAATCTAAGATTAATTCAGCAATAACATTAATTATTTCTAACGAAGTACAATGAAATTTTTTATCAATCCGATTAACATCTAATTTAAATGATTTAAATTCTAAATTGCTAATCAATGTCAAAATTTCCTTCTGAATAACATTTAAATCGTTAATAACTTGTTTAGCAAAAGAAAACGAAGTAATTCCAAAAGTATTTCTAATAATATTAGTAATTTGTTCAATTTCAATAGGATTAGTTTGATGTTCATTTAAATAAATCAACATCCGACTATGTGTTGCAACAATATTTAAATATTTAAATGCGATTAACTTAGCTTTTAAATTTTTTTCTAACTGATTAATAAATAAATACCGATTCTTACCTTTAGTTGATAATTCACCATAACGAATTAAAATAGTATCATTCATTTTTAATTATTCCTACTCTCTATTACCTTTTTTGCAATCTTTTATGTAACCGTTGTTCATACGAATATTCTAATGCTTGTAATACTAATTGTAATGCATCTTCATAATTAGCATTGTTATAAATTAGCTGTGCACTTTTAATTTTATTGTTAACACTATCATCAATAGCACAAAATTTATAACCATAGACAATTGCTCGTTGAATTAGTTGATCAATGATGGCAATATTTTTGATTTTACTATGCAATTTATAAATATTATCTTTTAATAAATATAACTTGCGTAATAATCGCTTTTGTTCTTGTAAATCATCACTAATACTAATTAATTCTTTAAGTTCCGAAAATGAGTTATAAACATCACTAATCCGGTCTTTGAAAGTATAAGCAATTTTTTGATAAGTAATTTTATTTAACTTAGCATTTAATTGCATTAATAGGATTCCTAAATGTGAAAGTAACTGTTTTAATTGCTTTTCTTCTTCAGTTTTTTGCGTTATTAATTTGTACACTTGTTCTAAATGAACTTGAGTTTTTAAAGCATTTTCTAAAATTTTTACCTGTAATTTAACCAATTGATGATAAGCATTAGTTTTTGTTTGATTCATAATCACAATTAATTCATTCATTTGTGAACTTAAATTCTTAACTAATTTTTGACTATTATTAATTATTTCTTTTTCCATTGGCAAAAATAAATAAATAGTTTCAATTTGTACTAATTCTTTTTTTAAATTTTCAAAACTATTTTCAATTAATTCAACTACTTTAATAATTGACTCATAGTAAGTTGAAAAAATTGTTTTTAAATCTTTTTCTTTTTGTGCTTGATAATTAAAATTAGCTAGCAAAACCAGAATTTTTTCAACTCTGACTTGTCCCTTTTTATACTGTAAATTATCTAACAATTTTTTAACTTGTTGAACTTGAAGATTAACATCATCAAATAAATTCACAAACTGCTCTTGTAAAATAATATCATTACCTTTATTCATATATAAAGTAGTCATTTGTTTTAATTGTTTGGGAATAACTTTATGTACAATCGTTAATAACTGCGGAATCTTATCTAAAATTTCTGTAAAGGAAATTAAACCAACAGCAATCTTATCAAGAATTTGATATGACTTCAAAAATACTCCTTTAGTTAATTCAATTTCAAAGTTATATAACATATTTTGTAAAACATTAACTAAATAATCTAATTTTTCAGGATTTATTGCCACATGAATTTGTAATTTAGTAGCATTATTAACTAACTGATTAAAAAAACTTTTATATAATGATGCTTGCTCGCGTTGGGTTAATTCAATTTTAAGAGCATTTTCATAATCTAATAATAAAGCGCGTGATGTTTTATTTAACTTATTAATTTTTGCTAATAATTGTTTTAACTTATATAAACTAAATTTCTTAATATCTTGCTGATCTTGTTTTAAAATTATTAATGATTCATTTATTAATGCTAATAGTTCTTGACTATGCTTTTCATAAAGAAAAATTCAATATGGTAAAATTGTTTCAAATTCATGATGATAACTAGCAATTTCTGATAACCGATATAATCTTTGACGCAGTGGCAATAATTTAATTATTTCTAAAAAATTAATGATTTTACCTTCTAAAAATTTTCTTTGATGCAAAATAAATAATAATATTTGTCATATGATAAGAGTAAATATTAACAGAAAAATTAAACCGGTTATTAATCAATGATATCAATTTCATTCTTTTAAACTAATAAATAATCTCATTATTTACAATCCTCACATCTGCATTTC
This sequence comes from Spiroplasma endosymbiont of Nephrotoma flavescens, assembly GCF_964030835.1. Classification (NCBI taxonomy): domain Bacteria; kingdom Bacillati; phylum Mycoplasmatota; class Mollicutes; order Entomoplasmatales; family Spiroplasmataceae; genus Spiroplasma; species Spiroplasma endosymbiont of Nephrotoma flavescens. Next base: position 762,479 of record NZ_OZ034982.1, on the reverse strand, counting down.
AGTTTTAATTATAACATAAATTTTATTACATAAAATGAAGCAACCCTATTGAAAACCTAAACAATATCTCGGCGTTTAATAACTAAAACTGAACCGATATTTAATAGCATTGCAAATATCCCATAACCAATAGCTACTCCTGTTGAATTTAAAATGTGATTAATCTTTTGAACCTCAATCTGTCCTTTATTATTTGTTATAATTTCAAAATCACGATATGAATTTAAATAATTTTTTTGTTTATCAAAATCAATATATGAATTACCTGTGGGGCTAAAAAAGAAATCATTAAATCCTAAAAATGTTGTTCACATTTGATTTCAATGTTCAAAAAGATTAAGAAAACTAATAATCCGATATGTCTTCATTAATGATTGATAATCAGCCCAATTTTTATTTATTGATAATGATTGATTAGTTAATAATTTCAAATGACGAACTTTAACTAAAATATTATTATCTAATTCTTGAATTGCAAAATATACCTTATTACTAAACAAATCATTATATTTTTCAGATAATTTTTCATCAAATTCATAATTATAATTCTCTCTAAAAACAGTAAATGGATTTCAATTAGACATTTTTTTGTTCTTAACTTCAATATATGTTTCACTAGTAGTTGAATTACTTTTGTCAATATCTATTTCCATTAACGAAACATTTTTATCTTTAGTAAGTTCAACAACTTGTGGTGATAAATTATTATTAATAAGTTGTATTAGTTCATATTGATATTCATTACTAGTATCTAATTGTTCTAATGTTTTAAAATATGTTTTAAATTGAATATGCAATTTAACATTTTTATCCTTTAACTCGTTTGTAAGATCTCCTGTTCATCGTGTAACACTACCCTCAGCAGTAAATGTCTTAATTTCATCAGTATATAAATCAAATTTTTTATACATTGCTCTTCTTTTATTATCAATTTCTGTTAACCTTGCTGTAAGTTGTTCATATTCATATTTATTATAAAAATTAAAAATCTTGGTTACTAATTTAGAGTAGCGAATTTTAATATTAGTTTGGTTATTTTCAGGTTTTTTGACAGCATCATTAAATAAGATTATTTCTTTAATATTATTAATATCAAAAGTGTCCGCACCAATATTAACTGTTTGTTTATTACTAATTTCTTTAATTAAAGAATATGGTAATCCGCCTAATAAAAACATACTGCTAAAAACAACTAATATTAAAAAAACAATATTTGATGAAAATATTAAAGCTGTTAATACTGAACCTGCTAACACAACAAAACTAAGAAATAATGAGAAAAGCATTAATTTTGTCATCATATTTAAAAGTAAAACAAACTGGGCATGCTTATTACTAATAGTACTAATAATATAACCTAATAAAATAGCTATTCCTAAATTAATTGCAATAAATAAAAAAACTACAAATAATAAGCTTAGATATTTAGAAAATAATATTTTAAATCGTGAATAAGGTTTAGAAATTAATAACAAAAATGTTCCATCAGTTATTTCTTCACTAATAATTCGAACTACATTTAAAACAATAAAAAGAAATAATAATAGATTTAAAAATACTAAAATAATATATTGAAAATTTACTAAAAAACTATCATTATCATTTTCTAATTGAATAAAAAGAACTAGTGTTGTTATTATAAGACTTAATAAAGTAATAATTTCAATTATTAATGTTAACAAGGAAACTAATATTTTTCTTAAAGCAAAATTAAAAATCGGTAAAAAATTATTACTTGATAAAATTTTCATATTTTATTCCTTTCTTACAAATTAAATTTTTCACTGGTTAAAGTATTATAAAAGAAATCTAAATCAATCGTATATGGCTCAATCCGATAAATAATTAGATTATATTCAATGGCATAAAGAAATATCTTATTAATTTCTAACGAATTTTTTAATTTAAAGAAAAGATCATTACTTTCTTCTCTAAAAAAATAGTCAATATCATTATCTTTAAAAAATATCACCATCGCTTCATTATCCTCACATTCAATAACAAATGAATTTGTTAATTGAAAACCACTAATTGGTCCACTATATAATAAATTACCCCGATAAATAATTGAACATTCATCAATAACATCCTTAACTTCATTTAATAAATGAGTTGAAAAAAAGACTGTTTTACCTTGATTAACTAGTGTTCTTAAATAACCTAAAATTTGTTTTCTTGTTGTTGTATCTAAATTTGCTTCCGGTTCATCTAAAATTAAAATGTCCGGATTATGAATAATTCCCTGAATTACCATTACTTTCTTTTTCATACCACTAGAAAAAGCATTCATATTTTTATCACAAAATTCTCAAATATTAAACTCTTCCATTAATGATTGTAATCTTTGTTTAATCTGATTATTTTTTAAACCATTCATTTTAGCTAGTGATTTTAAAAACTGATAAGTTGTAATATTACGAGGAAATTTAGTAAACTCGGGAACATACCCAATAGTTTGTTTTGCTAACGGTTTCTTAGCATCTTGACCATTAATATAAATTTTACCGCCATCATAATTAATACCGCCAATTAATGATTTAATCGTAACTGTTTTCCCACTACCACTAGCGCCAATAATCGCATGCATCTTGCCACTACTAACTTTAAGTGAAATATCATTAAGTTTAAAATTATGATATTTTTTTATTAATCGTTCAATAATAATTGAAAATTTCATCTGTTTCTCCTTATTTATAAAAAGTATTTAACTTTGCTAATAATTTTAATGAATTTTGATAATTTTTGCAAATTTGATATTTAATTTTAGTTTATTGAATAGTAAAAAACATCATTAGTTAAAATGATGTTCTTCTGTAATAACCTTAAATTCAGTATTAAGTATTGTAAGGATTAATCTTAATGTTTAAAGTTTGTTCTAATCTTTTAATATCAATTAATTCTTTTTTATTATTTACTAATGTAATTGCAATTCCGGTTTCACCAGCGCGTCCTGTTCTTCCAATACGATGCACATAACTTTCTTGTTCACGAGGTAAATCATAATTAAAAATATAATCAATCCCATCAACATCAATTCCCCGTGCTGCTACATCAGTAGCAATTAGCACTTGAACTTTATTAGTTCTAAAAGCATTCATTGCTTTATTTCTTTCACTTTGTCGCTTATCACCATTAATAACAGCTGACTTAATGCCATTTTCTCATAATATTTTAGAAATTCTTTCAGTATATGCTTTGGTATTAGAAAAAACAATACTTAAATTTGGTTGAATTTTCAAAAATAAATCCACTAACGCGCGATCTTTACTTGTATTTATTGTATTAATAAAATATTGCTTAATATTATTTAATTCCGCAGCATTTCTTTTAATACTTATTTGAACCGGACTATTTTGATAGTTATTAGCAACTTCTAAAACAGCACGATTCATTGTTGCTGAAAACAATAATGTTTGATACTTTGATGTAATGCTAGTAAATATTTTATCAATATCTTGTTTGAATCCCATTTTTAACATTTCATCAGCTTCATCTAAAACTACAGTTTGAATATCATTCAATCTTAAAGTTCTGCGTTGAATATGATCAACAATTCTTCCTGGTGTCCCAACAACAATATTACTATTTTTTAAACTATAAATTTGTCTTCGTAAATCCGAACCACCAAATAATGCTGTCGCATTAACTCCTTCTAAATAAAAAGCATATTTTCTTACTTGATCTAAAACTTGTAATGCTAACTCTCTTGTTGGACAAACAATCATTGCTTGTACTCTTCGTAGTTTTGGATTTAAATTATTTAAGATTGGTAATACGAAAGCAGCAGTTTTTCCTGTTCCTGTATGACTTTTTCCAATAATGTCCTTATTTTCTAATGCTAACGGAATTGTTTTCTTTTGAATTTCAGTAGGGTTAACATAACCTGCCTTTAAAATTGCACGCTTTAAGTTATTATTTAAATTTAAGTCATCAAAACTTATATTATCTTCCTTTAAATTTAATTCATTAAAACTCATATTTTTTCCTCCTTAAATATAGTTGCATAAATAAATGGTGTTATGACATTTTTTATTGTCAATTCATCACATATCAGCACCTATAAAGCAAGGGAATTGTAATGTACAGTATTTTATTTAACAACTTAATTATTATAAACTATTTTATCTAATACTACAACTAATATTATACATTAGTTCGCGTTTAGTTTTCTTAGGTATTGTTTAAAAAAGAAAAAATAGTCATTTACTATAAATTATTTCAATATGCAAATTAAGTATATATTTCTTATGTATGATTTTTGTTGTAAAAAATTATTTTAATGTTGTTTTTATAAGCATTTTACTTAGTTTTTATAACCTTTTATTAAGAATATGTTTGTTAATATTAAATATTTTGTTTTATTAATTATTTTTCAAGTAAAAAGGTAATAAATTTTTAGTTGCTTTTCTTTCAAAATTATTCAAATCTTTACCCACCTAACAAAACTTTATGTGCCCAATAATTTTTTAAAATTATTTTAATTAAACTATAGTATAATTTTACTCGTATTAAAAATAATTTAGTTGCACTTAACTTTACAATTTGGCAAAAATACTTAAGAAAACTAAACGCGACCTAAGGTTATTTTTTCTTTGATGATATTCTGATTTTCTTTATGATAATAATTGATAAAAAATTAATTACATTGTATATAAAATAAAATATTTGTCTAAAATAATAAAATCATATATAATAAGTTATATTAAGAATACTAATTAGTAAGGAGAATAAAATGAAATATTTTACAAAAATTATTACCATCGGTTGCTTTTCTTTGTTATCAGTTTTATCAGTAGTTGGATGTAACTATTTTGATAAGAATGATAAAATTGATAATAAGATTAAAAATAAAATCTTGGAAGAAGATATGGCAACGATGCGAGATATTCGCTGAAATTTTAGCAGTAATTTAAGAAAATTTGCCAGAAGTGATTATGATACTAAAAGCGAAAAAGACCTTAGTGATGTTTTAGACTTTGGAATGAACCAACCACTGCCAAGGCAAGTTCTTAAACATACTGACGCAAAAAAATCTCTTGATTTTATTAAAAATTCGTTTGAAAATAATTTCAATAAAGCCAATAGTGAGGTACAAATAAAATACAGTAATTATTATAAGTTATTGCCACCTTTTAAACTTTCTATTAATGATACGAAGTTTACAGTATTTAAAATTGCTTTAGATAAAGTCGCTGATTTAGCGGGACTAGATGTAACTAAAGATAGCGCGATTAGACTAGATATAGTTTATGAATATAGTTTTAGTTTTAAAGAATATAGTCCTACAAATCAAAACTTTATTGCAAGTCATATTATTACTAATAATCTTGAATTAACAAAGAAAATTATTACTAATTTGGAAGTTAAAATTGGTGAAGCTACATATGATCAGCTGAAAGCAGAATATGAACGCATTGAAATTAACGAAGATAATAATCAATATCCGAAAATTACTAATGATTTTTCAACATATAATATTTGGTCTCATTATAATAATAAAATTTTTGGTCGTTTTAAAGAACTTATTGCTTCTTCTAATCGCTTTAAAAAAGCTAGTGATGATAATGATATTAAGTATAATTCTTATTCTGATTTCTTAGACTCAATAAGTATAAAAATCGAACCATTAACTAATCGTTTTAATAATGATGAATATAATAAATTTTATGATGAGCAAGGGAGTTTATCAACTCACAAGGAACTTTTTAACTATCTTGTAAATAAATATCTAAGTGATTATGATTTTTCTAACAATGAATGATTTACTTTTAGTACTAATAATTTAAGATTGGTACCAATGACGATTTATGGTTTACCAATGACTGGTGAGGTACAAAAAAATCAGCAAAAATTAACAGTGACAATGGTTTTGCCAACAAAAATTTTAAATGCTCATTTAGAACAAATAACTAAAATGGTATTTGGTTTCTTTAAAGAATATGAAATTAAATGAGCAAAGGATCAGATTACACTTTTTGTAAATAATGATATTTTTGCAAAACTACTAGATAATGAAACAAGTAAAGATGGTAAACCTAATAATCTTGATGGAATTTACAAGATTTTAGAAAACCATTTTAAGAAATCAGATTTTATGATTAAAGATGATATTTTAAAACATAAAGATTTTACTGTTGGTGCTGGTAATATTTCTAATATATATAATGAAGATATCGTTTATGATAAAAATAATAATATTATTTCCTTAGCAAGTAATCAAGAAATTAATTGAAATTTAGTTTTTCGTCATAACGGGCAATATTTTAAAGTTAATAATGTATATAAAACAAAATCTTTAAAGATTATTAATAAGGATCAGCAAAAATAAAAGTATGAAATTAGGAAGTAAAAACAATTCATATTTATCAGTTTGTTTATTTGCAATTTTTAAAATTAGAAAAATGATGGCAGTTTGATTTTTATTATTTATTTCTTTAGTTATATTTGCCACCTTAACGCTTTTTATTTTTTTTAAATCTGATAATCTTAACAGTGTTATTAGCAATTTTCAATATGCTGTTTTAATTTTTACAAATATTATTTTATTATTATTTATTTTATTAATAATAATAAAAATTTTTGGTCGTGAATTTACTGATGGTACATACTTATTGTTAATTTCGCGTCCATATTCACGATTACAAATATTTATTTTAAAATTAATAACAATTTGATTTTTAATTTTAATTTTTATTGTTATTAATCTAGGATTTACTTTAATATTAGTTCATATTATGGGCATAATTAGTAATAAAAATGATTTTGTATCAGCTTTTCAGGAATTAATATTAAAACTCTTTGTATTTTCAGTTTTTGTTTCTTATTTAGCATCCAGTGGTATTATTTTTATTTCAACATTTTTTAGTGTGCAAACGGTATTATTAATTGGTTTTATTTTTTGTAGTTTATTTTTATTAGGGGGAATGCCTTATTCTTTAATAACAACAATTGCTAATAATCTTGAAATTAAATTTAAAAATGAAACGCAAAAATATACAATTTCTCAAATTAAGGAAACCTTCTTATTTAAAGAAAAATTAGACAAAAAAGAAGTTAAATATTATAATTTAACAAAAAAAATCTATGATTTTTATAATCAAGAAAGTCTCCAAGGGTTACAAAATATTATTTTTGATCGTTATGAAGATAATGGTAAAGAAAAATGATTGAAATTTTATGAACAAGAATTAGGTTTAACCAAACCCATAGATTTTGAAATTACTGGTAATAATGTTGAACAGTGAAGAGGACAATATCAAACAAATGAAGTTAATGAATTGATTACAAAAAATAAAGAAAAAGGTCAAAATACAAAAATTTTTCTGCAATTAAAAATGCCATATTTTTTTAAAACTAGTGCAGAACTTGAAAATAGTCGGATTGAACATCAAGAATTAGCAAATATGGTAAAAGATTATCTTGATAGTGCTTCAATAAAAGATTTGATGTTTTTTAATTTAAGTCGAATTTCTTCTTTAATATTATTTGATAAAGCAAATACTTATTTTAAAATTGATAATGATTCTTATATGGAAAAAACCTTTGATCCGTTTCTAATATTTAAACAATTATATGATGATAAGATGAATAGCGATATGGGATATCCTAATGCTAATAGTAATTATAAAGTTAAAGATAGTAATTTTTATGAAAGTTATGAAAAAGTTTTTAATAATCCACTGTTATATGTTTTCAAAGATTTTGAATATAATATTATTAAAAAAGTTATTGATTTTAAAATAATTACTACTAATCAAGTTGATGATAATCACTTTTTCTTTAAATTTTATTTATCAGCAAGTCAACTATATGGGATTCTTTCTAAAATTAATATTATTGAACATATAAATCAAATATGAACAAGTAGTGTGCGATATAATCTTTATTCGTTTGAAAAGTTCCAACAAGGTTTTATTGATTTTAATAATCAGAGGAATTATTTAATGAGTTATGATGATTTTCCATTAGTTAAAGATGAAAACGGTATTTTTGTTCGGCAAGAAAATTTTATTAATACTAATAATTTATTTATTTTTTATCTTACTTTAAGTTCTTGCTTTTTATTAGTAGCTTACTTAATATTAAATCGCAAGACAATTATCTAGTAAGATTTAAGGAGAAAAGTTATGAAATATAAAATTGAAGCTAAAAACTTTATTAAAAGTTTTAAAAAAAATATTGTTGGTCCTTTTAATTTGCAAGTAAACCCCGGAAAAATTCATGCAATTATTGGACTTTCTGGTAGTGGTAAAACAGTATTTATTAAATCATTAATTCGCGGAATTAATTCTTTTAAGGGCACGATATCCATTAATGGTAAAAATAACAAAAATATTAAAGTAAAACATAGTATTGGTTATGTTCCTGAGTTTATTACTTTTCCTGAGAATATAACAGCATATCAATTTTTACGATATATGGGAAAATTAAGTGGTGTTAAAGGTAAGAAATTAAAAAATCGGATTGAAGACTTAATGACTAAATTAGGAATTTGAGAACATCGTAATAAGAATGTTAATGCTTTTTCTTCGGGAATGAAAAAACGGGTAATGATTATTCAAGGGTTATTGCATGATCCAGATATTGTTATTTTAGATGAACCAGAAGCAGGATTGGATATTACCAATCGTCGGATAATTATGGAATATTTAAAATTTTTAGCATCGCAAAAGAAAACAATTTTTTTGTCTTCCCATTTATTAAATGAAGTTAAATATTATCTTGATGAGTTTACATTAGTACTTAATGGTAAACAGTTTTATTCTGGTTCAATTGCACCATTTGGTGTTGATTCTTCTTATTTTTTAATGTCAGATAATGATTGAAAAATCATTGATTTTTTTATTAAATATAATATTCCTTACTGATATGAAGAGGCTAGTCAAGAATTAAATTTTGTTTTAAATAATCCGTTATCATTTTTAGATGTTATGCAATATGGTGAACAAATGGAAGTTACAATTTATAAGATTAGTGAATCTAATTTTTCCATTGATTTTTTACTGCAAAAGTTAAATAAGGGCGCATAAAGTTTTGTTAGGTGGGTAAAGATTTGAATAATTTTGAAAGAAAAGCAACTAAAAATTTATTACCTTTTTACTTGAAAAATAATTAATAAAACAAAATATTTAATTTTAACAAACATATTCTTAATAAAAGGTTATAAAAACTAAGTAAAATGCTTATAAAAACAACATTAAAATAATTTTTTACAACAAAAATCATACATAAGAAATATATACTTAATTTGCATATTGAAATAATTTATAGTAAATGACTATTTTTTCTTTTTTAAAAAATACCTAAGAAAACTAAACGCGACCGTTAAATAAAACTGGTGTAATTGATTTAATGTAAATGTGTTATAATTTATTTGCTAATATTTTAAAAGCAACACATATGTGGATTCATTAGTCTAGTGCTTATTAATTAAGTGATTAATGTTAGAAGGATATGGAAGAAAAACGAAAGGAAATAAATATGGCAAGTGTTACTAAGGAACAGTTATTAGAAGCGGGGACTCATTTTGGTCATCAAGCTAAAAGATGAAATCCCAAGATGAAAAAGTATATTTTCACTGAAAAAAGTGGAGTTTATATTATTGATTTACATAAAACAATAATTATGTTGGAAGAAGCTTTAGAGTTTATTAAATCAATAACTAAAACTGGTGGAAAAATTATTTTTGTTGGTACTAAGAAACAAGCTCAAAATATTGTTAAAGAACAAGCAGTAAGAAGTAATTCTTTTTATGTTAATAAGCGATGACTTGGAGGAACTTTAACTAATTTAAGAACAATTCAAAAAAGTGTTAAAAAATTATGAAATATTGAACGACGGGAAAAAACTGGTGAATTATCTGTTTTACCAAAAAAAGAGCAAATTTTAATTCAAAAAGATAAAGAGAAATTAGATAAGTTTTTAAGTGGAATTCGCCATATGCGTTCGTTACCACAAGCAATATTTGTTATTGATACTAATGTTGAACACAATGCAATTAAAGAAGCATTGAAGTTAAATATTCCTATTATTGCTATTTGTGATACTAATAGTGATCCTGATGGTATTAGTTATCCCATTCCTGGAAATGATGATGCCGCTAAAACAATTGCTTTAATTTCAACATTAGTTGCAGATGCTATCATTGAAGCTACTGATTTAACTATTGTTAAAGAAGAAAAACTACAAACTAATGTTAGTGCTGATTCAGCGCCAGCAGTTATTTCTCCAAGTAAAAAGGAAGCAGAAATTATTGAAAAAAATGACGATGCGAAAGGAACTAAAGAATAATGCCAATAACAATGGAAATGATTAAAAATTTGCGTGACCGTACTAGTGTTGGCCTTATGGATTGCAAAAAAGCATTAGAGGCAAGTAATGGTAATATTGAAGCAGCGATTCAATGATTAAGAACCAATGGTATTGCAAAGGCACAAGCTAAACAAGCGCGGATTAATACTGAGGGATTATCAAAAGTTTTAGTTGTTGATGATATAGCAATTATTTTAGAATTAAATTGTGAAACTGATTTTGTTGCTAAAAATAAATTATTTCTTGAATTATTAGACAATATTTTAACTTTATTTTTGAAACATCAACCGCTTACTTTAGAAGCAGGATTATTGTTAAAAAATGAAGAAAATATTGTTGTTAATGATTTATTAAATGAAGCAACATATAAATTAGGTGAAAAGATTAGTATTCGTCGTTTTATGATTATTACTAAAAGTGATCAAGACACATTAGTGGGATATAATTATGGTAATTATCGTATTGCTAGTTTAGTTAAGTTGCAAGGTCAAGTTGATAGTGATATTGCTAAAAAACTTGCGATGCATGTTGTGGCTTCAAAACCTGCTTTTATTAGTCGTGAAGATATTCCTCAAGATTTTATTAATAAGGAAATGGATATTATTAATAGTCAAATGGCAACAGAAAATAAACCACCAGAAATTTTGGAAAAAATTAAGCAAGGTCGTTTAGATAAGCAGTTAGCGGAATATTCTTTATTAGATCAACCTTTTATGTTTGATGAAAAGAAAAAAGTTCAAGAAATTCTTACAATGTATAATACAAAAGTTTTAGTAATGTATCGTTATGAAGTTGGTGAAGGAATTACTAAAACTGATTAATTTTTATTAATTAGCGTTACATTAGCATTGAAATAAAGATAAAATAAAGGAGGCATAATTAAGTGTATTTATCAGTAATAGTTTATTTCTTATTTGCATTTTATTTTGGTTTGATAGCAATAATTATTGGTAGTTTTACAATGTTTAACAAAGTTGCATCAAAAGTAGGATTTTGAAATAAGAAACAATCATTGATTTTATTAACAATTATTGTAATGAATTTACCGTTACAGTTAACAACATTAATATTAGCAATTACTAGTAAAACATATAATTTTTCCATTAGTGATACTTTATCCTCTGATGATAAATTTGCTATTAGTTTATTAACAATAAATTTTGCTTTACTTATTTTTACTGTTGTTTATTGTATTTTAGTTTCTGATTATTTAGCTGTTAAGTTTACAAAACAATTTGTTTTTCTTTTTGGACGAAAGATTCGGATTGAAAAAATTTATGAAATAAATGAAAATGAAAATGATTATTTAACAGTTCGGTTTATTGAAGGTTCTAGAGCAAAAAGAAAAATTAGTTGAAATAAAAAAAGTTTAACAACAAAATTTATTTTGGAAAATTATCAAGATTATATTCATAAGCTAATGAATTTAGAAGCAAATAATTTGACTAGCAAAAAGCCACTTAAAACGGTGCGTTCAAAAAAAGAAAAGTAGTAATATTTTAAAAGAAAAACTTTAAAATTTTAATTAAAGTTTTTCTTTTTATTTGCTGAATTATACTTGTAAGTGCAAGTAAATAAAATTGCAAAAGATTTCATATAAAAATTTCATGATGCTAAGTTTGTTTTAGAAAAAGTAAATTTAAGGAGTTTTTATATGGGATACAAACATCTTGGCATAGATGAAAGAATTTATATTGAGAATCAATTGAAATTTAAAGTAAAAATTAGTGAAATAGCTAAAAATCTTAATCGAAGTATTAGTACTATTAATCGAGAAGTTAATAGAAATAAAGATAATAATCATTATTTTTCATTAATTGCACAAAATAAAGCAGAAAATAGAAAACAATTACATGTTTATTTTCATAAATTTAAAAATAGAGAATTAGTAAAATATGTACAACAAAAATTATTATTAGGTTGATCGCCTGAACAAATTTATGGCAGAATTAAAAATTTTCATCAAGAATGAATTATTAGTTTTAAAACAATTTACAATTGAATTTATTCTGGATTACTTGAAAAGGTTACTAGTAAAAATTTAAGAAGAAAAGGTAAGAAACGAAAATCTCAAGAAAATCGGGGTAAATTTAATGGTAAATCCATTAAAGAACGAAATGTTAATAATCGCATAACTCTTGGCCATTGAGAAGGTGATACTGTAGTATCATCACGAGGTAAAAGTAAATCATGTTTAATAACTTTAGTTGAAAGAACATCAAGATTTACTTTAGCAATATTAGTTGAAAATAGAACTACTAAAGTTATTAACAAAAATATTAGTCATTATTTATCAATTCTTCCAAATAATCTTGTTAAGACTATAACATTTGATAGGGGTAAAGAATTTGCTAATTGACAACAACTTGAAAAAAATTTAAATGTGAAAATTTATTTTGCTGATGCATATTCACCTTGACAAAGAGGTACTAATGAAAATACTAATGGTTTAATTAGAGAAAAATTTCCTAAAAAATTTAATTTTTCAAACACTACTAAAAATGCAGTTCATAAATTTATATTGTCTTTAAACCAAAGACTAAGAAAAATACTAAATTATCTTTCGCCAATCGAATATTTGGTTAGAAAAATAATTTAGTTGCACTTAACTTTACAATTTGGCATTTAAAAAAATCTCGTATAAAATATATATGGGAAAAAGAAGTAGGTGTGAATAATGGAATTTAAATATAAGCGATGTTTATTAAAAATTAGTGGTGAAGCTTTAGGCGGTGTTAGCATTTATGATCCACAACGAATGAAAAATATTGTTAAACAAATTATTACTTTATCGCAAGAAGGAATTGAAATTGCTGTTGTTGTTGGTGGTGGTAACATTTGAAGAGGAGTTAATGCTAAAATCGCTGGTTTGGATAAGGTTAATGCTGATTATATGGGGATGTTAGCTACGGTAATGAATGCTTTAGCTTTAGAAGCTGAATTTAAAAATCAAAACTTTGATAAAGTAATTATTCAATCATCAATTGAAATGAATAAAATTTGTGAACCTTATTATTTTAAAAAATGTCTATCACGATTATCTAAGGGTTATGTTGTTATTTTAGCAGCTGGAACGGGATATCCTTATTTTACAACTGATACCGCAGCAGCATTACGAGCGGCGGAAATTAAAGCTGATGTCTTATTAATGGCTAAAAATGGTGTTGATGGTGTTTATAGTGCTGACCCAAAAATAGATAACACTGCTACTCATTATAAGTTTTTAACTTATGAGGATATAACGCAAAAGCAATTACGGGTAATGGATTTAACAGCAATTACAATGAGTATGGAAGCTAATTTAAAGATTATTGTGTTTGATATTAATGAACCAGATAATATTGTTAAAGCTTTACAGGAAAATACTAAAATTACAATTATTAGTAGTAGCAATAAATAGTTAAAGTTTTTAAGAAATAAGATTAAATTACAGTAATAAAAGTAAGGAGAATAATTAATGTTAATTGAGGCATTACAATTAGAAATTGAACAAATAAAAGAAGAAATGGAAAAGGTTTTAGAAAGTTTACGATATGAATTAAGTAAGATTCGTACAGGAAGAGCTAATCCTTTAATTCTTGATTCTGTTTTGGTAAATTATTATGGTAGTTTAATGCCAGTTAATCAAGTTGCTGCAATTACGGTTGTTGAAGGGCGACAACTTGTTATTAAACCTTATGATCGAAGTATTATTAAGCAAGTTATTGCTGCGATTACTAAAGCTAATTTGCAAGTTTCATTGCAAGACCAAGGTGATTATATTAGAATGAATGTCCCGCAGTTAACTGAAGAAAAACGCAAAGAATTTGTTCGGCAAGTAAAAAAGATTACTGAAGAAATGCGAGTTCGGATTCGTAATTTAAGAAGAGATATTAATGAAATTATTAAAAAATCTAAATTGCCTTTAGATGATGTTAAATCTTATCAAGAAGATATTCAAAAATTAACTGATGAATATATTGCTAAGGCTGATGCTATTGCGTTAGAAAAAGAAAAAGAATTAATGACAGTTTAATGGAAATAAAACTCTCCTTTATTTAGGAGAGTTTTATTTTTTAAAGTTATTTATGAGCATATTTTTTACAGTAATATAAATTTCAATATAATGCGGGACAAAATAGGAAAATCAGAATTAGAGCGGAGACAGCAATCTCGCGATAACTGCATCACATTGTTCCACCAAAATCTTCAATTCTAATAAGCGACATTGTTGCTACTAAAGTTAAGAGAATTAAGGCAAGCAATGAAATGCTAAAAAGCACAATTGCTATTTTTGCTTTTATTTGACTGAAATAAGAAAAAATTTGTAAACTGATAAAGATAATACTAAAAGTAACAAAGGTTATAAAATAATGAAATGGAAAAAAAGTAACATTATTTGGGATAAGACATTTTTCAAGAATAATTTTAATTTCATCATAGGCATTGGCACGATTACTTCCAGTTAAACTATTAGGGCTGAATTATACTTGTAAGTGCAAGTAAATAAAATTGCAAAAGATTTCATATAAAAATTTCATGATGCTAAGTTTATTTTAGAAAAAGTAAATTTAAGGAGTTTTTATATGGGATACAAACATCTTGGCATAGATGAAAGAATTTATATTGAGAATCAATTGAAATTTAAAGTAAAAATTAGTGAAATAGCTAAAAATCTTAATCGAAGTATTAGTACTATTAATCGAGAAGTTAATAGAAATAAAGATAATAATCATTATTTTTCATTAATTGCACAAAATAAAGCAGAAAATAGAAAACAATTACATGTTTATTTTCATAAATTTAAAAATAGAGAATTAGTAAAATATGTACAACAAAAATTATTATTAGGTTGATCGCCTGAACAAATTTATGGCAGAATTAAAAATTTTCATCAAGAATGAATTATTAGTTTTAAAACAATTTACAATTGAATTTATTCTGGATTACTTGAAAAGGTTACTAGTAAAAATTTAAGAAGAAAAGGTAAGAAACGAAAATCTCAAGAAAATCGGGGTAAATTTAATGGTAAATCCATTAAAGAACGAAATGTTAATAATCGCATAACTCTTGGCCATTGAGAAGGTGATACTGTAGTATCATCACGAGGTAAAAGTAAATCATGTTTAATAACTTTAGTTGAAAGAACATCAAGATTTACTTTAGCAATATTAGTTGAAAATAGAACTACTAAAGTTATTAACAAAAATATTAGTCATTATTTATCAATTCTTCCAAATAATCTTGTTAAGACTATAACATTTGATAGGGGTAAAGAATTTGCTAATTGACAACAACTTGAAAAAAATTTAAATGTGAAAATTTATTTTGCTGATGCATATTCACCTTGACAAAGAGGTACTAATGAAAATACTAATGGTTTAATTAGAGAAAAATTTCCTAAAAAATTTAATTTTTCAAACACTACTAAAAATGCAGTTCATAAATTTATATTGTCTTTAAACCAAAGACCAAGAAAAATACTAAATTATCTTTCGCCAATCGAATATTTGGTTAGAAAAATAATTTAGTTGCACTTAACTTTACAATTTGGCAGGATAAAGAAACATCATTGTTATTCAAAAAATAATGTTGAGGATTAGCCACACTGTTGTGACTGTAAAAACTATGTTGCGATTTGTCATATGTTTTTCTCAATCAGTTCTGTTCAGCGGTCTTTTCAGTGAATGGCACAATCTGGATAAGGCCCTCCTCAGCAATCTGTTCAAGTGTGGTATCTAATTCTATCAAGATCACTAACATAGCACTAACATAGTGAAATTTAATTTCATCACCATTATCTAGTTTATCTTGTGAAAATAGTCCAATTCAATCATAACTAAATCGTTTTCATCAATTTAATCCGTTGTTGATAATGCATAAGGCACTAAAATATCTAGCTAGTACTTTTGTATTCATTATTTTTACCTCTTTCTTAAAAGATCTTATTTTATTTTTTAAAAAGCAAAAATATTTTTTAATTTGGTCAAAACCCCTCCTTATTAAATTTTATTATAGCATTGATTGTCTGAATATATTTTCACAATTAGATGCGATTTTATTCTTTCAATTTAATTATCAGTTATAATTAGTTAATATTGATAGAAGGAGTGCTTAAATGAAAAAGCGAATTATTACTAGTATCTTTTTAATTTCTTTTGCAATTTTATATTTATTTGTTGGGGCGATATATCAAGAGTGAAAAGGTTTTAATGTTTGATATATGCCATATGCATTTTTAACAGTTAATAGTATTTTATTAGGGATTACAATTTTTGAGGTGATGAATTTAAGTAAAGGAGAAAGTTTTAATTGAATTATTAAAGCTATTATTTTTGTTTTTGCAATTATATTATTATGGTTTCCCATAGCAGAGAATATTAAGTATGAACCGTATTGAAATAAGTACGATGGTCCAAGTCGTATTGAATGATGACAATCATGAATGGTATTGTTAATTTATATGATATTTTTATTAGTTATTTTACTAATGGTGAAAGTTTTTAAGAAATTTAGTGCTAATGATGCGCTATTTATATTTTGTATGACACTTTATTTAGTATTTGCTTTTAAAGCAATGAATTATATTATGCTCCAACCAGGGTTTGGTTGACCAGCAGTTAGTGTAGTTTTATTAATTACTATTAGTAATGATACATTTGCTTATATTGGCGGAACATTAGTTGGCAAAAATGCTCTTGCTCCAAAAATTAGTCCTAGTAAAACATGAGAAGGGGCGATTATTGGTATTTCAGTAACCTTGGTGCTTATTTTAGGATATATTGTGTTATTAACGGAATTTACGAAGTATCAGCCATTTGTTAACTTTTTTACAACGAAAACAGATGATTATAAATATGTAATTTATTTCTTGTTAATTTTATTTTTATCATTAATAAGTCATATTGGTGATTTACTTTTTTCATTTATTAAACGGAATCATAATGCAAAAGATTTTTCTAAGGTTTTACCAGGTCATGGCGGATTTTTGGATCGGATTGATAGTTTGTCGTTAGTATTAATATTTACTGGATTTTTTATGTTAATCCAGAGTTTTTCAACAATTTAAGTCAGGGGTGAAAGTATGGAAAAGAATTTACAGCAATTGTGAAAAATAATGAAGTTTTCTTTAAAAAATGACATTTTACAACAAGCAAAATTATTGAAAATAGAATTTAAGAAAAAGAATGATACGCTGTATTTTACATTGCAAATTAACAAAATTTTACCAATTGAAATTATTAGAGAACTTGAACAATGTTTATTGAAACTTGATTTTCGTAGTAAAATAACTTTTTTATGTGTTGATGCTAATTATGTAATAGAACAAATTGTTAATTATTGAGAATATATTAAGCAAACTAAGACAAAACAAAAAGAGTACATTAATAGTAATATTTCTTGTGATAATTTAGTGTTGGAAAATAATGATTTACTTATTAAAGTTCATAATGAATCACAAGGGGCATTGACTAATCGGCATTTAAAATATTATCAGGAGCGAATGCGTCGGTATGGTTTTCAAAACTTGTCTTTAAAAATAAAAATTGAACAATATGATGTTTCTGTTGATCCAGCAATGATACAAATTGAAGATGAAGAACGAATGAAAGTCCAACAAAGAGAACAACAACAAGTAAAGGCTTTGCCTGCAAAAAAACGGGCGTTTAAAGGCAATTTGTCTAGTAGTGACAATTTATTGTCGCAAGTATCGTGTAAAATTTCAGAATTGGAAGAAGATGTGCGGGGGGTTTCTATTCAAGGACAAATTTTTCGTAAAGATTGTAAATTAACAAAAACTAAACGATGAATTTATTCAATATTAATTAGTGATTTTAGTGATGCGATTGCTTTACGATATTTTACAAGTGATGATATGAAAGACAAGCTTTTGGAAGAACTACAAGAAAAGGATTGAGTTGTTGTTAAAGGTGATGTGCGGTTTGATAATTTTTCTTGTGAACAAGTTTTGTGAGTAAATAAAATTCAAAAGATTGCTGATCCGCATTTACGAACTGATGATATGGTAGAAAAGCGGATTGAATTTCATTTACATACAAAAATGAGTGCGATGGATGGGGTTACAAGTATTGGTGAATATATTAAACAAGCAAGTCTTTGAAAACATTCAGCAATTGCGATTACTGATCATTTAAATGTTCAATCATTTCCTGATGCGCAAATCGCCCAAAAGAAATATCCTACTGTTAAGGTTATTTATGGTGTGGAAATGCAAATGATTGATAGTAGTGTTAAAGCAATTACTAATGCTACTAGTGATGCGATTAATGCTTGTAAGTTTGTTATTTTTGATATTGAAACAACAGGATTATCTAGTCGTTATGATGAAATTATTGAATTTGGAGCGGTAGTTATTGAGGGTCGAGGATTAAGCAATAAAAAATATGATTTTTTAATTAAACCCAAAAGTAATGTTAGTGCTTTTAGTGAATCATTAACTGGGATTAGTAACGAAATGTTACAAGATAAGCCCCCAATTGAAATTGTGGTTGCTGAGATTAAAGAAGTTTTACAAGATGCTGTCCTTGTGGCTCATAATGCATCGTTTGATGTTGGTTTTATTCAAGAACTGTGAAATCAAATGGGTTATGGAAAACTTACTAATCCGATTATTGATACCTTGCAATTATCACGGTTATTACAGCAACAGTTACGCTATCATCGTTTAGGAACGGTTGCTAGAAAATATAATATTAAGTATAATGAAGAAATTGCTCATCGTGCTGATTATGATGCTGAAATATTAGCTGATGTGTTTGCTGTGATGTTAACGGATTTAGAAGATAATTATCAAGTAAAAACATTATTAGATATTGAAAAAATTAATTATGAACCAATTTTTGCCAAGTTATTTGGTAATCATACGACAGTAATTGCTAAAAATGAGCAAGGATTGAAAGATTTATTTTCGTTAGTTTCGTTATCGCATACTAAGTACTTTTATAGTAGTCCTAAAATTACGATTGCGGCATTGCAAGAAATGCGTGCTAATGTTTTTATTGGTTCTGGTTGTGTTAATGGTCAGGTTTTTGAGTTTGCTCGTAATCGGAGTCAACAAGAATTGGAAGCAATAATGCAATTTTATGATTATATTGAAGTACAACCGCTAAGTGTTTACAATCATTTAGTTGAAAGTGGTGAGATGACAGTTGAACATTTAATGCGGATTGTAAAAAATATTGTTCATACTGCAAAGAAACTTAATAAAGTGGTTATTGCTTCTTCTGATGTTCATTATTTAAATCCGCAAGATAAGATTTTTCGTGATGTATATATTAATACTAAGGGTTTAGGAGGAAGAATGCATCCTTTATTTGACCGTAAAGGTCGTGTTAAAAATAATCCTGAGCAACATTTAAGAACGACTGCTGAGGTGTTAAATGAGTTTAGTTTTTTAGAAGATGAAGTTTTAATTAAAGAGTTGGTTGTTATTAGTCCTAATTATTTAAATGAGCAAATTTCGTGGTTGCGACCGATTAAAGATGATTTGTATACCCCAGTAATTGATAATGGTAATGTTGATAGCAATTTGAAAAGATTATGTTATGATAACGCGAAAAAAATTTATGGTGCAGTATTGCCAATAATGGTAGAAGAAAGGTTAACGCGGGAGTTAGACGCGATTTTAAAGCATGGTTTTGGGGTTGTTTATTGAATTGCTCATTTGTTAGTTACAAGGTCATTAAATGATGGTTATTTGGTTGGTTCTCGTGGTTCTGTAGGGTCATCATTAGTTGCGACAATGGCGAAGATTACCGAAGTAAATCCATTAGTGCCACATTATGTGTGTTCGCAATGTCAATATAGTGAATTTGTTAGTGATGAAAATATTCGTAGTGGTTATGATCTACCACCAAAAAATTGTCCGCAATGTCGGCATCTTTTAACTGGTGATGGTCATGATATTCCGTTTGAAACCTTTTTAGGTTTTGATGGTGATAAAGTACCAGATATTGATTTGAATTTTTCTGGTGAGTATCAAATGATTGCTCATAATTTTACTAAAGAGATGTTTGGTGCGGATAATGTGTTTCGGGCGGGAACAATTTCTACCGTGGCACAGAAAACAGCATTTGGTTATGCTCGTGGTTATTTGGAAGATGTGAAAGGTAATCATTTTGTTAAAAAGGCGTATTTGGAATGATTAGCACAAGGTTGTGAGGGTGTTAAACGAACAACCGGACAACATCCGGGGGGAATTATTGTTGTTCCTAAGAACTATGATGTTAATGATTTTACGCCAGTAAATTTCCCAGCTGATGATATTACTTCGCAGTGAAAAACAACGCATTTTGATTTTCATGCTATTCATGATAACTTGTTAAAGTTAGATATTTTGGGACATGTTGATCCCACAGCTTTAAAAATGCTACACGACCTTACTGGATATGATCCGCAAAATATTTTGTGTAATGATGCCGAAGTGCTTTCATTATTTAGTTCCCCAGAAATTATGAAGATTACTAGTAGTGATATTAATAATGAAAAAACTGGAGCGGTGGGCTTACCTGAGTTTGGCACTCAATTTGTTCGTAAAATGTTAGAAGAAACAAATCCGACGAGTTTTGCTGATTTAGTGCAAATTTCTGGATTATCGCATGGTACTGATGTGTGAGTAAATAATGCTCAAACATTAATTACCCATCAAGATTTAAAATTAAAAGATGTTATTGGTTGTCGTGATGATATTATGACTTATTTAATTCATCGTGAAATTCCGTCAGATATTGCTTTTAACATTATGGAAACCGTTCGTAAAGGAAAAGGTATCACTGATGAGCAACAAAAAATTATGATTAGTCATAATGTTCCCCAATGATATATTGCATCGTGTCAAAAAATTAAGTATATGTTCCCTAAGGCACACGCGACAGCTTATGTTCTAATGGCTTTGCGAATTGCTTGATATAAAATTAATTATCCGCATGAATATTATGCGACTTATTTTTCAACACGATGTGATGTTTTTGATATTAAAACGATTGCTAAGGGAAGGAACGCTGTTTTAACAAAATTAACCGATATCTTATCACGAATGGATAATGGTTATAATGCTGTTAATAAGTTAACTCAAAAGGAGAAGGATTTAGTACCAGTGTTGGAAGTAGCATTAGAAATGTATGCTCGCAAAATTGAATTTATTGGTATTAATTTAGAATATTCTTTAGCAACAAATTTTGTTGTTCAAGAGTTTGCTGGTTTTAAAAAGATTGTTCCGCCATTATCAGCATTAGATGGTTTGGGTAGTACTGTTGCTAATTCAATTGTTGAAGCTAGAACTGAAAGAGCGATTGCTTCTTTGGAAGATTTGCAAAAAAGAACTAGTATTACTAAAACTCATTTAAAGGAATTTGAGGAGATGGGTATTTTATCAGGTTTAGATAAATTTGATCAAATATCTTTGAACTTTTTTGAATAGTTAAAAGTGAAAAAATGCATTAGTTAAGAGTTAAATAAAACCTATTAAGGTTTTACTTTTTCTGTAAGATGCTAAACAAAAATTTTTGTTGTTGCTTTTCTTTTATTAAAATGATACCTAAAATATGTAGTTTAGTTTTTTAAAAATATTTAATTTATATCGTTAAATAGTTAAAATTTGTGGTAATATATATTTACGGTTTTGAAATACTCCGAGGATATATATTGAATTTAATTGATTAAATATTGGTTTAAAAGATAATTAGAATTATTTTAAAAAAAGTTTAAATTTATGTTGACATTTATTTCCAAATTCAGTATTATCTTAAATGTACTAGTAATTAAGTCGTTAAACTTCTTACTATTACAAAATGATCTTTGAAAACTAAACAGAACAATCTGTCAATCTGATGAGTTATGAAACAAACAATAAAAATTGAAAACATTACTATAAAATGTTTTTTTATTTTCACTTTTTAATGAGAGTTTGATCCTGGCTCAGGATTAACGCTGGCGGCATGCCTAATACATGCAAGTCGAACGAGAGTGCTTGCACTCTAGTGGCGAACGGGTGAGTAACACGTATCTAATTTGCCTTTTTGAGGGGAATAACCGTTGGAAACGACGGCTAATACCGCATAGGTTATCGTTAGGCATCTAATGATAATTAAAGGTGCATTTGCACTACAAAAAGATAAGGATGCGTTGCATTAGTTAGTTGGTAAGGTAATGGCTTACCAAGACGATGATGCATAGCCGACCTGAGAGGGTGAACGGCCACACTGGGACTGAGACACGGCCCAGACTCCTACGGGAGGCAGCAGTAGGGAATTTTTCACAATGGGCGAAAGCCTGATGGAGCAATGCCGCGTGACTGATGAAGGCCTTCGGGTTGTAAAGGTCTGTTGTAAGGAAAGAATAGTAAGAATAGGAAATGATTCTTATTTGACGGTACCTTACCAGAAAGCCACGGCAAACTATGTGCCAGCAGCCGCGGTAATACATAGGTGGCAAGCGTTATCCGGATTTATTGGGCGTAAAGGGTGCGTAGGCGGTAATATAAGTCTAAGGTTAAAGATCGAAGCTCAACTTCGATTCGCCTTGGAAACTGTATAACTAGAGTACAGGAGAGGTTAGTGGAATTCCATGTGTAGCGGTGAAATGCGTAGATATATGGAGGAACACCAGCGGCGAAGGCGACTAACTGGCCTGTAACTGACGCTGAGGCACGAAAGCAGGAGTATCAAATAGGATTAGATACCCTAGTAGTTCCTGCCGTAAACGATGAGTACTAAGTGTCGGCTTTAATGTCGGTGCTGCAGCTAACGCATTAAGTACTCCGCCTGAGTAGTATGCTCGCAAGAGTGAAACTCAAAGGAATTGACGGGGACCCGCACAAGCGGTGGATCATGTGGTTTAATTCGAAGCAACGCGAAGAACCTTACCCAGACTTGACATCCAGTGCAATGCTATAGAAATATAGTGGAGGTTAATACTGAGACAGGTGGTGCATGGTTGTCGTCAGCTCGTGTCGTGAGATGTTGGGTTAAGTCCCGCAACGAGCGCAACCCTTATCATTAGTTGCTAACATTTAGTTGAGGACTCTAATGAGACTGCTAGTGCAAGCTAGAGGAAGGTGGGGATGACGTCAAATCATCATGCCCCTTATGTCTGGGGCTACACACGTGATACAATGGTCGGTACAAAGAGTCGCAAACTCGCAAGGGCAAGCTAATCTCAAAAAGCCGATCTCAGTTCGGATTGAAGTCTGCAACTCGACTCCATGAAGTTGAAATCGCTAGTAATCGCGGATCAGCAATGCCGCGGTGAATACGTTCTCGGGTCTTGTACACACCGCCCGTCACACCACGAGAGTTGGTAATGCCAGAAGTTCGTATCTTAACAGTTTACTGAGAGAGCGACCCAAGGTAGGATTGACGATTGGGGTGAAGTCGTAACAAGGTATCCGTACCGGAAGGTGCGGATGGATCACCTCCTTTCTATGGAGTTTATATTTATAAACTAATTACATTAGATTTTAACAAATAACTTTGGTTGAGGATGTTCTGTTTAGTTTTGAGAGATTATTTATCTCTCAAACGCAATATGAGAAATTACACTGTAATTTCTATGAGCATTGTTCTTTGAAAACTGGATATAAACATTTATTTTTATAATTGCAATAGGTTTTTCTTTTGACAAAGAAAAATTAGTAAGTTAATAAGAGCATATAGTGGATGCCTTGGGATTAGGAGCCGATGAAAGACGTGACTACCTGCGATAAGCCTTGGGGAGCTGGAAGTAAGCTTTGAGCCAGGGATTTCTGAATGGGGCAACCTACTATTCTTAATCGAATAGTGTCATATGATGAATACATAGTCATATTGATGGGATACCTAGGGAAATGAAACATCTTAGTACCTAGAGGAAAAGAAAGCGAATGCGATTCCCTTAGTAGCGGCGAGCGAACAGGGAACAGGACAAACCACTCTTCGGAGTGGGGTTTGGACCATCTATATAGAGTTTTAGAAAATTTTTTGATAGTAGAAATCGCTGGGATGCGATGCCATAGAGAGTGAAAGCCTCGTATACGAAATTGAAAAGTCTCTTGATGGGATCCAGAGTACGGCGAGACACGAGAAATCTTGTCGGAAGACGCGCAGACCACTGCGTAATCCTAAATACTACCTAATCACCGATAGTGAACCAGTACCGTGAGGGAAAGGTGAAAAGTACCCCGAGAGGGGAGTGAAATAGTATCTGAAACTATATGCTTACAAGAAGTCGGAGCTCGTTAATGAGTGACGGCGTGCCTTTTGTAGAATGAGCCGGCGAGTTACGATTATATGCAAGGTTAAGTGGAAAACATGGAGCCGTAGTGAAAGCGAGCCTTAATAGGGCGTTTAGTATGTAGTCGTAGACCCGAAACCAGGCGATCTAGCCATGAGCAGGTTGAAGTTAAGGTAATACTTAATGGAGGACCGAACCAACGTTCGTGAAAAGACCGTGGATGACTTGTGGCTAGTGGTGAAATTCCAATCGAGCCTGGAGATAGCTGGTTCTCCCCGAAATAGTTTTAGGACTAGCGTCAAAATTAGCGCAACGGAGGTAAAGCACTGAATGTATGATGGCCCCACCTCGGGGTACTGAATGCAATCAAACTCTGAATGCCGTTGTTGTATGTTTGGCAGTCAGTCTGTGGGTGATAAGGTCCATGGACGAGAGGGAAACAGCCCAGATCATCAGTTAAGGTCCCAAAATCAATGCTAAGTGTAAAAGGATGTGGAATGACTTAAACAGCTTGTAGGTTGGCTTAGAAGCAGCCATCCTTTAAAGAGTGCGTAACAGCTCACAAGTCGAGTTATTTTGCGCCGAAGATGTACCGGGGCTAAGCATTGTACCGAAACTATGGATTTTAAATTATTTTAAAGTGGTAGGGGAGCGTTCTAAACGGGACGAAGGTAGATCGTAAGGACTACTGGACTGTTTAGAAGTGAGAATGCCGGCATGAGTAACGATTGAAAGTGAGAATCTTTCATGCCGTTTGACTAAGGTTTCCTGGGCAAGGTTCGTCCACCCAGGGTTAGTCGGGACCTAAGGCGAGGCCGAAAGGCGTAGTCGATGGACAACAGGTTGATATTCCTGTACCACCATGGTATGGAATGGAGTGACGGAGAAGGCTAGGATATCCCGGTTAATGGATTCCGGGCTAAGCGCAAAGAGGGTCATTTAGTAAATTTTATGGCATAACCTTGAAGCGTTATGGGGAGTGAAAGCTTCGGCAAGTAGCGAAGAGTCTGACGCCACGCTTCCAAGAAAAACTTCTACTATTAACTATCATGGTGCTCGTACCGAGAACGAACACACGTGGTCAAGGAGAAAATCCTAAGGCAAGCGAGATAACTATAGCTAAGGAACTCTGCAAAATCATCCCGTAAGTTAGCAAGAAGGGATGCTCATATAAGTAATTATGTGAGCCGCAGTGAAGAGGCCGGGGCGACTGTTTAGCAAAAACACAGCTCTCTGCTAAGTCGTAAGACGATGTATAGGGGGTGACGCCTGCCCAGTGCTGGAAGGTTAAGAGGATGGGTTAATAATTTATTATGAAGCTCAGAATTGAAGCCCCAGTGAACGGCGGCCGTAACTATAACGGTCCTAAGGTAGCGAAATTCCTTGTCAGGTAAGTTCTGACCCGCACGAAAGGCGTAACGATCCCGGCGCTGTCTCGGCTATAGACTCGGTGAAATTTTAGTACCTGTGAAGATGCAGGTTACCCGCAACTAGACGGAAAGACCCCGTAGAGCTTTACTATAACTTGATATTGATTTTTGATCTAATATGTACAGGATAGGTGGGAGACTTTGAAGTAGATACGCTAGTATCTATGGAGTTAACCTTGGGATACCACCCTTATTATTTTGAAAATCTAACCTTTATTCAGTTATCCTGAATAGGAACAGTGTCAGGTGGGTAGTTTGACTGGGGCGGTCGCCTCCTAAAGAGTAACGGAGGCGCCCAAAGGTACCCTCAGTATGTATGGAAATCATACGCAGAGCGCAAAAGTAGAAGGGTGCTTGACTGTGAGACTTACAAGTCGAACAGGAACGAAAGTTGGGTTTAGTGATCCGGCGGTCCTGAGTGGAAAGGCCGTCGCTCAACGGATAAAAGTTACCTCGGGGATAACAGGCTTATCTCCCCCAAGAGTTCACATCGACGGGGAGGTTTGGCACCTCGATGTCGGCTCATCACATCCTGGAGCTGAAGTTGGTTCCAAGGGTCGGGCTGTTCGCCCAATAAAGTGGTACGTGAGCTGGGTTTAGAACGTCGTGAGACAGTTTGGTCCCTATCTGTTGTGGGCGTAGGAAGTTTGAGGAGATCTGTTCTTAGTACGAGAGGACCGGAATGGACCTACCTCTGGTGCTCCAGTTGTCATGCCAATGGCACAGCTGGGTAGCTATGTAGGGAATTGATAAGTGCTGAAAGCATCTAAGCACGAAGCAAACTTCAAGATGAGACTTCCCATCCAGAAATGGAATAAGACCCCTTAAAGATTATGAGGTTGATAGGTTGGGTGTGTAAGTATGGTGACATATTTAGCTGACCAATACTAATAGGTCGAGGACTTACTTTATTTTAAAAGTAATTCCTATTGTTGAAAGTCTAAAATAATGTTTATGTCTAGTTTTGAGAGAGCAATCTCTCTATCTGGTGCCTATAGCGGCGTGGCCACACCTGTTCCCATTCCGAACACAGAAGTTAAGCATGCCAGCGCTGACGATACCTTCACGGGGAAAATAAGACGGTGCCAGATTTTTTAATTTATTAATTCACTTTTTTTATTAAAAATATAATACAATAATAATTGTATTATATTTTTAATAAAAAAATGTTAATAAGGTGTTGAGATTAATGAGTCGCAAAGTATCTAATACATTAATAGTCATTATTATTGGCTTTGTTATGTTTTCAGTTACTTTGGGACTTTTATTAAGTTATGTTAATTTTAATCCTATGACTTATAACATTAAAACTGATAATGTTAGTTGTAATATTAAAGGATTAGAAATTTCCGAACAAATTGTTAATGATTCAATTCGTAAAGAAAATTCTTTATTAAATTCTGATGTTTTTCAAGAATTGAAAATTGCTCAACAAGAACGAGGCGCAAAAGGTGAAACTAATTTTGTAATTCGTAATTTAACAAAGTATGATGTCAAATTTTTACGAAATTGTGAGGCAGTACTTTTTAAAAAAGCTTCTTTAAAAAGTACTGAAGAGTTTAATAAAGTTAATAAAAGTTTAACTAATTTTAAAAGTTTTGATGCATTACAAAATGATTTTAATAATACAAAATTGAAATCATCTATTAATGTTGATATTAGATGAAATGAATTATTGGATAATCTTAATAATAGTGATAAAATAATGATGAAAGCTGAATTACTAAAGTTTTATAATACATTTGCCCATTATTATGATAAAGATAGTATTTTAAAATTAATAATTTTAATAATAATACTGTTGCGGTTACAAGAGCAAATGTTGCTCGTTTATGACAATATATAGTTTTTTCTAATAATTTTAATAATTATGAAAATATTAGAGATCAATTTGAAAATGGATATTGGTCAGCAAATAATATTACAACCGTTATTGTTCATGAATATGGTCATGCGATTGAAAACTTTTTAAATTCATTATTCCATACTAGAAGTAGATTTAATAGTAATTATTATCCTTGTGAAGATAAAAATTTAAACCCTTCAATAGGAATGTGTTGAAAATATTATGCTAATGCTTGTCCTAATAATAGTACTGTTTCATCTTTAAAATCCTTTAAAAATCGTAGTGATGAAAAAAGAATTCAAACAGCTAGTGATTATTTAGTAGAATGACTTGCCCATCAAATTGGTATTGAAGAAATTATGCAAAAAAGATTATTTGCGTGGTCTATTATTAGAAGTAATTATGGTCGAACTAATAGTTTGCGAGAACTTTTTGCTGAAGCTTTTTCACAATGATTATTAACAGAAGAAGAATATAAAACGGTAATGTGAGAATTACTAAATAAGTTTTTTACCCAATTTTTACCTAAATATGATCCGCTTGAGTCGCCTTCTTATTAAATTTGTTTGGTAACTGTGATATAAGAAATTATGAAATTAATTACACTTTTTGATTTTTAGTTTCATTTTTAGTTAGAAATATTTATAAAATTTTATGAATGTTTATAATGACATTATTACTAATTTGCAAAGGAAGGTGATAAATGAAATAATAGTAATTTTTTAATTCTTAATATTTTTAAATATTAATAAAATTGAAAGGAATATTAATGATGAGAGGTCATTTTTTAGGATTTGCTAGCATATTTATAATGGGTTCATCTATTAATATGCTATATCCAATTATTAATAATGAAATAACAGAAAAATTATGTAAAGTAATAGGATTATCAAAATATAAAGAAGTTATTAAGAAACAAATTGTTGATGAAATTAATTATCTACCAACTTCATCGCAAATTGATGCTGTTATTAAATTTTATAATAAATTGTATGTTCAAGGAATTATTAATATTATTGAGGATAATAAGAAATTAAAAATTGTTCATAATATTTCATTTAGTGAGGAATTTAAATCTTCTTATATTGGGGTTAATAAAATTGATTTTTTTTGGTGAGGATTTAATTTTTATCTTGATGAGTCAATTGGTAAAGGTATTTCTATTGGTGGCATAATAAATGGTGGTTTTCAAACGATTGTTGCTGCTCTTAGTAAAGTATTATTAGGGGAAGTGCAGCAGTTGCCCCTGCATTGCTGATAATTGCTGCGGCCTTATTAATTCAAGGTAGTATTATGGCGGAAGTTAGTAATGGATGTGGCACAGGTGCTACAATGTCATATTTTTTGCCAGGTATTTTAGTAAATTATTGAGCTCAACCATGTTAAGGAGTAATTAATGGATGCAAAATTAAAACAAGAATTAATGACTCAATATACTAGTAAAAATAAGTTATTAGTTTATAAAATGATTTTATTTTTTATTCTTTTTCTTCAAGGATTGTTTTTAATTTTAGCGATAATTTTCTTGGTATATAATGGAATTTCCATTGCTACGATTTTTGGAATTGGTCTTTTAATGTTACCATATGCTTATTATTTATTTAATCGTTTATATAATCAATATTTTTATGGTTATCGATGCTATTTACAATTAGAAAATAATTCTCAAGTTAATGTTGAAGATTTAGTTTTTTTTAAACATTATCGTTTTAGAAAATGAAAAAAGAAAATTTTATAGATAATAATATATTATAATAATGCTAGAAGTTTCTAGCATTATTATTTTGTTTAAAGAATTAAATCATAAAATTCATAAATTTTGATTTTATTTTACTTTTTCCAAAATTTTATAGATTTATCATTGAGAATTATATTTTTTTATGCCAAATTGTAAAGTTAAGTGCAACTAAATTATTTTTCTAACCAAATATTCGATTGGCGAAAGATAATTTAGTATTTTTCTTGGTCTTTGGTTTAAAGACAATATAAATTTATGAACTGCATTTTTAGTAGTGTTTGAAAAATTAAATTTTTTAGGAAATTTTTCTCTAATTAAACCATTAGTATTTTCATTAGTACCTCTTTGTCAAGGTGAATATGCATCAGCAAAATAAATTTTCACATTTAAATTTTTTTCAAGTTGTTGTCAATTAGTAAATTCTTTACCCCTATCAAATCTTATAGTCTTAACAAGATTATTTGGAAGAATTGATAAATAATGACTAATATTTTTGTTAATAACTTTAGTAGTTCTATTTTCAACTAATATTGTTAAAGTAAATCTTGATGTTCTTTCAACTAAAGTTATTAAACATGATTTACTTTTACCTCGTGATGATACTACAGTATCACCTTCTCAATGGCCAAGAGTTATGCGATTATTAACATTTCGTTCTTTAATGGATTTACCATTAAATTTACCCCGATTTTCTTGAGATTTTCGTTTCTTACCTTTTTTTCTTAAATTTTTACTAGTAACCTTTTCAAGTAATCCAGAATAAATTCAATTGTAAATTGTTTTAAAACTAATAATTCATTCTTGATGAAAATTTTTAATTCTGCCATAAATTTGTTCAGGCGATCAACCTAATAATAATTTTTGTTGTACATATTTTACTAATTCTCTATTTTTAAATTTATGAAAATAAACATGTAATTGTTTTCTATTTTCTGCTTTATTTTGTGCAATTAATGAAAAATAATGATTATTATCTTTATTTCTATTAACTTCTCGATTAATAGTACTAATATTTCGATTAAGATTTTTAGCTATTTCATTAATTTTTACTTTAAATTTCAATTGATTCTCAATATAAATTCTTTCATCTAGGCCAAGATGTTTGTATCCCATATAAAAACTCCTTAAATTTACTTTTTCTAAAATAAACTTAGCATCATGAAATTTTTATATGAAATCTTTTGCAATTTTATTTACTTGCACTTACAAGTATAATTCAGCATATAATTAAAAAATAAGTTAATACCATTTATTTATTAGAATAATGCATAACTAATAAATAAAATAACTTAGGATGACTTACCTATTAGCATTGAAAAATAGTCAGTTTTTAAATATTTTTAGAAACTATAGCAGTTTGGGAATGTGTTCTGCAATAAAAAAATGATTAAGGTTTAAACTTTGTAAAGTTTAAACCTTTTTACTTTACTTTATTAATAAAACAAAAATGAGGATTTAAATCATTTGAATAAGAATGATAAAAAATAACTTCAATAAAGAGTGTGAAACTAACAAATTTTTATGTTTTAATCTTAAAAAATAAAAAAATGCTCTGCCAATAAATTTTAGCAGAGCATTTTTTGTGTTATTTTTTATTACTAAATTGTTTTTCTTGTCCAGTAAAAATTCGATAAATATTTTGATAGTGTCGTAAAATAACAATTAAAACAATCAAACCAACAATTAATTGCGTTCAATAATTAGGCAATAAGTATGAAAAAAATAACTCGGAGTGATTAATTCACATATTTACAGGCAAATTGTTTATTTGCGTAATTCAAGAGCAACAAAAAATAGATATAGCACATATTAATGAGGCAATAGAAACAATGCGAATAGTTAGAAATATTGTTCATCATACAATAGTTGCAATAATGAAATAAATTGGATTAAGAAAAAGTGTAAAGCCTAAAAAGGGTCCAACACCTTTACCACCTTTAAATTTATGATAAATTGGCAAGCAATGTCCGAAAACAACAAAAACAGCACTAATATAAACTGAGCTTTCACTAAGAGTAAAGCTTGGTGAATTAATTAGTGATAGTAATTTTACAATTGCTAAAACAAGACCAATTTTTAAACCATCTAAAATAAGAATAATTAAACCAAATTTGGTTCCCATAATTCTGGCAGCATTAGTAGCACCGGCATTTTTGGAATAATGGTTACGGACATCAGTTTTAAAATAATATTTACTAATAAGAATTGCTGGTGATAGTGAACCAACTAAATAACCAATAACACATCCCAAGGTTGTCATAATGATTGATGCAGTACTCATATAATCATCTCTTTTCTAATATTAATTATTTAATATTATATTACTATTATAAGGTAATTTTATTATATTATTGTTTAATTTAAAATTTATTGCTTAATTTAAAATTTATTGCTTAATTTATAATATAATCATTATATATGGCATAATTCTTATAATAGTTTTAGTCATCAGATATTCAAAGTAACATTATAGAAATTAAGTTTTGTACTTAAAGTAGTAATTTTAGAAAAGGAAGATGGAAAAAATGCAAGAATTAAAAATTTTATCGTTTGATAATAATGAACTTCATTTATATATATGAGATCAAGTCATTAAACCTAAAGGGGTTATGCAATTAGTGCATGGGTCAAGTGAATATGCTTTTCGTTATGATGAATTTGCTAAGTATTTAAATGCTAATGGTTGAATCGTTATTGGTAATGATCTTCGGGGACATGGAAAAACGGTTACTGATAAAGACCACTTAGGATTTTTTAGTGTTAAGGATGGTTGAGATAAGCTGG
This sequence comes from Spiroplasma endosymbiont of Nephrotoma flavescens, assembly GCF_964030835.1. Classification (NCBI taxonomy): domain Bacteria; kingdom Bacillati; phylum Mycoplasmatota; class Mollicutes; order Entomoplasmatales; family Spiroplasmataceae; genus Spiroplasma; species Spiroplasma endosymbiont of Nephrotoma flavescens. The sequence goes on along the minus strand of NZ_OZ034982.1, from coordinate 730,162 downwards.
TATTAGATTTAAAAGTAGTGAATGATTATATTGTTCATAATTATCCCAAATTAGGAATTACAATGTTAGGGCAATCAATGGGTTCATTTTTAGCGCGACATTATGCAACATTATACTCTTATACTATTGAATCATTAGTTATTTGTGCCACAACTTGAAAATCAAAAATGCAATTATGAACTGGTAAATTTATTGCTAAATATTTACAAAAACGACAACCATTACATTCTCCTAGTAATTTTATTAATAATTTAACTTATAAAAAATTTAGTAAGAAAATTAAAGAAAAAGATAATGATTTAGCTTGACTAACTCGTGATAAAAATATTCAAGAAAAATTTAGAAATGATCCCTTAACGGGACAAATATTTACTGCTAGTGCTTTTAAAGATATGTTTACAGGTTTATTGTATATTATGAAAAAGAAAAATATTATTAAAACTCGGAAAACTTTACCAATATTTTTTATTGGGGGAATGAGTGATCCGGTTGGTAATTTTGGTAAAGATGTTGAAAAAACTGCAAGAAAATATCGTCAATATGGTTTTAAAAAAACAAGCATTTTATTATATTCAGGAATGCGTCATGAAATTTTAAATGAAATTGGTAAAGAACAAGTATATCAAGATATTTTAAATTTTATTAATAAGTATAATAGTAAATAATAATTAACAACAATAAAGGGGTGAATTAAAATGCTAAATACCTATGATGAATCTTCAATTCAAGTTCTTGAGGGATTAGATGGTGTTCGTAAACGACCGTCAATGTACATTGGGTCAAAAGATAGGAAAGGGTGGCATCATCTCGCATGAGAGATTTTTGATAATTCGATTGATGAAGCATTAGCTGGATATTGTAATGAAATTAAGATTACTATTAAAAAAGATGATTCAATTATTATTGCAGACAATGGTCGGGGGATTCCTACGGGAATGCATAAAAAAGGAAAATCAACACCAGAAGTTATTTTTACAATGTTACATTCTGGTGGTAAATTTGATGGTAATAGTTATAAAACATCAGGTGGTTTACACGGTGTGGGGGCATCGGTTGTTAATGCGTTAAGTGAATTTTGTTATGTAACAATTTATCGTGATAAAAAAATTTACGAAATTGGTTTTAAAAATGGGGGTCATTTAGCACGACATTTAAAATTAATTGGTAAAACAGTAAAAACTGGTACTGTAGTTCATTTTCGCCCTGATAGTACGATATTTAATAATTTTAAGTTTTCATATTCAATGATTTGTGAGCGAGCTCGCGAGTCAGCATTATTAATTAGTGGTTTAAAAATTATTGTTGTTGATGAACATAGTAAAAAAGAAGAACAATTTTGTTTTACTAATGGCTTAGAAGAATTTGTTAAATATTTAATCGCTGATGAAAAAATTATTAGTCCAATTATGCTTTTAAAAGGTGAAATGGATAATGTTCAATTAGAAGTGGGGATGCAATATAGTAATGCTTATAGTGAAAATATTATTAGTTTTGCTAATAATGTTAAAACTATTGATGGGGGAACCCATGTTGTTGGTTTTCGTACTGCCATAACGAAAGTTATTAATGATTATGCTAGAACAGAAAATCTTTTAAAAGAAAAAGAAAAAAACTTTGAAGGTAGTGATGTTCGTGAAGGATTAACAGCAGTTATTTCGGTACGGATTCCTGAAAATATGATTCAATATGAAGGACAAACTAAAAGTAAATTAGGAACTAATGAAATTAAAAATATTGTTGATAATATTGTCACTAAACAATTTTCTTTTTGATTACAAGAAAATAAGACTGTTGCTTATGAAATTTTAACAAAGATTATTAAAACTAGAGAAGTAAGAGAAGCTACAAGAAAAGCTCGCGAACAAGCAAGAGGACAACGACAATCAAAAGGTTTAAAAGACCGAATGTTAATTGGCAAGTTAGCGCCAGCGCAAAACCGGAATCGTAATAAAAATGAATTATTTCTTGTTGAAGGTGATTCGGCTGGTGGTACTGCGAAAATGGGGCGAGCGCGAAGTTTTCAAGCCATTTTATCTTTAAAAGGGAAGATAATTAATGCTGAAAAATCTAATTTAGCAACATTATTAAAAAATCCTGAAATTAATATGATTACTAATGCTATTGGTGGTGGCATTGGTGAGCATTTTGATTTAGATGATGTTAATTATGATAAAATTATTATTATGACCGATGCTGATGTTGATGGCGCTCACATTCAAATTTTATTATTAACTTTTTTTTATCGTTATATGAAGCCTTTAATGGCTGCGCAAAAGATTTATTTAGCATTACCACCGTTATATAAAATTAGTAACAAAAAATCTAATGAAATTAGTTATGCTTGAAATCAAAAAGATTTATATAAGCAATTAGAAAAACATACTAAAAGTGAAATTCAACGCTATAAAGGACTTGGAGAAATGAATGCCGATCAATTATGAACAACAACAATGAATCCAGAAACTAGACAACTAGTGCAAGTTACTATTGGTGATCGCCATAAAGCTGAAAAAAAGATTATTACTTTAATGGGTGATGATAGTGATAAACGCAAAAAATGAATTGAAGCTAACATTAATTTTACATTAGAAGATAATTTTGTTATTGCTTCATAAAATGAAAGGAGGAATGAAATGAAAAGTAACAGAAATAGTGTGGTTCATGAATTAGATGAAATTGTTGCTGAACGGTTTGGTTTATATGCGAAATATATTATTCAAGAACGAGCATTGCCTGATGTTCGTGATGGCTTAAAGCCAGTGCAAAGAAGAATTTTATATGCAATGAATAATTTAGGGTTATTTTTTGATCGGCCTCACAAAAAATCAGTTCGGGTTGTTGGTGAAGTAATTGGTAAATATCATCCGCATGGTGATGTTCCCATTTATGAAGCAATGGTGCGAATGGCGCAACCTTGAAAGTTAAGAGTACCACTAATTGATGGTCATGGTAATTTTGGTTCCATTGATGGTGATTCAGCAGCGGCAATGCGATATACCGAAACGCGTTTAAATGCAATTTCTAAGTATTTATTACAAGACTTAGATAAAAAAACTGTTGGTTGAACCCCTAACTTTGATGATTCAGAAACTGAACCGACAGTATTACCAGCGTACTTTCCTAATTTGCTTTTAAATGGTTGTATGGGTATTGCTGCTGGTTATGCAACCAATATTCCGCCTCACAACTTATCGGAATTAATTGTTGCCTTAGTTTATCGTCTTAATAATCCTGAATGTTCATTAAAAGAAATTATGAAAATTATTAAAGGGCCTGATTTACCTACGGGTGGTATTATTCAAGGACGGGATGGAATATTAAATGCTTATAAAACTGGTCGTGGTAAGATTATTATTCGTAGTAAAATGGAATTACAAGGGACACCGCGTCATCGAAAATGAGTTATTAAGGAGTTACCTTATGAAGTTGTTAAAAGTGATTTAGTAACGCGAATTGCGGATATTAAAGAAGAACAAAAACTTAGTGGTATTAAGGATATTATTGATTTAAGTGATATGTCAGGAGTTCATATTGAAATTAATTTACAACAGGATGCTGATGCCGAGACAATTCGGAAATATTTATTAAAACATAGTAATTTACAAGTATCTTATAATCTTAATATGGTTGTTCTTGAAGATAACAAACCAATTTGTGCGGGGATATTAAACTTATTAGATGCTTATTTAAAACATCAATTTGATATTGTTCAAAAAAGAACTAAATACGATTTAGAAAAAGCGATTGTTCGTTTAGAAATTGTTAGTGGTTTAATTAAAGTTACAACAATTTTGGATAAGGTTATTGCTACGATTCGTAAATCAACTGATAAGGCTAATGCTAAGAAAAATTTAATTAAAACTTATCATTTTACGGAATTACAATCAGAAGCTATTGTTTCGTTACGATTGTATCGTTTAACATCAACTGATGTTAATGCTTTAAAAGAAGAGGAAAAATCTTTACAAAAAGAAATTAGAACTTGACAAGAAATTATTAAGAAAAAAGAAAAACAAAAAGCTTTGATTATTCAACAATTACAAACTATTTCGCAAGAATTTAATTCGCCACGAAAAACAGTTATTGAGAATATGGTGGAAGAAATTATTATTGAAAAAACAGAAATAATTAATGAAGAAAATATTTTTGTTACGATATCGCGTGATGGTTATATTAAAGTTATTAATGAAAAAGTAGTTGCTAAACAAGATATGAAAGATTATGGCCGAAAACCTTTAGATATTAATGTTGCTTCATTATCAACTACTTCATTAAGTACTTTATTACTGTTTACTAGTCAAGGTAATTATTGTATTGTTCCTTTACATAAAGTAAAAGAAAGTCGTTGAAAGGATATCGGACAGCATGTTAATAACTTTTCAACAATGACGGGTGACGAAAGAGTTCTTGGTGCGATATTAATTAATGATTTTGATATTCAAGACCAATTTGTTATTTTAGCAACTAAGTTAGGATTTATTAAAAGAACTGTTATTAGTGATTTTAAAGCAACAAGAATATCTAAAGCTTTAAAAGCGATTAATTTACAACCCAATGATGAGGTTGTTGGTTTTGATTTAAGTAATGGTAAAAAACAAGTTATTTTAACAACTAAAAAAGGTTTTGTTGTTAGATATGATGAAAATGATATTGCAATTATTAGTGCCAAAGCTAAAGGTGTTAAAGCGATTAATTTAAAAGATGATGATAAAGTTGTATCATTAAATGTTGTTAATGATGAGCATGATAGTTATGTTTCTTTTACTACAGCGGGGGTTAAAAAAATTAAAATTAATAATATTCCTTTACTACATCGTTCAGCGAAAGGGGTTCATTCTTTTAAAATAACTAAAACTATTATTCCCTATGTAATTACATCGTTTGTAATTCCTAATAATAGTAAAGTTCACATTTTAACTAAAAATAATACGATTGAAAATTTTGCCATTAATAAAGTTCATTATGGTCGTTTATTAGAAAGTGTTAGTTATTTTTTAGAGGATGTTAATGTAGAATGAATTCAAGATGACCGTTATTATGATTTAAGAAAGCATAATTTACAATCAGCATCATTAATTTCTTCTTTAAAAAAGGATAAAAAAATATCTAATGCTAATGATCAAATATCATTATCAATGGACGATATTTTAAATGATTAATAAATGAAAGGAAACTTATGATTCAAAAAAGTTTTTTAGAAAAAATAAAACTATATGAATGATTAGTAGAAAAGTCACACAGTTCTAATGATTTAAATAAAAAAGGTATTTATGCTTTATATATTCAGTTGCCAACAGTTAAACTTAATAAACTAATTCCTGTTTATATTGGTTAATCAAAAAATAAAAATGGGATTGGTGAGAGATTTAAGCAACATAAAATTCAGTTAAGCAAACTATTAAAAATGTCACCTCTTGATTATGAAGAGCATATTGAGTCTGGAAAACAAGATGGTAAACATTTTTATAGTAAACTCCATGATTTTGTTAGAAATATTAATGGTAATATTAATGATATTAAAATTAAATTATTAGAAGAATTTGTTGAACATCCTAATTGTAATGTCAAAAAATGTCAGTGTTTAGATGAAAAAGAACAATGATGAATTAATGAATTTAAAGTCAAATATTTTGGTTTTAATCAATTAGCTTTTGTTATTAATTGACATAAATTAGTAAATTCTTTAAGAAATAATTATTATGATAAATTAGTTAGCAAAAAATTTATTAATGACACGAAAGCGTTAGGGCAAAAAGTTATCGCTAATCATAATGACGAGTATTTACAATATGGTTATTATGATTTTAATTTAGCCAAATTGTAAAGTTAAGTGCAACTAAATTATTTTTCTAACCAAATATTCGATTGGCGAAAGATAATTTAGTATTTTTCTTGGTCTTTGGTTTAAAGACAATATAAATTTATGAACTGCATTTTTAGTAGTGTTTGAAAAATTAAATTTTTTAGGAAATTTTTTTCTAATTAAACCATTAGTATTTTCATTAGTACCTCTTTGTCAAGGTGAATATGCATCAGCAAAATAAATTTTCACATTTAAATTTTTTTCAAGTTGTTGTCAATTAGCAAATTCTTTACCCCTATCAAATGTTATAGTCTTAACAAGATTATTTGGAAGAATTGATAAATAATGACTAATATTTTTGTTAATAACTTTAGTAGTTCTATTTTCAACTAATATTGCTAAAGTAAATCTTGATGTTCTTTCAACTAAAGTTATTAAACATGATTTACTTTTACCTCGTGATGATACTACAGTATCATCTTTTCAATGGCCAAGAGTTATGCGATTATTAACATTTCATTCTTTAATGGATTTACCATTAAATTTACCCCGATTTTCTTGAGATTTTCGTTTCTTACCTTTTCTTCTTAAATTTTTACTAGTAACCTTTTCAAGTAATCCAGAATAAATTCAATTGTAAATTGTTTTAAAACTAATAATTCATTCTTGATGAAAATTTTTAATTCTGCCATAAATTTGTTCAGGCGATCAACCTAATAATAATTTTTGTTGTACATATTTTACTAATTCTCTATTTTTAAATTTATGAAAATAAACATGTAATTGTTTTCTATTTTCTGCTTTATTTTGTGCAATTAATGAAAAATAATGATTATTATCTTTATTTCTATTAACTTCTCGATTAATAGTACTAATACTTCGATTAAGATTTTTAGCTATTTCACTAATTTTTACTTTAAATTTCAATTGATTCTCAATATAAATTCTTTCATCTATGCCAAGATGTTTGTATCCCATATAAAAACTCCTTAAATTTACTTTTTCTAAAATAAACTTAGCATCATGAAATTTTTATATGAAATCTTTTGCAATTTTATTTACTTGCACTTACAAGTATAATTCAGCATTTTATTAAAAACTGCTTGTGTTTGTCATAAGTCTGTGGTATATTACAATTAGTACCAATATTGCCAGATAATATGATTAATAAATTAAATGATATAACAATACAATAAATTTTCATATTAAAATAATATTATTTAAAATTCTAAAAATATGATAATATTAGTATATAAAGATATAGTAAAGGTAATAAAAAAATGAATAAAAACTTATTAAAATTAAACAATATTGTTTTTAATCTTGATGTTAATAGTCAAGATGATGTTTTTAATGAAATTGCTCGTTTAGCTGCTAAAAATAATATTATTAACAGTCAAGATAATACTATTTTAATTACAGCACTAAAAGCAAGAGAAGCTTTAACATCAACAGGAATGGGTGCCGGTTTAGCAATTCCGCATGCCCAAGATGATGTCATTAAAAAACCAGCAGTAATGTTTTTGCGTTTTAAACAAAAAATGGATTGAAAAGCAATTGATGATCAACCTGTACAAATGGCAATTGTTTTACTTGTTCCTAAAATTCAAGCTAGTGATTTACACTTAAATATTTTAAGTTCCATTGCTCAAAGATTATTAGATGAAAAAGTTAAAGAAATTTTAACAAATAGTCTTAGTAAAGAAGAAATTATTAATGCTTTGTTTTGCGAAGAAGCTAATGAACCAAAGATAGTATCAAAACCAACAAATATTTTAGCCATTACTGCTTGTCCAGTTGGTGTTGCTCATACTTATATTGCTGCTGACAAGTTAAAACAAGCAGCAAAGAAGTTAGATTATGGCATTAATGTGGAAACTCATGGAGCAGCGGGAGTTAAAAATTCATTTACTAATGAAGATATTGCTAATGCTGATGCAGTTTTAATTGCATCTGATATTGGCGTTGATTTAAGTCGTTTTGCTAATAAAAAAATTTTACAAGTTAAAGTAAGTCAAGCAATTAAAAATCCTGAACAATTATTAATTGATGCTTTAAATAGTAATAAAGTATTGTCTGCAATTAATTTTAGTACTAAAAATAAACAAAATAATAGTTCTATTTTAAAACACTTTATGACCGGTGTTAGTTATATGGTACCTTTTGTTATTTTGGGAGGGATTTTAGTTGCACTATCTATTAGCTTAGCAAAAATTATTACAGGAAACAATAATGCTACCCCTAATGATATTGAATTTTTAAAATATTTAAATATTATTGGAGCTAGTGCCATGTATTTAATGATTCCTATTTTAGGTGGTTTTATTGCTTATTCAATTGCGGGTAGGGCTGCTTTAGTGCCAGCAATGGTAGCATCATTAATAGGAAACGAGGGAAATAATTTTTTTAAGTTTTTTAAAGTAAATATTATTGACTCAGTTACAAATAAACCAATTGATATGGTACCAATGGGTTTTGTTGGTGCATTAATCGCTGGATTAGTAGCAGGATATTTAGTAAAATGAATTAATTCGTGAAAAGTACCACAATCACTATCAGCAGCCATTCCAATTTTTGTTATTCCCATTTTGGTTGGAGGATTGTTATCTTTAACATTTATTTTTGTTATTGGTGCCCCAATTTCTTATGTTATGACTTGAGTGCAATATGGTTTATCCTGAGTTTATGGTAATCAAAATATTGGCTTAGGAATTGCCTTTGCAATGGGGTTATTAATTGGAGCAATGGCAGGATTTGACATTGGTGGTCCAATTAATAAAGTTGCTTTCTTTACTGCTAGTACATTAGTTACAATGAAAATTTATCAACCAATGGGAACAATAGCAGCCGCTATTCCCGTAGCACCGCTTGGAATGGGTTTAAGTACAATAATTTTTCGTAAATATTTTGATGCTGAAAGTCGACAAGCAGGAATTGCCTCATTAATTATGGGAACAATTGGTATATCTGAAGGTGCAATTCCTTTTGCAATTAGGGACCCTAAAAGAGCTATTATTGCTAATGTTATTGGCTCATCAATTGCTGGTGGATTAGCGGGAATTTTTTCAATTCAAAATTATGCCCAACATGGAGGACCAATTATGGCATTCCTTGGCGCCGTTCCATATGGGTCACAAACAGCAATTTTCTTAATTATCATTGCTGTTGGAACCTTAATAACTTGCTTTTCATATGGACTATTACTAATGATAAAAAATAATGAATTAAATTTAAAAAAATATAATTTTATGAAATATACTACTTGATTTAAAAGAGGGAAATAATTAATGTCACAAATTTTAAAATTAAAACCGCAATTTCTTAAAAAAATATGAGGCTCTCATCGCCTTCAAAATTGAGGATATGATATTAATAATGAAACAAATATGGGAGAAGCTTGAGTAATTAGTGCTTTAGATTCAAATCCTACTGCTATTATAAACGGTTCATTTCAAGGACTAACATTAAAAGAGTTTTATGAAAGAAATAAAAATTTATTTAATTTAACTTATAATGAATTTCCATATATTAAGTAAGATTATTACTAGTGATGATTATTTAAGTGTTCAAGTTCATCCCAATGATGAATATGCTAAAACTCATCATCAAAGTCTAGGAAAAGCAGAGTGTTGATATATTCTTGATTGTCCCAAAGATGCTAAAATTATTTATGGTCATAACGCTAATGATAATCAACAATTAACAACAATGATTAATGAAAAGCAATGAAAGCATTTTTTAAAAGAAGTTGCCATCGTTCCCGGAGATTTTTTATATGTTCCGCCTGGTAAAGTTCATGCGATAACCCCCGAAGTTACAATTTTTGAATTACAACAATCTTCTGATATTACTTATCGTCTTTATGATTTTGATCGTAAAGATGATGAAGGAAATTTACGAGCATTACATTTAAAAGATAGTTTAGCAACAATTACTGTTCCTGATACTAACTTAGATGTTTATTCATCGTGAAAATGGATTATTAGTTAATAATGAATATTTTTCATTACATTTAATTAATAATTCATTGCCAACAACTTACGATTTTAATGAAACTAAGTGATTACAATTAACAGTTGTTAGTGGAGCAGGAACAATTAATGATGAACCTTTTAAAATGGGTGAATCAGCAATCATTTTAGATGATAAAATAATGCAATTAACAATTACGGGAACAATAAAATTACTAGTTAGTTATTGTAAATAAAATTTTAAAAAATAATCAATCACTTGATTATTTTTTTATTATTCTTTGATATCATAATAATTAAGGAGAGTGCTTAATTGTGAAATTTTCAATATTATTTAGTATTGTATTATAGGAACTTTATTAGGAAGTAATAGTGTTGTAGCTACAATAATAAATAGTAAAAATGATTATTTATTATTTTCTAATAACGATACTAATATTAATTCTTGATATAAAAATGTTAAAATATTAATAAACGAACAATTAGAAGTTGTTCAAGATCCTAATTTAACAAATGAATACCGGTTAAATGAATTTATTCGTTTGCAAAATGAAATTGATGTTTTAGTTACAAAAATTAAAAACTTACAAATTCAAATTTTTCAAGATTTATCAATTAATAAGGTAAATAAACTAAAATACTTAAATGATTGAAAAACTAAATTAAAAACAATAATGACACAGGTGAAGAAACATAATCGGTTAATAATATCTAATTTATTAATTTTAGGAAACTATGAACGCGAGCAAATGTTAATCATCATTAGTAATATGATAATGAATCTTGATAAATATATTATGACTTTAAATGATGAAGAAGAAATAAATGAAGAAGAAGATTTTAATGACCTTATTATTAAAGCTGAATTATACTTGTAAGTGCAAGTAAATAAAATTGCAAAAGATTTCATATAAAAATTTCATGATGCTAAGTTTATTTTAGAAAAAGTAAATTTAAGGAGTTTTTATATGGGATACAAACATCTTGGCATAGATGAAAGAATTTATATTGAGAATCAATTGAAATTTAAAGTAAAAATTAGTGAAATAGCTAAAAATCTTAATCGAAGTATTAGTACTATTAATCGAGAAGTTAATAGAAATAAAGATAATAATCATTATTTTTCATTAATTGCACAAAATAGAAAACAATTACATGTTTATTTTCATAAATTTAAAAATAGAGAATTAGTAAAATATGTACAACAAAAATTATTATTAGGTTGATCGCCTGAACAAATTTATGGCAAAATTAAAAATTTTCATCAAGAATGAATTATTAGTTTTAAAAGCCAAATTGTAAAGTTAAGTGCAACTAAATTATTTTTCTAACCAAATATTCGATTGGCGAAAGATAATTTAGTATTTTTCTTGGTCTTTGGTTTAAAGACAATATAAATTTATGAATTGCATTTTTAGTAGTGTTTGAAAAATTAAATTTTTTAGGAAATTTTTCTCTAATTAAACCATTAGTATTTTCATTAGTACCTCTTTGTCAAGGTGAATATGCATCAGCAAAATAAATTTTCACATTTAAATTTTTTTCAAGTTGTTGTCAATTAGCAAATTCTTTACCCCTATCAAATGTTATAGTCTTAACAAGATTATTTGGAAGAATTGATAAATAATGACTAATATTTTTGTTAATAACTTTAGTAGTTCTATTTTCAATTAATATTGCTAAAGTAAATCTTGATGTTCTTTCAACTAAAGTTATTAAACATGATTTACTTTTACCTCGTGATGATACTACAGTATCATCTTCTCAATGGCCAAGAGTTATGCGATTATTAACATTTCGTTCTTTAATGGATTTACCATTAAATTTACCCCGATTTTCTTGAGATTTTCGTTTCTTACCTTTTCTTCTTAAATTTTTACTAGTAACCTTTTCAAGTAATCCAGAATAAATTCAATTGTAAATTGTTTTAAAACTAATAATTCATTCTTGATGAAAATTTTTAATTCTGCCATAAATTTGTTCAGGCGATCAACCTAATAATAATTTTTGTTGTACATATTTTATTAATTCTCTATTTTTAAATTTATGAAAATAAACATGTAATTGTTTTCTATTTTCTGCTTTATTTTGTGCAATTAATGAAAAATAATGATTATTATCTTTATTTCTATTAACTTCTCGATTAATAGTACTAATACTTCGATTAAGATTTTTAGCTATTTCACTAATTTTTACTTTAAATTTCAATTGATTCTCAATATAAATTCTTTCATCTATGCCAAGATGTTTGTATCCCATATAAAAACTCCTTAAATTTACTTTTTCTAAAATAAACTTAGCATCATGAAATTTTTATATGAAATCTTTTGCAATTTTATTTACTTGCACTTACAAGTATAATTCAGCTAAATAAAAATAAACTAAGAATTATCTAAAAATTCTTAGTTTTTCTTTGTTAATTTAATTGACATCACGATAAAATCGTATATAATCGTTTTGTAATTAAACTTAATGTTTACTAATACTAAACAAAGAATGGTGGTGTTTTATGGATATTGGTAAGAAAATTAAAGCATTACGGTTAAAACAAGATTTAACAATTGATGAATTAGCACAACGATGTGAATTAACTAAGGGGTTTATTAGTCAATTGGAACGAGATTTAACATCACCAAGTATTGAAACATTACAAGACATTATTTCGGTATTGAATTGTTCTTTAAGTGATTTTTTTAAAGATGATGAAAAAAATAAAAGTTATGTATTTTCTAGTGATGCGATGTCAATTTTAGAAGAAACGGATTATCATATTAAGTGACTTATTGCTACGAGTCAAGCTCATAATATGGAACCAATTTTAATAACATTAAAAGCAGGAAAAAGTTCACCAAAAGTTAATCCTTTTATTGGGGAAGTGTTTGGATTAGTTTTGGCTGGTCGGGTTGTTGTCATTGTTGGTAATAAACAGATTACTGCCAATGCGGGCGATGCTTTTCATTTAGAAGTTAATGAAGAACATTATTTAAAAAATAATATGTTAAATGGTGACAGTAAAGTTCTTTGAATTACAACACCACCAAGGTTTTAAAAAGATATTTACTATTTAGGAGTGATGAAAAAATGATTGATACAGTAATTAAACCTAATATTTTAGAATTACGAAATATTACGAAAGATTTTTCTGGTGAAGTGGTTTTAAAGGGAATTAGTTTAAATATTAAAGCTGGTGAATTTATTACTTTATTGGGACCGAGTGGTTGTGGAAAAACTACTACTTTAAGAATTATTGGTGGTTTTGATGACCCTAATAGTGGTGAAATTCTTTTTGAAAGTCAGAATATGCTTCGGGTGCCAATTCATAAACGCAAAATTAATACAATTTTTCAAAATTATGCGTTGTTTCCGCATTTAAATGTTTATGAAAATGTTGCGTATGGTTTAAAAATTAAAAAATTAAAAATTGATGTTATTAAAAAGGCAGTTTTAGAAGCATTGGAATTAGTTAATTTAGTTGGTTTTCAAGATAAGGATATTGATGAATTATCTGGTGGTCAAAAGCAACGCGTAGCAATTGCAAGAGCATTAGTTAATAAACCTAAAGTTTTATTATTAGATGAACCATTAGCAGCTTTAGATTTAAAATTAAGACAACAAATGCAGTTAGAATTAAAACGATTACAAAATGATTTAGATATTACTTTTATTTTAGTAACGCATGATCAAGAAGAAGCATTTACAATGTCTGATCGGATTGTTGTGATGAATGAAGGACAAATTCAACAAGTAGGAAGTCCAGAAAATATTTATAATGAACCAGAAAATAAATGAACAGCTAAATTTGTTGGGGCATCAAATATTATTGAGAATGCAGTATTTGTTCACGATAATTTAGTTCATTTTGATGGTCGTGATTTTCGTTGTTTAGATAAAGGATATGGTACTAATGAAACTAATATTGATATTGTAATTCGTCCGGAAGATATTGATATTGTTGGTGAAAAGAGTGGATATTTTCGTGGTACCGTTAAGAGTGTAACTTTTAAAGGTGTTTATTGAGAAATTGTTATTGCAACGCGAAAACGAAATTTTTTGGTGCATTCAACAGATACAGTTATTGTTGGTAAAAAAGTTGGTGTTAAGTGGTCAGTAGAAGACATTCATGTAATGTGAAAAGAGGTTGAATAAGGTGAAAAAAGATAAAGATAAAAATAACTTTTTTAGTCGGATAACATATAATGTCAAAATTCGGTTTCAATGACTACGAGAAAATTTTAAAAAGAATTTACAAAATATTAAGGAAAATCGTTTTATTAAAAAAAGTAATAATAGTTGAGTGCCATTAATGATTCCTTATGTTATTTTAATGATATTATTGATTGTTGCACCACTTTTTATTCTCTTACTATATTCGCTAATTAGTCCTACTAATGATGTTTTAATTTTTGATTTTACAATAAATAATTTTAAAAGTTTTTTTTATGAGCAATCATTTTTAGCATCATTAGGTCGTTCATTATTATATGCAACTGTTGCGACATTTTTTGCCATTCTTATTGGTTATCCCGTAGCATATTTAATGGCTTTTTCAAAGTCAAAATTAGTATCAAAAAATATTTGAATATTAGTAACATTACCAATTTGAATTAATATGTTAGTAAAAACTATTGGTTTAAAAACAATGTTTGATTTAATTGAAAGAATAACTAATGTGCATTTACTAGGAACACCAATAGCAATCGTTATTGGAATGATTTATATGTTTATTCCTTTTGTTATTATTCCTATATTTAATAGTTTGGATAAAATGGATCGTAGTTGAATTGAAGCGAGCAAAGATTTAGGTGCTAGTCCTTATCAAACATTTTGAAGAATTACTTTTCGTTATTCAATGCCAGGAATTATTACCGGAATTATTTTTATGTTATTACAAGCGGCAACAAGTTTAATTGTTGTTAAGTATATGGGACAAGAAAAAATTACTTTAATATCTTCTATTATTGAAGCATATTTTTTTCAAGGTGCTAATTTTGGTTTAGCAGCTGCAATTTCAGTATTTTTAGGATTTATAATTTTATTATTAGTTATTGTGTTGCGCTTATTAGGAAAAAGAATTTATGGTAAGGTAGGACGAAATAATGATTAAAAAAATCTTTAAAAGTTCTTATTTACTTTTAGTATTATTATTTATTTATGTGCCCATTAGTATTTTAATTTTTTATTCTTTTAATGATGAGCGAAGTTTAACACATTTTAATGGTAATTTTTCGTTAACTTGATATGAAAAGTTTTTTCAAGATCGGTTGTTTCTTGAATCAATTATTTCTAGTTTGTTAGTAGCGGTTATTGCAACAATTGTTTCAGTTATTATTGGAACTTTAGCTGCCATTGGTATTAGTAAAGCTAAAAAAGTAACGCAATCGTTAACATTAAATATTTCTAATATTCCTTTAATTAATGCTGATGTTGTTACTGCGGTATCGTTAATGATGTTATTTATGGCTTTAGGTTTTAACTTTGGTCTTTTTAGTTTAATTTTAGGACATATTTCTTTTAATATTCCTTATGTAATTATTACGGTTTTACCACGATTAAGAAGAGTTCACCCATCAATTATTGAAGCATCATTGGATTTAGGTGCTAGTCCGAGATATACTTTAAGAAAAGTTATTTTACCTTTAATTTGACCCGCTATTGTTGCTGCTAGTGTTATTTCTTTTGCGATGTCGTTTGATGATTTTATTATTTCTTATTTCACAGGTGGCAATGTAACTAATGTTGCTACATATATTTATACTTTAAAACGACTAACGCCGGTTGTTAATGCTTTTGGCACAATATTAATTTCAATTGTGGCGATTTTAGTTTTAAGTTGAAATTGTTATACCATTATTAGTACGCAGATTAAGTCACGAAATCATAAAATTTTAACAGAAAAATATCGGGCTAAAATTATTATTAATAGTGAAAGAAAACTATTGCAGTTATATTTGCAGTTAAATAATCTTAATCTTGTAAAAAATCTTAATATTTTAAAATTAAAACGAAAAATTTTTCATTTAGAAATTAAAGTAGATAAAGAAAAGTTATGAATTAAATCAAAAAAAGCACAAATTATTCGTCGCGATAAACGACAAGAACGAATTAGTGAGAAAAGAAGAGAGAAATATTATTGATTAGTTCGTTGACCTTGGCGAGCAATTATTATTGTGGCATTAAGTTTTACCTCATTAGGAGCTTTAACATTTGTTTATGTGCAAAATAATCTTTATGATTTTAAATTAGGAATTTGAGGAGAATATATTAATAGTTCGGTTGTGGAAAGATTTGAAACGGCACATAACATTAAGATGAAAGTAGAAACTTATGATAAGAATGAAGTTTTATATAATAAGATGTTTACTACTGATTATGATGTTATTGTTCCTTCTGATTATATGGCTTCAAGACTTATTGCTGAAAATAAGGTTGAAAAATTGGATTGAAGTCGCTTAATGCCAATTGGTAATGATCAAGTTTCTAGTGGGAATAGTTGTTCAGATTTAGATGGTACCAAGCCAGTAGATAGTTTATGAACTTATCTTGATTGTGGTATTAAAAAAGTAATTTCTGCTGCTGGTTATAAAACAGAAAAGGGATTATTAAGTGATTATGCTGTTCCTTATTTTTGAGGTGATTTAACAATATTATTGAACTTTGAAAAACCAGAAACTAAAAATTGATTAATTGAAAAAGGTGTTGAAATTTTAACTACTAATGATGAAAAAAAAGAGGAATATTTAAATCCGACAACAGTATCATGAGAATTAATATGACAAGCTGCCCGAGAAGGTAAAAATGTTTTTGCATTAAGTGATTTTCGTAGTTTATATGGTTTAGCATTTCAAAGAATTAATCAAACAGTTAATCCTGAAAGAAAAGAAGATGTTGAATTTGCAACAAAATTATTAAAAGAATTAATTGTTGATTACAAGAATAATGTTACTTTACAAAGTGATGAAATTGTTAATAGTCTTTCAGCACCATATGATCCGGAGTCTAGTCGTTTATTTGATATTGCCGTAATGTATAATGGTGATGCTGTTGCTTCGTTTTATGATAAAAATCAAAATATTCGTGATCGTAATTTTAAAAGTGTGCGACCACGAAAAGCAATTCCAAAGATTGATTCGACAACAGGAATATCTAATCTAGATGTTTTAACATCGCAAGGAACAAATGTTTGAGCTGATGTGGCGATGATTACTAAACATAGTTCTAATAAGGATTTAGCATATAAGTTTTTACAATTTGTTTTACAAGATAAAGTACAAACAGAGTTATCATTAGAATTTGGTTATAATACGCCTTTGTTTAAAGATACACAAGATATTGTTAATGATGAGTATAAATCTGTTGCTAGTATTTATTTACCAGTTGCTAATTTTATTAATGGTCAGTGAGTTACTGATATTCAAACTGCTGATGCTGGTTTTCAAAATAAATTTATTAAGGAAATTACTGATTCCTATACACGGATAATAAGTGCTGGTTTAGGTGGTTATTAGATTATCAGGAATGACAATTAACAAATTTGTCATTCCTTTATTTATTTTTTTAAAATAGCTTATTAATTAAATTTCAAAGTAAAAAAATTGCAGATTAAAGATTTATCCTCGCTTGCTTGGTTTTTTTTATGATGTTCCTAGTACAAGAGTTTTATTTAGTTGTTGTTGCTATGATTTTCTTAAACTAAGCAAGGTTAACGATAATTTTAATCTAATTTAAAAAAAGACTGAATTTTATTTCAGTCTTTTTTTAGTTTTAAAATATTTGGTTGATAATTATCAATTAAGTGAGTTTATTGAAACACTATAATTAACTGTTACTGTGCCAGTATAAATAGCTGAATTAAGTGAACTAATTTTTGCATTGTTATTAGTAATATTTTCAATTTTAATTTTATTAATATCTAATTGTGGATTTAATTGTTTTACTTTTTCTTTGATTTGTTGTTCTGTTGGATTTTTTAATTTCTCAGTTATAAATTCACCTAAATTAGATATAGTAATTTTTTTACTTAAATCAACATTAACTGTAAAAGTAATATTTATTGTATCTGTATAAATATTAGGTCATTTATAAATTAATTTTGCATTTGAAGTAGTTATATTTTTAATTTCAGTATTATGTAAGATACTAATACTATTTGTATCTTGTAAAGTAGGATTTGATTGTTTTACTTTTTCTTTGATTTGTTGTTCTGTTGGTAAAGTAAATCCATCAGTTAATATTGAACCTAAATTAGTTGTTTTAATAAATGAATTTAATGAAATAGTATAATTAACTGTTACTGTGCCGCTGTAAATTGTTAAGTCAGTTGAACTAATTTCTGCACTGTTATTAGCAATTTTTTCAATTTTGATTTTATTAATATCTAATTGCGGATTTAATTGTTTTACTTTTTCTTTGATTTGTTGTTCTGTTGGTAAAGTAAATCCATCAGTTAATATTGAACCTAAATTAGTATTAGTAATTTTTGTTTTTATATCAAAAGATTTATCAACTGTAAAGTTAATAGTTTTTATACCACTAAAACCAATTATACTAATATTTGCACTGTTATTAGTAATATTGTCAATTTTCATTTTATTAATATCTAATTGCGGATTTAATTGTTTTACTTTTTCTTTGATTTGTTGTTTTGTTGGAATTTCATTACCATTGGTTTTGAATATGTGTTTTGAGTTTTGTTGTTGATTTGTAGTTCTTTTATTTCTAGTTGTGTTTAAACCGGTTCAATTCAATTTAGATAAAGCTTTAATTTTATTTGATATTGTATTTTTTTCATAGGATGCAGGTACCACAGAAATAACAGTTGGTATTGTAGTTGTTGTAATTGCAATTGTTTTTAAAATATTTATTAAATTTTTCATATATTATTTTCCTTTCATTTTATTTTGTATTAATTATGTTATCATGCAATTGAATTTATTGAAATACTATAATTAACTGTTACTGTGCCTGTATAAACAGTTGAATCAAGTGAACTAATGTAGGCACTGTTATTAGTAATATTGTCAATTTTGATTTTATTAATATCTAATTGCGGATTTAATTGTTTTACTTTTTCTTTGATTTGTTGTTCTGTTGGATTTTTTAATCCCTCAGTTATAAATTCACCTAGATTAGCATTGACAATAATGGATGATAATTTAAAAGAATTGTTATTTCTTTCAATTATTTGGGGTTGATTTTTTTCTTGATATATTGATATTGAAATAATAACAAAAATCCCTATTAAAATTAGTAAAATTAAACTAATAATTCATCATTTTTTTAATGTCATAATTCGCATTCAATTTTGAGTTTTGTTGTTGATTTATAGTTGTGTTTAAACCGATTCAATTCAATTTAGATAAAGTTTTAATTTTATTTGATATTGTATTTTTTTCATAGGATGCAGGTACCACAGAAATAACAGTTGGTATTGTAGTTGTTGTAATTGCAATTGTTTTTGAAATATTTATTAAATTTTTCATATATTATTTCCTTTTCATTTTATATTAATTATTTTTATTATTTAAGTGAATTTATTGAAATACTATAATTAACTGTTACTGTGCCTGTATAAACAGTTGAATCAAGTGAACTAATGTAGGCACTGTTATTAGTAATATTTTGAATTTTAATTTGATTAATATTTAACTGCGGATTTAATTGTCTTGCTTTTCTTTGATTTGTTGTTCTGTTGGATCTTTTAATTCCTCAGTTATAAATTCACTTAGATTAGCATTGACAATAATGGATGATAATTTAAAAGAATTGTTATTTGTTTCAACTCATTTGGAGTTGATTTTTTTCTTGATATATTGATATTGAAATAATAATAAAAATCCTTATTAAAATTAGTAAAATTAAACTAATAATTTATCATTTTTTAATGTCAGAATTATATTGTATTCTTTTTTTTTTAAAAATTCTACCTAGAATTTAATTTATAAATTTTTCGCATTCAAAACAAAATATTATTGCCAAAAGAATATACCCTAAATAATTTATAAAAACCAAAGGTACTAAACATCTGTGGTTTCTACAGTTTTTAATAAAATATTATTGTAGTTTTATAATTAATGTGTAATAATATTTATTGTATATATGGCACTGTGGCCAAACTGGTTTAAGGCATTGGACTGCAACTCCTTGATTATCGGTTCGAATCCGATCAGTGCCTCCATAAGATATTAAGTAAAATCACAGTTAAGTGATTTTTTTAATTAACCAATAGGTAATAAAAAATAATTTGTGATATTACTAATTAAAGTTATGAAATATGAAATTTTTGTTGTCAACAGAGCGGTAATAATATATAATAACTTTGTTATTTAATGACACCATAGGCGCCCATAGCTCAATTGGATAGAGTGCTTGACTACGGATCAAGAGGTTGCGGGTTCAACTCCTGTTGGGCGCACCATTTTATTTTAATACGGGAAGTAGCTTAGCTTGGTAGAGCGCTCGGTTTGGGACCGAGAGGTCGTAGGTTCGAATCCTATCTTCCCGACCATATTTGGCGAGATAGCTCAGTTGGTTAGAGTGTTCGGTTCATACCCGAAAGGTCGAGAGTTCAAGTCTCTCTCTCGCTACCAAGTTATGTTTACAGTTTGAAAACGACTTTATTTAAAAAATAAAGTCGTTTTTTAGTGTTTCTTTTCTTTTGGTTCTAAACTTTCCATATATTCAACAAAGTTTTGTACTTCTTCATAAATTTCTTCATAAGCGTGCTCTTCCGAATAATGTTCGTTAATATATTCTAGTAAGTGTTCAAGAGTATATTGAAGTTCTTCATTATCAATTTCTAATTCTCAAAAGGCAATTAAGTTGTTAGGAAGATAAATGCTGTCATATTTGATAATGATTCTTTGTAATACTTCTCTAATAACATCAAAGCATCGTTGTAAGGGATTATCTTTTAAAAAGTATTTATAATATACAGGATATAATAAGTAATCAAAGAGATAATATTTATTTAAGGGAATGTTAAAGTGACTATTGGCAAGATGATTATTTTTCATTGACATTTGGTAGTATAACCATTTAACTAGTCGTAAAGTTTGCAAATAATAAGTATTAGTGATTTTATTTTTTTCTTGAATGTTTATTATTTCAATTTGTGGGAAACGAGTATAAAAATCACGACTTCTTAGACGATAAAAAATACCTTCTAAATATGTCTTTTTACTACGAAGTGAATAATTATCAAAATGAAAATAACGAAAGGTTGGAATTAACCTGAGATGAAAGCCGGGAAAAATTTGTTTAAATAAAATAAATCCTAAATCAAAGTAGAAATCATTTTTGTCTATTAAATCTCATTTTTGAGTAATGAAGTGTTTAATTGCTTTACTAAAAAGAAAGTATTTAGCATCCTTTCAGCGTGGAAAATCTTGTTTAAATTGACTTATTTGGCGTTTTGTAAAGCGATAACCACTAGATGGCATTTCTCAATGGTATCATTCATAACACATTAATAGGACATTAGAAGTCGTTATTGTTTTGTGAGTAATATAAAATGTAATTTCATTTTTAACATCAATTGTTGTATTTCAAGAGCATTCTTCATCTAATAAAATTTCAATACAATCTTTTTCATTATTAAACTGAAAATTTTTAAAAATTTCTTTTAGTTGTTGGTGAATTTCAAGAATTGCATTCATTTTTTGAGATGGATTACCATATATTTTAAGTTGTTCGTTAGTCATAATTTGCCACCTCTCGTTTACTATCGTTAATCTTATTATCTATTAATAGTAATAAAAATAAAAGTAAAAGTTTTAGTTATTTTTCTAATTGTTAATCAGATATTTTGCAAATAGTAAAGCAGATAAATATTTTTTATTGTATAATTATTCTAAATTCAAAATGGTTTTTTAGGAAAGGATATATTTATATGAACAAAGATAAAGATGATGAAAAAAATAATTCTTCTAAAAAATTTAAAGGTGGTTTTTTTAAAGTAGTTGCTTTTTACTATAAAAGATATTTATGACAATGTTGTATCATAATGCTTTTTACAGCCTTAGGGTCGATTTGTGTCATTATCACCCCAAAAATAACGCAAAAATTAGTTAGTCCTGATGTTTTACAAGGACCTTATGGCATGTTAATTAGTTATGTAATTATTATCATTAGTCTTTATCTTGCTTCCGGAATTTTTAATTTCTTTCAAAGTTTTTTAGGAGGCATTGTTGCTAAAAAGATTGAAATTGATATTCGAAATAAAGTGTTAAATAATTTAGTTGATTTAGATATGCAATTTTATACGAATAAAAAGACTGGTGAAATTTTAACTAAAGTTATTGCTGATACTGCTACTATTGGTGACCAAGCACAACAAATATCAATTAGTTTTCTTTCAGCAATTTTTACTTTTGTTGGAGCAATTGTAATTCTTTTAACTATTAGCATTAAATTAACTATTGTTGCTTTAATCGCAGCATTAACAATTTTAGTTACATTATTAGTAATGTTTGGTATTTTTAAAAAAATAACTTATAAAGTTCGCAAAGTTTTGACAAATATTAATGGTGATGTTACTGATCGCATTAGTGTTATTCGTTTAATTAAATCATCAGGAACAGAAACTTATGAAAAAGAGCGTTTTGTGGATATTCATAAAATTTATTATAAAACTTCACTTAAACAAGTAACATTATCATCAGTAATTGTTTCTTTTATGATAATGGGAATTTCTAGTTTGAATATTATTATTTTATTAGCAGGGATAATAATGATGCATAATCAAACTTTGGTTGCAGATAATTCTGAAGCAATTCCAATTATTATTTCATTTGTTTTAGGAATTAATATTTTAATTTTTCCAATTATGACATTAGTTCGTACTTTTAATAATTTAGCTAATGCATCAACATCGTCAATTAGAATTAATGAATTATTAAATGAAAAGCCACAAATTAATCGTAATTTAGAGCAACCAATTATGAAGACTGTTACGGGAAATATTATTTTTGATAATGTTAGTTTCTATTATCCTAATAGTGATCAGCTTATTTTGAATAAATTTAATTATCATTTTGAACAAGGTAAGTCTTATGCTTTCGTTGGTGAAACGGGAGTAGGAAAATCAACAATTTCTAAATTATTATTAAGGTTTTATGATCCTTCTATGGGTACAATTTACATTAATGCTGATCAAGATTTAAAAAAAATTAATTTAACTTCTTATTTACAACATGTTGGTTATGTTGAACAAGAACCCCAAATTTTTAATGGTACTTTCTTTGAAAATATTAGTTATGGAGTTTTTAAAGTTACTAAAGAAGAAGTTATTGTTAGCTTGTAAAAAAGCAGAGTTGCATGATTTTATTATTGGTTTAAAAAATGGTTATGATACTATTTTAGGTGAACGGGGATTTATTTTATCTGGTGGTCAAAAACAAAGATTAGTAATTGCAAGAATGTTTTTAAAAAATCCTGAAGTTTTAATTTTAGATGAAGCAATAAGTTCTTTAGATAATATTGTGGAAAAAGAAATTCAAGAAAATCTTAATCAATTAATGAAAGGAAGAACAACCTTTATTATTGCGCATCGTTTATCAACGATTAAAGATGTTGATGAAATTCTTGTTTTAGAAAAAGATAAAGGTGTTGTTCAAAGTGGTAATTTTGAAACATTAAAAAATCAAGAAGGTCGCTTTAAAGCATTATATACTGCAGGATTAATGGCTTAGTTTAAAAAACTAAAAGTTGATTTATAAATTATAGATAATGAATCTAAAAATCGGATAAAATGGTGGTTATAAAGTGAAATTAATTGATGTTGATAAAATTGCTCACATTATTAAGCAAGTTGTATCAATAACACCAGGTGTTGTTGCGTTTGCTTATAGTCGTGAAAATAAAGAAAATGAAGATGCCATTGCTTTAGAAAAAGACATTACCCCAGCAATTGATGTTAAAAAAATTGAACCAAATCATTATGGGGTTAAAATTCATATTATTAGTTCAATTCATACTAATATTTTTGAAGTTTTACAAGAAGTTCAACATCGCGTTAAATATGAATTGGAAAAGCAAATGGAATTTGATAGTAATTTTAAAATTGATATTTGCATTGATGATTTAATTAGTGAATAATATTTATTAAGAGGTAGGTGAAATAAAATGAAAATTGATGCAAAATTATTTAAAATCATGCTTATTAGTGCTGCTAATAATTTATATAATTATCATTTAGAAATTGATAAATTAAATGTTTTTCCTGTTCCAGATGGTGATACGGGAACAAATATGAATTTAACAATGGAAAATGCTATTAAAGAAATTAAAAAATATGAAACTTCTAGTATTACTGAAATAGCAAATGTGTTTAGTCGTGGTTTGATTATGGGCGCTAGGGGAAATTCAGGAGTTATTTTGTCCCAAATTTTTCGTGGTTTTAGTAAAGGATTAGTTCATGAAGAATTTATCAGTACTAGCGATTTACTAAAAGCATGAACTTATGCTAAACAAGTAGCTTATAAAGCAGTTATGAAACCTGTTGAAGGAACAATTTTAACTGTTATTAGACTTGCTAGTGATGATACTAAACTTGAAACTAAGGAAACAATATTGCCATTAAAATTTATGGATAAGTTTTTGGAAAATGCTAACAATGCATTAGCACAAACCCCTAACTTATTACCAATTTTAAAAGAAGTTGGTGTTGTTGATTCAGGTGGTTTTGGATTAGTTAAAATTATTGAGGGAATGGTTTATTCATTAGAAAAAGGTAAAGAAATTAAAAAGAAAAAGAATTTAGTAGCTAGTGATAATAAAGAAGTTGTTATTAAATTAGATGATGAAAATTTTGGTTATTGTACAGAAACGATTGTTATTTTAAGTGAAATGAAACAAAAAAATTTTCCTTTAGAAAAAGTTCGCTTTTCGTTAGAAGAACAAGGTTGTAAATCAATCGTTGTTGTTCAAGATCAAGATATTTTTAAAGTTCATGTTCATTCGTTAATGCCAGGGCAAATATTAGTTTATTTACAACAATTTGGTGATTTTCAAAAAGTAAAAATTGAAAATATGGGGTTACAAGCAAAAAAGAATAGTACAGAAATTAAAGAACTTCGTAGTTTAAATAACTCTTGAGCAATTATTACTGTTGCTGCTGGTAAAGGTTTAGCAAAATATTTTATGAATGACTTGCAAGCATCGTATGTAGTTAATGGGGGACAAACAATGAACCCATCAACTGATGATTTTTTAAAAGCGATTGAATTAGTTGATGCTAAAGATGTTTATATTTTACCAAATAATTCCAATATTATTTCAACTGCACAACAAGCAGCGAAACTAGAAAAGAAATCTAATGTTTATGTTATCCCCACAACTTCAATTCCAGAAGGAATGCTTAGTATTCTTAGTTTTAATAAGGAAGAAAAAAGTGCTAAAAAAAATTTTAATAATATGAAAAATGCTATTAAAAAGATTGTGTCAGCAAGAATTACTAATGCTGTTAGAACAACAACTATTGATGGTGTTGCTGTGAAAGAAGGAAATTATCTTGGTATTTTAGATAAAAAAATTTATACTCAAGAAGCAGATTTAGTTTTAGTAGCAAAAAAATTACTAAGTAAAATGATTAGTAAATCATCATCACAATTGGTAACAATTTTTATTGGTGAAGATGCTAAACGCCAAGATTTACGATTAATTGAAAAGTATATTGATGAAAACTTTGATGTTGAATATGAAAAAATTGAAGGTGAACAACCAGTATATCCTTTCATATTTGGTGTTGAATAGATATAATTTAATTGTTAAAAAGAGGTGAAGTTTGTGAAAATTGCAGTAGATGTTATGGGCTCAGATTTAGGACATAAGCCACTAATAAGTGGTGTCATAAAATTTTTACAACAATATAATGACATTGATATTATTTTAGTTGGTAACGAACTGATAATTAAAGAATATTTAATTGGTTTTAAATTAAATGAAAAGTTATTATCGCGGATTAGTTTTAAAAATGCTAATGAAGAAATAATGATGACTGATAGTATTTTAGATATTAGAAGAAAAAACGATAATTCAATGAGTAAAGCAATTGAATGTGTTGCTAATAAAGAAGCTGATGCAGTATTAACAGCAGGGGCTACGGGTCCTTTTTTAGCAGCTAATCATTTTATTTTAAAAGAAATAACTGGTGTTACTCGTCCAGCTTTTATGGCAATTATGCCAACAAAAATAAAAAATAAGCAAGTTGTGCTTATTGATGTGGGCGCTAATGTTGAAAATGATAGTAATGATTTAGAAATATTTGCTATGATGGCAAATATTTATGTTCAAAAAATTTGAGAATTATCGCAACCAAAAGTAGCATTATTAAATATTGGTACAGAAGAGAAAAAAGGTAAGGAATATCATCAAGAAACTTATATAAAATTAAGTAACAATTCACAATTAAATTTTGTTGGTAATATTGAACCTAATAATTTTATGAATGGTGATATTGATATTGTTGTAACTGATGGTTTTACTGGTAATATTTCCTTGAAAGCGGTTGAAGGGACGGCACGGAATTTATTGCAAGTTTTACGAAATCAGTTTACTAAGAATATCTTTCGTAAGTTAGCATCATTATGTTTGAAAAAAGCATTTAATGAAGTTAAAGAAATTTTTGACTATCGAAATACGGGCGGAGCAATTTTAATTGGTGTTAATGGCATTGTTTTTAAAGCGCATGGTAGTAGTGATGTTAAAGCATTTTTTAGTACTTTAAAATTAGTTCGGAAAGCGCTTTTAGAAGATGTATTATCACTAATTAAAAATAATGTTGTTAAAGAAGAAGGAAAATAAGGATTTATGTTTATTGAAGAAATTAAAATTTTGTTAAAAGCATTTAATTTAGAACCACGAAATATTAATTTATATGAACAAGCTTTGATTCATAGTTCATATGCTAATGAAAAGCAATTAAATTATAATTATCAACGATTAGAATTTTTAGGTGATGCGGTGTTGCAAATGTATACAACATTATATTTATATCGAATAAATGATGATTTAAATGAAGGCGAGTTAACAATTTGGCGAAGTCAAATTGTTAGAGAAGAAACCTTAGCACAAGTGTGTAGATTTTATAAGATGAATGAATATATTCGCTTAGGTAAAGGCGAAATTCAAACGGGTGGTCGTGAAAAAGATAGCATTTTAGGTGATGTTTTTGAAGCGATTGTCGGTGCTATTTATTTAGATTTAGGCCAACAAGCGGTTAATACATTTTTAATGCAAACATTATTTAATAAAATTAAAGATAAAAGTATTTATTTAGTTAAAGATTATAAAACTTTATTACAAGAATATTTACAAACTGAACGCCAAGATCCTATTGAATATAAAGTTATTTTTGAACATAAAGATAAAAATAGTTATCAATATGTTGCTATTGTAAAAAGTGGTGACATTATTTTTGGTAAGGGAAGTGGTAGTTCACATAGTAAAGCTGAGCAAGCAGCTGCAAAAGATGCTTATTTAAAATTAGTTAAGGTTGTTAAATAAAAGGATAGCAATTAATGAGGTAATTAGATGTTAAAGTTATTTAAAAGTATTATTTATAGTTTTTTTCAAAACTTTTTTCAAGTAATTAGTTTACTAATTGTTATTTTAATAATGTTAGTTATCCTTTTAGGGATATTTTCATCAACATTATACCAAATTATTTTACTTCTGAAAATAAACTTGATATAGAAATTTTTAAAAAAGCAACTCTATCAATAAGTCATCTTACTGAATTTGATAAAGAAGAAATTTTAACAATGAATCACGATGTTCAGCAATATTTAAATGCTAATATTTCAACAATTTATAAGGTAACATATTGTGATGAACCTAATAAGATTAAAATTGGTTGTGATAGTTCTAAAATTTCAAATAAAGGATATTGATTTGTTAATAGTCAAATAATTAATAATGATGGATTAGGAACACCTTATGTTTCTGAACTTTTTGAAAAATATCAACAATATGATTACTTTCATTTAATTACTACTAATGAGGCAGAAAATTTATTAACTATTAATCAAGAGTTAGAACAATTGCACAAAGATAATTTACAAGATAACTTTCCTCGTAATATTACTAGTGATACAATGCGTGAGCATATTGATTTATATTGATTTATTGCTTCATCAATTAGTTTTAATCGTTTAGAATATGTTGAGTCATTAGACATTACTGAGTTTTTAACATCAGGAAATGCCTATCGTGTTAAGAGTTATGATGCTACTAGTTATTTTAATAAACCTTATATAATTAAAGAAAATGGTAAATTTAATTTAAATGATGGTAGTAATTATGTCTTTGTGTTTAAAAGATTTGCTGATGTTAATAATCTATCGTTAGGTAGCAAATTTCGGATTATGGGACAAGAAGTTATTATTGCTGGCTATGCTACTGATGTTAATGATGCGTATTTTTTAATGCAAAGTGGAGAAATGCCTAGTTTATCAAGTTCAACTGTTGTATGAGTTAATAAGCAAACTTATAATAAATTAAAGGGTGATGTTGTTGATCATAAGTTAGGTGAAAATAAAAAAAGTATTTATGGGTTTAAGCATCAAAAAAATACTGATTTAAATTTTAATTTTCAAACTTTAAAACAAGAATATAATCGCTTTTCGTTGTATTGAAATCTTAAATTAAATAATAATGATTTTGCTGTTATTTGAAATCCTTATTTAATGACAAAAGAAGCTTTGAATGCAAGAATATTAATAATAAATAGTGTTGCAACAACTTTTTCATTGTTAATTTTTGGAATTAATTTGTTAATTATTTTTATTTTAATTCATAAATCAGTAATAAATAATCAGCAATCATTTGGAATGTTAAAATCATTAGGTTATTCAACAATAAAAATATCATTAGTAATGACAATTGCTCAAATGATACCAATTATTTTTGTTAGTATTGGTAGTATTTTTTTATCGTATTATATGCAGAGTTTTTTTAATCAAACTTATATTGATTTTTTTGTTTTTCCTGAATATGGTATTTCATTTAATGTTTTAATTATTATTTTAATTATTGTTGTACCACTTTTAATTATTGCTTTTTTTACTTTTATTTTTGCTTTTTTCTTATTACGAAAAAATCCATTAACATTAATGTCTAAGTCAATTAATTATAGTTATAAAACTGTTGTTAAATCAAAAACTAGTAATAAAAGTAGTTTTTTTAATAAAATTGTCGATTTTAGTTTTAAAACTAAAATAACCTTTTTCTTTGCTAATAATAGTTTCTCTAAATTGTCATTGACATTTGTTTCAACTTTAGCAGCATCAACATTATTATTCTTTTCATTATCAGCTTTTAAGATTAATAATACAATTTTACAATCAAAAATTATTGATGGTAAGTTTATTTTAGAAAAAGTAAATTTAAGGAGTTTTTATATGGGATACAAACATCTTGGCATAGATGAAAGAATTTATATTGAGAATCAATTGAAATTTAAAGTAAAAATTAGTGAAATAGCTAAAAATCTTAATCGAAGTATTAGTACTATTAATCGAGAAGTTAATAGAAATAAAGATAATAATCATTATTTTTCATTAATTGCACAAAATAAAGCAGAAAATAGAAAACAATTACATGTTTATTTTCATAAATTTAAAAATAGAGAATTAGTAAAATATGTACAACAAAAATTATTATTAGGTTGATCGCCTGAACAAATTTATGGCAGAATTAAAAATTTTCATCAAGAATGAATTATTAGTTTTAAAACAATTTACAATTGAATTTATTCTGGATTACTTGAAAAGGTTACTAGTAAAAAATTTAAGAAGAAAAGGTAAGAAACGAAAATCTCAAGAAAATCGGGGTAAATTTAATGGTAAATCCATTAAAGAACGAAATGTTAATAATCGCATAACTCTTGGCCATTGAGAAGGTGATACTGTAGTATCATCACGAGGTAAAAGTGCTGAATTATACTTGTAAGTGCAAGTAAATAAAATTGCAAAAAATCTCATATAAAAATTTCATGATGCTAAGTTTATTTTAGAAAAAGCAAAGCAAGGAGTTTTTATATGGGATATAAACATCTTGGCATATATGAAAGAATTTATATTGAGAATCAATTGAAGTTTAAAGTAAAAATTAGTGAAATAGCTAAAAATCTTAATCGAAGTATTAGTACTATTATTCGAGAAGTTAATAGAAATAAAGATAATAATCATTATTTTTCATTAATTGCACAAAATAAAGCAGAAAATAGAAAACAATCACATGTTTATTTTCATAAGTTTAAAAATAGAGAATTAGTAAAATATGTACAACAAAAATTACTATTAGGTTGATCGCCTGAACAAATTTATGGCAGAATTAAAAATTTTCATAAAGAATGAATTATTAGTTTTAAAACAATTTACAATTGAATTTATTCTGGATTACTTGAAAAAATTACTAATAAAAATTTAAGAAGAAAAGGTAAGAAACGAAAATCTCAAGAAAATCGCGGTAAATTTAATGGTAAATCAATTAAAGAACGAAATGTTAATGTTAATAATCGTATAACTGTTGGCCATTGAGAAGGTGATACTGTAGTATCATCACGAGGTAAAAGTAAATCATGTTTAATAACTTTAGTTGAAAGAACATCAAGATTTACTTTAGCAATGTTAGTTGAAAATAGAACTACTAAAGTTATTAACGAAAACATTAGCCATTATTTATCAATTCTTCCAAATAATCTTGTTAAGACTATAACATTTGATAGGGGTAAAGAATTTTCTAATTGACAACAACTTGAAAAAAATTTAAATGTGAAAATTTATTTTGCTAATGCATATTCGCCTTGACAAAGAGGTACTAATGAAAATACTAATGGTTTAATTAGAGAAAAATTTCCTAAAAAATTTAATTTTTCAAATACTACTAAAAATGCAGTTCATAAATTTATATTGTCTTTAAACCAAAGACCAAGAAAAATACTAAATTATCTTTCACCAATCGAATATTTGGTTAGAAAAATAATTTAGTTGCACTTAACTTTACAATTTGGCATATATATATATATATATATATTATACAAAAATTCTTAAAATCATTAGAAAAATGGCAAAACCGATTAAAAATTGAAAGGTATAGTAAAAGGCTGGCACTGTTTTAAAAACTGGAAAAATGACAGTTGAAAAGTTAACTGTTGCTTTTGCAATAATCGCTAATGGTCGTAAAATCGTAATGACTTGTGAAGCCGTAAGCATTCAGTTTAGCATTTTGATACCGGCATTTTGAATGGCACATCCAATATTATTAAAGGTTGGTATTCACCGTCCAGAATATTTACAATTTGCTGGTGGAATTAAATCATTTCATTCACTGTTATTTGAACCATCAGGGATAAAAGCTGTTGAATTTAAGACATTAAAGTCATAAATTTTAAAATTGTAGTTAGAGATATTACCTTTGTAATAAAGCGGAAAGGTTAAGGTAAAAATGTTAATACCATAACGAATATCAATGTCCGTATTAAGATAATTAATTTTGCTATTTATTGCTTCAGTTGGCAGGGTAATAAGTTTATTATCATAAGATTTAAGCACATTGAACTCAATTTGGTAGATACTATTTTTATTTTTAATGGCATTATAGTTCTCTTGGTGCGTTTTTTTATCAAAAGTAAAAAAATAACTTCTTAGTAGCAGTTCCGAATTACCAGTAATATTGATTAAATATTTTTTAGGATAAAAGGTAATTAAAGAACGATAAAAGAAGCCGATTTGAATAAAGTGGTCCTTCTTATAGTTATCTATGCCTTTAAAATAAATTTCGGTATGAGTTTTTTCGTCCATGTCAAAAGTGGCGTAAAATAAGCTGGCAAAGAAGTTTCCAAGAATTTCATAGATTTGATCAAAGACATTTTTGTAATCGCTGTTGTTAATACTAGGAATGTTGTTTTTAAAATAAAGATAAATATCGTTCTTTAATTCAGGGTCGTATCTTAAAAAACTAAATTTAACATCAAGATAATTTAAAGTTCCAAAAAGATGCTTAATTAGGTAATAATCGTTAGCATTTGCAGTATCATATTTTCAGATTTCCTTTTCACCGTGTAATAATTGTAAATAATTGTTTCCGGCAATTAGGGTTTTGTTAAATGCCTTGATTTTAAGGATATTTTCATTAATATTGTTTAAATCTGTCGATGTTTTGTGATAAAAATAGCTTTCGTTTTTAAAGCCGTGATTTTTAATGGTGAATTCTTTATAGTAACCTTTTTCTAAGGTGCCAATGAAATTAAATATTGGTGTTCAATAAAGATAAGAGTAATTAAATTTGTCAAAATCACCACGATGAATCATTAAATAGTCAAGGTTCTCAATAATATCACTGTATTTATGGTTGCCATCAAAATTAGTTGTTGTTGTCGGTAATTCAATATCGGTACTTTCTTTTTTGGTTTCAATTTCAAAATCATTTGTACTATTTAATGTGTAATCTCATATGTTATTAATAACTGATTCTTTGAAATTAGTTAAATTTGTCCCTTGTGCTTTGATTGTTATTTTTTTATTAATTACTCAAAATTTGGAACCATTTATCTCTGTTATTTCTTGTCCGTGTGTAGTTATTAGTTGTTTAATATTATTTTGTTTATTCTGATTATTTTGTAATTCTTGTGTGAATTTAAAACTAAGATTGTTTAAATATCTTAATTCTGGTAATTTTTCATTTAGATTGTTATTATCTATTTTATTTACTTGAACTTGTGTAAGATAATTTTTGCTTGGTGAGAAATGAAATTTCACTTTTTGCAAGTCTTTTATTTCAAAATCATAAATTTTATTATCTTCTCTTTTATTTCTAACTAGTTGTGCTGTGGTTTTTTCGTTGTTAATGTTTGCGGGAATAGTAAAAATGTTATTGAAACTAATAATTAACACGGTAAATATTTTCATAAACATTTTTATCACTCCTTTTTAAAATATTTTATTTTTCATTATTCTTTTATTTTTAATCTTTTTTAATACAAAGCGAATTAAAGAGTTTACCATTTCTGTTATGGTTACTCACACTAATGAATAACCTATAATCATTAACTTACCAATTGCTCCAAAATTTTTAATAAATTGTTGCAAATTTTCAATATCTGTATGTAATAATAAAACTATACTTAAAGATATTAATATAATGTAATTAAGTATTATTCATCAATATTTTTTTAAAGAGCTAATTAATTTGTTTGATTTCATTTTTAAAGGCTCTTTTTGCTTTAATTTTCTGAATAATCAAGCGGATTAATTTTTCAAATTTAATTGCAAAATATATTGCTCCGCCTCATCAAAAAACAAATATTCCTGAGAGCATAATACCACTATTGAACTTGCCAAAAAAATCAACCATCTGTTTATTCATAAAATTATTAAATTCGTCGCTTGTTCCAGTTATTCATTTAGTATCGATTACTGTTAATGCGCAAATTAATAAGCTTATAAAAATGAAAATGATACTTAATACTATTTTTAACCACTGCTTTTTAAAAGAATTTTTAATTCTTAATTTTAATGGCATTTTTTCTTTTGAATTATCTTTTTTAAATAATTTTCCTAAAAGTTTTTTCATTTTAATTCTCCTTTCATATTTTTATCGTCCTTTAATCACAATAAATAAGGCAATAAGTACACAAGTAACGCCAAGAATGGTAAAAATTGGGTGTTGCGAAAATGTCCGAGCCATTGGTTTAAATAGTTCTAAAATTGTTAAATTGCTAGTAATAAATTTTTGGAAATTAGCAAGCTCTTCGCTAATATAAGTTCGTTAAGGTTTCAAAATGACTACCTGCTAATAACCCAAGAACAGTTATTAAGATAAAAATAATAATTAGTTTAAACATTGTTAGTTACCTTGCTTTGTTTTTATTGGTTTTATTTGTTTTTTAGTTTTTCCTCACGCACTTAAACGCCCTTTATTTTTAACCGCATATTGGCGTTGTTTTTCTAAATTAACTTGTTGACTACCAAATCCAAGAATAATTGCCATAAGAAATTCTACAGCCAGTGTTAAGAACAAAGGAAATATTAGTTGAATATTTGTTCCCGGCACCTCTAAACTTCAAATTAAGTCAAAAACTTTATAAAGCATTTGAGCCAGAAAGTCGGACATTTTTGCGAGATTTTCCATTTTTTATATTATTCCTTTTCTTTCATTTTTCTTAAAAATTTGCTAAATTTATCCATTTTTAAGTATTCTAAGTCTTCTAAATCAATTGCTGTGTCAGTATAGTATTTGTCTTCATAGTCGGGATTTACTTTTGAATTTAAGTAATCTCTTAAAAATGCTAGGTAAAAAGAATTGTAAGTGTTTAATATTGGTAGAGGAATTTTTAGTTTAAAAAAATAAATATCAAGTTCAGGAATATCGCGATATTTAATGCGACGCCCTTTTTTACTATTTTTCGCATCAATTAAGGTGTTTCGTCAGCGTTCATATTCTTCAATGCTCGTAAAGGTGCCATAGATGACTTTTAAGTAGGGACGAAAAATATTAACGGGTTTTTTGCGAATTCCCACAATCACATTATTGGCAATATCACGAACTTTAACTCAAATATGTTTATCTCTTTGACCGCTAGCAAGCACAATATGACCGAAATGGCGTGCCAAAGCGAAATATTCTTGAATACCGGTTTCTTCGTTTTTGGTATTATTTTTTTCTCAATCAGTTCCTTCTAAAAATAAATTGGTTTCATCTCACAAAAGTAACGTTTTGTCTGGCAATACCGGATAATCAAAGTCTAATAACCTCATATGCCCTAAACTTAATTTTTGGGTTTCTAATAATGGAAAGGTTGCGGCGATGTGATATTTCTTCTTTTTTAGTAATTTTGCTGCGTATACTAGAAAAGCAGTTTTTCCAGTTCCTAATGAACCAATCACAATATTTAATGGTGAATTTTTTAAGAAATTAATAACTTTGTTAATTTGTGTTAAATTACCGATTTTAAAAAGGAAAATTAAAATACAACCGGCTAAAAATAAATAGCTCACAATGTTTTTGAAATAACCGTTGTAAATGTATCAAATTGCTCCTCAATGTCATAAAATTAAAAATGAGGTGCGATTCAATTCAATAAAATGGTTATTTTTTTCTATTATTCATTTGCAAAATTTCATCTTGCACCTCACTTTATTTTTTTGTTAGCGGACTGCGCCAAGTAGTTTTTCAAACATTTTAAAGCAAATAAAGAATATTGCCAAAATAAATGGAAAAATGAAGATTCAGTAGTCAGCAAAGAAGTTACCGACTTGTGGCATATTAACAGCAATAATTTCTCACATTTTAGTAAATGCCGTTATAATTGCATTTCACAATTTAGTCATCGCATCGCTAGCTGTTATTTTTGCTGGTGCATCGGCTAAGAAAGTTCCAATCATATAATCACCCCCTTTCTTCTTGAGGCATTCGTCATTTGTCTTTATCTAAATACTGATATGGTTTTTCAAAGTAGCATTAGAATAAATCACACCATAATCGCTGTTAAGAATCAAAAAGCAATGTTTGCTATTAAAAGTCAAAGTGTTTTTTGGGTTAAATCAATTTCTTTACCACCACTAATATGAGCCGGGATAGTTGTAATTTGAATAAATAAATCTCAGAAAGTTTGTTTAATTTGCTCTCAATTAAATTCTTTTAAATTTACCGTCATTTTTTATTTCCCAAAAATCATTTTTATTGGTAAATACATAATTGAAATTAATGCGAAAAGAAAAGTAATGATAATAATTAATCCGGCAATAAAAGCAACTTGTGCAGGCATTTTTTCTATCGGAACAAACAGTTTTAAGAACTCCATGATAATTTCTCAAAACATTATTTTTTATCCTTGTTATTTTCTTTTGAATTAGGAGCTTTAACTCATTCTTCAAAGCGAGCAATAAATACTTTTTCGTCTTTTGTGAAATTACCAGTATTATTTTTAATGGCATTTTTATATTTAATTCTAATTTTTATTTTGGCATAAATTTTATAAGCAAAATATGCTGACAGCATTATGCTGACAATAATAAATATTAGTCCAATTGCAATATTCATTTTTAAACTCCTTTAAAATAGTTATAATTCATATCTTTTTTGTTATTTTCTTTTTCGGCAATGAAGAAACCTAATAATTCTCGGCCTTTAATTAACTTCGTTTCTTGTTCTTGTTGATTAATTGAAATTACTTGATATTTACTATCTTTTATTATTCCAATACAAATTGAATTTTCGTATTTTCCTTTATAAACAAATCGCTTTGGAAACCAAATGCCGATTTGTTTATTAAATCACGGAATTTTTGGCGCTTTAATAAACATTGCGTTTTGCGTTTCTTTTAAAAGATACTTCTTAGTATTTAAGAAAATGTTTTTAATGTTTTTCATAGTAAATTACCTTCCTTATAGATAAACTAAGTTATATTAACTAAGTTAGTTAACTTAGTTTTTTAAACACTTATATATCGCAGATTTAAGTGTTTAACAAGCTTTGTTAGTAAATTTTGTTTTTTTATTATTATTAGATAAAGGTTTTAATAATTTTAAACTTAGCATACCCCTATATAGAAATTTCTACACTTTAATATCCGCATCCTACCCTTGGAACTAATTTAATAGCGTGTATATTTTTAGGAAATCCACCCATTCATTTTTTATTGCAAAACGAAACAAATTGCTATAGCTAATAGGGTGTTATCTATTAACTGGTAAACTTCTTTTGGTTATGGCGACCACCCACAATTTATCGTGCTTTAATACATACCAACATTATTAATTCACTTGTATTTAATTTTCAAAGAACAAATTTTAACACCTTATAAAATAAAAAGACAATCATTGCCGACTGCCTTAATACTTATTCAAATCTTTACCCACCTAACAAAACTTTATGCGCCCATGAATGATTTAATTGAAGGAACTAAAATTACGGGAGAAATTATTTATCAACAAAAAAATATTTATGATAATAAACAAGATATTATTGCTTTAAGAACTACGATTGGTATGGTTTTTCAAAAACTTAATCCTTTTCCAAAATCAATTTATGATAATGTTGCTTATGGACTAAGAAGTTTAGGAATTAGAAATCGAAAAAAATTGGATGAAATAATTGAAGATTCATTAAAAAAAGCGGCATTATGAGATGAAGTTAAAAATGATTTAAAAAGTCCAGCTTTAAGTTTAAGTGGTGGTCAACAACAAAGATTATGTATTGCTCGAGCAATTGCTATTAAACCAGAAGTGCTATTAATGGATGAACCAACTTCAGCATTAGATCCGATTGCTACTGGTAAAATTGAGGAGTTAATATTGCAATTAAAAAAAGATTTTACAATTATTATTGTGACCCATTCAATGCAACAAGCAGCAAGAATTTCTGATCAAACAGCATTTTTTTTAATGGGTAAAATTGTTGAAGTGGCAAGAACAAGAAAATTATTTTTATCACCACAACAAAAGGAAACTGAAGATTATATTGCAGGACGGTTTGGGTAATGATTTAAAAATGATATAATTAATATTGGAGTAGGTGATATAATGCAATGTTATTTTGCTCATTTTCAAGATGAATTCGGCAATTTAATTTTTAATGATATTGATACTCATCATTTAGTTAATGTTTTAAGATTTCAAATTAATGACTTGTTAATTGCTGTATATAATGGCAAAAAATATCAAACGAAGATAATTGAAAAGAAACCACAATTAAAAGTTGAAATTCAAAAAAATTTATTGGAAAATACCGAATTAGAAATAGTTGTAACATTATTAATGCCATTGCTTAAACAAGATCGTAATGATTGAATTGTTCAAAAAGCGACTGAATTAGGTGTGACACAAATTATTGGTATTGCTTTAGAACGAAGTGTTACTAAGATTAAACGAAATGATGATAAGAAAAAAAAGATGATGCGTTGACAAAAGATTGCTAAAGAAGCAGCACAACAGTCGAATCGTAATCAAATTCCAAAAATTGTTGATATTATTACTGATTTTACTGCTATTATTCCTTATAAGAGCGAGTTAAATTTAATTGCTAATGAATTATCATTAGCAACCCGTTCATTGTCGGCACTAATGTTACCATTATCCAAGTCAACAAGTATTACTTTTATTTGTGGACCTGAGGGTGGTTTTAGTGATAAAGAATTAGAATTTTTTAATTTTGAAGGTTTTCATGCAATTAATTTAGGAAAAAGAGTTTTAAGATCAGAAACAGCTGTTTTAGCATTTCTTGCTAATATCGGTTATGAACATGAAAAGTTAAAGGAGCAATAAGAATGTCTTTAAGTTCAAAGCGAATGGGTGCAATTTTAAATTTATTATTTGCAATTAATTGATTGTTTTTAACAATGGTATTTATTAGTGTTCAAAAATCAAATTTACCTTTAAGTGGTGGTTTTGAAATTGCTAGTTATTTAATTCCATTAATAACTTTATGTTTAATAATGGTTTATGTTTGATTAACTTATGTATCAAGTAAGAATTTTGATATTAAATATCAATTTAAAGCATATAAATACTTAATATTAATCGTATTGATGGCAGTGATGTCAATTTTAGCCAATTTATTAATTTTAATTGCTAAAAATCACCAAAATGCTATTTTAGCGTTTGGTTTATCAATTGGAATTTCTGGAATATTTGGTTTAGTAACAATTATCTTTGATATTAAGTTTTTTATTCAAAGGTTAAAATGAGAGGCATTATCAAAAAGTGAAATTTCTACCCTAAATGATGAATTAATAATTAAAAATAAATAATTAGTAAGGAGATCTGCTTGTTTTATGAAACTGAATGAATTTATTGATTATACTTTATTAAGTTCACATGCTACGAGTCATGACATTCAAAAAATTTGTTTGGATGCTGAAAAGCACAAATTTGCTAGTGTATGTGTTAATCCTATTTATGTTAGTCATGCTAAAAATTTGTTAAAAAAGACAAAGGTTAATGTTTGTACTGTTGTTGGTTTTCCATTGGGTTCGGTGCCTACAAATATTAAAGTGTTGGAAACTGAACAAGCTGTTCGTGATGGTGCCGATGAGATTGATATGGTTATTAATGTCGGAGCTTTAAAAGAAGGGGCATATACGGTAGTATTAAATGATATTAAACATGTTCGGGCTGTATGTCCAAAACAAATTTTAAAAGTTATTATTGAAACTGCATTATTAACGAAAGAAGAAAAAATTCAAGTTTGTAAATTAGCTTTGCAAGCACAAGCAGATTTTATTAAAACTTCAACAGGATTTGCTAAAAGTGGTGCTAAAGTTAAAGATATTAAATTAATTCGTAGTATTGTTAAAGATGCAATGTATATTAAAGCGTCAGGGAAAATTAAAACTAAAGCACAGGCAATAAAACTTATTAAAGGTGGAGCAGACCGACTGGGGATTAGTAAAGCAGCGTTATTGATGGTTTAGTTGCTAATTAATTTTAGTTGCTGAATTATACTTGTAAGTGCAAGTAAATAAAATTGCAAAAGATTTCATATAAAAATTTCATGATGCTAAGTTTATTTTAGAAAAAGTAAATTTAAGGAGTTTTTATATGGGATACAAACATCTTGGCATAGATGAAAGAATTTATATTGAGAATCAATTGAAATTTAAAGTAAAAATTAGTGAAATAGCTAAAAATCTTAATCGAAGTATTAGTACTATTAATCGAGAAGTTAATAGAAATAAAGATAATAATCATTATTTTTCATTAATTGCACAAAATAAAGCAGAAAATAGAAAACAATTACATGTTTATTTTCATAAATTTAAAAATAGAGAATTAGTAAAATATGTACAACAAAAATTATTATTAGGTTGATCGCCTGAACAAATTTATGGCAGAATTAAAAATTTTCATCAAGAATGAATTATTAGTTTTAAAACAATTTACAATTGAATTTATTCTGGATTACTTGAAAAGGTTACTAGTAAAAATTTAAGAAGAAAAGGTAAGAAACGAAAATCTCAAGAAAATCGGGGTAAATTTAATGGTAAATCCATTAAAGAAGTAAATCATGTTTAATAACTTTAGTTGAAAGAACATCAAGATTTACTTTAGCAATATTAGTTGAAAATAGAACTACTAAAGTTATTAACAAAAATATTAGTCATTATTTATCAATTCTTCCAAATAATCTTGTTAAGACTATAACATTTGATAGGGGTAAAGAATTTGCTAATTGACAACAACTTGAAAAAAATTTAAATGTGAAAATTTATTTTGCTGATGCATATTCACCTTGACAAAGAGGTACTAATGAAAATACTAATGGTTTAATTAGAGAAAAATTTCCTAAAAAATTTAATTTTTCAAACACTACTAAAAATGCAGTTCATAAATTTATATTGTCTTTAAACCAAAGACCAAGAAAAATACTAAATTATCTTTCGCCAATCGAATAATTTGGTTAGAAAAATAATTTAGTTGCACTTAACTTTACAATTTGGCAGTAAAAATGGTTTTAATTTTTTGTGAATTTTGTTTCATTATTTGCAATTTTATATCATATTTATTAAATCATTTGCATTTTATAGCAAAAAAAATTATAATTATAGGGTCTAGCTATAAAATATTCATATGTAAAAAAATATAGGAAAATGGAGTTGAAAATTAAATGGCCACAGTTGTTGTAAAAAAGGATGGAGAAGATATTGATCAAGCTTTACGCAGATTTAAAAAAGCTGCTTCTCCAATTAAAAGAGAATTAGAAAAGCGTAAACACTTCCTTTCTCCCAGAGAAAAACGTTTATTTAAACAAGCACAAAATCGTAAATTTTCTCGTTAATAATTAACGAGATTTTTTTATGTTTTACAAGGAAAAAAATATTAGATAAGTAAAAGTAGTAATGGGGATTAAATGTTGTATCCATTAATATGACAAGAGCAAAAAAATGATTGTGCTGTTGCTTGTTTAGCAATGTTAATTAAGTATTATCACAAGCAACGAATTTCATTAGAAACTTTAAAACAAGAAGCATCATTTCAATGAGAATATTGAAGTATTAAAACATTGAAAGCGGTAGCCTATTCACAGGGAGTATTATTAACACCATATCATTGTAATTTTGAGCAACTTCAAAAGTTATCGTTAAAAACGCCTTGAATTTTATATGTTAATAATGACAATGGTGAAGCTCATTTTATTGTTGTTTATAAAAAACATCGAAAAAAATTTTTAATTGCTGATCCTAGCAAGGAAAAATTACAATGAGTAACAAATGAATATTTACAAAATATTTATTTGGATACTTTAATTATTAGTGCTAAAACAATAATTCTTGCTAGTAAACAAAAAAATATGTTATCTTGTTTATTATTTTATTTATTGCAACCATATTTAATGATAATTTTAGGGCTATTGATTATTAATTTATTATTAACGGTAATTAATTTTTTAGCAAATATGTTAGTAAAAGTATTTATTGATAGTCATCATCTTTTTATTTTAAATAGTATTTGATTAAAGATTTTATTAGGTTTTATAATTATTATTTTAATGAAAATGATTGTTAGTTTTTGTCAACAAAAAATAATTTTAATGTTAACTCATAATTTTATTACTAGTATGACACATCGATATTATTTTGCTATTAGTGAAAGTAATTTTATAATAATGGAACAATATCAAGATAGTGATTGATTGCAAAGAGTTGAGGATTTAACTATTGTTTGTAGTTTATTAACAACAAAGTTATTACAAGGTATTCATATTTTTGTTATGGCAATTATTAGTACTATATTGTTATTTTTTATTCATTGATGATTTTTACTAGCGATTGGATTGCAGTCATTAATTTTGTTATGTATTAATTTGTTATTTCATAATTTTTGTTATCATCAACAAATTAAACAAAAACAAGAAACGATTTTTCATTATCAACAATATTTACAACTAATTCAATCATCAACGCAAAGAATAGGTTGTGATGTTAATGATGTTGTTTTATTTAAAATTCAACAAAGTTATGACCAATTACAAAAAACTAGTATTAGTTTATCTAATGCTGAAGTTAAAGTTAATCACTATGAACAGTTGATTATTAGTCTTTGTAATTTATTAATATTGTATTTAGCAAGTAAGTTACTTGCTAGCAATATGATATCTTTAGGACAAATAATATTGCTAGTTCATTAACAGGCTATGTAACAAACTTTTTTCAAGAAATTGGTCAGCTAATTATTACGAGAAAAAAACTGAAGCAAGCGATTAATCGTGTAAAACCCCTGTTATTTTTTAAAAAGGAAATTAAGCATAATTCTTTGTGCGAAACAACTATTTCAACAATCTCATTGCAAAATGTGTCGTTTAAATATTGTGATCAAATTATTTTTCAAAAAATTAATTATCAATTTAAAAAACTAATTTTATTAGTGGGGTTTCTGGTAGTGGGAAATCTACTTTATTAAAACTTATTGGTGGAATGTATGATAACTATCAAGGAATTATTTTGTTAAATAATCAAGATATGCGATTTCTTGCTCATAATGAAATTATTTGTTATTTGCAACAACATCCCTATGTTTATGAGGGAACAGTTTTAGATAATATTGTTAATTTTAATTATCAACTAGTAAATTTAGCAAAATTGGAAAAATTAAATGTTAGTGTTCTTTTACAAGCAATAAATTTGAATATTAACACTAAATGTGATAATAATGGTAGCAATTTAAGTTCTGGTCAACGACAAGTTGTTGCTTTTTTATCATTATTCTTTCATCATCAGTGGAAAATAATTTTAATTGATGAATCATTAAGTAATGTTAACCAGCAATTAAAAATTAAATTAATTAAATTGTTATTAACATATTTTGATGATGCTTTAATTATTTTTGTTAGTCATGATAGTAATTTGAAGACTTATTTTTCGCAAGAGGTAATAGTATCGTCATTCGGAGTAATTACTAGTGAAACCAATAATTCATAAGTCAATTCATAATAATGGTGTTTTAATTTATTTTTTAGTCATTGGATTGTTGATTTTAACTAGTATTTTGGGATTATCAAAAATAACAAAACCACAAACAACTAGTGGTTATTTAACTGTAATTAAAAAACAAGATAGTTGTTATTATGTCTTTAATAGCATTCATTCTTTATCTAATAAATATCTTGACCGGATAATTATTAATTATCAAGAAGAAGTTATTTTGTCTGCTAATGATTATCAAATTGAAAATACTAGGGTTGTTTTTAATACTGTTATTAGTTGTTTTTCATATTTTTACTATCAACCAGCGACCATTATTTATAGTGAACAAAGTTTATTAAGTTATTTTTATGAGATATTTTCGGTATCAGGAAGTTAATAATTTTCTTTTTCAAGAAATTAATTACTTGAATTTAAGGATAAATGCATCAATTATTTAAATAAGATTAGTTATTAGTCTTATTTTTTTATTTAAATAAAAATAATATCTTAAAAAGAAAAAATAATTATGTAATTTTAGAGTCTAGATAATACTAGATTCTTTTTATCCTTACATAAAAAAAGTAGTAATTAATTTAATCATTTAAATTTAAATGAAGAGAGGAAACGAGAATTTATGGATCAAAATCAGCAAGAGAAAAATAAATTAGAAAAGCAATTTTTAGAAATGTATAAAGTTCAATAACAAAGAATCCAAATTGAAGATATTAGAAGAATTGAACAATATAAGAAAAAACAAATTCATATCATGAAATTAAATAAGTTTAATGATTCAATTTTTAATAAAGAAACTTTAATAGGAAAGTTAGAAATAACTAAAGAAAATCTGAATAATCCAATGCTTTTAAATAATTTGTTTGTTGGAGAAAACTATTCTTGTTTGGATGATTTTTTATGTGTAGCAAAAGAATGACAAGATATGCAACTTCATTTTAATGCAGCAACAGCTCACATAGAAATAGAAAATAAAATGGTGGAACAAGAAAATCAACGCCGAGAAATAGAAAAGAAATTTAAAAAAATTAATGAATTAAATATCAAAAAATTAAAATGTGGTAATTTAAATGATGCGGAATTAAAGATTTTTAATTCGTATCAACAAGATCTTGATTCTTTAGGTATTGTTAATTATTACGATGATATGTTTCAGTGAGAACAAAGTTCCAAAAATAAATATTTGCTAGCAGCTAAAGAAAAACTGTTAGTAATTAATGAAAAAGAATTAAAGCGAAGAAAAATGAGTAACGAAATGTGAATACATCAACAAAAAGAGATTTTATATACAATGAAATCAAAAAGAGAGTTTGAAAATGATTTAATAGTTTATAAACAAAAATTAGAGAAAGAAAATAAGATTATAGCAGAAGAAGATAATAAATATCAAGATGTTATACCGGTAGCATTAGTTAAAGAACGAGCTATAAAAAATACACTTAGAAAATTAGAAAGACAAGAATATAACAAGCAAGCTAACTTAATTCAAGAAGAAATAAAAAGAAATGATGTTTGAACAAAATTATGAGATTTAGAATGTAATTGAAGAAGAATAATTAATAAAACTAATGATGGCAATATGAAGTTGATTTTCAAACAAGAAATATCTAATTTAGATATTCTTTCTCAACATCTTATTAGTACAGAAGCTGTTCCTCTAAAATCTAATGTTAAGAGGCGAGCTAAAATAGTGAGTGCAACCGATAAAGTATTGTCAGTTCCTTCTACTAGTGCAATAAGCAAAGAAACTGTTATTGATTTAACTTCTCTTGAACAAGTTGAAAAAAAAATCAGATTCCTTTTGATGAAATAACATTTATGAACTGTGATTCTAATATTTTATCTAATGAAACAGTTGATAGGCAACTATCTCAGTTGCCAATTTTTTCCTCCGATAATAGTACTCAACAAGAACAACTAGGTTGTCCTTTAATTGATTTAATGGACTTTACTATCAATACTAATAGTTCTAATTATTCCGAAATAGAACTTAATAAGAAAATAACTAATGATAAAAAGACGCAAGAAAATACACAAAGTGAAGCAGAAAAAG
This sequence comes from Spiroplasma endosymbiont of Nephrotoma flavescens, assembly GCF_964030835.1. NCBI lineage: Bacteria > Bacillati > Mycoplasmatota > Mollicutes > Entomoplasmatales > Spiroplasmataceae > Spiroplasma > Spiroplasma endosymbiont of Nephrotoma flavescens. Next base: position 685,424 of record NZ_OZ034982.1, on the reverse strand, counting down.
GAATATTAGAAGATATTCTTAAACTTGAAGAAGAAACTGCCAAAGTAGCAGAGCAAATGTTAGCACAAAAAGATAGGGAAAGACAAGTAAGAGAACAAAGACAGCAATGATTAACTGAATAATCACTTAAATTTAACGATTGGTTAAAATTATTTCTTATTGTTAAGATTAGCAGATTAATTAACTTAATTACTTAAAAATTAAAATTAAAAAAGGAAATGAAAATTTATGAATAAATTTCAACAAGAAATTGCTAATATCGAAAAAGAAGTTTTAAATGTATATAAGATTCAAAAAGAACGAATCGAAAAAGAAGAAATTAGAAGAAATAAAGAATATAAACAAAGATATACTGATTTGCTAAAGCAAAGTCAATATAGTTTTTCAATGTTTGGGACTGGAAGTTTTATGGAAAGAATCGGAGTGACAGAAGAAAAAATGTATAACCCTATGATTTTATATAGTATTTTTTCAGGAGAAAACTTTGAACATTTAACTTGTTTTATATCTAAGTTAAAAGAATGACAAGATAGGCAATTTGATTATGCTAAAATACTGCTAAAAATAGAAATAGAAGATAAGATAATTGAACAAGAAAATAAGCGTCGAGAAATAGAAGAGCAAATAAAAAAAATTAATGACTTGGAAATAAAACAATTACAAGGTCAAAACTTAACAAGTAAACAAAAGAAAGATTTAAATAATTCTAACAAATTCATTAAATCTTTTAATGTAGTTAATTATAATGATATTAATAAGTGAGAACAAAATTGCAAAAATAAATGATTACTAGAAATAATGCCAAATTGTAAAGTTAAGTGCAACTAAATTATTTTTCTAACCAAATATTCGATTGGCGAAAGATAATTTAGTATTTTTCTTGGTCTTTGGTTTAAAGACAATATAAATTTATGAACTGCATTTTTAGTAGTGTTTGAAAAATTAAATTTTTTAGGAAATTTTTCTCTAATTAAACCATTAGTATTTTCATTAGTACCTCTTTGTCAAGGTGAATATGCATCAGCAAAATAAATTTTCACATTTAAATTTTTTTCAAGTTGTTGTCAATTAGCAAATTCTTTACCCCTATCAAATGTTATAGTCTTAACAAGATTATTTGGAAGAATTGATAAATAATGACTAATATTTTTGTTAATAACTTTAGTAGTTCTATTTTCAACTAATATTGCTAAAGTAAATCTTGATGTTCTTTCAACTAAAGTTATTAAACATGATTTACTTTTACCTCGTGATGATACTACAGTATCACCTTCTCAATGGCCAAGAGTTATGCGATTATTAACATTTCGTTCTTTAATGGATTTACCATTAAATTTACCCCGATTTTCTTGAGATTTTCGTTTCTTACCTTTTCTTCTTAAATTTTTACTAGTAACCTTTTCAAGTAATCCAGAATAAATTCAATTGTAAATTGTTTTAAAACTAATAATTCATTCTTGATGAAAATTTTTAATTCTGCCATAAATTTGTTCAGGCGATCAACCTAATAATAATTTTTGTTGTACATATTTTACTAATTCTCTATTTTTAAATTTATGAAAATAAACATGTAATTGTTTTCTATTTTCTGCTTTATTTTGTGCAATTAATGAAAAATAATGATTATTATCTTTATTTCTATTAACTTCTCGATTAATAGTACTAATACTTCGATTAAGATTTTTAGCTATTTCACTAATTTTTACTTTAAATTTCAATTGATTCTCAATATAAATTCTTTCATCTATGCCAAGATGTTTGTATCCCATATAAAAACTCCTTAAATTTACTTTTTCTAAAATAAACTTAGCATCATGAAATTTTTATATGAAATCTTTTGCAATTTTATTTACTTGCACTTACAAGTATAATTCAGCATATAAATAGAAAAAAGCAATTAGAACAAAGAAAAATTGCTGATCAGATGTGAGAATGTCAACTAAAAGAAATAAGTGGAGAATTTGATAACAAGTTAAGATGTTGTAATAATTCCTTGCAAGATACTAATAAAATAACATTAGAAGGACTTGCTGAACGACTTATCAACAGCAGTTTTTTAGATTTAGAGGATCAGCAATATCAAGAAAAAGTTGATTTAAATAACCAAGCAAATCAAAATACTGTGTGAACAGAATTACGAGATTTAGAATCGCGCTGATGAAAGAAAAGTGATATGATTTATGCTGATAGTCTAAAATTGATTTCTCAAGAAATGGTTGGTGATATTGAACTTATTGATTTAACATCCTCTCCAATAGTAGATGAATTTGATTCTCAACCTTCTACTAGTACTAAAACACAAATAAATAATATTGAACTTATTGATTTAACATCCTCTGCAATGGATAATACAATTTTTAAACTTGAAGCAGAGATTGCCAAAGTAGCAGAAGAAATGTTAGCCCAACAAGAGCAGGAAAAACAAGCAAGAGAAAAAAGACAACAAGCGAAGGAAAAACAAGCAAGAGAAAAAAGCCAACGAGAGCGGGAAGAACAACATCAAATTTGAAAAGAAAGCGAATTAGTAGCACAACAAATGCTAGCACAACAAGCAAGAGAAAAAAGAAAAAGAAAATTACAGGAAGCACAAAATCAAAAAACAACTGGTAATGAGCAATATGCAAGAGTAGCTCCTGTTAGTTCTATTTTAAATAATAAATATTCTTGTAATAAACTAGGTTGTTCTTCACCTGATTTTTTATGTTGTAGTCTCACAACTGGTGCTTCTACTAGTACAAAAGTAGGAGATCCAATACAAACTGCACCACAAGCAGGAACTAGTTTTGATCGCAATAGAATTTTTGAACTTGAAGCAGAAACTGCCAAAGTAGCAGAGCAAATGTTAGCACAACAAGCGATGGAAAGACAAGCAAGAAAACAAGAAAAAGCAGAACAAGAAAGAAAAAAAAGAAGTAAAGAAAAAAGACAGCAATTATTAACTGAATAATTACTTAAATTTAATGATGGATTAAAAGGATTTCTTTTTGCTAATAAAAAGGATAATAATTTGAGTACATTGTGTTAATATTTAACTAAGTAATTCTAGTAATAGTTTTACTTAATGCTTACGCATATTGAAAGAGTTGAGAAAATATGTGTATTAAGTTTTTGGAGGAAACAATTTAATTGTTTCCTTTTTAGTTGTATTGGTAAATTTTTCAAAGTCTTTTAAGTATGATATAATATCTTTGGAGATTTTTTATTATAATGAATTCAGGAATTTTACTAATTGATAAACCTACTGAGATGACATCGCATCAAGTAGTATCTTATCTTAAAAAAAAGTTTAAATATTATAAAGTTGGTCATGCCGGAACTTTAGACCCTCTAGCTACTGGTGTACTAATAATTTTGGTCAATCAAGCGACAAAGATTTCTTCATTATTATTGAACGAAACGAAAGAGTATTTAGTAACAATGCAATTTAATATTTTAACTAATAGTGGTGATATTACTGGTAATGTTATTGCTAATGATAATAAGTTAATTACAAAAGAGCAATTTCTTAATTGTTTAAAGTTTTTTCCGTTATCATACAATCAAATACCACCTAAATATTCGGCGATTAAGTTTCAAGGGAAAAAACTTTATGAATATGCTCGCAAGGATCAAGAAGTATTATTAGCAAAACGACTTGTGAAGTTAGATTATTTAGAGTTAGTAAGTTTTGATTTTCCTTATGTTTCCCTAAAAGTTAAATGTTCAAAAGGAACATATATTCGTAGTTTAGTAGTAGACATTGCTAAAACTTTAAATACGATAGCAACAGTAAAAAAATTGCAAAGAATAGCTAGTGGTGCATATAAGATTAGTAATTGTTGCGAACTTGATAAAATTCAAGAACAAAATATGATTTCATTATCAAATGTATTACAAGACTATATGCCACTTATTAATATTAAGGAAACAAAAGATATTAAAAATGGTAAGGCTATTCAATTAAAAGAGATTGAAAGTGATACTGTGTTGTTAACTGATAATAATCAAATCCCATTAGCAATATATGTTAAGGGACTAGATAATAAATATTATTGTAAAAAAGGATTATGAAATGATGAAAATAATTAATACTATTGATGAAAAACAGCAATTTTCAAATAAACAAGTAGCGTGTTTAGGATTTTTTGATGGGCTTCATATTGGACATCAGTTATTAACTCAAACAGTATTAAAGGAAGCTAAAGAAAATAATTATCAATCACTATTTTTTACTTTTTCAATCGCACCAAAGAAAATAATTTTACAACAACAATATGATGACTTGCTTGATATGGATGATAAGCAAAAATTAGTTTCATTAATGGGATTTGATAATTTTGTTATTTTTCCATTTAATGATAATACAAGAAAATGATCAATTGAACAGTTTATTTTTTATCTTAAACAATTGAATATTGATATTATCGTTGTTGGTGATGATTTTCGTTTTGCAAATTTTGGTTTGGGAAATATTAGTCATTTGCAGAAAAATTTTTCTAAAGTAATTGTTGTTAATAAAGTTTTAATTAATAATGATATTCGGGTATCAACAACATATATTCGTCAGTTACTACAAAAAAAACAAATTGTTAGTGCTAATAAGTTATTATTGCAACCTTATAATATTAAAGGTATTGTTGTTAAAGGTAATAAATTAGGTAATAAAATTCAATTTCCAACAGCAAATATTCATTTAAATGATAATTTTTCAATATTAAATGAGGGTGTCTATATTACTAATGTTAGTTTAGATAATAAAAACTATCAAGCAATTTCTTGTATTATTAGAATTGATAATGTTTTAAAATGTGAATCATATATTCTTAAGTTTAATAATAATATTTATGGTGTAAAAATTAAAATTTCCTTTTTAAAGTATTTACGAGATAATGTTGCTGTTAAAAGTTTAGAACATTTAAAACAGTTAATTAGCGAAGATTACAGCAAAACCCTTGAATATTTTCGTAAAATAGGTTAATATTTATACGAATACGACTATTACAAGTTTTTAAAATACCTTCTATTTTATTAATTGGTTTTAGTTAAGTTTATAATTATTGGAGGATTTATTAAATGGCAATTACAGCTGAGGATAAAAAACAAATTATTGCTAAATTTGGGAGAAAAGAAAAAGATACGGGTTCAGCAGAAGTACAAATAGCACTTTTAACAGAGAAAATTATTAATTTAACGGCACATTTAAAAGTACATCGTAAAGATGTTATTACTGAACGAAGTTTAGTAAGAAAAGTATCACAAAGACGAAATATGTTAGATTACTTAAAAGATCATGATATTAATCGTTATCGTAAAATAATTGAACAATTAAAACTAAGAAAATAATAAATTGAAATTATTAAGAAAGAGAATTAGATGCTGATTCTTTTTCTTTTTATAAGATATTAAGGGTTGATATGATGAAAAAAAACAAAATATTCAAAATGGCAATTATATTGACAATTGTTTTATGTTTTTTTGAAAATATCTTTTTTTGGTTTTGGTGGCGGTAATGCCGTAATGCCTTTAATTAAAAATGAAGTTGTAGTTAAGAAGCGATGAATAACTGAGGATGAATTTAATCATTTATTAATTTGCCAAATTGTAAAGTTAAGTGCAACTAAATTATTTTTCTAACCAAATATTCGATTGGCGAAAGATAATTTAGTATTTTTCTTGGTCTTTGGTTTAAAGACAATATAAATTTATGAACTGCATTTTTAGTAGTGTTTGAAAAATTAAATTTTTTAGGAAATTTTTCTCTAATTAAACCATTAGTATTTTCATTAGTACCTCTTTGTCAAGGTGAATATGCATCAGCAAAATAAATTTTCACATTTAAATTTTTTTCAAGTTGTTGTCAATTAGTAAATTCTTTACCCCTATCAAATGTTATAGTCTTAACAAGATTATTTGGAAGAATTGATAAATAATGACTAATATTTTTGTTAATAACTTTAGTAGTTCTATTTTCAACTAATATTGCTAAAGTAAATCTTGATGTTCTTTCAACTAAAGTTATTAAACATGATTTACTTTTACCTCGTGATGATACTACAGTATCACCTTCTCAATGGCCAAGAGTTATGCGATTATTAACATTTCGTTCTTTAATGGATTTACCATTAAATTTACCCCGATTTTCTTGAGATTTTCGTTTCTTACCTTTTCTTCTTAAATTTTTACTAGTAACCTTTTCAAGTAATCCAGAATAAATTCAATTGTAAATTGTTTTAAAACTAATAATTCATTCTTGATGAAAATTTTTAATTCTGCCATAAATTTGTTCAGGCGATCAACCTAATAATAATTTTTGTTGTACATATTTTACTAATTCTCTATTTTTAAATTTATGAAAATAAACATGTAATTGTTTTCTATTTTCTGCTTTATTTTGTGCAATTAATGAAAAATAATGATTATTATCTTTATTTCTATTAACTTCTCGATTAATAGTACTAATACTTCGATTAAGATTTTTAGCTATTTCACTAATTTTTACTTTAAATTTCAATTGATTCTCAATATAAATTCTTTCATCTATGCCAAGATGTTTGTATCCCATATAAAAACTCCTTAAATTTACTTTTTCTAAAATAAACTTAGCATCATGAAATTTTTATATGAAATCTTTTGCAATTTTATTTACTTGCACTTACAAGTATAATTCAGCTCTATTAACTTCTCGATTAATAGTACTAATACTTCGATTAAGATTTTTAGCTATTTCACTAATTTTTACTTTAAATTTCAATTGATTCTCAATATAAATTCTTTCATCTATGCCAAGATGTTTGTATCCCATATAAAAACTCCTTAAATTTACTTTTTCTAAAATAAACTTAGCATCATGAAATTTTTATATGAAATCTTTTGCAATTTTATTTACTTGCACTTACAAGTATAATTCAGCATTTTAGCAAATACTATTCCTGTGGACCAAGCATTTTTCAAGTATCAGCTTCTGTTGGTTATAAAATAGCTGGTATTACTGGAGCACTATTAGCATCGTTTGTTGCATACTTGCCTAATATGATTGCTTTTATTTTTCTTGCAACTTTACAATTTGGCTATTTTTTAATATCTTTTTTTGGTGGTTTTGGGTTTTTATATTTTTATTTTATTGTCCAAAATTAGTTAATAAATAGCTGAATTATACTTGTAAGTGCAAGTAAATAAAATTGCAAAAGATTTCATATAAAAATTTCATGATGCTAAGTTTATTTTAGAAAAAGTAAATTTAAGGAGTTTTTATATGGGATACAAACATCTTGGCATAGATGAAAGAATTTATATTGAGAATCAATTGAAATTTAAAGTAAAAATTAGTGAAATAGCTAAAAATCTTAATCGAAGTATTAGTACTATTAATCGAGAAGTTAATAGAAATAAAGATAATAATCATTATTTTTCATTAATTGCACAAAATAAAGCAGAAAATAGAAAACAATTACATGTTTATTTTCATAAATTTAAAAATAGAGAATTAGTAAAATATGTACAACAAAAATTATTATTAGGTTGATCGCCTGAACAAATTTATGGCAGAATTAAAAATTTTCATCAAGAATGAATTATTAGTTTTAAAACAATTTACAATTGAATTTATTCTGGATTACTTGAAAAGGTTACTAGTAAAAATTTAAGAAGAAAAGGTAAGAAACGAAAATCTCAAGAAAATCGGGGTAAATTTAATGGTAAATCCATTAAAGAACGAAATATTAATAATCGCATAACTCTTGGCCATTGAGAAGGTGATACTGTAGTATCATCACGAGGTAAAAGTAAATCATGTTTAATAACTTTAGTTGAAAGAACATCAAGATTTACTTTAGCAATATTAGTTGAAAATAGAACTACTAAAGTTATTAACAAAAATATTAGTCATTATTTATCAATTCTTCCAAATAATCTTGTTAAGACTATAACATTTGATAGGGGTAAAGAATTTGCTAATTGACAACAACTTGAAAAAAATTTAAATGTGAAAATTTATTTTGCTGATGCATATTCACCTTGACAAAGAGGTACTAATGAAAATACTAATGGTTTAATTAGAGAAAAATTTCCTAAAAAATTTAATTTTTCAAACACTAATAAAAATGCAGTTCATAAATTTATATTGTCTTTAAACCAAAGACCAAGAAAAATACTAAATTATCTTTCGCCAATCGAATATTTGGTTAGAAAAATAATTTAGTTGCACTTAACTTTACAATTTGGCATAATCATAATTTAACTTTTAATATTGCAAAAGAGTATTGCCAGTTTAGTGTTGACATTAATTGTTGCAGTTTTTATGTGTTAATAATTTGTTAGTAATTTGTTAGTAATTTGTTATATAATTTAATATATTGGGTATAAAAGGAGGAACAAGGATGCGTGAAGGTATTACATTACGTTGTGAAATTTGTAAAGAAGAAAATTATATTGATAAGAAAAATAAAAAGTTGCATCCCGAACGAGTAGAATTCAATAAATATTGTTCGCGTTGTAACGCAAAAACAATGCATAAAGAAAAGAAATAATCCTTTTCTTTTTTTATATTGCTGAATTATACTTGTAAGTGCAAGTAAATAAAATTGCAAAAGATTTCATATAAAAATTTCATGATGCTAAGTTTATTTTAGAAAAAGTAAATTTAAGGAGTTTTTATATAGGATACAAACATCTTGGCATAGATGAAAGAATTTATATTGAGAATCAATTGAAATTTAAAGTAAAAATTAGTGAAATAGCTAAAAATCTTAATCGAAGTATTAGTACTATATAATCGAGAAGTTAATAGAAATAAAGATAATAATCATTATTTTTCATTAATTGCACAAAATAAAGCAGAAAATAGAAAACAATTACATGTTTATTTTCATAAATTTAAAAATAGAGAATTAGTAAAATATGTACAACAAAAATTATTATTAGGTTGATCGCCTGAACAAATTTATGGCAGAATTAAAAATTTTCATCAAGAATGAATTATTAGTTTTAAAACAATTTACAATTGAATTTATTCTGGATTACTTGAAAAGGTTACTAGTAAAAATTTAAGAAGAAAAGGTAAGAAACGAAAATCTCAAGAAAATCGGGGTAAATTTAATGGTAAATCCATTAAAGAACGAAATGTTAATAATCGCATAACTCTTGGCCATTGAGAAGGTGATACTGTAGTATCATCATGAGGTAAAAGTAAATCATGTTTAATAACTTTAGTTGAAAGAACATCAAGATTTACTTTAGCAATATTAGTTGAAAATAGAACTACTAAAGTTATTAACAAAAATATTAGTCATTATTTATCAATTCTTCCAAATAATCTTGTTAAGACTATAACATTTGATAGGGGTAAAGAATTTGCTAATTGACAACAACTTGAAAAAAATTTAAATGTGAAAATTTATTTTGCTGATGCATATTCACCTTGACAAAGAGGGACTAATGAAAATACTAATGGTTTAATTAGAGAAAAATTTCCTAAAAAATTTAATTTTTCAAACACTACTAAAAATGCAGTTCATAAATTTATATTGTCTTTAAACCAAAGACCAAGAAAAATACTAAATTATCTTTCACCAATCGAATATTTGGTTAGAAAAATAATTTAGTTGCACTTAACTTTACAATTTGGCTATTTAATTTATTAATACGAAAGGATAAATATTATGCAACATAAAATTGTTAAAAAACTATTAAAAGAACAAAAAGTTGATGCTTTATTAATTACATCTGATTATAATCGTTTGTGATATACAACATTTTCTTCAACAGCAGGATATTTATTAGTTACTAAAGAAAAGTCGTTTTTAATTTTAGATGGACGATATATTGAAGATGGAAAAATGCAAGCAAAAAATATTGATAACATTATTTTAATGGAAAATATTTATGAACAATTAAATGAATTAATTAAGAAATATAACATTATAACATTAGGCTTTGAAAGCGAATATACTTCATATGCTTTATTTACAACTTGAAGTGAAAAATTAGCGGTTTCATTAAAAGCTGTATTAGTAAATAAAATCCGTATGATTAAAACTAAGGATGAAATTAAAAAATTAAAACAGGCTGCTAAGATCGGTGATAAAACATTTAAAGCAATTATTAAAAAAGTAAAGCCTAATATGACTGAAAAGCGATTAGAAAGAATTATTATTGATAATTTCCTTAAATTTGGTGGTGAAAAACCGAGTTTTGATTGCATTGTAGCATCAGGCGTTCGTTCATCGTTACCCCACGGTAGGGCTACTAATAAAGTAATAAATAATAATGAAATTATCACTTGTGATTTTGGTGTTATTTATCAAGGATTGTGTTCTGATATGACAAGAACTTTTGTTATTGGTAATAAACTAGATAAAAAATTGGAAGATATTTATAAGATTGTTTTAGAAGCTCAAGATTTAGGAATTAAGGCGATTGCTCCTGGAATATCATCAGGTACAATTGACAAAATATGTCGTGAATATATTACTAAAAAAGGTTATGGTAAATATTTTACTCATAGTACTGGTCATGGTTTAGGCATTGAAGTTCATGAATATCCATATATAACCAATAATTCGGATATTATTTTAGAAGTAGGAATGGTAATTACTGTTGAACCAGGAATTTATATTCCTCAATTAGGTGGTGTTAGAATTGAAGATGATATTTTAGTAACTAAGAAAGGTTATGAAATATTAACTAAGTCTTCAAGAGATTTAATATTTGTAAAATAATTTATGTTAAAAAATGATAAAATAAACTTAATAGGAGGTAGGTAATATTGAATAATAGAAGAAAAATAGTTTTAGTTGGTTGTGGAGCAGTAGGCTCATCATTCTTGTATTCTTGTAATACTGGTTTAGCATCAGAATATGTTTTAATTGATGCTTTTCAAGATGTTGCCCACGGTAATAGATTAGACTTTGAAGATACTTTAGCATGACAAGAAAGACCCTTTCATAAAGTAACAAACGGGTTCGTATCTTGATTGTAAAGATGCTGATATTATTGTTGTTACCGCAGGTCGTCCGCAAAAACCTGATGAAACAAGACTAGATTTAGTAGTTGATAATGCTAAAATAATTAGTAATATTATGAAAGAAATTAAAAATTCTGGATTTGGCGGTATTGTAATTATTGCTTCTAATCCTGTTGATGTATTAACATTTGTTGCTCAAAAAGTTAGTGGTTTTGCTACAAATCGTATTTTTGGATCAGGAACAATTCTTGATTCTTCACGATTAATGTTTGCTTTAGGAGAACATTTTAAAATTTCACCAACATCGGTGACCGCATATATTGCTGATGAACACGGTGATTCATCTGTTGCATTATACTCCAAAGCAATTGTTGGTGCTGAAAATTTAATGACTTTAAAGAAAAACCAGTTAATTAATGATGAAACATTAAAATCAATTCATAAATTAGTTATTCAAAAAGCTTATGAAATAATTAAATTAAAAAAAGCTACTCATTATGGAATTGGTGTTTGTTTAGCAAGAATTGTTAAAGCAGTTTTAAATGATGAACAAGTGATTTTACCTGTTGGTGTTTATTTAAACGGTGAATATCACCAAAAAGATATTTATACAGGTATTCCCGCAGTCATAGGAAGTAATGGCATTGAAAGAGTAGTACAATTGGATATTAGTGAACAAGAACAATTTAATGGACGCATAAAGTTTTGTTAGGTAGGTAAAGATTTGAATAAGTATTAAGACAGTCAGCAATGATTGTCTTTTTATTTTATAAGGTGTTAAAAATTTGTTCTTTGAAAATTAAATACAAGTGAATTAATGATGTTGGTATGTATTAAGACACGATAAATTGTGGGTGGTCGCCATAACCAAAAGAAGTTTTACCAGTTAATAGATAGCACCCTATTAGCTATAGCAATTTGTTTCGTTTTGCAATAAAAAAATGAATGGGTGGATTTCCTAAAAATATACACGCTATTAAATTAGTTCCAAGGGTAGGATGCGGATATTAAAGTGTAGAAATTTCTATATAGGGGTATGCTAAGTTTAAAATTATTAAAATCTTTATCTAATTAAAAAACAAAATTTAATAACAAAGCTTGTTAAACACTTAAATCTGCGCTATATAAGTGTTTAAAAAACTAAGTTAACTAACAACTTAGTTAATATAACTTAGTTTATTTATAAGAAAGGTAATTTATTATGAAAAACATTGAAAACATTTTCTTAAATACTAAAAAATATCTCTTAAAAGAAACACAAAATGCAATGTTTATTAAAGCACCTAAAATTCCCTGATTTAATGAACAAATCGGCATTTGGTTTCCAAAAAGATTTGTTTATAAAGGAAAATACGAAAATTCAATTTGTATTGGAATAATAAAAGATAGTAAATATCAAATAATTTCAATTAATCAAAAAGAAAATGAAACCAAATTAATTAAGGGACAAGAATTATTAAGCTTCTTCATTGCCGAAAAAGAAAACAACAAAAAAGATATAAATTATAACTATTTTAAAGGAGTTTAAAAATGAATATTGCGATTGGAATAATATTTATTATCATTTGCATAATGCTATTGGCATATTTTGCTTATAAAATTTATGCCAAAATAAAAATTAGAATTAAATATAAAAATGCCATTAAAAATAATACTGGTAATTTTATAAAAGACGAAAAAGTATTTATTGCTCGCTTTGAAGAATGAGTTAAAGCTCCTAATTCAAAAGAAATTAATGAGAATAAAAAATAATGTTTTGAGAAATTATTATGGAATTCTTAAAACTGTTTGTTCCGATAGAAAAAATGCCTGCACAAGTTGCGTTTATTGCCGGATTAATTATTATCATTACTTTTCTTTTCGCATTAATTTCAATTATGTATTTACCAATAAAAATAATTTTTGGGAGATAAAAAATGACAGTAAATTTAAAAGAATTTAATTGAGAACAAATTAAACAAACTTTCTGAGATTTATTTATTCAAATTACAACTATTCCGGCTCATATTACTAGTGGCGAAGAAATTAATTTAACGGAAAAACCACTTTGACTTTTAATAACAAACATTGCCTTTTGGTTACTAACGGCGATTATGATGTGATTTATTCTAATGCTACTTTGAAAAACTATATCAGTATTTAGATAGAAGCAAAATTAATGTCAAGAATTTACATTGTGATGCATTCCCAAAGAAATTCAAAATTAATTAGGAAAAAATACAATCGTGTTAAGGTTAACCGTGGTTTTAACAAATTTAAGAAAAACTTTGAATATAAATGATGAATGTTTTAAAAAGAAAGGGGGTGATTATATGTTTGGAACTTTCTTAGCCGACGCACCAGCAACAGTAGAAAAAATAACAGCTAGCGATGCGATGACTAAATTGTGAAATGCAATTATAACAGCGTTTACTAAAATGTGAGAAATTATTGCTGTTAATATGCCACAAGTCGGTAACTTCTTTGCTGACTACTGAATATTCATTTTTCCATTTATTTTGGCAATATTCTTTATTTGCTTTAAAATGTTTGAAAAATTACTTGGAGCAGTACGCTAATAAAAAAATAAAGTGAGGTGCAAGATGAAATTTTGCAAATGAATAATAGAAAAAAATAACCATTTTATTGAATTAAATCGCACCTCATTTTTAATTTTATGACATTGAGGAGCAATTTGATACATTTACAACGGTTATTTTAAAAACATTGTAAGCTATTTATTTTTAGCAGGTTGTATTTTAATTTTCATTTTTAAAATCAGTAATTTAACACAAATTAACAAAGTTATTAATTTCTTAAAAAATTCACCATTAAATATTGTGATTGGTTCATTAGGAACTGGCAAAACGGCTTTTCTAGTGTACGCATCAAAATTATTAAAAAAGAAGAAATATCACATCGCCTCAACCTTTCCATTACTAGAAACCCAAAAATTAAGTTTAGGGCATATGGGATTATTAGACTTTGATTATCCAGTATTGCCAGACAAAACCTTACTTTTGTGAGATGAAACCAACTTATTTTTAGAAGGAACTGATTGAGAAAAAAATAATACCAAAAACGAAGAAACAGGTATCCAAGAATATTTTGCTCTGGCACGACATTTTGGCCATATTGTTCTCGCTAGTGGTCAAAGAGATAAACATATTTGAGTTAAAGTTCGTGATATTGCCAATAATGTGATTGTGGGTATTCGTAAAAAACCTGTTAATATTTTTCGCCCCTACTTAAAAGTCATCTATGGTACCTTTACGAGCATTGAAGAATATGAACGCTGACGAAACACCTTAATTGATGCTAAAAATAGCAAAAAAGGTCGCCGCATTAAATATCGTGATATTCCTGAACTTGATATTTATTTTTTTAAACTAAAAATTCCTCTACCAATACTTAACACCTACAATTCTTTTTACCTAGCGTTTTTAAGAGATTACTTAAATTCAAAAGTAAATCCTGACTATGAAGATAAATATTATACTGACACCGCAATTGATTTAGAAGACTTAGAATATTTAAAAATGGATAAATTTAGCAAATTTTTAAGAAAAATGAAAGAAAAGGAATAATAAAAAATGGAAAATCTCGCAAAAATGGCTGACTTTCTTGCCCAAATGCTTTATAAAGTTTTTGATTTAATTTGAAGTCTTGAAGTACCGGGAACGAATATTCAACTAATATTTCCTCTATTCTTAACGCTTGCTGTAGAATTTCTTATGGCAATTATTCTCGGATTTGGTAGTCAACAAGTTAATTTAGAAAAACAACGCCAATATGCGGTTAAAAATAAGGGTCGATTAAGTGCATGAGGAAAATCTAAAAAACAAACAAAACCAATAAAAACAAAGCAAGGTAACTAACAATGTTTAAACTAATTATTATTTTTATCTTAATAACTGTTCTTGGATTATTGGCTGGTAGTCATTTTGAAACTTTAACAAACTATATTAGCGAGGGGCTTGCCAATTTCCAAAAATTTATTACTAGCAATTTAACAATTTTAGAACTATTTAAACCAATGGCTCGGACATTTTCGCAACACCCAATTTTTACCATTCTTGGTGTCACTTGTGTACTTATTGCTTTATTTATTGTGATTAAAGGACGATAAAAAATATGAAAGGAAAATAAAAATGAAAAAACTTTTAGACAAATTATTTAAAAAAGATAATTTAGTATTTTTCTTGGTCTTTGGTTTAAAGACAATATAAATTTATGAACTGCATTTTTAGTAGTGTTTGAAAAATTAAATTTTTTAGGAAATTTTTCTCTAATTAAACCATTAGTATTTTCATTAGTACCTCTTTGTCAAGGTGAATATGCATCAGCAAAATAAATTTTCACATTTAAATTTTTTTCAAGTTGTTGTCAATTAGCAAATTCTTTACCCCTATCAAATGTTATAGTCTTAACAAGATTATTTGGAAGAATTGATAAATAATGACTAATATTTTTGTTAATAACTTTAGTAGTTCTATTTTCAACTAATATTGCTAAAGTAAATCTTGATGTTCTTTCAACTAAAGTTATTAAACATGATTTACTTTTACCTCGTGATGATACTACAGTATCACCTTCTCAATGGCCAAGAGTTATGCGATTATTAACATTTCGTTCTTTAATGGATTTACCATTAAATTTACCCCGATTTTCTTGAGATTTTGGTTTCTTACCTTTTCTTCTTAAATTTTTACTAGTAACCTTTTCAAGTAATCCAGAATAAATTCAATTGTAAATTGTTTTAAAACTAATAATTCATTCTTGATGAAAATTTTTAATTCTGCCATAAATTTGTTCAGGCGATCAACCTAATAATAATTTTTGTTGTACATATTTTACTAATTCTCTATTTTTAAATTTATGAAAATAAACATGTAATTGTTTTCTATTTTCTGCTTTATTTTGTGCAATTAATGAAAAATAATGATTATTATCTTTATTTCTATTAACTTCTCGATTAATAGTACTAATACTTCGATTAAGATTTTTAGCTATTTCACTAATTTTTACTTTAAATTTCAATTGATTCTCAATATAAATTCTTTCATCTATGCCAAGATGTTTGTATCCCATATAAAAACTCCTTAAATTTACTTTTTCTAAAATAAACTTAGCATCATGAAATTTTTATATGAAATCTTTTGCAATTTTATTTACTTGCACTTACAAGTATAATTCAGCATTATAGAAATATTCAAGCTGGTGGAATGTGGTCTTTATTTAACAATTTAAAAATGGGTTTTCACGATATTAAAACTGCAGAAATTCCGAAAAATATTAAAACCTTTTATCGCTGAATTAAATCTGACTCTCGATGAAAAGAATTAAAACAACAAATCAAACAAACAAAACGTCATTTTAAGCGTTATGAAGTCTCTGAGATTGGTCTTTTACAAATGGATGCCAAAATCATTACCACATCAAATTTTCCGGTTGATAAAAAGTATTATATTTATGATTTCATTGATGAAATGACACGCATAGTATTTGGTTATGTTTATGATAGTTTAGGAACCAATAACGCGATTAACGCCGTGCAAAGAGCAATGAAAGATTTTAGCGAACTTGGCATAACCATTAAACGCCTTCGCACTGATAATGCTCCGGAATTTATCACCACTAATTGAAGTAATAAAAAAGCATACAAAGTAAAAGAAAGGCCTTTTACAGCCTTTCTTTCAAGGAACGGTGTTACCCATGAAACCACTCCAATTCGTTCGCCACAGAGTAAGGGTAAAATCGAACGGTTTCATCAACATTATACCAAATTATTTTATGCTAAGGATAAAAAAATAAATCAAAACGAACTACAACATTTCTTAAATCAATATTATTACTATTACAACTTCCAACGCTGTCATTCAGCATTACAAAATAAATCACCATTTCAAAAATTACAAGAATTAATAAATTAATTTCTCCTTTTTTAAAATTTTTCTTGATTGTGCAAAACATCTGTGGTATATTACATCTTAAAAAATTACCGTTTAAAAGTTAGAAGAATCTTTTTTAATTTTATTTAAAATATCTTCAATTTTTCTACTTTCACTTAATGATTGATCATAAACAAAAATTAATTGCGGAACTTTATAAATCGTTAACTGTTGACCTAATTTTTTTCGGATTAATCACAAATTTTGTTTTATCGCTAATTCAATAATCTGCTTTTGTTCTTGGAAAACCAAAGAATCATAATATACTTTAGCAATTGTGCGATCATTATTTAATTTTACTCCCGTAATTATTAATTTTTGCAAAACTTCATTCTCATCTTTAACTTCTTTTTGCAAAATATTTGTTAGCAAACGTTGAATTGTAGTTTGTAATCGTTGAAACTTAACATTTACCATTACTTAATTTCCTTCAATAAATAAGATTCAATAACATCATTTTCTTTTATATCATTAAAGTTTTTAATAGTTAACCCACATTCAGTTCCTTGTCGTGATTCTTTAATATCTTCTTTTTGATGTTTTAAAGATGATAAATCACCATCATAAATAACAATACCATCTCGTAAAACCTTTACTTTACTTTGACGACTAATAACACCTTCAATAACCATACATCCCGCAATGACACCAACCTTAGAATAATGAAATAATTGGCGCACAGCAGCTTGTCCTAAAACAATCTCTTCAAACTTTGGATCTAATAAACCTCTGGCTGCTTGTTGCAATTCTTCAATTACTTTATAAATAACATTATGAAGATGAATCTCAATGCCTTCATCTAATGCCAATTTTCGCACAACAGAATTAGGTCGCACATTAAAACCATAAACTAAAGCTTTTGAAGCAACAGCTAAGGTAATATCTGATTCACTAATTGTTCCAACTGAAGAACGAATAATTCTAATACTAATATCATCAATTTTAATTTTACTTAATGACTGTTTTAAAGCTTCTAAACTTCCCTGAGTATCAGTTTTTAAAATAATATCAATATGTTTCAAATTACCAGCTGCAATTTCATCAGATAAATTTTCTAAATTTAAAGTTTTAGTTTTTCTTCGCTCATTAATTTCATCTTGTGTTTTTCTTGATAACGCTACTTCACGAGCTAACTTATCATCACCAAACACCATAAATGGTTCACCCGCCTTAGGAACAAAATCTAAACCATGAATTTCAATTGGCATTGAAGGTTTTGCTTCCTTAATAGCAACATTACGATCATTTTTCATATCACGAACCCGACCAAAAGAAACTCCTGCTACCAAAGCATCTTTAATTTTTAAAGTGCCATTTTGAACTAACAATGTACAAACGGGACCAACATTACGATCTAAATGCGCCTCAATAACTGTCCCACTAGCAAAACAATTTGGATTAGCTTGTAAACCTTGCATTTCCGCTAATAATAAAATTACATCTAATAATTCATCAATTCCTGCACCAGTTAAAGCACTACCTTTAACAAAAATTGTATCACCACTTCACTCTTCCGAAATTAAATCTAAAGTTGCTAAATCTTTCATAATTAATTCCACATTAGCAGACGGCAAATCCATCTTATTAACAAACACAATAATTGGCACATTAGCAGCTTTAGCATGATCAATTGCTTCTTTAGTTTGTGGCATAACACCATCATTACTAGCAACAACTAATACAACAATATCAGTAACTTTAGCGCCCCGAGCACGCATTTGCGCAAATGCTTCATGTCCAGGCGTATCCAAAAAAGTAATAATTTTACTATCCTTTGTTTTAATTTGATAAGCACCAATATGTTGCGTTATACCACCAAATTCTTTCTCAGTAATTTTAGATTTTCTAATATTATCTAACAAAGTTGTTTTACCATGATCAACATGACCCATAATGGTCACAACTGGTGGCCGTTCTTTTAAATCATTAATATCATCAATAATATCTAAATTTTCTAACAAATTTTGATGCGTAATAACAGTTTCCTTTTTAAAATCTAAACTAAATTCTAAACATAACTCACCAATTAATTCTTCATTCAAAAAATGATTTTGCGTTAACA
Organism: Spiroplasma endosymbiont of Nephrotoma flavescens; assembly: GCF_964030835.1. Taxonomy (NCBI): domain Bacteria; kingdom Bacillati; phylum Mycoplasmatota; class Mollicutes; order Entomoplasmatales; family Spiroplasmataceae; genus Spiroplasma; species Spiroplasma endosymbiont of Nephrotoma flavescens. Next base: position 666,493 of record NZ_OZ034982.1, on the reverse strand, counting down.
TTTGTCCGTTATTAAAAAAGTATTTAATAATTTTCACAACAGGAATATTTGTTTTTTTAGAAAACTCAATAATTGATAATGGTTCACTAAAAATAAAAATCCCATTATCAAGATGTGAATCACTTCCTGTTTTTAATTGATTTTTAATAACTGTTGTTTGCTTTTTTCTTTGATTACTTTTTTTCATACAATCACCACCCCTAATTAATTACTATGCTCCTGTTTTTTTACAACTTTGAGTAATAATAAATAAATATTATCAACAATTTGTGTTTTAAAAATCTTTTCTAATAATTGTTTTTTTTGCATTTTTTCAATAATAGCAACTTCTCGCTTAACATAAGCACCTTTACCAGCAAGACAATAATTTAAATCAACCAAAACTTGTTCTTGTTTTGTTTTAACAACTCTTATTAACTCACTTCGTAAAACAACAACTTTTGTAACGATGCATTGCCGATATACTAATTTTTGTTTTGCCACCAATAATTTTTTCCTTTATTTAATCTTTATCTAATTCATCACTATCTAATTCAGTATTAGTATTATCAACATTATCTATTTCTTCAATACTTGTTTCTAACCCTACAAGCAAATTATCTTTCTTGATTTTAAATTGATATTTATTTTGTAATTCTTGCATTTGCTGTTCCGATAAATTACCATTTCATTTAAAAATAATATTTTGATTTAAAACATCACTTAAAGAAATAATATTAATTTTTCATTTTGTTAATTTTGCTGTTAATTTTGCTGTTATTCCTTTTTTACCAATAGCTAATGAATAATGCTCATCAGCAACGATAATATTAGCTTCATTAGTTTGTTCATCTAAACTAATAGAAATTGCTTTAGCTGGCGATAACGCATTAATAATAAATGTTTTTATTTCCGCATCTCACTTAATAAGATCAATTTTTTCATCATTCAATTCTTCCATAATACTTTGAATTCTTTTTCCTTTATTACCAACACAAGCACCAATCGGATCAATAGTTGGGTCATTACAAAATACTGCAACTTTTGATCTTTGTCCTGCAATTCTTGCAATGACTTTAATTTCAATTATTCCTTCATAAATTTCTGGAACTTCAATTTCTAATAATCTTTTTAAAAATCCTGGATGAGTTCTTGAAGCTAAAATTTGTCCAAAATTTTTCGTTTTATTAACATCCTCAACATAAAACTTTACTTTATCACCTAAATAAAATTTCTCTGTGGGAATAATATTTTTTTTAGGTAAAATTGCAAAAGTACGATCAACAATTTTTAATAAATAGTAGTTTTCTTCAATATTATCAATTGTGCCAATTAAAATATCATCTTTCTTAGAAATATATTTTTCATAGACAACTTCTTTTTCTGCTTCTCTTAAATGTTGTTTTAAAATTTGTGCTACTTGTAACGCTGCTAAACGAGAAAATTCATCAGTATCAACAGGCTCATAATATATATTATCAATTGTTAAATTTTTCTCTAAATTTTTAACATCATCTAATAAAATTTCAGCAAACTCATCTTCAATCTTACTAACAATTTTTAATAAACGATAAACTTTAATTTGACCAGTTTGTTCATCAAAGTCTACTTTTATTAAGGCTTGTGGGTCCAAATATTTTTCATAAGCTTTTATTATTCCTTCTTTAATAGCCTCAATAATTAAACTGCGATCAATTTTCTTTTCTTCCACCAAAAGATCAATTGCTTTTAAAATTTCTATTCCATCAATCATCTTATTTTACTCCTTCTAACACTATTATTGTCAACATTTTAATTATGACTTTTAAATTAGATGAAGGTGAGGAAACCCTCACCTTCATCTGCCCTAATTACTTGTTAATTATATAGTATTTTGACTACTATTACAAGAACTAAATTAATCATTCCCTAACTATAGAAAAACTGTAAACTTTTTAAGTTTACAGTTTTTAAATAATATTAATTTTGTTAAACTAAATTCCAAATTGCTAATTCAGAAATGCTCATTAGCATTACTTCTAATGGCATCAGAACTAATAATCCATTGTGATTTTTTAAATAACTCATTTATTGTAAGAATTCAACTTTTTGGCAAAACTGATAAAAATATATTCAAATTTGACAATGAGATTTTATTAATGATTTTTAATATTTGACAATGAATCTAAAATATTTAACAATATTTTTAAAAATTTATTACCATTTACTTTGACTTAAATCATAAATAATATCTCCTAATTGTTCATGAACCCAACTTGTTGGATGAATAAAATCAAAGAAAAAATAATCATTAATATTATAAAAATCACAATCTTCATTAAACTCAGGTTTAACATTCAAACCAAATAAAATACAACTGTAATTAACATCAGTAGAACCCTTATTAGTAATTCCACCTTTTTTTTGAAATTCATCTAAATTTTTATTAAAAACAACATTCAAATCAAATAATTTAATAATTTGTGGATATTTTGTTTGTAATTGCTTCATTCCTTCTAATCATACACTGTTAAAATATTCCGAAAGATTTTTTGCTTTATCCATATTATATGAATTTAAAAACGAAGGAGTCTTGCTAATATCAGGAGCATTAGCAACAATAATTTTACGAGCATTATTATTAATTAGATTAATAATAGTAGCTTTTTGAATATTGATAGCATTATTGATAGTAGCTTTACTTTCATTAATATCAGAAATGTTAACTGCATTTATTAATTCATTACCACCAATATTAATAATAACTAAATCATTTTCAGTTAATTGATGATGTTTAAGCAAAGCCTTTGCTTGTTTAGGCAACGAAAAATTATTGCAGAAAATACTTTTAAGTTTTCAAAAAGGTAACTTTGTTATTTGTGCACCAGCAACAGCGTAATTATTACCAATCTTTTCATAAATTTGTTTTAAAAACTTAAATCTTCAAGCAGGAACTAATTTGATTCCTAATTTATTAGCTAAAATTTGTGAATATGTCGGACCATTACTACAAAAATCTTTGTAAAGTGGAGCTTCAAATTCTTGTGATTTAAAAATATTAAAAATATTAAATTCTCTAGCAACACCAATAAACGCTCCACTATCAGATAAACTATCACCTAAAAAATATAAATTATTATATCTGATATCTGAATTTGATTTAGTTGCTATCATTTGATTATTAATTTCGTTTTCTCGCAATAATTTAATTTTTCTTTCATCTGCTTCTGACAAGACAATTGAAAGGGGTGAAACTTTTTTTCATTGAAAATATGAATATTAGCTCCATTTGTTAATAATAACTGTATCATTAATGTACGATCGCCAATAGAAGTAGCAATATGAAGTGGCGTAGTGCCTACTTGATTACAAGCATTAATATTAATGCCACTCTGGATTAATTCCTTTGCTAAACTTAAATTATTAATTTTTACTGCTAAATGAAGTAAAGTATCACCATTCTCATTAGTAAATGCCAAATTGTAAAGTTAAGTGCAACTAAATTATTTTTCTAACCAAATATTCGATTGGCGAAAGATAATTTAGTATTTTTCTTGGTCTTTGGTTTAAAGACAATATAAATTTATGAACTGCATTTTTAGTAGTGTTTGAAAAATTAAATTTTTTAGGAAATTTTTCTCTAATTAAACTATTAGTATTTTCATTAGTACCTCTTTGTCAAGGTGAATATGCATCAGCAAAATAAATTTTCACATTTAAATTTTTTTCAAGTTGTTGTCAATTAGCAAATTCTTTACCCCTATCAAATGTTATAGTCTTAACAAGATTATTTGGAAGAATTGATAAATAATGACTAATATTTTTGTTAATAACTTTAGTAGTTCTATTTTCAACTAATATTGCTAAAGTAAATCTTGATGTTCTTTCAACTAAAGTTATTAAACATGATTTACTTTTACCTCGTGATGATACTACAGTATCACCTTCTCAATGGCCAAGAGTTATGCGATTATTAACATTTCGTTCTTTAATGGATTTACCATTAAATTTACCCCGATTTTCTTGAGATTTTCGTTTCTTACCTTTTCTTCTTAAATTTTTACTAGTAACCTTTTCAAGTAATCCAGAATAAATTCAATTGTAAATTGTTTTAAAACTAATAATTCATTCTTGATGAAAATTTTTAATTCTGCCATAAATTTGTTCAGGCGATCAACCTAATAATAATTTTTGTTGTACATATTTTACTAATTCTCTATTTTTAAATTTATGAAAATAAACATGTAATTGTTTTCTATTTTCTGCTTTATTTTGTGCAATTAATGAAAAATAATGATTATTATCTTTATTTCTATTAACTTCTCGATTAATAGTACTAATACTTCGATTAAGATTTTTAGCTATTTCACTAATTTTTACTTTAAATTTCAATTGATTCTCAATATAAATTCTTTCATCTATGCCAAGATGTTTGTATCCCATATAAAAACTCCTTAAATTTACTTTTTCTAAAATAAACTTAGCATCATGAAATTTTTATATGAAATCTTTTGCAATTTTATTTACTTGCACTTACAAGTATAATTCAGCTTTACAAAAGATAAATATTAGCGTATTATAATAATTAAAATAGAAAGATTATATTTTAATGGAAAAAGAAAAAAAGGGTTTAACACATATTGGTTTTATATTATCAGCCTTAGCTGGTGCTGTTGGTTTGGGAAATATTTGAGGTTTTCCAACGCAAATGTATCGCAACGGTGGTGCTGCTTTTTTAATCCCATTTTTTATTGCGATTTTAGTTTGTGGTTTGCCAATTTTAATTTTGGAAATTAATTTAGGAAATAAGTGAAGGAAATCTCATATTAAAATATTTGAAGAATTTGCTGGTAAAAAGGGCAGATATTTTGGTTGGTTGCAATCAACTGTTGTTTGAGTTATGGCTTCGTTTTATGGTATTTTAGTAGCATATTTAGTTGTTTGAGGTATTGTTATTGGAATTGTTAGTTTGGGTATTGAAAAAGGAATAGGTAAAGCTAATAAGATTTTTATGCCAGGATTATTTATTATGTTAGTTTGTATGGCAATATATTCGGGAACTTTAACTGGTGCGGGAATAGGGTTACAACATTTATTTGAACCTAATATTGCTAAATTAAAAGAAATGAAAACATGAACGAGTGCTTTTGGATCAGGTTTTTTTACTTTAAGTATTTGTACAGCGGCAATAATTATCTTTTCTGGTTATGCTCCTAAAAATCAGGATAATACTAATCAAGCTTTTATTATTGTTTTTGGTGATGTTTTAGTTAGCAATGATTGCGGCGATTACAATTTTTGCTGGTATTGGAAACATTGCTACTTTAGAAAATAAGAATTTTGAAGAAGTATTTGGTGCTGGTGAAACTTCGTTAGTGTTTAGTGTTTTTCCAAAGATATTTGCAGAAATTAATAATGTTACTTATGGTCTTGGTAGTTTTCTTGGGATTATTTTCTTTTTAACGATTTTCTTTGCTGGAATTTCATCATTAATTATGGCAACAGAGGGGGCAACATCACCACTTCATTTAGATTTAAATGTTAAACGATTACCAGCAACAATAATTGTTGCTGGTGTTGCGATGATGTTAGGATTTATTTTAGTATTTAAAAATTCAGCATTGTTAATTGATGGCATTGCTTCGTGAGTTGCTGGTTTATGACAATTAATTATTGGTATTATTGAAATTATTGGGGTATGTTTTGTTTGAAAAAAAATTCAAATTATATGTGATTATAATAATAAGAATTCTTGAATTAAATTAAGAAGATTATTTAAGTTAACATTGTTTGTTGTTGCACCGTTAGTTTTAATAATTAGTATTACTATGAATTTCTGAGTTTTTGTTAATAACATTATTAGTCAGCCCTTTATTTTTGCAGCAGTTGGTGATATAATTGGTATAACGGTAGTTGTTATGCTTGCTTTTATATTAGCTTTTAATAAAGAAATTAAACAATTATTTCAAAAAATATGAAGTGAAAGGAAAAAAAGGTAATGTCAGGATTAGCTATTAGTATGATGGTATTTATTTTAACAAGTTTAGTTTTAGGGTTTTTATTCTTTTTGTATCGTCAATATCAATGTCAAAAGCAAACAAAAAAAAATGAAAGATGGTAATTAGTAATTAATTATCATCTTTTTATTTTATTTATGTGCTAAAATAAATTTTAAGAATGATGAAGGAGGTATATTTTACTAAAGATATTTTGTAAGGAAGGTTACTTAATGAATAGTTTTATATCAGTATTAAGTAGTATCACTATTGGATTAACAAGTGTGACGCAATTAGCTTCTAGTAGAATTCAATTAGTTAGTCAAAAAAGTAATGTAGTATGTTTGCAAACAATAAAAAACCATCGCAAATGGATATATCAAATTATGATGCTACTGTTAAAGCAATATTTAATTTTGATATTAAACCATTTAGAGATGCGAAAGTATGAACAGAATCTTATAATGCTGGTTGAAAATTTTAAAATTCAGGTTTAAAAATTTTTTTTAATAAACAAACAGTACAAGCCACAAAAGAGGTTTTACGATTTAAAAATGTTTCTAGTTATTCCGATATAAAAAATACTTTGACAATATTTTTTAGTAAATAGCTGAATTATACTTGTAAGTGCAAGTAAATAAAATTGCAAAAGATTTCATATAAAAATTTCATGATGCTAAGTTTATTTTAGAAAAAGTAAATTTAAGGAGTTTTTATATGGGATACAAACATCTTGGCATAGATGAAAGAATTTATATTGAGAATCAATTGAAATTTAAAGTAAAAATTAGTGAAATAGCTAAAAATCTTAATCGAAGTATTAGTACTATTAATCGAGAAGTTAATAGAAATAAAGATAATAATCATTATTTTTCATTAATTGCACAAAATAAAGCAGAAAATAGAAAACAATTACATGTTTATTTTCATAAATTTAAAAATAGAGAATTAGTAAAATATGTACAACAAAAATTATTATTAGGTTGATCGCCTGAACAAATTTATGGCAGAATTAAAAATTTTCATCAAGAATGAATTATTAGTTTTAAAACAATTTACAATTGAATTTATTCTGGATTACTTGAAAAGGTTACTAGTAAAAATTTAAGAAGAAAAGGTAAGAAACGAAAATCTCAAGAAAATCGGGATAAATTTAATGGTAAATCCATTAAAGAACGAAATGTTAATAATCGCATAACTCTTGGCCATTGAGAAGGTGATACTGTAGTATCATCACGAGGTAAAAGTAAATCATGTTTAATAACTTTAGTTGAAAGAACATCAAGATTTACTTTAGCAATATTAGTTGAAAATAGAACTACTAAAGTTATTAACAAAAATATTAGTCATTATTTATCAATTCTTCCAAATAATCTTGTTAAGACTATAACATTTGATAGGGGTAAAGAATTTGCTAATTGACAACAACTTGAAAAAAATTTAAATGTGAAAATTTATTTTGCTGATGCATATTCACCTTGACAAAGAGGTACTAATGAAAATACTAATGGTTTAATTAGAGAAAAATTTCCTAAAAAATTTAATTTTTCAAACACTACTAAAAATGCAGTTCATAAATTTATATTGTCTTTAAACCAAAGACCAAGAAAAATACTAAATTATCTTTCGCCAATCGAATATTTGGTTAGAAAAATAATTTAGTTGCACTTAACTTTACAATTTGGCAAATAATAATCTTCAACAAATAATAAAAAATCATTCGCAAAACTTTCATATGATTCAAAAGGCGTTTAAAGATTTTTTAATTGTGCTTTTTGATATTGTTCCGCAAGATAAAAATATTGGTATGAAATTAGTTGAAGATTATTGACCATTTTTAAGTGAATATGCTCCTAACATTGTTAATTTTTTATTAAAAGAACAAGTTAGTAGTATTATGAAAGTATTAAATCAGATTAATAATGTCTTTAATAGGCTTAATAGCATTTTCTTTTTAGGAATACCTACTGTGATTTTAGGAGCGATTTATAAATTAGCATCAAGTTTTTTTATAAATATGATTAAGATTGATCAAGGAAAGGGAGTATATTTCTTTATTAGGTTGTATATTTATCCTGAAGGTTTTGAACCGTTATAATAAATAAAAAGATTTTCTTGAAAGGTAACAGTTAGTTTAATTGTTACCTTTAAATTTAATATAAAAAATTGGTAACCTTGTAATATTTACATATGTTGAAGACCGGTCAAGAAAAATTATTTTTAGCGAAAGTTTGAGAAATGTTTTATAATTAAATTCCAAACGAAGAATATTTTAGATTAAAATTTGGAGAAAGAAATTTTTATTGTTTAATTTGCTTTGTATTAATTTAAATATCTTTGCACATATAAATGTCAATATGTTAATAACAAATAAAAAGGAGGATACAAGATTGAAAAAATTATTAAATTTATTAAGTGCAGTAAATTTAATTGCCATTGGATTAATTTCAGTTGTTAGTTGTGGTAGTAGCAGAGCTAAAATTAACCCAATTGCTAAACCAAAATCAGCAGAAGAAACAATTAATCATGAGCCGACATTACGTGCTTCTAATCCTAATAACTTCGAATTTGATCTAAGTAAAATTAGTCAAAAAGAAATATTATTAAATGAAACATCTAATGATGAATTTTTAACAAGACAGTCAATTCTTGAAACAGACATTAGTGAAAAAGTAAAAAGGGCGGTTTTAGAACTTTTAAAAGAAAATGATAATTCTTTAACTGAAAATGATTTTATCGTTGATTTTAGCGAAAATTTTCCAGTTGACATAAGAAATAAAACAAATATTAATATTAAAGCAAAGGTTAGTGAAAAAAATAATAACAATAATGCCGAAATAATAATAAATATTAAAAGAAGGTTTTATACAAATGTTAAAATTATATCAATTGAATCACCAACAAAGATTATTGCTAACGATCCAACAAAAGTTACTAAAGAAGAATTAAAAACAGCATTATTGCCAGAAATTTTAAAAGCATTAGAAAAATTAAATTCTGGATTTCCTAATGCTGTAAATATAAAATATATATTAATCAAAGAATTTGAAATAGAAAATCTAAATTTTCCCCTTGATTTATCTTCTGAAAAAATATTAACAAAGTTTAATATTAGTTTTAAATTTATAAGTGGTGTAATACCAGTTTTAATGTTTGCTCCAAACATAATTTTAAATAATTTTAAATTACCGATGGCATTAAAAAATTAGTTAAATATAAAGAAGGATTGTAAATTTTGATTTCTTCTTAGAAAGAAAGGTTAATAAAAGACCTTTCTTTTTATTACTTTGATTAGTAGCAAATTTTTTAGTTGGATTTTTTTATATCTTAGAGAGGAACTTATTTAAGCCAAATTGTAAAGTTAAGTGCAACTAAATTATTTTTCTAACCAAATATTCGATTGGCGAAAGATAATTTAGTATTTTTCTTGGTCTTTGGTTTAAAGACAATATAAATTTATGAACTGCATTTTTAGTAGTGTTTGAAAAATTAAATTTTTTAGGAAATTTTTCTCTAATTAAACCATTAGTATTTTCATTAGTACCTCTTTGTCAAGGTGAATATGCATCAGCAAAATAAATTTTCACATTTAAATTTTTTTCAAGTTGTTGTCAATTAGCAAATTCTTTACCCCTATCAAATGTTATAGTCTTAACAAGATTATTTGGAAGAATTGATAAATAATGACTAATATTTTTGTTAATAACTTTAGTAGTTCTATTTTCAACTAATATTGCTAAAGTAAATTTTGATGTTCTTTCAACTAAAGTTATTAAACATGATTTACTTTTACCTCGTGATGATACTACAGTATCACCTTCTCAATGGCCAAGAGTTATGCGATGATTAATATTTCGTTCTTTAATGGATTTACCATTAAATTTACCCCGATTTTCTTGAGATTTTCGTTTCTTACCTTTTCTTCTTAAATTTTTACTAGTAACCTTTTCAAGTAATCCAGAATAAATTCAATTGTAAATTGTTTTAAAACTAATAATTCATTCTTGATGAAAATTTTTAATTCTGCCATAAATTTGTTCAGGCGATCAACCTAATAATAATTTTTGTTGTACATATTTTACTAATTCTCTATTTTTAAATTTATGAAAATAAACATGTAATTGTTTTCTATTTTCTGCTTTATTTTGTGCAATTAATGAAAAATAATGATTATTATCTTTATTTCTATTAACTTCTCGATTAATAGTACTAATACTTCGATTAAGATTTTTAGCTATTTCACTAATTTTTACTTTAAATTTCAATTGATTCTCAATATAAATTCTTTCATCTATGCCAAGATGTTTGTATCCCATATAAAAACTCCTTAAATTTACTTTTTCTAAAATAAACTTAGCATCATGAAATTTTTATATGAAATCTTTTGCAATTTTATTTACTTGCACTTACAAGTATAATTCAGCATTTCTTATTTTTTTTAATTGGTTTTATTACAAAATAATATAGTAAATACCAAAATATTAAACTAGTTGCAACTAAACTAAAGGCAATGATAATAATTATTTTTGTACCAATTTTATTTTTTTCTTCAATTAATTTTTTTATCGTTGACGATTGTGGTCCATTATTTAATTTTGGTTGTTCTAATATAGGAATTGATTCAATATGGGAACCAAAAATATATTTGCTATTATTAGTTGCTTGAACAATAATGTTTCGATTTACAGTTCAATTGCTATCATTTAAATTATCAGTGTTAATATAATAATCATTTTTTTTCAGTAATTCCTGGAAATTTATTTTCTAATTGTGTTTTTATTTTTTGAACAATATCATTTTTAATGACTGTACCTTCTATTGTGCTGACATTTTTACTGTTAATTATTTTATATGGTTGTAAATTAAATGGAACAGTTTTTATATGTGGCTTTGCTATTATTTTAGCATCTAATAATAATTTAAAAATTCTTTTCTCCACTGAATAATACATATTATTATTGTTATCAAAAGAAATTGCATTAATAGCACCATTTATTCCATTAATTTTTCTCACTGTTGTTTCACCACTTTTTAAAACTTCTATCCCCGCAACTGTTCCAAAGTAAACATCATTATTACTATTAATAGCAATCGCACGAACAGCATCATCAACACCATCAATTTTAGTTGCAGTAGTTGCACCAACTTTCAAAACATATGCGCCATTGCTAAAAGTACCAAAATAAATATTCTTATTGCTATCAATAGCAACGACACGAATATGGCGATATTCATTAACATTTAAAGCATCCTTACATAATAATTTTGCTTTGTTAGTTTTTTGGTCAATAACATAAGCACCGTGATAAGTTCCAAAATAAATGTTATTATTAACACTATCAACTGCAATAGTACTCATATTATGAAGTAATTCCTCCTTATTACGATTTCTTCACCAAGCGGTTTAATATCATTATTAATAACAGTCTCGATATTACTTGTTGGCACTGGTAATGTTGGTGCTGTTAAACTCATTATACTTGCAATAGATAATAATACTTTCATTTGTCAGCTCCTTAAATATGATTATTTACCATAAATTTTAAGATTTTGGATTAGAAATATTATACTATTTTTTTGATAATTTTTATTTATTTTTGATAATTTTAATTTTAGATACTATCTTCTAGTTGTTTACTCCTTAACATACAAGCATTTACAGCATCACTAATAATATTTTGCAAGTTATTAGTTTCAAAAACTTTAATTGCTGCCATTGTTGTACCATCAGGCGATGTTACATTTTCTTGCAATTTTTTTAGCTCTAAATCACTATTTAAAATATTTGTCGCAACACCAAGTAATAAACCACCAACAATTGTTTTGGCTTCATCTTTACTAAGATTATTATTTTCAGCAATTTCTATTAACGGTTGTAATCAATGATATAAATAACCACTAGCATTACCACAAATAGCAATAAACAAATGAATTTGTTTTTCACTTAATGAAATGGTTTTACCACAATAATTAAAAATGTTTAATGCTTGCTCATTAGCAATAACATTACCCTCTTCACAAATCATTGTCATTGAATTATTAAACTGACAAGAAGTATTGGGCATTACTCTTGTAACCTCACAATCTTTAAATATTGTTTTTAACAATGTCATATTAATTCCCGATGCCACAGAAATTATTATTTTCTGAGTAAATAAATTTGTTAACTGCTCTTTTAATTTTAAAATATCTTGTGGGGTTAATGCTAAGATAATTATTTCACAATCCCTTAAAAATTCTCATTGTTTACTTACACTAATATGACGATTATTTCAATATTGAAAACTTTTATCACTATTAATAACAACTTTAATATTTTCATTAGTAAAAGCATTAGTATTTAATAACCCATCAATAATTGCTTTCCCCATATTACCAGCACCTAAAAATCCAATTTTCACTTTAATTAACTCCTTTATATGTTTGTAATAATTATGACATAAAAAAAATAACCTTTTAGGTTATTTTAAGCTCGGTGCTGATATTTACCATCAACTGTGGAAACAACAATATAATCATCTGTATTAATAAATAATGGTACTTGTAATGCTAATCCAGTTTCAGCAACTGCTCTTTTGCTTGGCGAAGAACTACTATCACCTTTAACAGCCTGTTCAGCTTCAATAATTTTTAAAGTTACTTTATCTGGTAACGAAATCGTTAAAATTTCATTATCATATTGTAATACTTGAACTGGTAAATTAGAAGTTAAAAACTTTAATTCTCATGCCATTTTTGTTTTATTAATTTCAACTTGTTCATAACTTTCATTATCCATAAAAATCAAGTTATTGCCATCACTATATAAATATTGCATCACGCGTTTATCAAGATGCGCCCGTTCAACTTTATCACCACTAGTAAAAGTTAAATTAATAATTGCATTGCTTCGCAAATTTTTAACTTTAGCTTTAACATTTGCTTGGCCTCTTCCAGCTTGAGCACGACCAGTATCTAAGACTAAAAATAGATTACCACTATGTCTAAAAGTCATGCCATTGCGTAAATCATTAACATTAATCATCTTTATTTCTCCTTTTGCTTTTGCAATTTATTTCTAATTAACAAAACTTGTAAATTCATTATGGCATTAATTTGATTTGGGGTTAATTTATTGATAATATTTTCATAATGAAAAAGTTTGTCGGTTCACATTTTGTTAAATAATAACTCATATTTATTTTCTAAATTTAGTCCAAACATAATTTGTTCATCACTAACAATTAAACAACCGTGCGTTTTATTAATAACAATAATCTCATAAATAAAATTATTATCTTTAATTAATAATTCGTCTTCAATAAAATAATTGTGGTCTTGGACTCATTTACGAATTTTAGACATTTCATTATTTGTTTGAATTATATAACGATTAATTGATTGATAATCATTAGTTAAAATATTAATAATTGTCTTGGCACCTAATCCCGCAATAATAACACAATTAATGTTATCACTAGCATTAATTCATTTAATGCCATCTCCTAAAATTGGAAAAATATTATTTTGTAATTGATTTTGAATAATATTTTTCTGAGCTTGTACTAATGCTTTAGGATTAATATCACTAACAAAAATATTATTCATTCCTTTTTTCTTTACTAAATAAATAGCAACTAAACCGTGGTCACAAGCAATATCAGCAACAATATCATTAGGATTAACTAAATTAGCAATTGTTGCTAAACGATGAGATAGTTTCATTATTAACCTTTATAAAAATCTTTCAAAATTCTTGACTTTGAAGGACTTCTTAGTTTGCGACAAGCTTTAGCTTCAATTTGACGAATTCTTTCTCTGGTAACACCAAATTCACTACCAACTTCTTCTAATGTTTTTGGTGAATCATACTTAGTTAAATGTTTATCAATAACATAATCATTTAAATTAATTACCTTTTCAATTGGCGTATCAAACTTAAAATCTAAATTCATTATTTCACTAATTAATTCATCTTTTTCGCTTCCCTCTTCTGCTAAATCAACTAGCGATCGAAGTTTAGTTGGTAGTAAACCAAAACGCATCCGAATAACCTTTTCCTCGCGTTTATTTAAGATTTCTTCAAAAACCTTATCTAATTGTTCTCGTAATGATTCTCGTTCAGCATAATCATCTGGTGAAAAAATATCTTTGTCTTCAACAAAATCAGCAAAGTGTGTATCATCTTCTTCGCCAATTGGTTTTTCTAAAGAAACTGGTTCCATTGATAATCGTTTAATTTCACGAACTTTTTCAGCAGTCATTCCCAAACCAATTTTTTCTGCAACTTCAGTATGGGTTGGGTCCCGACCTAATTCTTGAGTTAATTGGCGTTCAATTCTTGTTAATTTATTAATAGTTTCCACCATATGAACCGGTATTCTAATCGTTCTTGCTTGATCAGCAATCGCTCTTGTAATTGCTTGACGAATTCATCAAGTTGCATAAGTAGAAAATTTAAATCCTCGGCGATAATCAAAACGATCAACTGCTTTCATTAAACCAATATTTCCTTCTTCAATTAAATCTGAAAAATCTAAACCACGATTAGTATGCCTTCTAGCTACTGAAACAACTAACTTTAAGTTAGAAATAATTAACTTATTTCGTCCATATTGTTTAATTTCAAGATCAGATGAATCCAACATTCTTGCATATTTTACTTCTTCTTCTTTTGTTAAAATTTTACTTGAACCTAAACGATTAAAGTAGGCTTTAATAATGTCATGAATTTTAGTTTCATTAGAAATACTTGGACCATTATTTTTAAAGTTAATAATAATATCATCATCTTCATCAAAAATAGCTCGCTCTTTAACAATATCATCATCTTCAAAATCAGAATGTTCTAAATCAATATCAACTTCAACTTCATCATCATCAACTAAATCGGTTCAAACAACACCATCATTTTGTAGTTCATTAATAAAAGATTCTAAGAGTCCATCTTCAATATCTAACATTTCAAATGCTTTTAAAACCTCTTCTTGACTAATATGATTATCATTTTTTTTAATCTTTTTTAATAAGTCATACTTAATCTCATCAAAAGTTTTTATTTTTTTAAATATTCTTTTTCGCATCTATTGACCACTCTTTTCTCTTTTAATATTTTTTGACAAACTAATAATTTTTTCCCCAATTGCTATTTTTTCATTAACATTATTAGTTGCTAATCATTTTTTTGCTCATTTATCTTTTTCTAATTTAATTAAATAATTATAAATAGTTTCTTGACAATCATTAATTAACTTAGGGCGATAAACAAATTCTTGTTTATTATAAAGACTATAAATCATTTCTAACGACTTTTTTACTTGTTCTTGTTGTAATGATTTTAGAAAATCTTCATAATTTACTTTTCCTGCTTGCGGATTTTTATCATATCAACTAATAATTTCTGATAATAAAACTTTTTTAATGGGATCAATTAAGGAAAAATTATTTAATTCGCTATTAGTTATTGTTTCTTTTGTATAAAGTAACGAAAATATAATAATATTTTCCGATTTCTCAATCGGATTTAAATATAAATTCTTATTAGCCCCAGCATTTTTAGGATTTATTTTATCAGTAGTTTCTATTGTTTGCTTAGCAAACAATGTTTGTTCAAGGATTTTTTTATTCAAATTAGTTATTGTTTCCAACTTATTTAAATAAAAATTTACTTCAACAGCACTATGTAATAACTGAAAAAATGGAGTAACTTTTTTTAAAAGTTCAGTCACATTATCAATTTTCTTTAAATCTAAATTATTTTGAAAATAATTTAAAACAAAGTCTACAGGATGAATACTATTTTTAATTAAAGCGCGAACTGCTACTGCACCTTCTTTTTTAATTAAATCATCGGGATCCAATGTTGTTGGATTGTTTACTACTTTAACATTAAATTTGTGATATCATAATTCACTAATCATTTTAAACGTAGCTATAATTCCAGCATCATCACCATCCAAAAATAAAATAATTTCATTAGTAACCTTTTTTAATATTGAACAATGTTGTGCACTTAAACTTGTTCCCATAATGGCAACGGCATTGTTAATGCCAATTTTGCTTAAAGCAATAATATCCATAAATCCTTCACAAATTAATAAATACTTATCTTGATGCAAATGATTTTTTGCAAAACTTAAGTTATACAATGATTGATTTTTTTTAAAAATATTAGTTTCTAAGGTATTCATATATTTTGGTTGTTGATTTTCCAAATATGAACGGCTCGAAAAACCAATGATATTATGTTCTATATCACGAATCGGAAACATAATCCGATTTCTAAAATAATCATTAAAATGATTATTTTGATAAACAACTAAACCAGAAATAACTAATTCACTAGGTTTATAACCTTTTTGTTGTAAATATGCTACTAGTCCATCTTCGCTAGGCGCCAATCCAATACTAAATTGTTCTCTTAACTTATTATCAATATTTCGCTGTTCTAAATATTTTTTTGCTTGAATACCAATTTTGCTATCTAAATGATACATAAAGTATTCACAAGCTAAAGCATTAATCGCAAATATTTTCAAAGTTTCACTATCATATTTATTTTTTGTTCATTGCTCTAATTCTTGTAAATCAATATTTACAAGTGCTGCTACTTCTTTTAAAGCTTCTAAAAAGGAAATTTTTTTATATTTTTGCAAAAAAGTAAATACATTCCCAGAAGCTTGACAAGAAAAACACCGATAAATTTGTTTTTCAGGAGAAACACTCATTGAAGGCGCATTGTCTTCGTGAAAAGGACAAACTGTTCAATAGTTACGACCTTTTTTTTGCAATTTTAAATATTGACCAATAATTTCAGTAATATTAGTTCTCGTTCTAATGAGAGAAATTTTTTCAGGATTAACCATACTAGCTTTATTTCTCCTTACACTTTAATTTTGTTCTTGCAAGTGTTTAAGGTATTTTCTTAATTTTCTAACTTTTACTCGTTTTTGCACCATCGTGTCGCGAAAACGCACCGTTACACTTCTTCTTCACCGTCTTAAGCTTTTAAAATCAATCGTAATACAATAAGGCGTTCCAATAGCATCTTGACGACGATATCTTTTCCCAATATTTTGCGTTTCATCATAAGTTGCTAAAAAATCGTTAGCTAACTCTTCATATAATTTATACGCTTCTTCATTTAATTGCTTACTTAAAGGTAAAATAGCAATATAATAAGGAGCCAAATTATGATTTAATCGCAATATCGTGCGTTTACTATTATCTGGCAAAATCTCAACATCATAAGCATCATTTAAAATGGCCAACATTAATCTGCCAACACCGACTGACGGTTCAATAACATTCGCAAATATCTTCGCATTTAATTCTGAATCTAAATAACTTAAATCTTCACCACTATGTTCACTATGCGTTTTTAAATCAAAAGAAGAACGATTACTAATACCCCATAACTCTTGCTTACCAAAAGGAAAATTATATTCAATATCCACAGTTCGCTTCGCATAATGAGCTAAAACACTATCTTCGTGTTCATTTAAACTAAAATTACCCTGTTTAATACCAACATCTAATAAAAATTGCTGACAATAACTTAATCAATAATCAAATCACTCCGTTTGATCATTAGGATTAAAAAAAAATTCCAATTCCATTTGCTCAAATTCTCTTGTCCGAAAAATAAAGTGTCCCGGAGTAATTTCATTACGAAAAGCTTTTCCAATTTGACCTACCCCAAAGGGCAATTTCTTTCTTAAACTTCGTTGAATATTTTTGAAATTTACAAAAATTCCTTGCGCTGTTTCTGGTCGTAAACAAACAACACCTTGATCATTTGCTAAAACCCCTTGTTGAGTTTTGAACATCAAATCAAATGAACGAACCGCTGTAAAATTATTATTCTTACAATTAGGGCACACAACTTGATGTTCTTTTAATAAGGCTTGCAATTCATCAGCACGCAATTTTTGAAAATCAACAGTCACATTGCTTAACAAATGATCCACCCGAAACCGCTTAATACAACTTTTACAATCCACAAATAAATCGTAAAAATTATCAAGATGCCCCGAAGCCTCCCAAACACTACTGTTCATAATAATGGCACTATCCAGTCCAACATTCAAAGGATGCTTCGTCACAAATCGTTCCCATCACAAATGTTGCAAACGATTTTTTAACTGTGCTCCCAACGGACCATAATCCCAACTATTACTTAACCCACCATAAATTTGCGAACCCTGAAAAACAAAGCCATACTCCTTCAAATGATTAACTAACAATTCCATTCTTTTATTAATATCCGCCATAGCAACCCCGCTCTAAAAAACAAAGACCCAAGACATTATTCATTCAAATACTACTTAAATAAAACCCGAGTTCTTTACAATAATTGTATTAAATTTTTATTTACTTTTTATATATGCAATAGCAATATCTAATGCACCAAACAAGTATAGAATATACCGTATATTTTGTCAACCTATTATAAGGGTGTGTTACTTGTAGATTACACAGTCTTATTACATAAATTCACTAATTTTAAATATTAGAAAATATTAAATAGTTATTTCATCAATATATTCCATTTGACTAACTAATAAAATTAAACCAAAGATCGTTCCTAATAACATTGGAAAACCTAACATAATAATACTAATGGTAATAATTAAAAGTTTAATAGAACTAATTATTTTATTAGTTAAAACAATTGTTGTTAAAATAACACTAATAATTCCTACAATACAGAAAAATATTATAAAAATTAATGCTTGAGTTTCAAAATGAGCAATACTTTTTGCTAATCATGCAAAGTAATTACTAATGCTAAAAATAATAATTGCTTGTGCAACTGGCAAAATAGCCATTACTAAAGCTCCTTTTGAACCTATGGAAAACATTTTTTTGCTATTACGATTAATAAAAGTATTATTTTGTGATGATAATACAATCAATATTCCTGTAAAAATAAAAAATATTGTAAACATACTTGTAGCACTAATTAATATTCCATGAATAATCCGAAAATATGAATATCTTAAGAAAAATCCAATAATGTTTACTAATAAGCCAATAATCATGGCACCAAAATTAATCATCAAAGAGACTCATATTCACTCAGTTGCTTTTCAATTTTCTTGAAAATAACCATATAAATAAGATAAATCAAATAAACAGAACGGTAAAAAAATAATAAGAAAGATTTGAATAGTTCCTGAAATAACTATCCCACTATAAAATAATTTATCTTTATCTAAAATCATATTTTATTTTCCCATCACATAGTCTATTTTCCAACAAAATAAAGCGGTATTAAAGCATAAAAATGAATAACCACGCCATTATTATTTGCTCAATAACTAAAATCTGCTCCCATTATAGAAATAATGCCAGAAACAATAGAAGTTACATTTCCCACAAAGTTTGGTAATTGATCACCAATTATACTACCAATATCTCCGCCATTATTTAAAACATGGGCAATATTTAAGCAATCACTAGCATCTAAATGTAATTTTCAATAACCAAATCAATATCAATAAAATTCTGATCAAACATACATAACGGTTTCATTCTTTTTTACATTTAAAATAATTTTATTATTTTCAATTGTTAAAACATTATTAATAAGTAAATATGAAATAATAGTTTTATAGTTTTTTTCATTAAAAACACTTATAGCATTAATCGGTAAACTATTATATCATTCATTAAGATTATTAGTTAATTTAATATCACCTTTAGGTCGCGTTTAGTTTTCTTAGGTATTGCTTTGAAGAAGTAAAACAATCAGCTAATTACATTATTTAATTACTAAACTAACCTCGCCTTTCTTGTTATTGTCATTTTATTCGTTATGATTTTATCATATTATTGAATTTTTACACAATAAAAATTATTAATATTATTAAATTTTCACTAATATATATTAATTTTATATTTTTACTTACTTAAATCTATTATATTTATTTGTTACAGCATTACCTTTATAATTAATTCAACTATCATCATTTTTATTATTATATTTATTTCATAATGAATTTTTATATATTTCTTTTCTGATTTCTATTTCTGAATTAATATTTTCATTAATGTAATGTAATACATTTAATTTGTTTAAATTTGCCATTCTTAAATGTAATAAGTTATTTAAATTCTTATGATTATATATTTTTGCTCCATATCCTAATTGTTGTTTTATTAAATGTGATACATCGCTCTCGATGCTACAACCGATATTTCATTCTAAATTTTGATGATGAATACCGTGCTTATTATTTTTAAAATAATTACTCGCCCTCCTTAAATTTGTTTTAATATCTTTATTTAATTCATTTTTAGCAACATTCCGAATACTTTTTACTAATTCTTGATGATTTTTTTCCATCATTATATAATTTAATTCAACTATTTAGTGTTACTTTACGATTTTCAAAAATAATATTAAATGCTGTTTGTTTTAATTTTTTAATAGCGTGATAACCGTCTAAAATATATCTAACATTACCAAAACTATTGGCAATTTCTCTAATTCAAGTAGCACCCTCGCCACAAACAATTATCTTGTCATAATTAATATTCACATAATGTTTTTGTAATTCTCTAATTAATAAATCACGATAATCCATTGTATTTATTCGTTTACCAACTTTTAACATTAGAAAATGACCTCGTTTGTTTTCTGATTCTCTACGAGCATTTTTATAATTTTTTTCTTTATGTCCGGTATGAAAAGTAACTAAACGAATTCTTTGGTCTTGTTTAACTTTATGGTCTAATGTCGCTAAAAATGTCTCATCTAGCTGAATATATAAATCCTTATTTTTGACATCAATGCTAGTTTTAGTTTCTTTTTCTGCTAGTTGAAAATATTCGGCAATATCGTATTTATTTAAAATATTTGAAATACTACCTTTTGAAATATAACAATGATTTAGAGCATCTAAAACATCACGATAGCGTTTGCCATCACCTAGAAGACTTAAAACTTTAAATTGGACATCAAAATAAATGCGTTGTTTGGGTAATAGACCAATTTCTTTATCTAATAAACATACATATTCAAATTTACCTAATTTTTGATTTCAATATTTATATCGGCGTCGTTTAAAAGTAACCTCACCAAAAATTGTAATAATTGTTCTTGATGAAAAATGAACTACTTTATAACCTTGTTTTAACCGATAATGATATTTATATAAGTATTCATCTAATTTTTCATATTCATTAGCTAGTTGTTCGCATTTGTTGGTGTACATATTTTTATGGGTTGCGAATAAACTGAATCAATGTTTATTTTCTAAGGTTTTTACATTATTATTAATTTTTAACATAATTACCTTTCTTGATAGTAATTTTAATAAAGTTTAGTTAGTTTATTTTCCTGCTTTAATGAAAAATGTTTTTTAGAAATAGTATTCAATATCCTGAAAAAATGATAGAAATTATTATTTAATGATATATAATGAAATTATAGTTATAATAAGTAAAAAAATGAAAGAAAAAAAATATATGAAGAAATTACTTAGTTTATTAAGTGTAATAACTATTAGTGGAAGTACAATGCCATTATTGCTTGCCATTAGCCCTACCAAAAAATCAATAGATAATTTTATATCAAAAAAAGATTTAGAAGAAGCCGGACCATCAAATAGAATTTGTTGTGATTCATCAGATGCCAATAATTCAGAAAATGACGAAAATAAAACAATAGATGATCTAAAGAATTTATCTGATTTAATAGTTTTTCTGGGTTTAGAAATTAAAAAATGTAAAATTAATTCATTAAGCTGAATTATACTTGTAAGTGCAAGTAAATGCTGAATTATACTTGTAAGTGCAAGTAAATAAAATTGCAAAAGATTTCATATAAAAATTTCATGATGCTAAGTTTATTTTAGAAAAAGTAAATTTAAGGAGTTTTTATATGGGATACAAACATCTTGGCATAGATGAAAGAATTTATATTGAGAATCAATTGAAATTTAAAGTAAAAATTAGTGAAATAGCTAAAAATCTTAATCGAAGTATTAGTACTATTAATCGAGAAGTTAATAGAAATAAAGATAATAATCATTATTTCTATTAATTGCACAAAATAAAGCAGAAAATAGAAAACAATTACATGTTTATTTTCATAAATTTAAAAATAGAGAATTAGTAAAATATGTACAACAAAAATTATTATTAGGTTGATCGCCTGAACAAATTTATGGCAGAATTAAAAATTTTCATCAAGAATGAATTATTAGTTTTAAAACAATTTACAATTGAATTTATTCTGGATTACTTGAAAAGGTTACTAGTAAAAATTTAAGAAGAAAAGGTAAGAAACGAAAATCTCAAGAAAATCGGGGTAAATTTAATGGTAAATCCATTAAAGAACGAAATGTTAATAATCGCATAACTCTTGGCCATTGAGAAGGTGATACTGTAGTATCATCACGAGGTAAAAGTAAATCATGTTTAATAACTTTAGTTGAAAGAACATCAAGATTTACTTTAGCAATATTAGTTGAAAATAGAACTACTAAAGTTATTAACAAAAATATTAGTCATTATTTATCAATTCTTCCAAATAATCTTGTTAAGACTATAACATTTGATAGGGGTAAAGAATTTGCTAATTGACAACAACTTGAAAAAAATTTAAATGTGAAAATTTATTTTGCTGATGCATATTCACCTTGACAAAGAGGTACTAATGAAAATACTAATGGTTTAATTAGAGAAAAATTTCCTAAAAAATTTAATTTTTCAAACACTACTAAAAATGCAGTTCATAAATTTATATTGTCTTTAAACCAAAGACCAAGAAAAATACTAAATTATCTTTCGCCAATCGAATATTTGGTTAGAAAAATAATTTAGTTGCACTTAACTTTACAATTTGGCAATAAATTATATTTCTATTATGAAAAAACAGTCGCTTTGTTAACACAATGGAATTCAGAATATAGTGCATCACCAATCTTTGCTGAAGAAATCCAATACATTAATAATGAAGTTCAAAAAATAACAATTAGCAAAGAACAACTAGATAGTATTATTAATATGATTAATTATCGGATTAAGACATTAAATACTAATTATACTCAACAAAAGGAAAAGGAAATTTTTAATTTTTTACAACAATTAATTACTATTCAAAATATTTCAGCTATTAAAACATATTTACAAAATACACCGATAAATTTAAATATTGATCAATCAATATTTATTATGGCAATGAGGGTTTATCGCGATGAAAAATCTGATGTAATTTTAGCAATTTTACAATTATTAATTGATTATGGTATTAATATTAAGGCTGTGTATAAAAGACCAATATACAGCCTTACATTTTGCTATTGAATTTAATAATGTTGCGATTATTCAATTATTAATTGAAAATGGTATTAATATTAACGCTCAAAATATTAATGGTGAAACAGGGATTCATTTAGCAGTTATGGAAAATAATATAGAAATAGTAGAATTACTAATAAATGCTGGTGCTGATATTGAAATTGAAACCAATGATGAAGAGACAGCATTATGTATTGCTATTGCTGATAAAAATAAGGAAATGGTATGATTATTATTTAAAAATAATGCTAATGTTAAGTTTGAAGCAAAAAGTGGTTGAAATTTTTTACATTTAGCAGTGCAAAATAATAATATTGATATCACAAAGTTATTAATTGAACAAGGTGTTAACATTAATCTGCAAAATAGAGCTGGTGAAACCCCACTTCATTTTGCAATTTGAAAAGGTTATATTGAGACAGTGATGTTATTAATAGAAAATGGTGTTGATATTGAGATTAAAGATAATCAAGGTTATTCTCCTTTATATTTGGCAGTATATATGAATAATATAGAAATTTTTCAATTATTAATAGATTTTGGTGCAAATATTAATAATGAACATTCTGAGCATCAAGCAATGTTAAAAATTGCTCAACAAAATCAAAATAAGAAGATGATTGCGCTGTTAAAAAGCAATGCTTCTCTTGCATGTTGCAATTTATTGTAATATTAAGCATTCTAATAATATTTTTAGGATTAAATAGAGAAATTTATTTTAAATCTCCGTTTTCTGTATTATTTTTTATGTAATTTATTGTTTACTATAAGTAAAAAGGATATAGGTAATAATTGGAAGGGTCATAGGAAATGATTATTAAGTCGATAAAGCCCATTACTGAACAACAAATAGATATAATAAATAAAGAGGTTGCAAGTATTCGTAGTATTAACAATCAAGAAACTTATACTGAAGAATTAATTAATTTAAATTCTGAATGTTTAATGTGTTTTTATATGCTGAATAAATTAGCAAGAAATTGTGTTCAAGCAACAAGATATTTAGATAGTTGAAGTTTCTCACATAGTAATAATAAAAAATCAGTGATATATCAACGCGATAAAGTGTTTAAAAATAAAAATGCTAGTTATAGGCGAAAAATATTAATTGGTTTAATTATTACTATTAAATGATTATTTTTTTTATCTATTACGCCAATATTTTTATTGCTTTAAACATACTATGATCCGTATCAAAATAATTTTTGTCGACAACATTTTGGATTTCGACCAATTAAAAAAGAACAAAAAAGACGAAAAACAATCTATTTTATTTTTTCTAGTATATGATTATTAATAGTTACGATATTATGCTTACATTTTATGAAAGTATGAATATTTAAATAGAATTTATTTGAATTCGAGAAAAGAGGAGATTAATAATGAAAAATATTAAATTGGTTGCTAATGATTTAGGAATTAAAGATGATGATTTAATTGTTTATGGTTCAGCAATGGCAAAAATTAAATTTCAAAATATTAATCAACCCCGTAAAGGAAAATTAATCCTATTTACTAGTACTAATCCAACACCATCTGGTGAAGGAAAAACAACAATGAGTATTGGTTTAGCACAAGGTCTTAAACAATTAAATCAGAGTGTTTGTCTAGCATTACGAGAACCTAGTTTAGGTCCAGTTTTTGGGATTAAAGGGGGTGCCATTGGCGGCGGATTAAGTATTATTCAACCTAAAGATAATATTAATTTACATTTTACGGGTGATTTTCATGCTATCACTACGGCTAATAATTTAGTTAGTGCCATTATTGATAATTATATTTTTCAAGGTAATAGTCTTGATATTGATATTAATAACATTATTTGAAAACGATGTTTAGACCTTAATGACCGTTCACTTCGTAATGTTGAAGTTACAATTTCAAAAACTATTAAAAGAAAAGAACAATTTCAAATTACTACTGCTAGTGATATTATGGCAATTATGGCCTTAGCAAAAGACTTTGAGGATTTAAAAGTTCGATTAAAAAGAACAGTAGTTGCTTATAGCAATACGGGGAAAGAAATTACGATTGCTGATTTACAAATTGTTGGTTCACTTTTAGCGATTTTAAAAGATGCTTTAAACCCTAATCTTGTTCAATCATTAGAAGGTGTTCCGGCATTAATTCATTGTGGTCCGTTTGCTAATATTGCTCACGGTTGTAACTCTGTTATTGCTACTGATTTAGCATTAAAATTAAGTGATTTTGTTATTACTGAAGCTGGGTTTGGTGCTGATTTAGGATTAGAAAAATTTATGAATATTAAAGCAAGAAAAACAGACATTATACCAGATATTGTTGTTATTGTATCAACAATTAAGGCTTTAAAACTTCATGGTATCACCGATAGTAATAACCCTAATGAATTAGAAAGATTGCAAACAGGAATTGCTAATTTATCTCGTCATATAAATATTGTTAAAACTTTTAACCGTAAGTTGGTTGTTTGTATTAATCGTTGACCAGATGATAGTGATGAAGAAATTGCAATGTTATTACAATGATGTGAAAGTCAAAATATACCAGTAGCAATATCAACTGCAGTTAAAGACGGTGGCGCTGGTTCAATAGCATTAGCAAAAGTAGTTCTTGAACAATTAAATAAGCCAGAACAACAATATCTTCCGATTTATGACAGTAATAATTCGCTACGAGAAAAAATTTTAACTGTTGTTCAAAAGATTTATCAAGGAAATAATGTTATTTATACATCACAAGCAGAAGAAAAATTACAACAATTAGAAAATAGTTCTTATGCTCAATTACCAATATGTTTTGCTAAAACCCCCGTATCTTTAACTGATAATCCTAAAATTTTAGGAGCTCCAAAAAATTTTGATATTACTGTTCGTAATTTAAAAGTAAATAGTGGTGCTGGTTTTATTATTATTAGTACGGGAGATATTATTACAATGCCAGGATTAAGTAAGAGTCCACAAGCATATAATATTGATGTTGTTAATAATGAAATCATTAATATGAATTAATATTAAATGAAAGGATACTAACTATGCGAAAAATAGTAAGTGGATGTTTAATATCCGTTATTACATTAGGAAATAGTTTTTATCAAGCGATTAATAATAATAAAATTAATGAAATTTATTCTCATAATTATTTTGAAATCTTACAACGCGAAAAAGTTTCTTTTGACCGAAATGTTGATTTTATTAACTTAATTATGCAACCTAACGATGATATTTCTGGATGGTTTATAGATATTTTAAAAGAAAATCATAAAACTAAGTTAGATAGTAATGATAAAATATTTTTAAGCAAGTGAGATAATATTTTGACTCGCAAAGCATCTAACAAGGCCAGTAAAATAAAAGATGGATTGGAAACAATTGGATCATATTTTGAGTTTAATACTTTAGAAGCAATAAACAATATTTGAAACGATAATGATGAAGTTAATTGAATGCCTTTTTTTAAAATTAATACTGTAGGTGAAATGAAACAAGCATTTATATCTTTTTTTGGACAATTAAATTTTCTTTATGGTAAAAAATTCTTGAAAAATAGTTTAACAAAACTTCAATGAACTTATATTCAAAAATTGAATGGCTTGAATGGTATTGTTAATAAAGACGATGATAATCAAATGATAAATTTATTACTTTTTGGTGCTGGTGTTAATAAAGAAGATGCTTGAAAGTGATATCAAGGTGATTGAAATATAATTACTTATAATGGTCAAGAATTTAAAGATTATATTGTGAATCCTACTAGTGCTGCTCATAATGTTTTTGTTCATGAATATGGGCACTTAGTTTCTTATTATACATATTTTAAAAATAATAACCAAAGCGGAGCATTTCACCTTTGAGAATGATTAAATAAAAAAATAAATTTTAATAATTATTTATCGCAAATGTTATTTTCGTGAATTTTAGTTCCCAGTAATTATCATATTTTCCATCCGTTAGAATCTACTTGAATTGAAGAGTGATTTGGTGAGGCTTTTGCCTATTGAATGTTAACTCCGAAGCATTTACGAACTTATGGATGAGAAATATTAAATCAATATTTTATGTTAGAGTTACCAAAAATTATTAAAAGTTAATTTAGTTAATTAATTTAGAAAATACTAAGAATTTTAAAATTCTTAGTATTTTTGTTTATTCCTATGATTTCTTGTTAATTTAAGAAATAGCAAATGCTTATTAATAAAATATTTGTTATAATAGTAAAAGTTATTACAATATTTTAAAACTGAATTAATTTGATATAATTTAATTAGTGAGGTAAGATATGAAAAATAATTTTGATATCATTAATAATACTGAATTTGATGTCACATTTTATACTGACTCGTGACATAAAATTTTAAATACCATAACCGATATGTTAAATATTGATGATGCTTTAGAATTATCGTTAAACATTATTAGTAAAGAAATGAGTTTGAAATTAAATCAAACTTATCGGCAAAAAAATTATGTTGCTGATGTGCTATCTTTTCCCGTTGAAGCAGATAATCAAAAGCTTTATGCGATGATTAATATGCGAATTTTAGGTGATATTTTTATTTGTTTTGAATTAGCACAAGAACAAGCCGATAAATATGAACATAGTTTATTGCGCGAGTTATCGTTTTTATTTTTACACGGTTTATTACATTTATTGGGATATGATCATCAAACTAAATCAGAAGAAGATATCATGTTTGCTTTACAAGATGAAGTATTAACAAAACTAAAAATTCCTAGAAATAAATAGAGGAGAAATTATGAAAAAAGATTATTTAAAAATATTAAAAGAGTTAAGTAATAATTCTTATAGTCCATATTCAAAGTTTCAAGTAGCAGCAATATTACAAATAAAGGATGATATAATAATTAAAGGTGTTAATGTTGAAAATATCGCTTATGGTGAAACTATTTGTGCTGAAAGAGTAGCTTTGATGCAAGCCTATACGCAAGGTTTTACAAAAAAAGATTTAATTGCCATTCATCTTTATACAAAAATAGGAATAACTCCTTGTGGTAGTTGTCGGCAAGTAATGAGTGAATTATTAACGGCAAATTGTCAAGTTTATATTTACAATGAAACAGAAATAGTTGGTGTATATAAAAATGAACAATTATTGCCGAATCGTTTTAAATCAATTAACTAAATAACATTAGAATAAAGAAATATGTTTAAAATAAGTTATAGTAATGGAGCATAATTTTATGAAGGAAACAAATAGTAATTTATTATTAGTTGACATAAAAAATTTAAGTAAAAAATATCGTCAAAAATGAGCTTTACAAAATATTAATTTGCAAATTTATTGTGGCGAGCGAATTGGTTTAATTGGTGCTAATGGTAGTGGTAAATCAACCATTTCAGAAATTATTGTGGGAATAAGAAAGCCAACAGCAGGAGTAGTTTGAAAAAAGTCAGAATTAGTTATTGGGATTCAGTTTCAAGATTCTAAATATCCGATGGGTATTACTATTTTAGATATGATTCAATATTACTTAGAAACTTTTAATATTAAATATCATTATGATGATTTAGAAAATTTGTTAAAAACATATCAACTAGATGGTATTAAGAAAAAACAAATTAATTCTTTATCTGGGGGTCAACAACAAAGATTAAATATTTTATTAGCAGTTATTCATAAACCGCAATTAATTATTTTAGATGAAGTATCAACAGGTTTAGATATTGAAGTGCGTGAAGATATTTTTGAATTTTTAGAAGAAAATATTGTTAAGAAAAATGTAACGATGATTTTAGTAACCCATATTATGAGTGAAGTAGAAAAGTTTTGTGAAAAAATCATTTTTTTACATAATGGTTTAATTAAAGAACAAATTACTGTTAAAGAAGTTATTGAACAATATGGTACCGTTGCTGAATATACAAAGGTAAAATTTAAATTTTATAAAGAACAAGATAAAAATAATAATTCTTCTTTAATGATATTAATAATTGATTTCATTATTTTTTCCAGTGAATTACCTAATGTTGATAATGAATTTTTATTAAGCAAAATAAAAAATATGATTGCGGGGGCATTAATGATTCAAGTAATGATTATTGGGTTTCAAATTATTTCAGGAACAATTGTTGAATTTTGTAATTCAATAATTATTAAACATTTTGGATCAATTAATATGAAACCCAGAACTTTTTTCTTAACTGTTATTTTATTTGGTTGTATTTTAAGTTTATTTACAATTTTAATAACATTATTTTGAACTATCATTATTTTTGGGCGTCAATTTAATATTAGTGAACTTTTAAGTTTTATTAATTTACCAGTTATTGGTTATTTAATATTTTCTATTATTATTAGTATTAGTTTTGGAGTCTTATTAGCAACATTTTTTAAAACTCAAAAACAACATATGTTAATTTCTAATGCTTTTTAGTGGCGTATTTTTATCAAATTTAAATTTTGATAAAAATTTAATTTTTAAGATTTTTAGTTATTTATCAATTTTTAAATATCCAAGTAGTTTATTAATGAATAATATTGCTAACAATAGTATCTTATCCAACACAAATTTTATTATTAATATTTTAGTTTCTAGTGCTTTACCCTTAATATTTATTGGCGTTGCGATTAAATGGTGAAAATGATATGAATAATAATTTTCGTTCTGGTTTTATTGTCATTGTTGGTGAACCAAATGTTGGTAAATCTACTTTATTAAATACTTTAATGTTAAAAAAAATTGCTATTATTAGTAATAAACCGCAAACAACAAGAAATCGAATTCAAGGAATTTTGACTACTGATGATTATCAAATAATTTTTATTGATAGTCCAGGAATTCATAAGTCTACTAATGAATTAGGAAAAAGTTTAAATCGGGTGGCAATGCAAAGTACTAAAGGTGTTGAAGGTATTTTATGATTAGTTAATAGTTATGAAGAAATTTCATTAACACATCAATATATATATAAGTCTTTGCAGGAACGAGAGGTACCAATTTTTTTAGGATTGACAAAAATTGATTTAATTACTTCTGAGCAATTAGAGCAAAAAATTAAATTATGAAATGAACGATTTAATGTTCAAGAAATTATTGGTATTAGTTGTTTAAAAAATATTAATATTAGTTTTTTATTAAATAAGCTGATGATGACATTACCGCTTGGACCGCAGTATTTTCCTAAAAATATGTTTCAAGATCAACAAGAAGATTTTTTTGTTAAAGAAATTATTCGTGAGAAAATTCTCTTATTAACTCATCAAGAAGTACCACACGGTGTTGCAATTTTAATTGAGGAATTTAAAAAAGAAAGAACAAAAAAAATTATTCGTGTAATCGCTACTATTGTTGTTGAAAGAGATTCGCAAAAAGGAATTTTAATTGGTAATGGTGGTAAAATGATTAAAAATATTGGTTCGCAAGCAAGAATTGAATTAGAAGAAATTTTTGCAACCCAATTTTATTTAGAATTATTCGTTAAAGTAATAAAAAAATGAAGAGATAGTCCTAACATATTAGCAAAATTAGGTTATGGTAAAAAATAAAGGAAATAAAGTGCATTGACAACAAAAATTTCGGGAATAATTGTTAATAAACAAGATTATCAATTGGTTGATGCCATTGTTAATATTTATACTATTAATGGCATTATTGCTATTTATTGTCCGGGGGTACGAAAAATCACTTCTAAAAATCAAGCATTTTTACAATTATTTAATTATTGTGAATTTGAATTATTTTTTGCTTATAGTAAAAATAAAATGCATCGCTTAAAAACCGGAGTTATTCTTGAAACATTCCCTAATATTCATAGTAACTATGAACGCTTAATGGTCACTAATTATTTAGTTAAACTTTATAGTGAACTTAGTGAGGATACTAATATTATTTTTAATGAATTATTAGTTATTTTACAAACTATTAATAGTGATAAAAATGAAGTTAAAAAACTTTTCTGTTTTTTTAACTTTTAAAGTGTTAAAACTTTTAGGATTACAATTGCAACTAAACCATTGTAGCATTTGTAAAAGTAATAAGAATATTAAAACAATAAATTGATCAGCTGGTGGGTTTGTTTGTCGTGGTTGTTTTAAAAACGAACAACAAATATTTCCAATTTCACTTTTACAAGCACTATATGAATTAAATCATGAACCAGAATTTGAACAATGAGAGATTAATCAAGATGATTTATATGTTCTAATTCCATTTTATTATGAATATCTAAGCGAGCGCGGAGTTTTAAGTTATCAATCTTTAAAACCGATTAAAGAAAAATGAATTTTAGCATCCATTTGTAAAGTTAAGTGCAACTAAATTATTTTTCTAACCAAATATTCGATTGGCGAAAGATAATTTAGTATTTTTCTTGGTCTTTGGTTTAAAGACAATATAAATTTATGAACTGCATTTTTAGTAGTGTTTGAAAAATTAAATTTTTTAGGAAATTTTTCTCTAATTAAACCATTAGTATTTTCATTAGTACCTCTTTGTCAAGGTGAATATGCATCAGCAAAATAAATTTTCACATTTAAATTTTTTTCAAGTTGTTGTCAATTAGCAAATTCTTTACCCCTATCAAATGTTATAGTCTTAACAAGATTATTTGGAAGAATTGATAAATAATGACTAATATTTTTGTTAATAACTTTAGTAGTTCTATTTTCAACTAATATTGCTAAAGTAAATCTTGATGTTCTTTCAACTAAAGTTATTAAACATGATTTACTTTTACCTCGTGATGATACTACAGTATCACCTTCTTAATGGCCAAGAGTTATGCGATTATTAACATTTCGTTCTTTAATGGATTTACCATTAAATTTACCCCGATTTTCTTGAGATTTTCGTTTCTTACCTTTTCTTCTTAAATTTTTACTAGTAACCTTTTCAAGTAATCCAGAATAAATTCAATTGTAAATTGTTTTAAAACTAATAATTCATTCTTGATGAAAATTTTTAATTCTGCCATAAATTTGTTCAGGCGATCAACCTAATAATAATTTTTGTTGTACATATTTTACTAATTCTCTATTTTTAAATTTATGAAAATAAACATGTAATTGTTTTCTATTTTCTGCTTTATTTTGTGCAATTAATGAAAAATAATGATTATTATCTTTATTTCTATTAACTTCTCGATTAATAGTACTAATACTTCGATTAAGATTTTTAGCTATTTCACTAATTTTTACTTTAAATTTCAATTGATTCTCAATATAAATTCTTTCATCTATGCCAAGATGTTTGTATCCCATATAAAAACTCCTTAAATTTACTTTTTCTAAAATAAACTTAACATCATGAAATTTTTATATGAAATCTTTTGCAATTTTATTTACTTGCACTTACAAGTATAATTCAGCATTTTCTAGAAAATAAATCAGTTATTAGAATTTTAAAATAGGAGATAGACAGAATGAGAGGCAAAAGATTTATTAAAAGTTTTATTAATATTTTAGGAATTACAATCATTATTAATTTAATTTTATTATTAGTAAATAAATCTTCATTAGGAGAAATGGCATCAAAAATAACTGTCGGAACCACTCAAAATGAAAAATTTAGTTATGCTGGTTGATCAATGGTTCAGTGATTAATAAATTTTACTATTATTGGTTTTATTATTACAATTTATTTTTGAGCAACGCAACAACCATCAATGGCAGAAAGGTTTAGCGGGTTAAAACAAAAAGGTTAAAAGTAGAAAACATATATTTTAAATACCTGATAAGCAAACTATCAGGCATTTTTATGATTTAATATTTTTAAAGAAGGATTTCTTTATTGAAAATTAGCAAAATAATTTGTATAATATAATTTATAAATGAAAGAGGGATTTAATATTGAAAAAAGGATATTGAAGTTTAACAATCGCAAGAATTTTATTATTGTTAGCTTTGATTTTTATTATTATTCAATATATAATCTCATTAAGCTATGTTCAAAATAAAATTAATGATATTTTTACCAATGCTTTAGATAGCAGTAATTTGCAACAACATGTATTGGCAGAATTTAAACCAATACAAGATTTTTTTCCTTTAATTATTATTGTAGCATTATGTTTAAGTTTAAGTTTATGAATAATTGTTATTACTAGTATTTTATTTATTAACAAAAAGGGTATTTGTTTTTATGGACCATTTGTCTTATTGTTTTTAGTAATATTAAAAATAATATTATTAATAATGATAACATTTTATAACGAAATTATTGTTGATGATTTAAATTTTTTTGCTCAAAGTCATAAGTGAAAGTTAACAATTATTAAAAATCAATTTCAAAGAATCTTACAATTTAATATTAATGATATTTTTAACATTATTAGCATTATTTTATTATTATGTAGTACTACAATACTGTTATGAATATTTATTTTTAAAAAACAAGAATATTCATTTTTACTTTTTAAAAATAAGCAAGAGTTATTTTCTTATCTTAAAATAAATTATAAGCAATTATCAATTATTTCATAGAAATGGATTACAATACAAATGAAATTTCAAAAAACAATATTTTTTTATATTATTATAATGATGCTAACAACATTAATATTGTTTTTTATTATTTTAGTTAATTTAAATAAACCAACAATATTTTATAATAATTTAAATTTAAATAAACCGGTTGATAATGTTATTCTTGTTGGTGTTGATGGTGTATCTTCTGCTAATGTATTTAAAAATAAATATCCTAATTTCCAAAAAATTATTAATAAAGGAATTTATAGTAAAACAGCATTAAATAATGGAACAATTCATTCGGATTCTAATTGGTCTTCGGTCTTAACTGCTACTAGTGATGATATTCAAAAAAAACACTGAAATAATCACGAGGTAACCGATTGTAGTCAATATTTGCAACAAGACCAAGATAATTGATGAATTGATAATCATAATTCAAAATGTTATTGAAACCCATTAAAAGTACCACCATTATCAATTATGAAGTATATTGATATGTTTAATACAAAAAATAGTCATAATTCTTCGCAATATTATGGGACTTATGATTTTACAATGGATGTAATCTTAAAAAGTGAATTATATCGCCAATATGCCAGTAGGGCGTGGAACAAGAAAATTGCTGCTAATATTCAAGATAATATTAAGGAAAATATTAATAATTCAAAGAAAAAATATCAAGAGGGTTTTTTTAAACAAGATAAGGTTTTAGATATTTTACAACACACACAACTAGATCGGATGAGTATATATAATTCTTTGCCTGGGTCATACGATCGGTTAGTAAAAATAGATCAAGCAGCTATTAACTTATTTTTAAATGATACTAAGGATAAAAAGTTAGGTCCGTTATCATTTCTATATTTAGCTAGTACTGATTTATTAGCACACGCTAAATATGGTAATAGCGGTTATTATGACCAGTATTTGCTTAGTAATGTTGATATGTGACTAGAAAATATATTAAATGCTTTAAAAAGGGCAGAATATGATAATTACTTATTAATTTTTGTTTCTGATCACGGACATATTGGTAAGAATCATACTTTTTATGCACCATTAGAATTACAAATTCCTTTTATAAGGTATCATCCTCATAATAGAAAAAATGGCATATTGGGATATCAAATTAGTAATATGGATCTAACACCAATAATTGCCAGTGCTTTAGGATTACCAATATTAAAAACTTATAAAAATATTTTAGGTGAAATTCAACCTTGATGAAATTATCAAAGTAGAATATTGGATGTATTTCAAGATGAAAAATAATAAAGTAATTTTACAAATAGGATTTATTACAACAACAATTTTATATTTATTTTTACAAACTAATCTTTTTTTTGCTAGTTTTATGATTGATTTTGAAGAATATTTGTTAGTTCTTAAAAATATTTTTTTAACTTTAAATGTAATGCTTTTAGGATATTTTAGTATTAGTTTTAAATGAACTAAAAAGCAAGCACATTGAATATGATTTTTTATTATTTCACTAATGATTATGATGGCGTTGCTAATGGTAGTAATTAATTTTATTGGTGTTTATGGTCATTGAATAGGATTACCAGAACAATATTTAGCAATAATGGATTTTTTAAGTTATTTAACATATGAACGCGGAAGTATTTATGTAACATTACTTTTTATGGTTTGTTATTTAATTCGTCTCGTATTATTTAAAGGAAATATCATTAGAAAAACTAAAATGATTACTATTACGCTTATAACATTATTAGTAGTTGTTTTAGTAATAGTTATTGCTTTATCGATTACTGTTCTTATATATGACTGCCAATACATTTCTAAAATTGGAATATATCAACGAAGCAATTTCTTTTATAGTTTAGAAGAACCTACTGTTATTGCAGGAATATTTTTTCTTTGTGCTTTTATGATTGGTTTATGTTTTCATTATTTTCAAGGTTCATTTTATTTAAAAAAACTTGCACATAATTATTTATTAATGTGACAGTTAATGGTAGTTTTTTTAGTTATTATTATTTATTTTACTAGTCAATTAATATTTTATAGTCATAGTACTATTGGTATAAATTATTTATTAATTAGTTTTCTGTTATTAACAGTTTTAAGTACTTTAGAAACTAATTCGCAAAATAAAATTGGATTAAAAAGTAATAATATATTTAATACCACAATAATAATGATGCCATGTGGCATCGCTTTAACTTATATTTTAGATTTTAGTCGTGATTCTCGTGCAATTTTTTTTATTTCTTTAATTTCTGCTATTTATTCACATTGATTTTTATTATTACTATGAACTTTGGGGCATTTAATAATAATTTATTTTATTTGTTTTATAATTAAAAAAATTTCATTTTATTTATTTATTAAATTATCCAATAGATTAAAACTTTATCCAATAATAATTGGTGCCAATATTAATCAAAAAGAGAAGGAGAGAAAAATTTAAAAATGTTAACCAGTGTTCATAATTATCCTAAATGGTATCAAAACTACCATTTCTATGTTCAATTATCATTTTTTATAGTTTCTTTAGGAAGTTTATCGTGACATTATTGATTTTTAGTTTTCAATGAAGCATTAATAAATCCTGAATATTCTTCTGATGTTTTAGCATGAGATTTTTTTGGTTATTGAAGTATGCAATCAACAGTAATTGTATTATTTTATAGTTTATTAAATATCATTTATTATTTAAAACCTAATATTGCTTTACAATGGGTGACTAATTTTCATATTCGTAATTTTACTAATATATTTTTAGTAATTGCAATAATTTCTTATTATGTAGCTATTATTATTGGTCCACCACCAATTAACGACTTAACAAAAAAATTTGCTTATCGTAATTACTGAATTCCCACTCATATTCAACATTTTTGTTTACCAATTTTAATGTTAGTATACTCATTATTTGCACCATCATCATATATTTCATTATCAAAATACTTAAAGAAAAATCTTTATCTTTATTATCTATACCCAATGTTTTATGGTTTTTTTGTATTATTACGAGGTCATATTAAAATCATAACCGAACAAGGCAATAATGATTATGATTGAACTCGTTATTATCCATATTTCTTTTTTAATGTGCAACAAACTTCTCCTAATGGGTGACTAGTCTTTTTTATTGCTTATATTATTTTCTTTTTAGTATTTTTAATTTTAGGAAGTATATTTATATATATAAATAATCTTCTTGTATTACGAAGACAAGATTATCCGCAATAGGGGAGTAATAAATAAAAATGTCTTAAAATTTTAAGACATTTTTGCCAAATTGTAAAGTTAAGTGCAACTAAATTATTTTTCTAACCAAATATTCGATTGGCGAAAGATAATTTAGTATTTTTCTTGGTCTTTGGTTTAAAGACAATATAAATTTATGAACTGCATTTTTAGTAGTGTTTGAAATATTAAATTTTTTAGGAAATTTTTCTCTAATTAAACCATTAGTATTTTCATTAGTACCTCTTTGTCAAGGTGAATATGCATCAGCAAAATAAATTTTCACATTTAAATTTTTTTCAAGTTGTTGTCAATTAGCAAATTCTTTACCCCTATCAAATGTTATAGTCTTAACAAGATTATTTGGAAGAATTGATAAATAATGACTAATATTTTTGTTAATAACTTTAGTAGTTCTATTTTCAACTAATATTGCTAAAGTAAATCTTGATGTTCTTTCAACTAAAGTTATTAAACATGATTTACTTTTACCTCGTGATGATACTACAGTATCACCTTCTCAATGGCCAAGAGTTATGCGATTATTAACATTTCGTTCTTTAATGGATTTACCATTAAATTTACCCCGATTTTCTTGAGATTTTCGTTTCTTACCTTTTCTTCTTAAATTTTTACTAGTAACCTTTTCAAGTAATCCAGAATAAATTCAATTGTAAATTGTTTTAAAACTAATAATTCATTCTTGATGAAAATTTTTAATTCTGCCATAAATTTGTTCAGGCGATCAACCTAATAATAATTTTTGTTGTACATATTTTACTAATTCTCTATTTTTAAATTTATGAAAATAAACATGTAATTGTTTTCTATTTTCTGCTTTATTTTGTGCAATTAATGAAAAATAATGATTATTATCTTTATTTCTATTAACTTCTCGATTAATAGTACTAATACTTCGATTAAGATTTTTAGCTATTTCACTAATTTTTACTTTAAATTTCAATTGATTCTCAATATAAATTCTTTCATCTATGCCAAGATGTTTGTATCCCATATAAAAACTCCTTAAATTTACTTTTTCTAAAATAAACTTAGCATCATGAAATTTTTATATGAAATCTTTTGCAATTTTATTTACTTGCACTTACAAGTATAATTCAGCAAATAAAGAATATTGCCAAAATAAATGGAAAAATAAATATTCAGTAATCAGCAAAGAAGTTACCGACTTGTGGCATATTAACAGCAATAATTTCTCACATTTTAGTAAACGCTGTTATAATTGCATTTCATAATTTAGTCATCGCATCGCTAGCTGTTATTTTTGCTGGTGCATCCACTAAGAAAGTTCCAATCATATAATCACCCCCTTTCTCTTTAAAACATTCATCATTTATATTCAAAGTTTTTCTTAAATTTGTTAAAACCACGGTTAACCTTAACACGATTGTATTTTTCCTAATTAATTTTGAATTTCTTTGGGAATGCATCACAATGTAACTTCTCGACATTACTTTTATTTCTATCTAAATACTGATATGGTTTTTCAAAGTAACATTAGAATAAATCACACCATAATCGCTGTTAAAAATCAAAAAGCAATGTTTGCTATTAAAAGTCAAAGTGGTGCTTCGGTTAAATCAATTTCTTCACCACCACTAATATGAGCCGGAATAGTTGTAATTTGAATAAATAAATCTCAGAAAGTTTGT
This sequence comes from Spiroplasma endosymbiont of Nephrotoma flavescens, assembly GCF_964030835.1. NCBI lineage: Bacteria > Bacillati > Mycoplasmatota > Mollicutes > Entomoplasmatales > Spiroplasmataceae > Spiroplasma > Spiroplasma endosymbiont of Nephrotoma flavescens. The sequence continues at coordinate 627,953 of NZ_OZ034982.1, read as the reverse complement.
TTAATTTGTTCTCAAATTAAATTCTTTTAAATTTACTGTCATTTTTTATCTACCAAAAATCATTTTTATTGGTAAATACATAATTGAAATTAATGCGAAAAGAAAAGTGATGATAATAATTAATCCGGCAATAAACGCAACTTGTGCAGGCATTTTTTCTATCGGAATAAACAGTTCTAAGAATTCCATGATAATTTTTCAAAACATTATTTTTTATCCGCGTTATTTTCTTTTGAATTAGGAGCTTTAACTTATTCCTCAAAGCGGGCAATAAATACTTTTTCGTCTTTCGTGAAATTACCAGTATTATTTTTAATGGCATTTTTATATTTAATTCTAATTTTTATTTTGGCATAAATTTTATAAGCAAAATATGCCAATAGCATGATGCTGATAATAATAAATATTATTCCAATCGCAATATTCATTTTTAAACTCCTTTAAAATAGTTATAATTTATATCTTTTTTGTTGTTTTCTTTTTCGGCAATGAAGAAGCTTAATAATTCTTGTCCCTTAATTAATTTGGTTTCATTTTCTTTTTGATTAATTGAAATTACTTGATATTTATTATCTTTTATTATTCCGATGCAAATAGAATTTTCATATTTTCCTTTATAAACAAATCGCTTTGGAAACCAAATACCGATTTGTTCATTAAATCACGGAATTTTTGGTGCTTTAATAAGCATTGCGTTTTGTGTTTCTTTTAAAAGATATTTCTTAGTATTTAAGAAAATGTTTTCAATGTTTTTCATAGTAAGTTACCTTTCTTATAGATAAACTAAGTTATATTAACTAAGTTAGTTAACTTAGTTTTTTAAACACTTATATATCGCAGATTTAAGTGTTTAACAAGCTTTGTTATTAAATTTTGTTTTTTAATTAGATAAAGATTTTAATAATTTTAAACTTAGCATACCCCTATATAGAAATTTCTACACTTTAATATCCGCATCCTACCCTTGGAACTAATTTAATAGCGTGTATATTTTTAGGAAATCCACCCATTCATTTTTTTATTGCAAAACGAAACAAATTGCTATAGCTAATAGGGTGTTATCTATCAACTGGTAAACTTCTTTCGGTTATGGCGACCACCCACAATTTATCGTGCTTTAATACATACCAACATTATTAATTCACTTGTATTTAATTTTCAAAGAACAAAATTTTAACACCTCATAAAATAAAAAGACAATCACTGCTGACTGTCTTAATACTTATTCAAATATTTTCCTACCTAACAAAACTTTATGCGTCCATAAAAAAATATTAGAAAATAATTTAAATTTCAAAAATGAGAATAACTAGTTATTCTCATTTTTACTTATCTTTAACATAATCTTTTAATTGTTCTAAATAATCCAATTTTTCTCAACTAAAATTATCATCTTTACCAAAATGACCATAAACGGCAGTTTTTTGATAAATCGGTTGCATTAACTGCAAACAATCAATCATTCCTTGCATCGAAAAATCAAAAACAGCACTAATAGCACCACTAATTATATTAAGAGCAATCTTTTCAGTATTAAATGTTTCAACATAAATAGCAATCGGATCTTTCATACCAATAGCATATGCCAATTGAATTTCACATTTATCAGCCCAATTTAAAGCAACAATATGTTTAGCGACTTTTCTTGCCATATAAGCAGCGGCCCGATCAACCTTAGTAGCATCTTTACCAGAAAAGGCACCACCACCACTACGAGCATATCCACCATAAGTATCCACAATAATTTTTCTTCCTGTTAATCCCGTATCGCCATAAGGTCCACCAACAACAAATCTTCCTGTCGGATTAATCAAAAATTTAAAATCAAAATTTAAATTATATTTCTTAGCAATAACTAACATAATTTTTTGATGAATATATGTTTTAAATTCACTTTCATTATAATCAGGATGATGTTGAATTGACATTAAAATCGTATCAATTTTAGGTTGTAACCAATCAGTATAATCAATCGTTACTTGTGATTTCATATCAGGACGAGCATCTTTAAATTGTTGATTTTTTCTTAAAGAAGAAGCCAAATGTACTAAATCATGGGCAATTTGAATGGCTAACGGCATATAAGTTTTAGTTTCATTAGTAGCATAACCAAAAATAATTCCTTGATCACCTGCTGCTAATTGATGATTATGTTCCACACCACGAATAATATCTTGTGACTGACTATGAATTAATACTTGAATATGACAAGTATTACCATTAATACCAATTTTTTCATCAATATAACCAATATCACAAATAACTTTTCTAGCAATCGCTTCATAATTTACAATTGCTAATGATTTAATTTCGCCACCAATAATAACCATATTAGTAGTAATAAACACTTCACAAGCTAGTCTTGTTCGCGGGTCTTGTTTTAAACAAGCATCCAAAATAGCATCAGCTATTTGATCACAAATCTTATCAGGATGTCCCTCACTAACAGATTCACTAGTAAATAATATTTTTCTCATGCTTTCCTCCATTAATATTTATTTAAATAATATAAAACCTTCTTTTTAGTTAAAGAAGGTTTTATATTTTAGATATAATCCTTCCCTTATTGTTGGTATTTACCCTGCTAGAAGCACCTTCTTTTAAAAATAAAAGGGTTGCTACTGGTTAAAACTAGCATATCCAGTTCAGAATAAGTGAATGAAAATTTTAAATTGTTCCTAAAAATATTAACATTAATCACTTAAAAATGCAAATCACTTAAAAATAATGGTCGCGTTTAGTTTTCTTAGGTATTGCTTTGAAGAAGTAAAACAATCAGCTAATTATATTATTTAATTATTAAACTAACCCTGCCTTTCTTGTTATTGTCATTTTTATTCATTACCATTTTATCATATTAATAATTTTTCACGCCAAATTGTAAAGTTAAGTGCAACTAAATTATTTTTCTAACCAAATATTCGATTGGCGAAAGATAATTTAGTATTTTTCTTGGTCTTTGGTTTAAAGACAATATAAATTTATGAACTGCATTTTTAGTAGTATTTGAAAAATTAAATTTTTTAGGAAATTTTTCTCTAATTAAACCATTAGTATTTTCATTAGTACCTCTTTGTCAAGGTGAATATGCATCAGCAAAATAAATTTTCACATTTAAATTTTTTTCAAGTTGTTGTCAATTAGCAAATTCTTTACCCCTATCAAATGTTATAGTCTTAACAAGATTATTTGGAAGAATTGATAAATAATGACTAATATTTTTGTTAATAACTTTAGTAGTTCTATTTTCAACTAATATTGCTAAAGTAAATCTTGATGTTCTTTCAACTAAAGTTATTAAACATGATTTACTTTTACCTCGTGATGATACTACAGTATCACTTTCTCAATGGCCAAGAGTTATGCGATTATTAACATTTCGTTCTTTAATGGATTTACCATTAAATTTACCCCGATTTTCTTGAGATTTTCGTTTCTTACCTTTTCTTCTTAAATTTTTACTAGTAACCTTTTCAAGTAATCCAGAATAAATTCAATTGTAAATTGTTTTAAAACTAATAATTCATTCTTGATGAAAATTTTTAATTCTGCCATAAATTTGTTCAGGCGATCAACCTAATAATAATTTTTGTTGTACATATTTTACTAATTCTCTATTTTTAAATTTATGAAAATAAACATGTAATTGTTTTCTATTTTCTGCTTTATTTTGTGCAATTAATGAAAAATAATGATTATTATCTTTATTTCTATTAACTTCTCGATTAATAGTACTAATACTTCGATTAAGATTTTTAGCTATTTCACTAATTTTTACTTTAAATTTCAATTGATTCTCAATATAAATTCTTTCATCTATGCCAAGATGTTTGTATCCCATATAAAAACTCCTTAAATTTACTTTTTCTAAAATAAACTTAGCATCATGAAATTTTTATATGAAATCTTTTGCAATTTTATTTACTTGCACTTACAAGTATAATTCAGCCACAATAAAAATTATTAATATTATTAAATTTTCACTAATATATATTAATTTTATATTTTTACTTACTTAAATCTATTATATTTATTTGTTACAGCATTACCTTTATAATTAATTCAACTATCATCATTTTTATTATTATATTTATTTCATAATGAATTTTTATATATTTCTTTTCTGATTTCTATTTCTGAATTAATATTTTCATTAATATAATGTAATACATTTAATTTGTTTAAATTTGCCATTCTTAAATGTAATAAGTTATTTAAATTCTTATGATTATATATTTTTGCCCCATACCCTAATTGTTGTTTTACTAAATGCGATACATCACTCTCGATGCTACAACCGATATTTCATTCTAAATTTTGATTATGAATGCCGTGCTTATTATTACTGAAATAATTACTCGCCCTCCTTAAATTTGTTTTAATATCTTTATTTAATTCATTTTTAGCGGCATTACGAATGTTTTTTATCAATTCTTGATGATTTCCATTTTTATATAATTCAATTCAACTATTTAGTGTTACTTTGCGATTTTCAAAAATAATATTAAATGCCGTTTGTTTTAATTTTTTAATAGCGTGATACCCATCTAAAATATATCTAACATTACCAAAACTATTGGCAATTTCTCTAATTCAAGTAGCACCGTCACCACAAACAATTATTTTGTCATAATTAATATTCACATAATGTTTTTGTAATTCTCTAATTAATAAGTCACGATAATCCATAGTATTTATTCGTTTACCAACTTTTAACATTAGAAAATGACCTCGTTTGTTTTCTAATTCTCTACGAGCATTTTTGTAATTTTTTTCTTTATGCCCGGTATGAAAAGTAACTAAACGAATTCTTTGGTCTTGTTTAACTTTCTGATCTAATGTCGCTAAAAATGTCTCATCTAGTTGAATATATAAATCCTTATTTTTAACATCAATTCTAGTTTTAGTTTCTTTTTCTGCGAGTTGAAAATATTCGGCAATATCGTATTTATTTAAAATATTTGAAATACTACCTTTTGAAATATAACAATGATTTAGAGCATCTAAAACATCGCGATAGCGTTTGCCATCACCCAAAAGACTTAAAACTTTAAATTGGACATCAAAATAAATGCGTTGTTTGGGCAATAAACCAATTTCTTTATCTAGTAAACATACATATTCAAATTTACCTGATTTTTGATTTCAATATTTATATCGGCGTCGTTTAAAAATAACTTCAGCAAAAAAAGAAGTTAATTATTCACAAACAAATGATTTAGAAAAATTAATTAGAAGTAAAAGAGAAAATATTCAAAAATTAGAAAAACAAAAAATTGTTATTAGAACAAACGGCGAGGTTATTTCTTCAGGAATAGTGTTCAACAACAAACTGTATTTTGGTTCAAATGATGGTAAAGTTTATGAATATGATCCAGTAACACAACAAAAAGTTGTCATTACAACAAACGGCGTAGTTCTTTCTTCAGGAATAGTGTTCAACAACAAACTGTATTTTGGTTCAGATGATCGGAAAGTTTATGAATATGATCCAGTAACAAACCAACAAAAAGTTGTCATTACAACAAACGGCTAGGTTCATTCTTCAGGAATAGTGTTCAACAACAAACTGTATTTTGGTTCAGATGATCGGAAAGTTTATGAATATGATCCAGTAACACAACAACAAAAAGTTGTTATTACAACAAGCGGCGTGGTTCGTTCTTCAGGAATAGTGTTCAACAACAAACTGTATTTTGGTTCATGAGATAATAATGTTTATGAATATGATCCAGTAACAAACCAACAAAAAGTTGTCATTACAACAAACGACTGGGTTACTTCTTCAGGAATAGTGTTCAACAACAAACTGTATTTTGGTTCAAATGATCATAGTGTTTATGAATATCATCTTACTAAAATATTAAGTAATATTATTACTATTAATAATTTAAAAACAATTAACAACAACAGTGATGAAGTAATTTTAAATGAATTAAATTATTTAAATCCAGAATTGGATACTTCAAAATTAGAAGTAACTAATAAAACAAATATATCAGCTATAATTAGAGCGAAAGCAGATAGTGACAAATATTTTGGTGAAAAGAAAATATACTATGTTATAAATAATCAGCAAAATAAAATTATTAATTTAAACGAACTAATTAAAAAAGGGATATTTTTAAGTTATCGAGATAAAAATCAAGGAATTACTATAAAAGAAATTAAAAATATTAATTCAGATAATTTAATATATTCAAATGTAACAGCAACAAAAAATATTGAACCAACATACACTAAAAATAGTAAAAACATCTGTTTTGGGACAACCACATTATTTCATAATTTACCTCAAAAACAGAATATGCAAACACCAAATTGTAAATATACAAAAGAAACAACTATAAGTACTCAAATTACAACAGGTTTAAGCAAAACTGAAAGTGAAGAGAAAAGTTCAGAACAAAGTTCAAGTTCAGATATGAAACATAATTGAAATTTTGAACTTGGTGTAAGTATGACGGCTGAAGCTAATTTTTGACCTCTTGCTACTGCATTAACAACTATTGATACAAAATTGGGTGTTGGAGGAGAATATGGTTCTTCCAAAACAAATACATCTTCAGAAACAAAGACTTTAAGTAATACATTTGATTTATCAAACAGTAAAACAGAAGAAGAAAAAACATCTTTAGAAGTAGAATTGCCTTCACAAGAAATTGAAGTTAACCCAAATCAAAAAATTAAGGTTACTGCTTCGTTAGATGAAGTTTTAGCACAAGTAACATTAAAATTAACACAAAATATTTATGGTGAAATTACTTCACAAATAACAAATACAAGCAATGAAGAAAAATCATTTGAAATTTCAATTAAAGAAATTATGCAAAAATTAAAAGAATATAATCTTTTGCCACAAGAAATTGCTATAAATAATAATGATAGTATAACTTTTAATGGGGCTGCAAATAGGTCATTAAAACAAGGATTTGATGCTAACATTGAGTTTCATAAAGTAAAATAATACGAAAAAAATATTGGAAATATTATATAATCAATCACTTTAATTGTAACAAATACAATAAGTTTAATCTCTTGTAAAAATAAAAAATATTCAAACCAGTAATTAATTAAAATTACTGGTTTTTATTTAATGGTTTTGTCATTATAACCAACACCGAAGCCGATTGACTAGGAATAGAATAAATTTTTTAACATTATTAATTAAAAGAGAAAAATATTTCTTATATGTGTTATGTACAACAACCTAACTTCAAATTTAATATATTTGTTAATTATTTAAATTAAGATTAAAAATATTTTTACTAAAGCAGTATTTAAGTTTAAATACTGCTTTTTTATTTTGTTAAAATAGAAAAAAATAAAAGTTGCTTAGTTATTAAGAATAAAAAGATTTTTCCTAATCACTCATCAGTTTTTAAAATATTTTATTTATTATTTCAAAATATGGTTAAAAAATGAACGATGCCAATTCAAAATCGGGGTAGTGCGATTTCACATTTAATGATAAAAGTTGAAAACAGAATGAATTTAAGTTAATTACTTAGAGATGCAGTTAATTATACAATCCCCATTTTACAGTTTAATTATTTTTTAATTCTGCTTTAAAAGATAGTATTTTTATTGGAGTAGTAATTGTTTCATTAGCAATTTTAACATGAATATTTGAGGCAATAAATTCTGTTTTATCAAAAATCTTGTCATTTTTTATTTTAATTTTTAATCTTTTAAGCTCGTTTCATACTATATCATTTTTCTCAAAATGTAAACTTTTTAAACCACAATTAGGTCTTCAATTTTCTTCACAACTACTAGTTCCATCATATTTTAATCACTTTGGAATATTAATAACTTCTTCTTCTTTAGTACTATAAAAATTTATTGTATATTTATCGTTATATTTATATGTAATTTGAATTTTAACATTTGATAAATTTAATTCGTTAATTATTAGCGATTCATCCGGTGACAATTGTTTTTTTTGTTTGAACAAGCAGTTACGGGTAATATTGTTAATCCTAAAATAGCCATTATACTTAAAATTTTCATTTTTTAACTCCTTTATTTTATTTTTTCAATATATTATATATATATATATATATATATAATTATACAAAAATTCTTAATATCATTAGAAAAATGGCAAAACCGATTAAAAACTGAAATGTGTAATAAAAAGCTGGCACTGTTTTAAAAACTGGAAAAATAGCAGTTGAAAAGTTAACTGTTGCTTTCGCAATAATTGCTAACGGTCGTAAAATGGTAATGACTTGTGAAGCGGTCAGAATTCAGTTTAGCATTTTGATACTAGCTATTTTGAATCGCACAGCCAATATCGTTAAATGTGGGTATTCATCGCCCAGAATATTTACAATTTGCCGGCGGAATTAAGTCGTCTCATTCACTGTTATTTGAACCATCGGGAATAAACGCTGTGGAATTTAAAACATTAAAGTCATAAATTTTAAAATTATAGTTATAGGTATTACCTTTGTGATAAAGCGGAAAAGTTAAGGTAAAAATGTTAATACCATAGCGAATATCAATATCGGTATTTAGATAATTAATACTGTTGGCGGTTTTGTTGGTTGGTAAAGTGATGAGTTTATTATCATAAGATTTAAGGACATTAAATTCAATTTGATAGATACTGTTATTATTTTTAATAGCATTAAAATTATCTTGGTGCGTTTTTTTATCAAAAGTAAAGAAATAACTTCGTAGTAATAATTCCGAATTACCAGCAACATTGATTAAATATTTTTTGGGATAAAAGGTAATTAACGAGCGATAAAAGAAACCGATTTGAATAAAGTAATCCTTATTGTAATTATCTACTCCCTTAAAATCAATTTCAGTATGAGTTTTTTCGTCCATGTCAAAAGTAGCATAAAATAAGCTGGCAAAAAAGTTACCAAGAATTTCGTAAATTTCATCAAAAGTATTTTTATAATTATTACTGTTAATACTAGGAATATTGTTTTTAAAATAAAGGTAAATGTCATTTCGTAAATCGGGGTCATAGCGTAGAAAACTAAATTTAACATTAAGATAATTTAATGTTCCGAAAAGGTACTTAATTAGGTAATAATCGTTAGTGCTTTTGGTGTCATATTTTCATATTTCACTTTCACCGTGTAATAATTGTAAATAGTCATTACCTGCGATTAAGGTTTTATTAAAAGCTTTAATTTTTAAAATATTTTTATTAATTTCATCTTCACTGCTGGAAGTTTTATGATAAAAATAGCTTTCATTTTTAAAACCGTGGTTTTTAATGGTAACTTCTTTGTAATAACCTTTTTCTAAGGTGCCAATAAAATTAAATACTGGTGTTCAATAAAGATAAGAATAATTAAATTTGTCAAAATCACCACGATGAATCATTAAATAGTCAAGATTATCAATGATATTTGTATAATTATGGTTTCCATCAAATTTGGTGGTTGTTTCTGGCAAATCAATATCAGTTGTCGGTTTGGTTTGTGTTTCTGCTTTAAAAGATAGTATTTTTATTGGAGTAGTAATTGTTTTGTTAGCAACTTTAACATGAGTATTTGAGGCAATAAATTCTGTTTTATCAAACGTTTTGTCATTTTTTATTGTAATTTTTAATCTTTTAAGCTCGTTTCATACTATATCATTTTTCTCAAAATTTAAACTTTTTAAACCACAATTAGGTCTTCAATTTTCTACACAGCTACTAGTTCCATCATATTTTAATCACTTTGGAATATTAATAATTTCTTCTTTTTTGGTGTTATAAAAATCTATTTCATATTTATCGTTATAGTTATATGTAATTTTAATTTTAACATTTGATAAATTTAACACATAAGTTTCTTCACTTTCTCTTTTATTTCTAATTAGTTGTGTTTTTGTTTCGTCATTGTTAATATTTTGGGGAATCGTAAAAATGTTATTAAAACTAATAATTATCACAGTAAATATTTTCATAAACATTTTTATCACTCCTTTTTAAAATATTTTATTTTTCATTGTTCTTTTGGTTTTAATCTTTTTTAATACAAAACGAATTAAACAGTTCACTATTTGTGTTATGGTTACTCATACTAATGAATAACCTATAATCATTAACTTACCAATTGTTCCAAAATTTTTAATAAATTGTTGCAAATTTTCAATATCTGTATGTAATAATAAAACTATACTTAAAGATATGAATATAATGTAATTAAGTATTATTCATCAATATTTTTTTAAAGAATTAATGAGTTTGTTTGATTTCATTTTTCAAGGCTCTTTTTGCTTTAATTTTTTGAATAATCAAGTGGATTAATTTTTCAAATTTAAGTGCAAAATATATTGCTCCGCCTCATCAAAAAACAAATATTCCTGCTAGCATAATACCATTATTGAATTTACCAAAGAATTTAACCATTTCTTTGTTCATAAAATCATTAAATTCGTTACTTGTTCCGGTTATTCATTTAGTATCGCTTACTGTTAATGCACAAATTAATAAGCTTATAAAGATGAAAATGGTACTTAATGCTATTTTTAACCATTGCTTTTTAAAAGAATTTTTAATTCTTAATTTTAATGGCGTTTTTTCTTTTAAATTATCTTTTTTAAATAATTTTCCTAAAAGTTTTTTCATTTTAACTCTCCTTTCATATTTTTTATCGTCCTTTAATCACAATAAATAAAGCAATCAGTACACAAGTAACACCAAGAATGGTAAAAATTGGGTGTTGCGAAAATGTTCGTGCCATTGGTTTAAATAGTTCTAAAATTGTTAAATTGCTAGTAATAAACTTTTGGAAATTCGCAAGGCCTTCGCTAATATAGTTAGTTAAAGTTTCAAAATGACTACCAGCCAATAATCCAAGAACAGTTATTAAGATAAAAATAATAATTAGTTTAAACATCGTTAGTTACCTTGGTTTGTTTTTATTGGTTTTATTTGTTTTTTAGCTTTTCCTCACGCACTTAACCGCCCTTTATTTTTAACCGCGTATTGGCGTTGTTTTTCCAAATTAACTTGTTGACTACCAAATCCAAGAATAATTGCCATAAGAAATTCTACAGCCAGCGTTAAGAATAGAGGAAATATTAATTGAATATTCGTTCCAGGCACTTCTAAACCTCAAATTAAGTCAAAAACTTTATAAAGCATTTGAGCGAGAAAGTCGGCCATTTTTGCGAGATTTTCCATTTTTTATTATTCCTTTTCTTTCATTTTTCTTAAAAATTTGCTAAATTTATCCATTTTTAAGTATTCTAAGTCTTCTAAATCAATTGCGGTGTCATTATAGTATTTATCTTCATAGTCAGGATTTACTTTTGCATTTAAGTAATCTCTTAAAAACGCTAGGTAAAAAGAATTGTAAGTGTTTAATATTGGTAGCGGAATTTTTAGTTTAAAAAAATAAATATCAAGTTCAGGAATATCACGATATTTAATGCAACGCCCCCTTTTGCTATTTTTAGCATCAATTAAAGTGTTTCGTCAGCGTTCATATTCTTCAATGCTTGTAAAGGTACCATAGATGACTTTTAAGTAGGGGCGAAAAATATTAACTGGTTTTTTGCGAATGCCCACAATCACATTGTTGGCAATATCACGAACTTTAACTCATATATGTTTATCTCTTTGACCACTAGCCAGCACAATATGACCGAAATGGCGTGCCAGAGCAAAATACTCTTGAATACCGCTTTCTTCATTTTTGGTATTATTTTTTTCTCAATCAGTTCCTTCTAAAAATAAATTGGTTTCATCTCATAGCAGTAAGGTCTTATCTGGCAATACCGGATAATCAAAGTCTAACAAACCCATATGCCCTAAACTTAATTTTTGGGTTTCTAGTAATGGAAAGGTTGCGGCGATATGATACTTCTTCTTTTTTAGTAATTTTGATGCGTATACTAGAAAAGCGGTTTTTCCAGTTCCTAATGAACCAATCACAATGTTTAATGGTGAGTTTTTTAAGAAATTAATAACTTTGTTAATTTGTTTTAAATTACCGATTTTAAAAAGGAAAATCAAAATACAACCTGCTAAAAATAAATAGCTCACAATGTTTTTAAAATAACCGTTGTAAATGTATCAAATTGCTCCGCAATGTCATAAAATTAAAAATGAGGTGCGATTTAATTCAATAAAATGGTTATTTTTTTTTATTATTCATTTGCAAAATTTCATCTTGCACCTCACTTTATTTTTTTGTTAGCGGACTGCGCCAAGTAATTTTTCAAACATTTTAAAGCAAATAAAGAATATTGCTAAAATAAATGGAAAAATGAAGATTCAGTAGTCAGCAAAGAAGTTACCGACTTGCGGCATATTAACAGAAATAATTTCTCACATTTTAGTAAATGCTGTTATAATTGCATTTCACAATTTAGTCATCGCATCACTAGCTGTTATTTTTGCTGGTGCCTCGGCTAAGAAAGTTCCAATCATATAATCACCCCCTTTCTTCTTAAGGCATTCGTCATTTGTCTTTATCTAAATACTGATATGGTTTTTCAAAGTAACATTAGAATAAATCAGGCCATAATCGCTGTTAATAATCAAAAAGCAATGTTTGCCATTAAAAGTCAAAGTGTTTCTTGGGGGTTAAATCAATTTCTTTACCACCAGTAATATGAGCCGGAATGGTTGTAATTTGAATGCTGAATTATGCTGAATTATACTTGTAAGTGCAAGTAAATAAAATTGCAAAAGATTTCATATAAAAATTTCATGATGCTAAGTTTATTTTAGAAAAAGTAAATTTAAGGAGTTTTTATATGGGATACAAACATCTTGGTATAGATGAAAGAATTTATATTGAGAATCAATTGAAATTTAAAGTAAAAATTAGTGAAATAGCTAAAAATCTTAATCGAAGTATTAGTACTATTAATCGAGAAGTTAATAGAAATAAAGATAATAATCATTATTTTTCATTAATTGCACAAAATAAAGCAGAAAATAGAAAACAATTACATGTTTATTTTCATAAATTTAAAAATAGAGAATTAGTAAAATATGTACAACAAAAATTATTATTAGGTTGATCGTCTGAACAAATTTATGGCAGAATTAAAAATTTTCATCAAGAATGAATTATTAGTTTTAAAACAATTTACAATTGAATTTATTCTGGATTACTTGAAAAGGTTACTAGTAAAAATTTAAGAAGAAAAGGTAAGAAACGAAAATCTCAAGAAAATCGGGGTAAATTTAATGGTAAATCCATTAAAGAACGAAATATTAATAATCGCATAACTCTTGGCCATTGAGAAGGTGATACTGTAGTATCATCACGAGGTAAAAGTAAATCATGTTTAATAACTTTAGTTGAAAGAACATCAAGATTTACTTTAGCAATATTAGTTGAAAATAGAACTACTAAAGTTATTAACAAAAATATTAGTCATTATTTATCAATTCTTCCAAATAATCTTGTTAAGACTATAACATTTGATAGGGGTAAAGAATTTGCTAATTGACAACAACTTGAAAAAAATTTAAATGTGAAAATTTATTTTGCTGATACATATTCACCTTGACAAAGAGGTACTAATGAAAATACTAATGGTTTAATTAGAGAAAAATTTCCTAAAAAATTTAATTTTTCAAACACTACTAAAAATGCAGTTCATAAATTTATATTGTCTTTAAACCAAAGACCAAAAAAAATACTAAATTATCTTTCGCCAATCGAATATTTGGTTAGAAAAATAATTTAGTTGCACTTAACTTTACAATTTGGCAGTACAATTTTTCATGAACTTTCAAGTAAAAAAGTTTCTGGTAAAAATAAATGATTGCATCCTGATATTGTTGGCGTTCATTTTCCATTTAATGATTTTAGTAAAAAAACTTTAAAGTTACAAAAGGAATATTTAGGATCTTTGAAAACAAAGTTTTATTCATTTGAATTAAAAAAAGAATTAAGTTTTGCTAATCTTCGTGAATCTTATTTTCAAGCAGTATCAAATTCATCTTGAGCCAATGAAGGGTATTTAGTAGCCTTAAAAATTTCTGAAAGTAATGACTTTATTAATGAATTAAAAAGACTTAATGATGCTTTTAATATTGGTGTTATTAAGCTAAATCCTAATAATATTAAGCAAAGTATTATTTTATTTCCAGCAAAAGAAAAAGAAACTCTTGATTGAGCAACAATTGATCGCTTAGTTACTGAAAATTCTGATTTTAAAGATTTTGTTAGAATTGTTATTCAATCATTACAAGCAAATACCATTGTTGGTAATTTTGATAAGGTACTAACAGATGCCGAATATGAAAATTATATTAATGAAAAACATATTAAAGAATAATAAAATATTTGAATTAAGCATATTTTCTATTTAATAGAAAATATGCTTTCTTTTATGCTAAAATTAGTAATAACGGTGGTAAAGATATGGAAAAAAATTCACAGCATAATATAAGAGAAAGCATAATTTTTTTTATCTATCAACAACAATTATTAAATTATGACTTAGAAACAATTATTAAAGAAATTAAAGAAAATGAAGAAGATTTTAATACGGAGATTACTAATAATTTAATCCATCTTTTCGAACAACGAGAAATTATAATTAAAATTATTAATAAGTACTTAAAAGTAGGGTGACATTTTTCTAAATTATCTAATTTAGAGCAAGGGATTTTATTGTGAGCAACTTATGAATTACTGATTTTAAAAGAAAATTCAGCAATTATTATTAATGAAGCAGTTCTTATTACTAAAAAGTATTTCATCAATAGTGAATATAAATATATTAATGGCATTTTGCAAAGTATTGCTGATAATGAGAAAAAAACTAACAAGGATGACAACTATGGAAAATGAATTATTGAAGAAATCTATTAAATTAGCAAAGAAAACATTAATTAAAACCATAAAACAAACCAATAATCCAGAAATTATCCAAGATGGTTTGTATATTTTAAATGTTGTTACTAAACATAGTATTTTTATGCAAGCATTAGGTCTATTAATTGTTAATGAAAAATTAAGTCCCGAGTTATTTATTCGTCATTTAATTTCTTGCAAAGCTATAGTTTGTAGTCAAATTTATCTTTTTGATTTAGAAATTAAAAAAATTAAAAATCTGAAAGTAATTAATGAATTTTTTCAAAACTTAGCAGTTAGTTCTGCAATTAAATCACCAATTGAATTACAATTACAAGATACCTATAATAGTAAAATTAAAAATATTGACGAGTTAAAAGGTTTAGAATTAATAAGAAATGAAAAATTTTATCTTCTCGCCCATCTGATTGGTAATTCATTTGAATCGGTAGCAATTTTTAATCACAAAGAAAATAACAAAACTTATTATTATAATTTTGGTTTTTATTTAGCATTATATTTTTTATTTCATCGTGAAACCTTAGCCCGAAAAGCTAAAATTCCTTCTTTATTAGACCAATTACCAACACAAAATCTTTTAATTGTAAAGCTTAATATTATGGAAAAATATATTAATGCTATTGCTACAATATATCCTTTAGAATTTAACGAATTTATTATCCTCAATAACAAATCAATAAACAAAATGAAAAATTTATCGTAAGTGAAGAACAACAATGAAAAAAATCCGATTAGATATATTATTAGTTCAAAAAGAATTATTTCATTCTCGAACTGAAGCTCAAAGTGCCATTATTAATCATCAAGTACTTGTAAATGAGGAATTAATTATTAAGTCAGGAACTTTAGTTGCCCTTAACAGTATTATTAGAATAAAAAAACAAGATAATCAATTTGTTTCTCGTGGGGGATATAAATTAAGTAAAGCTCTTAAAGCGTTTAATATCAATTTAGAAAATCTTGTATGTTTAGATATCGGTTCTTCTACGGGTGGTTTTACTGATTGTATGTTACAAAATCAAGCAAAATTGGTTTATAGTTTAGATGTCGGTACTAATCAATTAGCTTGAAAATTACGAATTCACCCCCAAGTAATTGTTATGGAAAGCACTAATTTTCGTTATGTTAAGAAAGAAATGTTTAAAAAAAATATTAGTTTTTGTGCTATTGATGTTGCCTTTATTTCATTAACAAAAATTATTCCGGTTTTAACAGAAATTTTAATGCCCCAAGGTCAATTAGTTTGTTTAATTAAACCACAATTTGAAAGTAGGAAAACGCAAATTGAAAAGGGGGGCGTTGTTAAAAACCCCATAGTGCATTATCAAGTATTAAATAATTTAATTGCTTTTTTTAAAGAATATGGTTTTTCTTTACAAGGTTTAATTTATAGTCCAATTGTTGGCCACAAGAAAGGAAATATTGAATATTTAGCTCATTTATCTTTCAATAACCTTTTACAAAGCAAAGAAATTAATGTTATAAAATTAGTAGATGATGCTTTTAATACCCTTAAAAATCCCACCAAATAGATTTTATATTAACTAAAAAGGATAAGTTAAAAGATGAAAGTAATATTTTATATTGATATGAATGCTTTTTTTTGCTAGTTGTCATCAAGTTATTGATCCAAGGATTGTTTCCAAACCTATTGTTGTTAGTAGTCAATCCAGAAGAGCAATTGTTGCTTCAGCTAACTATGAAGCGAGAAAATATAATATTAAAACTGCCATGCCCTTATATCAAGCAAAAGCGTTATGTCCGACATTAATTTGTATTAACATCAATCGTAAACTTTATATTGAGTATTCACATAAAATTTTCAATTTATTAGTAAATAATTTTACCAATAAAGTAGAAATAACTTCGATTGATGAATACTGTTTAGACGCAACTAATATTTATCTTCAATACAATAATGCATTTGAATGCGCTAAAGCAATCCAAAACAATATTTTAAATTCATTAAATTTACCTTGTAGTATTGGAATTTCTTATAACAAATTTTTAGCTAAAATGGCATCAAAAGTTAATAAACCATTAGGAATATTTATTTTTAAACCTCATAATATCAAAACTAAACTATGACCACTAGATATTAAAGAACTATCTGGTATCGGCAAAAAAACAACTGAAAAATTAAAAAATATTAATATTAATACTATTGGTGACTTTGCAAATAGCACTAATAACTGAGCTTTACAAGAAATAATAGGGAAAGGTTATTTTGTTCTTCAACAAATAGCTCTTGGAAAAACATCAAACATTAATGATCAGATTAATTTTCAAGAGCAAAAATCAATTAGTCATGATTTAACATTTGAATATGATACTGAAAATATTGATGAAATTAAACAATATTTATTAGATTTAACTTGCAAAGTTGTTAGTCGTGCTAAAAGTAATTCATTAGTAGGGAAGATAATTACTTTCGCTTTCAAAACTAATCGTACTCAGTGAACATCTAAACGAATTTCATTAACTGATTATACCAATGATATTGATACCATTTATTCCTCGGTTTTATATTTATTTGAAACCATTTGAAACTATCATTCAATTCGTGCCATTAGAATTAATTTAGGAAAAACAGTTAATCAATATGACTTAAATATCCAACTTGAATTATTTAATCCCGCATTATCATCCGAGAAAAAATCACAAATGACCGTACAAGAGACAATAATTAAAAAAATAAATAGACAATGAAAACAAGAAATTAGTATGACTGGTAAAAAATATTTAGACAAAATTTATTCTAAAAACAATAATAGCTATGCTACTAAAAATAAAACTAAAAAAATATAAATAATAATATAATTAATAATAAATGCTGAATTATACTTGTAAGTGCAAGTAAATAAAATTGCAAAAGATTTCATATAAAAATTTCATGATGCTAAGTTTATTTTAGAAAAAGTAAATTTAAGGAGTTTTTATATGGGATACAAACATCTTGGCATAGATGAAAGAATTTATATTGAGAATCAATTGAAATTTAAAGTAAAAATTAGTGAAATAGCTAAAAATCTTAATCGAAGTATTAGTACTATTAATCGAGAAGTTAATAGAAATAAAGATAATAATCATTATTTTTCATTAATTGCACAAAATAAAGCAGAAAATAGAAAACAATTACATGGTTATTTTCATAAATTTAAAAATAGAGAATTAGTAAAATATGTACAACAAAAATTATTATTAGGTTGATCGCCTGAACAAATTTATGGCAGAATTAAAAATTTTCATCAAGAATGAATTATTAGTTTTAAAACAATTTACAATTGAATTTATTCTGGATTACTTGAAAAGGTTACTAGTAAAAATTTAAGAAGAAAAGGTAAGAAACGAAAATCTCAAGAAAATTGGGGTAAATTTAATGGTAAATCCATTAAAGAACGAAATGTTAATAATCGCATAACTCTTGGCCATTGAGAAGGTGATACTGTAGTATCATCACGAGGTAAAAGTAAATCATGTTTAATAACTTTAGTTGAAAGAACATCAAGATTTACTTTAGCAATATTAGTTGAAAATAGAACTACTAAAGTTATTAACAAAAATATTAGTCATTATTTATCAATTCTTCCAAATAATCTTGTTAAGACTATAACATTTGATAGGGGTAAAGAATTTGCTAATTGACAACAACTTGAAAAAAATTTAAATGTGAAAATTTATTTTGCTGATGCATATTCACCTTGACAAAGAGGTACTAATGAAAATACTAATGGTTTAATTAGAGAAAAATTTCCTAAAAAATTTAATTTTTCAAACACTACTAAAAATGCAGTTCATAAATTTATATTGTCTTTAAACCAAAGACCAAGAAAAATACTAAATTATCTTTCGCCAATCGAATATTTGGTTAGAAAAATAATTTAGTTGCACTTAACTTTACAATTTGGCATGCTTTAATTTTCAAAACATTTTCATTTATTTTATCTTCATTGCTAGAAGTTTTATGATAAAAATAGCTTTCGTTTTTAAAACCGTGGTTTTTAATGATAAATTCTTTGTAATAGCCTTTTTCTAAGGTGTCAACAAAATTAAATATTGGTGTTCAATAAAGATAAGAATAATTAAATTTGTCAAAATCACCGCGATGAATCATTAAGTAATCAAGGTTATCAATAACATTGTTATAGTTATGGTTGCCGTCAAAATTAGTTATTGTTGTGGGCAATTCAATATCTGTAGATGGTCTTATTTGACCTTCAATTTTTGTTATTAGTTGTGTCCAATTGGGATTTTTTAATATTGTTACTTTTAGATTAACGATTTCCTTTTTTTGAATATTACCGTTTTCAATTTCTTCATACTTGATATTAAAGTTGAGTTTTGTAAGTTCATCAAGAATATTTTCGTTTTTTGCGTGGTAATTATCTATTATGCTATGTATTGTCTTTTCGTTAATTGGCGATATTGTATCAATTTTTATTCAGTTTGGCATGTTTATTGGTCATTGTTGTGTATGTATATATAAATCCCATTTTATATCAGTAGTAGGTTTTTTTCATCTATTTTTTACTAAGTAAACAAATCCTTTTTTTAAGTTTAATTCATAAGCTTCATTGCTTTCTCTTTTATTTCTAATTATTGATTGTGTTGTTATTTCGTCATTGTTAATGTTTGGAAGAATAGTAAAAATGTTATTGAAACTAATAATTAACACGGTAAATATTTTCATAAACATTTTTATCACTCCTTTTTAAAATATTTTATTTTTCATTATTCTTTTAGTTTTAATCTTTTTTAATAGCCAAATTGTAAAGTTAAGTGCAACTAAATTATTTTTCTAACCAAATATTCGATTGGCGAAAGATAATTTAGTATTTTTTTTGGTCTTTGGTTTAAAGACAATATAAATTTATGAACTGCATTTTTAGTAGTGTTTGAAAAATTAAATTTTTTAGGAAATTTTTCTCTAATTAAACCATTAGTATTTTCATTAGTACCTCTTTGTCAAGGTGAATATGCATCAGCAAAATAAATTTTCACATTTAAATTTTTTTCAAGTTGTTGTCAATTAGCAAATTCTTTACCCCTATCAAATGTTATAGTCTTAACAAGATTATTTGGAAGAATTGATAAATAATGACTAATATTTTTGTTAATAACTTTAGTAGTTCTATTTTCAACTAATATTGCTAAAGTAAATCTTGATGTTCTTTCAACTAAAGTTATTAAACATGATTTACTTTTACCTCGTGATGATACTACAGTATCATCTTCTCAATGGCCAAGAGTTATGCGATTATTAACATTTCGTTCTTTAATGGATTTACCATTAAATTTACCCCGATTTTTTTGAGATTTTCGTTTCTTACCTTTTCTTCTTAAATTTTTACTAGTAACCTTTTCAAGTAATCCAGAATAAATTCAATTGTAAATTGTTTTAAAACTAATAATTCATTCTTGATGAAAATTTTTAATTCTGCCATAAATTTGTTCAGGCGATCAACCTAATAATAATTTTTGTTGTACATATTTTACTAATTCTCTATTTTTAAATTTATGAAAATAAACATGTAATTGTTTTCTATGTTCTGCTTTATTTTGTGCAATTAATGAAAAATAATGATTATTATCTTTATTTCTATTAACTTCTCGATTAATAGTACTAATACTTCGATTAAGATTTTTAGCTATTTCACTAATTTTTACTTTAAATTTCAATTGATTCTCAATATAAATTCTTTCATCTATGCCAAGATGTTTGTATCCCATATAAAAACTCCTTAAATTTACTTTTTCTAAAATAAACTTAGCATCATGAAATTTTTATATGAAATCTTTTGCAATTTTATTTACTTGCACTTACAAGTATAATTCAGCAGTTAAAAAAGTTATTCAAAAATATCGTAAGAAAAGTTTTAAGAAGTAAGGTTATTCGCCTTACTTCTTATTTTATGTAAAATAAGAAAATAATTTATAGTATAATTTGCATATAACTTAAAATATAAAGGTGATTATGTTGATGAAAAATAAATTAATATTAGGTTGTCATGTATCAATGAAAAGTCCTGATTATCTAGTAGGAGCATTAAATGAGGCTATTAGTTATGGAGCTAATGCTATGATGTTTTATACAGGAGCTCCTCAAAATACAAGAAGAAAGCCCTTAGACCAGTTAAAAATTGATGAATTTAAACAAGGATTAGACAACCATAATTTAGATATTAATAATGTTATTATTCATGCACCCTATATTATTAATTTAGCTAATAGTATTAATCCTAATACTTATATGCTAGCTAAGGAGTTTTTAAAAACAGAAATTAATCGTTCTTTAGCAATTGGTGCTAAATATATCTTATTGCATCCTGGAAGTAGTGTTGGTGCTGATGCTAGTATTGGTTTACAATATATTATTGATGGATTAAATGAAGTATTGGAGCCTAATCAAAATATTAAAATTGCTTTAGAAACAATGTCAGGTAAAGGTAGTGAATTAGGAATTAATTTTTTGCAATTACAAACAATTATTCGGGGGGTTAAATATTCGCATTTAGTTGGTGTTTGTTGAGATACTTGTCATTTGAATGATGCGGGTTATGATTTAGTTAATAATTTAGAACAAGTTATTGAAGAATTTGATAAGATAATTGGATTGGATAAATTATTTGTTATTCATCTTAATGATTCTAAAAATATTAAAGGTTCCCATAAAGACCGCCATGAGAATATTGGTTATGGTAATTTAGGGTTTGATAGTTTGTGTAGTATTCTTTATCATCCTAAATTTGTTAATATAATTAAAATTTTAGAAACTCCTTGAAATAATTCTGAACCACCATATAAGGAAGAAATTATAATGCTTAAAAATAAGCAATTTAATAATTTTTTAAATCGTTAAAATGATTGCGATGATATGTTATGGGTGTGGTTCAGAATTACAATCTAATAATAATTTACAAGCTGGTTACATTGCAAAACTTCAAGATAATTCTCATTTTTATTGTTGGCGATGTTTTCGGATTAAGCATTATAATGAATTAGTAAATGTTAATAATGTTAATTATAATTATGATGATTTATTTATGAAGATTAAAAATAATGATGGGGTAGTTTTTTATGTTATTGCTGAATTATACTTGTAAGTGCAAGTAAATAAAATTGCAAAAGATTTCATATAAAAATTTCATGATGCTAAGTTTATTTTAGAAAAAGTAAATTTAAGGAGTTTTTATATGGGATACAAACATCTTGGCATAGATGAAAGAATTTATATTGAGAATCAATTGAAATTTAAAGTAAAAATTAGTGAAATAGCTAAAAATCTTAATCGAAGTATTAGTACTATTAATCGAGAAGTTAATAGAAATAAAGATAATAATCATTATTTTTCATTAATTGCACAAAATAAAGCAGAAAATAGAAAACA
Source organism: Spiroplasma endosymbiont of Nephrotoma flavescens (assembly GCF_964030835.1). Classification (NCBI taxonomy): domain Bacteria; kingdom Bacillati; phylum Mycoplasmatota; class Mollicutes; order Entomoplasmatales; family Spiroplasmataceae; genus Spiroplasma; species Spiroplasma endosymbiont of Nephrotoma flavescens. The sequence continues at coordinate 605,762 of NZ_OZ034982.1, read as the reverse complement.
ATTACATGTTTATTTTCATAAATTTAAAAATAGAGAATTAGTAAAATATGTACAACAAAAATTATTATTAGGTTGATCGCCTGAACAAATTTATGGCAGAATTAAAAATTTTCATCAAGAATGAATTATTAGTTTTAAAACAATTTACAATTGAATTTATTCTGGATTACTTGAAAAGGTTGCTAGTAAAAATTTAAGAAGAAAAGGTAAGAAACGAAAATCTCAAGAAAATCGGGGTAAATTTAATGGTAAATCCATTAAAGAACGAAATGTTAATAATCGCATAACTCTTGGCCATTGAGAAGGTGATACTGTAGTATCATCACGAGGTAAAAGTAAATCATGTTTAATAACTTTAGTTGAAAGAACATCAAGATTTACTTTAGCAATATTAGTTGAAAATAGAACTACTAAAGTTATTAACAAAAATATTAGTCATTATTTATCAATTCTTCCAAATAATCTTGTTAAGACTATAACATTTGATAGGGATAAAGAATTTGCTAATTGACAACAACTTGAAAAAAATTTAAATGTGAAAATTTATTTTGCTGATGCATATTCACCTTGACAAAGAGGTACTAATGAAAATACTAATGGTTTAATTAGAGAAAAATTTCCTAAAAAATTTAATTTTTCAAACACTACTAAAAATGCAGTTCATAAATTTATATTGTCTTTAAACCAAAGACCAAGAAAAATACTAAATTATCTTTCGCCAATCGAATATTTGGTTAGAAAAATAATTTAGTTGCGGGCACATAAAGTTTTGTTAGGTGGGTAAAGATTTGAATAATTTTGAAAGAAAAGCAACTAAAAATTTATTACCTTTTTACTTGAAAAATAATTAATAAAACAAAATATTTAATATTAACAAACATATTCTTAATAAAAGGTTATAAAAACTAAGCAAAATGCTTATAAAAACAACATTAAAATAATTTTTTACAACAAAAATCATACATAAGAAATATATACTTAATTTGCATATTGAAATAATTTATAGTAAATGACTATTTTTTCTTTTTTAAAAAATACCTAAGAAAACTAAACGCGACCAATTAATAATTTTTCATTGTGTAAAAATTCAATAATATGATAAAATAGTAATGAATAAAAATGACAACAACAAGAAAGGCAGGGTTAGTTTAGTAATTGCCAAATTGTAAAGTTAAGTGCAACTAAATTATTTTTCTAACCAAATATTCGATTGGCGAAAGATAATTTAGTATTTTTCTTGGTCTTTGGTTTAAAGACAATATAAATTTATGAACTGCATTTTTAGTAGTGTTTGAAAAATTAAATTTTTTAGGAAATTTTTCTCTAATTAAACCATTAGTATTTTCATTAGTACCTCTTTGTCAAGGTGAATATGCATCAGCAAAATAAATTTTCACATTTAAATTTTTTCAAGTTGTTGTCAATTAGCAAATTCTTTACCCCTATCAAATGTTATAGTCTTAACAAGATTATTTGGAAGAATTGATAAATAATGACTAATATTTTTGTTAATAACTTTAGTAGTTCTATTTTCAACTAATATTGCTAAAGTAAATCTTGATGTTCTTTCAACTAAAGTTATTAAACATGATTTACTTTTACCTCGTGATGATACTACAGTATCACCTTCTCAATGGCCAAGAGTTATGCGATTATTAACATTTCGTTCTTTAATGGATTTACCATTAAATTTACCCCGATTTTCTTGAGATTTTCGTTTCTTACCTTTTCTTCTTAAATTTTTACTAGTAACCTTTTCAAGTAATCCAGAATAAATTCAATTGTAAATTGTTTTAAAACTAATAATTCATTCTTGATGAAAATTTTTAATTCTGCCATAAATTTGTTCAGGCGATCAACCTAATAATAATTTTTGTTGTACATATTTTACTAATTCTCTATTTTTAAATTTATGAAAATAAACATGTAATTGTTTTCTATTTTCTGCTTTATTTTGTGCAATTAATGAAAAATAATGATTATTATCTTTATTTCTATTAACTTCTCGATTAATAGTACTAATACTTCGATTAAGATTTTTAGCTATTTCACTAATTTTTACTTTAAATTTCAATTGATTCTCAATATAAATTCTTTCATCTATGCCAAGATGTTTGTATCCCATATAAAAACTCCTTAAATTTACTTTTTCTAAAATAAACTTAGCATCATGAAATTTTTATATGAAATCTTTTGCAATTTTATTTACTTGCACTTACAACTATAATTCAGCATAACTTAAAAAAATTCTAAATAAAATAAAAAAAGAATAATTAAATAATTATTCTTTTAAGTTTTAATATACCCAACTTTCTGGCATTAAAATGTTGGTTATCCAATTAATGAACCAATTACTAAAAATACTATTGATAATACCATAATAACTATTAACAAAGGTCAAAGTCCTTTTAATAATGAACCATATGAAATATGTGAGAGAGCAATAGCTCCCATAACAACACCAGAAGTTGGGGTTACTAAATTAACAATTCCTGATGCTAAACTAAAACTAGTAATTGCTCCTGATGTTAAACCGACACCTAATGCAGGAGCAATAATACTAAAAACTGCTGTTGCAAAACCACTAGCAGAAGGAATTAAAAATGATAAGGGAACAAATAAAAAATATAAAATTAAAGGAATAGCTCATTGTGGTAAATTAACAATACTATTTTTAATTCCCGCAATCATAATTTCTTGCATTCCTGTGCGTTGTAAAATTACTGTAATTCCACCAGCTAATGCAATTACTAAACAAACAGATAAAATAGCAGAGCTTCCTTGTAAAATATCATTAACTAACATTTGTTCTGATTTTCAATTAACAAAACCAATAATAATTGTCGCAATTAAAAAGAACGAAGAAACTTCTAATAAACCACCTACACCAACTCCCGGAATAAATTTGGTTATATATGGCACTTCAGTATTAATTGTTTTCCCAAATTCTTTAAAAATACTAATACCAAATTCACTTCAAGCAATTAAATAAAAAATCATTACTACAAATGCTAAAGCAAACAGGATTAATGAAACAATTCTTCGCTTTGTTAATGGCACTTCTAAAATTGATTTTTTAAAAATTTTTTGATGTTCACTATGCATTGAAAAAACAACTGAATTATGGTTATCTTTTTTAACACGATAAGCATAAAGCATTACAAAACCAATCGCCACCGTTGTCATCACAATTCAAATTATAACTCTTCAAACTATTCCTGTAGTTACTGCTAACTTACCAACAATTCCACCATCTATTGCAGCCTGAACAGCAGTACCAATTAAAAATGGATTAATAATTGAACCTAAAACACCAATCCCAGCTCCTAACAAAATAATTAATAATCCCGTAAAAGCATCAAATCCCGCAGCTAAAATAATTGGTAAAATTAAAGCATAAAATCCTAATGTCTCTTCTGCCATCCCATATGTTGTTCCTGAAACGGAAAAGAAAATCATTAAAATAGGAATTAACCACAACTCCTTATTTTTTAAATTAGAAATTAACTTGCCAATCAAAGCATCTAAAGCTTGAGTTTTCATCATCACATTAACAAAAGCCCCTAAAATTAATACAAAGATAATAATTGATGCCCGACCTTTATTAGTAAAACTTTCCATCGGAACTCAAAAAATATCAATAATTCCTGCTGGCGTTTTAGCAACCGCCGGAATTCAAGATAAAAAAACTAAAATAATAATAATTAAAAATAAAATGGTAAATGCCGTTGGCATTTTAAATTTAAATCACTTTTTCATATCGCTAATCAACCATTGCCACTAACAAAACTCATCTAATAATATTAATTTCTAAGAATTTTCCCAGTTCAAAGCTAAATTGATATTTACTATCCTTCATAATTTGTATCCCTTTCTAATTTCACATATTTGCATATATTTTAGCACAAAAAAACAACAAGAATTAACTTGTTGCTTCTCATAATATTTAATTTAACAAAGAAAAAGACTATTTTTTATAAACTGAAACTTTCGTTCTCTTTTTACCATAGCGTTCATATTTAACAACACCGTTAATTAAAGAAAACAAAGTATCATCGCCACCACGACCAACACTATTTCCAGGATGAATCTTAGTTCCCCGTTGACGATAAATAATCATCCCCGTCTTCGCTAATTGTCCATCACTTAACTTAGTACCTAATCGTTTAGAATGTGATTCACGACCATTACGACTAGAACCAACACCTTTTTTAGAAGCAAAGAATTGAATATCTAACTTAAATCTCATCATAATAATTATATCTCCTTAATTTCTATATTTTGTGGATATTGCTCAGCAATAGTTTGTAACTGATAAACCATTGTATTCAACACAATTTGATTAACAGCTTCCACTTCTAAAACCTTAATAATAATATCATCCTTAACCGAAATACTAATACTATCTTGACACTGCCGATCTAATGCATTTAAAGTTCCAAAAACAACAGCACTAATCGCACTACAAACAATATCTTGACCCTTTGCTTTAAAACCAGAATGACCACTAACAATTACTTGATAATAATTATTTTGCTGTCTTTGAATCTTAACCCGAATCATTATTACTATCACTAATTTCTGCTGTCGGTACCGCTTTTGACTTAGTTTCAACAACTTTAGAAACCTTTTTTGCTCCATCTAATAAAATATCAATAATTTTTACTTGTGTATATGGTTGACGATGACCATACTTAGTTTTACTATTTTTTTTCGGTTTATAAGTAAAAACCACAATCTTTTTTTCTTTACCTTGTTTAATTATTTGACCAACAACCTTAGCATTTGGTACAAGCGGTCGACCAATGTTACCATCAATCATTAAAACCTTATCAAACTCAACAACATCGCCAGCATCACCAACGATTTTTTCAATTCAAATTACTTGTTCCTTTTCAACACTTAGTTGCTTGCCACCAGTTAAAATAATAGCAGACATATATACATACCCTCCAGCTTAGACTCGCCAATTTAGGTGAGATTAAACTACTTATAACCTATTTCGTGCGGTTGAAACCGTTTAAAGTTATCACAAATTAATATTGCAATACTTACAACATTAATAATTATAACCTAAAATAAATATTTTCGGTAGCAAAATATTTAAATTGGTCGCGTTTAGTTTTCTTAGGTATTGCTTTGAAGAAGTAAAACAATCAGCTAATTATATTATTTAATTACTAAACTAACCCTGCCTTTCTTGTTGTTGTCATTTTTATTCATTACTATTTTATCATATTATTGAATTTTTACACAATGAAAAATTATTAATTTTATTAAATTTTAACTATTTGGTCGCGTTTAGTTTTCTTAGGTATTTTTTAAAAAAGAAAAAATAGTCATTTACTATAAATTATTTCAATATGCAAATTAAGTATATTTTCTTATGTATGATTTTTGTTGTAAAAAATTATTTTAATGTTGTTTTTATAAGCATTTTACTTAGTTTTTATAACCTTTTATTAAAAATATGTTTGTTAATATTAAATATTTTGTTTTATTAATTATTTTTCAAGTAAAAAGGTAATAAATTTTTAGTTGCTTTTCTTTCAAAATTATTCAAATCTTTACCCACCTAACAAAACTTTATGCGCCCGTAAATAAATAATCTCGGTGCGATTATTTTCAGCACAAATATTAAAAAATATCGTTAATCAACGATATTTTTTAACTATTTAAATTTTTTAATAAATTCATTGTTAGGATTAAAATCTAATTCATCACTTAACTGTTGTAAAATCTTTTCTTGCTGTTTTGAAAGATGCTTTGGAAAAGCAATTTCTATTTTAACAAAAATATCACCGCGTTTTTTACTATTTAAAGGATGATAACTTCCCATTTTAGGAATCGTAAAAACAGCATTATTTTTAGTTTTAGGAGGAATTTTAAATTCTACTGTTTTCTCAAATGTTGGAACTTTAATGATTGTCCCTAACATTGCATCAATAAAAGATATTGGAATCGTAATTAATAAATCTAAATCATCACGCTGAAAAAAAGCATGCTTTTGAACTTCAATTTCAATATAAACATCTCCACGAGATTGTCCTTTAAGTCCATAATGACCCTTTTCTTGAACACGCACTTTTTGTCCAGAAAAAATTCCTTTGGGGACATCAAGACTAATGGTTTCTTGTTTAGTAATAAACTTTTTACCTTTACATTGTAAACATTTATTTTTAATAATTTCACCAATTCCGTGACAAGAATGACAAGGTCTTTCTTGTCTAATAATTCCTAACATTGTTCTTTGCTCAGTAACTTCAATCCCCCGACCATTACAATTTGAACATTTTACAACATCTCCTGATGTTTTAGCACCTGTTTGATGACATTCATCACAAGGAAAATTAACATTAACTTTAAACTGAATCGTTGTTCCCAAAATTGCATCTTTTAAACTAATAGTTTCGCGATAAAAGATATCTTCACCCTTATGTGCTTGTGAATGTCGTTGTCGCGTTCTTTGACCACCACCAAAAATATCGCCAAAGAAATCACCAAAAACACTACCAATATCACCAAACATATCTTCAAAATTACCAAAACCTTGACCACCACTAAACATATTTGGGTCAGCACTGCCATATTGATCATACATTTGTCGTTTTTGAGAATCAGACAATACTTCATACGCTTCATTAATTTCTTGAATTTTAGCTTCAGCATCACTTTGTTTATATACATCAGGATGATATTGCTTAGCTAACTTACGATAAGCGCGTTTAATATCATCATTGTTCGCATTACGCGATAAACCTAATATTTTATAAAAGTCTCGCTTGTTTTTAGTGCTCATTTTTTAACCCTACCTTGCTCATAAAATAATTCTTACTACACACTGTAGTAAGAATCATTCCTAATTTACTTCTTCTCATCACTAGATTCATTAGATTCAGCATCAATAACATCATCTTTTTTATCATTATTTTCTTGTTCATTAATTTCTGGAGCTTCAGAATTAGCTTGTTGTTGCATAAACTGTGCTACTTGCATCATCATTTGTTCCAAGTCAGTCATTTTTTTCTCTAAACCAACATAATCTTCTTCTTTAATTAGTTTTTCAATTTCTGCTTTCATATCATTCATCGCTGTTTTTTGTTCTTCAGTCACTTTTTCTTTGCCTTCTTCAATTCCTCGTTCAATATCATGTAAATAAGTTTGGGCTTTATTTACTAACTCAACATTTTTACGACGAGCTTCATCAGCTTCTTTATTAGCTTCTGCTTCTTCAACCATTCTTTTAATATCTGTTTCACTTAAACCTTCATCAGATTTAATTGTAATTGATTGTTCTTTATTATTTTTCAAGTCTTTAGCTTTAACCGCAACAATACCATTAACATCAATTGAAAATGTTACTTCAATTTGTGGTACTCCTCTTGGTGCCTTATCAATTCCTGATAATTGAAAACGACCTAAAGTCTTATTATCACTAGCCATTGGTCTTTCACCTTGTAAAACATGAATATCCACAGCCGGTTGATTATCATCAGCAGTAGAAAATACTTGTGACTTTGATGTTGGAATTGTTGTATTTCTTGGAATTAAAGGTGTCATTACACCGCCTAAAGTTTCAATTCCTAATGACAATGGGGTTACATCTAACAATAAAATATCTTTAACATCACCAGTAATAATTCCACCTTGAATAGCAGCTCCCAAAGCAACAACTTCATCAGGATTAATACTACGATTAGGTTCTTTCCCTAATATTTTTTTAACTGCTTCTTGAACAGCTGGAATTCTTGTTGAACCACCCACCAATAAAACTTGATCTAAATCACTAGCTTTTAATTTGGCATCATTTAATGCATTTTCAATAGGTTTTAAAGTTCGTTCAACTAATAATCTTGTCATTTTATCAAATGCTGCTCGTGTTAAGGTTTTTTGTAAATGTACTGGTCCTGATTCATTAGCTGAAATAAATGATAATGAAATTGTTGCTTGTAAACTACCAGATAATTCTTTTTTAGCTTGTTCTGAAGCTTCTTTTACTCGTTGCATTGCCAATTTATCTTTTGATAAATCAATACCAGTTTCTTTTTTAAAGTCAGCAACTAATCAGTCAGTAATTATTTGATCAAAATCATCACCACCTAATTTATTATCACCTGATGTTGCTAACACTTGAAAAACGCCATCAGCTAATTCCAAAATTGAAACATCAAAAGTTCCGCCTCCTAAATCATAAACTAATATTTTTTGCTCTTTATTCACTTTATCAATACCATATGCTAACGCCGCTGCTGTTGGTTCATTAATAATTCGTTCAACTTCAAAACCAGCAATTTTACCAGCATTTTCTGTTGCTTGTCTTTGCGCATTATTAAAATATGCTGGAACCGTAATTACTGCTTTAGTAATTTTTTCACCAAGTTTCTTTTCTGAAAAATCACGCACATAACTTAAAATTTTTGCTGAAATTTCTTCTGGTGTATAGTCTTTACCATTAATATTAATTTTTTCGTCAGTTCCCATTTTACTTTTAATTGAAAAAATAGTATTAATATTCGCTACTGCTTGGTGTTTTGCACTATTTCCAACAAGAATTTCTTCATTTTTAAATGCTACTACCGACGGTGCCGTTCTGGCTCCATCTGGAGTTTCAATTACTCTTGGTTCAGCACCATCCATAAATGCCACACAAGTATTTGTTGTTCCTAAATCTATTCCAATAATTTTTGCCATTTTATTTTTCCTCTTTCATTTCAATATTTTCTTGATTTTCTTCATTATTATTAATCATCTTTTCCTTTGCTACCTGTACGGTGGCAACTCGTAAAACCCGATTATATAAATGATATCCTTTTTGTAAAATTTTAGTAATTTCATTTGGTTGATATTTATCACTTTCAACTTGTTCAATTGCATAATGCAAATGACTATTAAACATATCACCAACTTTAACATCAATCTCAGTAACACCTTCATTAGTTAAAATTACTTTTAATTGATTAATCATCATTTCAAAACCTTGAAGAAAATTTTTAACATCAGCACCAACATTTTTTACATTTAATGCTCGTTCAAAATTATCCATAATTGGTAATAATTGCACAATCATTGCTTGCGAACGATACTTTCTAACTTCTTTGAGGTCATTATCGTATTGTTTTCTTGCATTATCTCAATCAGCTAAAGCACGAATTTTATCATTCTCAGTTGTTTCTAATAACATTTTTAAATTTGTAATTTCTAATTGTAATTTGATAATATCATCCGTTGTTCCACTAACATCATTTAAATTTTGATTATCAAGTTCTTTTTGTTTATCATTATTCATAATATCTCTTATCCTTTTCTCTTAAAAACTCATCTTTAATTTTGCGTGATATTCAATTTAATAATTCTGACATCTTATCATAATTAATCCGCTTAGGGCCAATTACCGCTAACTGTCAAATTTGCTTATTACCAGTATGATAATCAGTACTAATAACAGCAATATCATCTGTTTGTTTTCCTAGTTCATTGCCAATAAGAATATGAATATTTTCTTGATTATATTCTTGCTGTTCTTTTTCTGTTTTTATAAACTGTTTTCAAGGCGAATAATCTTCAATAAATCGGACAATTTCTTTAATTTTATTAACATCATTAAATTCAGGATTATCTAACATATATTGAAGACCATGTGTTGAATATTCACGCTTTTTAAAACTAACTAAAGTATTAATAAATGACTGTAAAATATATTCATGTTTCAAAACTTGTTTTTCCAATATTGGTTGTAAAGCTTGCATTTTTTCTTTAATATCTTCTAATTTTGTACCAATTAAACGACTATTAAATAATTCAATCGCTAAAACTAAATCTTGCAAGGTGACATCTTTAATATTAAAAGTCTTATTAACAACATGTCCCTTTTCACTAATAAAAATTGCAACTGCATTTTCTTCACTAATAGGCACTAATTCAATTTTTTTCAAACAATCTTCTTGCGAATTAGAACCAATAACTACTGTAATCAAATTAGTCATCGCACTTAATATTTCAGCTGTTTGTTCAATAATATCTTCAATAGCTAATTGCCGATTAGCAAAAATATTTTCTAATTGTTGCTTAATATCATTATAACCATTACGAACATCCATTAAATTATCAACATAATAGCGATAACCAAGTGATGCTGGTATCCGACCACTAGAAACATGAGTTTTTTCTAATAATCCTGTCTCTTCTAAAAACGCACACTCACTACGAATTGTCGCTGAAGAATAAGGTAACTTATACTTTTCAATTAAGATTTTACTTGATACTGGTTGCGCACTTTGAATATATTCATCAATAATAAACTTCAATATTTCTTTTTGTCTTATCGTTAACATAATTTCATTCCTACTTTTAGCACTTAATCTTGTTTACTGCCAATAATAAAATTATATAACAATTACTAGAAAAATCAATCATTAATTTAACTTTTCCTTACTAGCAATGATAATTTTATCATTCTTAACAGTTAACGAATAAATACGATTTTCTTTAATATGGTCTTCAATAATTGACTTAGCAAGTAAATTTTCAATATGCTTTTGAATATATCGCTTAATTGGTCGGGCACCAAATTGCTGATCATAACCCTCTTTAAGAATTTTTTCTTTAACCTTATTATCAAAAACTAATTTAATATCTTTAGTCATTTCTAAGCGATCATTCAATAATGCTAACTCTTTATCAATAATTTCTTTAATAATCTTTTCCGATAATGAATTAAAAATAACAATTTCATCAATCCGATTAACTAATTCTGGACGAAATGTTGTTTTTAATTTTTGCATTACCAATGCTTTACTGTCTTCTCTTGGTGATAATAAAAATTCCGAACCAAGATTGGAAGTCATAATAATAATTGTATTTTTAAAATCAATTATTTTACCATGCCGATCACTAACTATTCCTTCATCTAAAATTTGTAATAAGATATTAAAAATATCACTATGTGCCTTTTCAATCTCATCAAATAAAATAATACTATATGGATTTCTGCGAACTTTTTCTGTTAATTGTCCACCTTGCAAATAACCCACATAACCCGGAGGGGCCCCAAGTAAATTACTTACCGAATGTTTTTCCATATATTCTGACATATCTAGTCTAATAATATTTTTTTCTGAACCAAATAAATATTCTCCAAGGGCACGAGCTACTTCAGTTTTTCCAACTCCAGTAGGACCTAAAAAAATAAATGAACCAATTGGTCGATTTGGATCTTTAATCCCACTTCTTGCTCTAATAATTGCATCACTTACTAACTGTAAAACTTCATCTTGACCTTTAACTCTAATTCGTAAATGCTTAGTTAAATTAAGTAACTTATGTTTTTCACTTTCAACGAGGCGACTAACAGGAATCCCCGTTCATCTTTCAACAATATTAGCAACATCTTGTTCAGTAACATCTTCTTTTAATAATGCATTAATTTTTGTTTTATTAATAATCTCATCCAATTTTTTTTCTAATTTTGGTAATAAACCATATTGAATTTCACCAGCACGGTTAAAGTTACCTTTTAATTGTGTTTGTTCCAATTCTGTTTTTAATTGTTCTACTTGTAATCTAGTATTTTTAATTTCATCTAATTGTGCTTTTTCTTCATTCCAAACTAATTCTAAAGAATTTTCCTTCACTTTCAATTTTTCTAATTCTGCAATTAATTCATCTAATCGTTGCTTTGACTTATGATCTTTTTCCTTTAATAAAGCCGCCTTTTCAATTTCCAATTGCATTACTTTTCGCTTCACATCATCAAGCGGAGCAGGAATTGAACCAATTTCTGTTTTAATGTTGGCACACGCTTCATCAATTAAATCAATTGCCTTATCAGGTAAAAATCGATCACTAATATATTTATTAGCTAAATTAGCAGCTGCAACAATAGCATTATCATGAATTCGCACACCATGATATGATTCATAACGATCTTTTAAACCGCGTAAAATTGAAATTGTATCATCAACAGTTGGTTCTTTAATAAGAACTCTTTGAAATCTTCGTTCTAAAGCACCATCTTTTTCAATATATTCGCGATATTCATCCAATGTTGTTGCTCCCACACATCGCAGTTCACCACGAGCTAACATTGGTTTTAAAATATTTGAAGCATCAATTGCTCCCTGAGTTTTACCCATTCCCACAATTAAATGCAATTCATCAATAAACAAAATAATTTCTCCAGCTGAGGCTTTAACTTTGTTAATAACTGCCTTTAATCGCTCTTCAAATTCACCTTGAAATTTAGCACCGGCAATTATTGATGACATATCCAGTTCATAAATAATTTTATTTTTTAAATTACTAGGAACATCACCCTTAACAATTCTTTGTGCCAATCCTTCAATAATAGCTGTTTTCCCAACTCCGGGTTCACCAATAAGTACTGGATTATTTTTTTGTTTTCGCGATAAAATTTCAATAATTCGTCGGGTTTCATCATCACGACCAATTATTGGATCAGTTTTGCCTTCAATATGCATCTCATTTAAATTACGAGCAAATTTTTCTAAAATCTTAGGATCATTGCTGTAATTAGGTATTTCATTAATTTGCATATTTATCAAACCTCCCCATTTATTTTAGCAGTCTACATACTAGAATGCTGATAAAATAATTATAGTATATTATTTTGGCAGTGTCAATAGTAGATTGCTAATTTTTTGTAGAAACCATATACATATGACAAGATTTTGGTTTCTACAAACTTGCTGTTAATTAATAAATAAATAAATACGAGCTCATTTATTTATTACAAGAAATATAAGGTTAAATTAATATTTATTATTTTTAATTATGCTTTGTATTTTTTTGTGTCTTGTTGTTGATAAACTAAGTTTTTTAGTAAACGAAGTTTACTAACAAGTTATGTTAATTTAGTTTAAAGAAAGAGTTTAAAGAGAAATATATTGAACTAAGTTAAAAGACTAAGTTAAATATAACTAAGTTAATATAACTAAATATTGTAAGGGTGGTATGTATATGAGAAATATTGAAAATATTTTTTTAAATACTGAAAAATATCTTTTGAAAGAAACGCAAAATGCAGTACTTATTAAAGCACCAGCAATTCCCTGATTGTATGAACCTACTGGTATTTGGTTTTCAAAACGATTTGTTTATAAAGGAAAATATGAGAATTCTATTTGTATCGGAATAATTAAAGATTGTGAGTATCAGTTGGTTTTAGTTAATAATAAGAAAGGTCAAGAATCTAGTTTGATTTTAGGTCATGAGTTGTTAGGTTTTTTTGTTGCGGAGAAAGAGATTGCTAAAAAGGATGTAAGTTTTAATTATTTTAAAAATTCATTTTAAAGGTGTTTTAAGGCATTTTAAGAATAGAGGTAAAGAAAAAAAAATAGTTTAAAAAAATTTAGGTTGGTTTTTAAGGTGTTTAAACGGTGCGGAAAGCGTATGCTCCGCCCGTTAATTATCAATGTTAGTTTGAGTTATTTAACTAAGTTATTGCATTTTTTGATTTAATGTAGTAAAAAAATAATTTTGGAGTTTAAAAAATGAAAATGTGAGTTAATGTGGATGAGCCCGGTAAAGATTATTGTCAAGAGTTTATATATTTTATTAATAAAAAAACCGGATTAGAAGAAAAATTTTGAGCGTCTAAATCTGCAGCTGAATCTGTTAGAACTGATTTAGTTGGTGATAATTGACTTTGTGTTGATTTTGTTGAACATAATTATTTAAAAAAATAAATTAATTAAAAAATTAAGGAGAAAAGAAAAATGAGTATTTTCGGATTAGTGTTTTTTACGATTTTAACATTATTACTAGCATACTATATTGCGGTTAATATTTATCGGTTTTTTAAAGATAAAAAGAAATATGGTAGCGAGGCAAAACAGTTGCCAAAAGATTTTACTTATTCACAACGAATATTTATTGCAAAGTTTAAACGAAATTTGTTAGAACAAGATGAAAAAGAAATTAAAAAGTAGGTTTAGAAAATGTTTAAAAAGTTTAAGCGAAATTTATTAGAACAAGACGAAAAAGAAATTAAAAAGTAGGTTTAGAAAATGTTTAAAAAAATAATTATTGAGTTAATTGAATTAATTTATCCAACTGCCGATTTACCACCTCAAGTTGTATTTTTGTTTTCAATTTTAATAATTGTAATGCTGTTCTCGGCCATTATTTTTCTACTCTTTTGACCTTTTAAGCGGTAATTATTATGTTTTTAGTTGCTTGAAAAGATTTAGATTGAGAAATGACAAAATTGTATTTTTGAGATTTATTTATTCAAATTAAAATTATTCCGGCGTGAGTTTCTGGCAAAGAAATTGATTTAACTCAAGAACTACTTTGACTTTTAATAGCGAATATTGCCTTTTGAATGATATTGGTATTCATTATCTTATTTATGGTTATTTTATTTTATAAGGTTAAATCATATTTTGTTTAGAAAGGGGGTGATTATATGATTGGAACTTTCTTGGCCGATGTACCACCAAAGATTACTGGTGAACAAGCGGTTACTAACTTATGAAAAGCATTAATTACAGCGTTCGGTAATATTTGAACTGACATTATTGGCGGTAATATGCCAAATGTCGTTAATTTTTTTGCGACATATTGAGTTTTCTTGCTTGGCGTGATTATTGGTTTATTTTTAATCGCTTTCAAAATGTTTGAAAAATTAATGCCTGGCAGATAGTAATAAAAATAAAGAAAGTGTGATTTAAGCGATGTTACTATTTAAAAAAATAAATTTAAGATTATATGATTTTGTCGCTTTAAATCGCACTTTATTTATTATTGCGTGATTTTATGGTGCGATTTTGCATTATTATAATCCCCAAAGTTGACGAATGTTATTTGATATTATTTATTTATTAATTGCTTTGTATATTTTGTATACTAAAATTTCTCATTTCTTTGCACGGCGTAGTTTTATTAATTTCTTATTAAATTCACCTTTAAATTTAGTCATTGGTGCCTTAGGGACTGGAAAAACCGCTTTAATGGTTTTAGCTTCTTATTTATTAAGTGGTTGAAAAACGATTTCTACTTTTCCGATTACGGATAAACAAATGCTTTCATTAGGGCATATGTCTTTATTAGATTATAATTATCCGATATTAGAAGAAAAGCATTTGCTGTTATGAGATGAAACTAACTTATTTTTAGAAGGAACTGACTATAAAGAAAATGATAGAGTAACTCAAGGTTTACAAGAATATTTTGCTTCGGCTCGACAATTTACCCACATCGTATTAGCAAGCGGACAACGAGCTGAACATATATGAGTTAAAGTTCGTGATATTGCCAATAATGTAATTGTGGGAATTCGTAAAAAACCCGTTAATATTTTTCGCCCCTATTTACAAGTTATTTATGGCACTTTTAAATCGGTAAGCGAATACGAACAATGACGATTAACTCTGATTAATGCTAAAAATGATAAAAAAGGTCGCAAAATCAAGTATCGTAGCATTCCGGAATTAGACATTTATTTCTTTAAATTGAAAGTTCCGATGTCAATTTTAAACCTTTATGATAATAAATATTTATCATTCTTGCGTGAATTAAGTAATCGTGCTTTGAATGATAATTATCAGCATAAATTTTGAAATGATAATGTAATGGATATTGAAGCATTAGAATATTTAAAAATGGAGAAATTTAGCAAGATACTTACTAAGTTAAAAAATAATCTAAAGAAGAAAAATAAGTAAAGGAGTTTAAAAAAATGGAAAACTTAGAAAAAATGGCTAGTTTAATTGGCGATATGTTTTATAAAGTTTTTGATTTAATTTGAACTTTAACCATTCCCGGAACAGATATTCGCATTATTATTTTTCCACTAATTATGCTTGTGATAAATCTTGTAATTGGTGGCATTTTAGGTATTCATATTGAACGACCAAAAGTTGGTTTTCGTAAAAAATATCGAAAATCAGTTGCTAATTGAGGAACTAAGAAACAATCATCTAGTGGTCCAATTAAGAAATTTAGTAGTAATAGTCCTAAAAATAGACCGTGAGTCGACCAACATGGACGGCGAATAAAAAGGTAGGTTTAGAAAATGTTTAAATTAATAATATTATTTATTCTTGTTGCTGTTTTTTCTATTTTTGCTTTAGGTGATTTTTTAGGTTTATGAGCCTATGTGCGTGAGGGTTTAGAATATTTTAATAAAGTTTTATCAAAAAATATTAAAATTTTAGATTTGTTTAAACCAATGATAAGGTTATTTTCCCAACATCCGATTTTCCAAATTTTAGGAACGATTTGTATTTTATCAACAATATATTTAATTTTAAGAGGACCTACTGAATAAAAAAATATTTTAAAAGGAGTTATTAAAAAATGAAAAAGTTAAAGAAAATATTAAGTATTAAATGATTTAAAAGCGTTTTAGGTTTTATGCATTTTTTTATTATATTTAATACTGTTATGGTTATAATTTGAGTATTTTTAACAAGAATTAGAACTAATACAGATGAGTTTTTTAAAGATTTTATATTGTTTGATTTTCAAAATGTATTTCTTAAAGTGTATTTTTGATTATTAATCGTTTATTTGTTAATAACTGCTATTAAGTTATTTATTAGGGGTTATTACTTTAATAAAGTTTTTAGAAAGCATCAAATGCAAGTTGCTAATTGTGAATGTCCGCAACATCAACATTATAAATTTTCTGATGCTGTTAAAGCAATAAAAAAGAGTTTTAAGGCGTGATGAGATGGATAAAATTATTTCTTGATTTTATATTATAATGTTTATTGGTTTGGTACCCCTAGGGGCGTTCTTTGATACAAAACAATCACCAAAACCTAATATGGAACAATTCTTTATGAAACGAGAAAAACGAGCTACAAACCCTAGTCAATGTGGTGAAAGTTGCGAATTAGAGTTTTCCAAGATTGATAAAAGTGCTTGAATAATTAGTGGTTACGGCGGGGGGTCATATCATTTAGAAATTGATGCTACTAATTTAAAGCTTTCGAGTGATTTTGATATTCAAATAGGTAATGGCGATTTTGTTCAAAGACCAGCCCTTCAATTATTTGTTGACAAAGATAGTGCTGGTTATAATCAAATTAATAACTTTTATCTTTCTAATGGTTCTTATAAGCCCAAGCCTTTTAAAGAATTTTATTTTATTGATAATTTAATTAATTTTAAAGTATTTCTTAATAAGAAAGTTCCGCAAGGTCTTAACACGAAAATGTTTCATATCACTTCATTTTCAGCGGAAATGCCTCCTTTACCAGAAAAAGATAACGAGCAACCGTTACCCTTGGAAATAACTAAAAAAGATGGTGAATATCAGTATAATCAGTTTCAAGATAAACTTGATTATTTGATGATACAACGCCGAGATTTTGATAAATTTAATTATAGTTATTTATATTGAGTTCCCGTTTTTAATTTCTTTGACGATAATTTTAAATATATGAGTGAAATTTCAATTAAATTAAATGGTTTTAAACAGAATAGTAAATTTAGTTTAAGTCGCAAAAATTCATATCCACTTGGTTTCATTGAAAAAGTTATTTTTAGAGAACTTTCCTTTTCTAGTTTTGGTGATGTTATTACTATAAAAACTGAGCATGGTAGCATTGTGGGTTGTAATGAGTTTTTAGAAAATGGTAAATCACTTTGAAAATCTGGCTCACAAACAAGTTTTGGAGGAGATTTTATTAATACCTTTTTTGGACAAATTAATTATTATGGTAATACTTTCCATTTTTTACGCTATGATGATAAATTAAAGACTGATTTTAAAGATTTTATGCTCCATTATCAAAAACATTTAACTGTTGATTTTATTAATGGTTTATTTAACAAAATTTATAAAGTTTTAGGTGGTTTTTTCGTACAATTCTTTTATGCAAGTTTTGATATGGATGTTTCTACTTATGTAGAATTAGATTACAAAGGAATGCCACAAATCCCTAAAAATGTTTTACAAATGGGTTTTTTCTACCGTTCCTTAATTACTTTTTATCCCAAACAATATTTAATTAATTTTGGTTCAACAATCGAAAATAGTAAGAATATGATTTTTCGTTCTTATTTCTTTGTTAAAGATAAACAAATTGTCAATGGTTTTAATACTGGTAAAAGTTCTTATCAAATAGATTTTAATGTTTTAAAAGCGTATGATAACCAATTATGAAAAGCTACTAGTAATAAACTTAAACTGCATTTTTATAACGCTAAAGTTGATGTGATGTATGGAATTAATATTTTTACACTGACTTTTCCGCTATATAAAAAGAAAGGTGAAAGCACCGAATATCATTATTCTTTATACGATTTTAACATTTTGAATTCAACGGCTTTTATTGGCGGTGGAATAAGTGGTAATATGGATGATTTAATTCCAACACCCAGCTGTTCTTATTGAGGTTTATTTAGTGCCATATCTTGTGGTATTCAACACGCTTCTGTTAGTGTGTTGAATTGATTACTTGGTATTTCTGGAATTAATCTTTTAATTCGCCCTATTGCAGATATTGCTAAAACAACGATTAATTTTACCAAAACCGCCTTTCCGGTGTTTGAAGTTATCCCGGCATTTCAGATGTTATTTGAATTTGTAGTGCCATTAGCAATCTTATTAATGATATTAAAAAAGTTCTCTTAAATATTGCCAATATTTTTTATAATATAATTCCTTTGAAAGGAGGATTTTTATTTATGCGAAAATTTTTATCAGCTTTAAATTTAGTATGTATACTGTTTATTTTTGGATGTAGTAAAAATAGCAATGATTTAAAAACATATAAATTACAATTTTCTAAAATTGGTAAAAGTGCTTGAATAATTAGTGGTTACGGCGGGGGTTCATATCATTTAGAAATTGATGCTACTGATTTAAAGCTTTCTGGTGATTTTGATATTCAAATAGGTAATGGCGATTTTGTTCAAAGACCAGCCCTTCAATTATTTGTTGACAAAGATAGTGCTGGTTATAATCAAATTAATAACTTTTATCGTTCTAATGGTTCTTATAAGTCCAAGCCTTTTAAAGAATTTTATTTTATTGATAATTTAATTAATTTTAAAGTATTTCTTAATAAGAAAGTTCCGCAAGGTCTTAACACGAAAATGTTTCATATCACTTCATTTTCAGCGGAAATGCCTCATTAATTTAGTAATTTAATAACCATTCTTGAAAATCGTATTTTTGTAATACGATTTTCTTAATTTAAGGAGTTTAAAAATGAAATATATTATTTCTCAAGCAGATTTAGCAGATTTAAAAGCAAAAATCCAAAGTTGACTAAGTGCTAATTGCCGCAATCCTTATTACTATAAAACTAAAAAACGCCTTACTGCCTATTTAAACTTATGTACTTATTTCTATATTGAAGAAACTACTTTAACAAAACTTATTAAAAAATATTTTAAGAATGCAACGAAAACTTTTTATCGTTGGGCACAAAAAATTATGACTGCTTATTATTCTGACAATCTAGATTTGTTATTGTTTAAAACTACAAAACCACAAAATATTAATTATCAATATAGTTTAAATTCTCGCAAAAAAGTATGTGATTTATATTTTGATTACAAAAATCTTCAAGCTGGCGGAATGTGGTCTTTATTTAACAATTTAAAAATCGGTTTTCACGCTGTTAAAAATTCAGAAGTTCCGAAAAATATCAAAACTTTTTATCGTTGAATTAAATCCGACCCTCGTTGAAAAGAATTAAAACAGCAAATCAAACAAACAAAACGCCATTTTAAGCGTTATGAAGTTTCTGATATTGGTCTCTTACAAATGGATGCTAAAATCATTACCCCATCAAATTTTCCGGTTGATAAAAAATATTACATTTATGATTTTATTGACGAAATGACGCGCATAGTATTTGGTTATGTTTATGATAGTTTGGGAACTAACAATGCCATTAATGCGACACGAAGAGCGATGAAAGATTTCGGCGAACTTGGCATAATCATTAAACGCCTTCGTACTGAGCCTTCGTACTGACAACGCTCCAGAATTTACTACTACTAACTGAAGTAATAAAAAATCATACAAAGTAAAAGAAAGGCCTTTTACAACCTTTCTTTCGAGGAACGTAATTGTCCACGAAACCACGCCAATCCGTTCTCCTCAGAGCAATGGAAAGATTGAACGATTTCATCAACATTATACCAAATTATTTTATTCTAAGGATAAAAAACTAAATCAAAATGAACTTCAACATTATTTAAACAAATATTATTACTTTTATAATTTTGAACGCCATCATTCTTCATTAAACACTAAAACTCCATTTCAAACATTACAAAAACTTTTAATAAAATAATTTCTAGAAGTTTAAATAATTATTTTTTACAAAATATTTAATTTATTAGTCTCGTTATGGTTATGAAGCGATTGTTCCTAAAAAACTTAATATTTTATGATTTTTGTTTTACTTCATGAAACTCAATATTACCATCAAATCCTTGTTTTAATGACCTATGCGCACTCCCATTAAAAGTTATACTATCATCATTATTTATGGTAATTTCTTGTGGCAAAAGATTATATTCTTTTAATTTTTGCATAATTTCTTTAATTAAAATTTCAAATGATTTTTCTTCATTGCTTGTATTTGTTATTTGTGAAGTAATGTTACCATAAATATTTTGTGTTAATTTTAATGTTATTTGCCCTAAAACTTCATCTAATGAAGCAGTAACCTTAATCTTTTGATTTGGGTTAACTTCAATTTCTTGTGACGGTAATTCCACTTCTGAAACTTCTTTATATTCATTTGTTTTATTACTTGAAAAATCAAATGTATTACTTAAGGTTTTTGTTTCTGATGATGTATTTGTATTTGAAGAACCGTATTCTCCCCCGATACCTAATTTTTTATCAATAGTTGCTGATACACCTGCAAAAGGTCAAACATTAGCTTCAGCCGTCGTACTTATACCAAGTTCAAAATTTCAATTATGTTTCATATCTGAACTTGAACTTTGTTCTGAACTTTTCTCTTCACCTTCAGTTTTGCTTAAACCTGTTGTAATTTGAGAACTTACGGTTGTTTCTTTTGTATATTTACAATTTGGCGTTTTCATTTTTTGTTTTTCAGGTAAATTATGAAATAATGTGGTTGTCCCAAAACAGATGTTTTTACTATTTTGATTATATATTGGTTCAATACTTTTTGTTGCTGTTACATTTGAATATATCAAATTACCTGAATTAATATTTTTAATTTCTTTTATAGTAATTCCTTGATTTTTATCTCGATAACTTAAAAATATCCCCTTTTTAATTAGTTCGTTTAAATTAATAATTTTATTTTCTTGATTATTTATTATGTATCAAATTTTCTTTTCACCAAAATATTTATCACTATCTTTTCTTGCTTGTATCGTAACAGAAATATTAGTTTTTTCAACTACTTCTAATTGTGAAATATCTAAATTTAGGTTTAAATAATTTAATTCGTTTAAAATGGCATTGTTGTTATTATTAATAATATTTAAATCAGTATTTGTAATAATTTCATTTAAATCTTGTCTAACTTTAAAATTACTACAAAAAACATAACTATCAATACTATATTTATTTGAGTCAGCTTTTACTGCGATTGTTAATTTACCATTTGGAACTTTTTCTTTAACATATATTTGTGTAATGTCTAAATCAGGGTTAGCTTGTTTAGCGGCCGCTAAAATTGTTTCATCATTAATATTATCAACAGGATTTAAACATTTTTTAAAGTCATTAAATAAATCAGGAATCACAAAATAAACAACTACTCATGAACCCGGGCTATATTTCCCGGTTAAATTTACTGTAATTTTTGCAGATTTATTAGTTATATCAGATACAGATAAATGAGAAATATCTATATTAGGATTTTTTATTTTAATAGCATCTAAAATATTAGTTTCTTTACTTTCATAAATTTCACTTAAATTTGTATTTAAAAGTGCTTCGTTTATAATTTGTTTATTTAAATATTTATTTTCATAAAAATTTGTATCTTCTGTTATTATATTTACACTAGTAAACCCCCCGTTTCAATCAATTATAATTCTTATACGTTCGCGTTTACTACATTCTCTTCATTTAGAAATTACTGTACTTCAATTGTTTCATAACCCCTCTGCAAATTTATCAACATAATAATAAGTTACTCTCCTATCTCATTCACCAATATCATTTTTATTATAATAATAATCTTTAAGAATATCTTTAAATTTTTCTTTAAAATTTTCAAAATTATTGCCCACTCTATATTTTTCTATAATAATTTCTTCTCATAAATTAGGTTTAAAATGAAAATACATATTTTCACTAGAAGCCGACAAATCGTTTCCATCACCATCATTTGGACTTCTTTTAACTCTACTTAAAGCTTCTACATTATTTGTTTGTTGATAATTAATTTCATTATTTATTATTTTATTTTCTGGTATTTCTGCTGAGGCGTTCGCCAAGACTATTGGTGTTATGCTCGATAAGCTTGTAATTGTTGTTAACATTGCTAGTAATTTTTTCATATTAATCAAATCCTTTTCGTAAGTTTTTATTAATTAATAAAATTTACAACACCTTTTCCTTTCTCCAAAAATTAATCTACAGCCTCTTTGCCTTGGAATCTAATTATAAACCATTTTAAAAATTTTTTTGCATTATTTTAAATTTATCATCCCTTTTTTAAAAACCCTCTTGTGCTTGTCATAAGTCTGTGGTATATTACAAGATTGCTAATTTTTTGTAGAAACCATATACATATGACAAGATTTTGTTTTCTACAAACTTTTAGGGGGTGTTTTCTTTTGGCAGTAATATTTTGTATTGAATGCGACAACGAAAGTTATGTTGTTGGTAATAAAAATACAGTTGTAATCTGTAATTCTTGCGATGAAAAGGGTTTTTAAATTTTGAAAGGAACGATAGATTATAAAATATGTCGCTGGTGTTTACATCTATTTAGTGATAAACGATATTTGCATATTGCTTGTGAGAAAAAATTTATTAATCATATTAAAAAAATTTTAAAAAATAAAAGTAAAAGGAATTTAAAAAATAATGTTTAAAGTTAAATTAGTTAGTATAAAAAGAAAAATATTTAAAAATAAAGATGGCTCTATGATGTCAGGTTATTCTGCCGAATTTTTGCGTTATGAAAATGACTTATTTGAGCCTACCGGCGAACAAAAGGCTTTATGAATTGATGATAACAATCTAGAACAACAAGAAATTTATAAACTGTTAAAAGAAAATATTAAATCATTTTTTAGTTGCGAATTAACTTTTGAAAAAACCCCCAAAATAGTTAACTTGCAAAAAATTGAATTATCAAAAAATCAAAAAAACTTGTCCAGTTAATTGATAATCACTTCGGTCTGCCTAGCGGTGCGGAAGGCGTATGCCCCTCCCGCTAGCGGGTTAGTCGGCGAAGCCGACTATTACTTGATTAAATAACACAACTGAACGAAAACCTAAAATAGGAGCAAAAAATATGAATTTACAAGCTCAAAATCCGACTGATTTCTATATGAAAACCATTTATTATGGTCAGTACATTCGTAATGTTGTTATGCCTTTAGAACGCATTAAAGCAAATACTCGTAATGTTAGTGGTTTAAAGAATAAAGGCGAACGAGAAACTAAAATATTAAATAGTAATGTGCGTGCTAAATGTAGTGCCGTTAGAAAGGCCTATCATAATTTTTCAGTTAAAGAAATTACATTTTTAACTTTGACTTATAAGTTAAACGAAACAGATGTTAAAAAATGTAAAAAAGAATTAAAAAAATTTTTTAGAAATATAAAATATTATTTTGAAAAAAAGAATAAAGAAATTAAATATTTTTATACATATGAATATCAACAAAGAGGAGCGATACATTTTCATATTTTACTTGATAAAAAAATACCAAATAAATTAGTTCTTAAACACTGACCTTATGGATTAAATAAAAATTTGGTTGTTAAACAAGATACTAATGAAGCAGTTGTTAAATACTGCTCTAAATATATTACTAAAAATGTCTTGAATGAAAAATCATTAAATCAGTATGACTTAAATATCAAGGCTTATCAATTCTCTTACAACTGTCAAAATCCCATCATTAGAAAACAAGTATTTACCGATACTTTGAATAATATTGTTAATCGCACCATAAATTCTGAATTTGTAAAGTACTTAAAATCAGCAGTTAACAAATTTAAAACTAAAATGTGCGGAGTAATCTATGAATTTAAAAATATCAATTATGTAGAATTTGAAAGTGAAAATTATGCTTCGTTAGAAAGTTTAAGGTTTAGAAACCAACTAAGAAAAATGAAACACTAGGAGTTAATAAGTATGTCTCGTAGTTATATTGTTATGCATTCACAGAGAAATTCAAAATTAATTAGGAAAAAATACAGTCGGGTTAAAGTTAATCGTGGTTTTAAAAATAATCACTATAAAACTTGGGGGTTTAAAAATAAAAATATGAGTTAATTTAAAAGATAAAAATTATCATCGAGAATTTATATATTCTATTAATAAAAAAACTGGATTACAACAAAGATTTTGAGCGTGTAGAAATGAAATTTATTTAATTAGAACTGATTTAAATGGCAAAAAGTGAATTTGTGTTCGGGCTTGAATAAAGAAAAATAGTTATGATTGAGATATTCGTGCTTATGATTTGTATACTAAAAAATTAGAAAATTAAGGAGAAAAGAAAAATGAGTATTTTTGGATTAGTGTTTTTTACGATTTTAACATTATTACTAGCATATTATATTGCGGTTAATATTTATCGGTTTTTAAAAGATAAAAAGAAATACGGTAGTGAAGCAAAACAGTTGCCAAAAGATTTTACTTATGCACAACGAATATTTATTGCAAAGTTTAAGCGAAATTTATTAGAACAAGATGAAAAAGAAATTAAAAAGTAGGTTTAGAAAATGTTTAAAAAAATAATTATTGAATTAATTGAATTAATTTATCCAACTGCTGATTTACCACCCCAAGTTGTATTTTTGTTTTCAATTTTAATAATTGTAATGCTCTTCTCAGCAATTATTTTTCTACTCTTTTGACCTTTTAAGCGGTAATTATTATGTTTTTAGTTGCTTGAAAAGATTTAGATTGAGAAATGATAAAATCATATTTTTGAGATTTATTTATTCGCTGAATTATACTTGTAAGTGCAAGTAAATAAAATTGCAAAAGATTTCATATAAAAATTTCATGATGCTAAGTTTATTTTAGAAAAAGTAAATTTAAGGAGTTTTTATATGGGATACAAACATCTTGGCATAGATGAAAGAATTTATATTGAGAATCAATTGAAATTTAAAGTAAAAATTAGTGAAATAGCTAAAAATCTTAATCGAAGTATTAGTACTATTAATCGAGAAGTTAATAGAAATAAAGATAATAATCATTATTTTTCATTAATTGCACAAAATAAAGCAGAAAATAGAAAACAATTACATGTTTATTTTCATAAATTTAAAAATAGAGAATTAGTAAAATATGTACAACAAAAATTATTATTAGGTTGATCGCCTGAACAAATTTATGGCAGAATTAAAAATTTTCATCAAGAATGAATTATTAGTTTTAAAACAATTTACAATTGAATTTATTCTTGATTACTTGAAAAGGTTACTAGTAAAAATTTAAGAAGAAAAGGTAAGAAACGAAAATCTCAAGAAAATCGGGGTAAATTTAATGGTAAATCCATTAAAAAACGAAATGTTAATAATCGCATAACTCTTGGCCATTGAGAAGGTGATACTGTAGTATCATCACGAGGTAAAAGTAAATCATGTTTAATAACTTTAGTTGAAAGAACATCAAGATTTACTTTAGCAATATTAGTTGAAAATAGAACTACTAAAGTTATTAACAAAAATATTAGTCATTATTTATCAATTCTTCCAAATAATCTTGTTAAGACTATAACATTTGATAGGGGTAAAGAATTTGCTAATTGACAACAACTTGAAAAAAATTTAAATGTGAAAATTTATTTTGCTGATGCATATTCACCTTGACAAAGAGGTACTAATGAAAATACTAATGGTTTAATTAGAGAAAAATTTCCTAAAAAATTTAATTTTTCAAACACTACTAAAAATGCAGTTCATAAATTTATATTGTCTTTAAACCAAAGACCAAGAAAAATACTAAATTATCTTTCGCCAATCGAATATTTGGTTAGAAAAATAATTTAGTTGCACTTAACTTTACAATTTGGCATTTATTCCGGTGTGAGTTTCTGGTAAAGAAATTGATTTAACCAAAGAACTACTTTGACTTTTAATAGCCAATATTGCCTTTTGAATGGTATTAGTATTCATTATCTTATTTATGGTTATTTTATTTTATAAGGTTAAATCATATTTTGTTTAGAAAGGGGGTGATTATATGATTGGAACTTTCTTGGCCGATGCACCAGCAAAAATTACTGGTGAACAAGCGGTTACTAACTTATGAAAAGCATTAATTACAGCGTTCGGTAATATTTGAACTGATATTATTGGTGGCAATATGCCAAATGTCGTTAATTTTTTTGCTACATATTGAGTTTTCTTGCTTGGCGTGATTATTGGTTTATTTTTAATCGCTTTCAAAATGTTTGAAAAATTAATGCCCGGCAGATAGTAATAAAAATAAAGAAAGTGTGATTTAAGTGATGCTATTGTTTAAAAAAATAAATTTAAGACTATATGATTTTGTGGCTTTAAATCGCACTTTATTTATTATTGCGTGATTCTATGGTGCGATTTTGCATTATTATAATCCCCAAAGTTGACGAATGTTATTTGATATTATTTATTAATTGCTTTGTATATTTTATATACTAAAATTTCTCATTTCTTTGCTCGTCGAAGTTTTATTAATTTCTTATTAAATTCACCTTTAAATTTAGTAATTGGTGCTTTAGGAACTGGAAAAACCGCTTTAATGGTTTTAGCTTCTTACTTATTAAGTGGTTGAAAAACGATTTCTACTTTTCCGATTACAGATAAACAAATGCTTTCATTAGGGCATATGTCTTTATTAGATTATAATTATCCGATATTAGAAGAAAAGCATTTGCTGTTATGAGATGAAACTAATTTATTTTTAGAAGGAACTGACTATAAAGAAAATGATAGGGTAACTCAAGGTTTACAAGAATATTTCGCTTCAGCACGGCAATTTACTCATATCGTATTAGCAAGCGGACAACGAGCCGAACATATATGAGTTAAAGTTCGTGATATTGCGAATTCAATAATTGTTGGCATTAGAAAAAAACCAGTTAGTATCTTTCGTCCTTATTTACAAGTTATTTATGGTACTTTTAAATCGGTAAGCGAATACGAACAATGACGTTTAACTCTGATTAATGCTAAAAATGATAAAAAAGGTCGCAAAATCAAGTATCGTAGTATTCCAGAATTAGACATTTATTTCTTTAAATTGAAAATTCCGATGTCAATTTTAAACCTTTACGATAATAAATATTTATCATTCTTGCGTGAATTAAGTAATCGTGCTTTGAATGATAATTATCAACATAAATTTTGAAATGATAATGTAATGGATATTGAAGCATTAGAATATTTAAAAATGGAAAAATTCAGTAAGATACTTACTAAGTTAAAAAATAATCTGAAGAAGAAAAACAAGTAAAGGAGTTTAAAAAATGGAAAACTTAGAAAAAATGGCTAGTTTGATTGGCGATATGTTTTATAAAGTTTTTGATTTAATTTGAACTTTAACCATTCCTGGAACAGATATGCGCATTATTATTTTTCCACTAATTATGCTTGTGATAAATCTTGTAATTGGTGGTATTTTAGGTATTCATATTGAACGACTAAAAGTTGGTTTTCGTAAAAAATATCGAAAATCAGTTGCTAATTGAGGAACTAAGAAATAATCATCTACTGGTCCAATTAAAAAATTTAGTGGTAATAGTTCTAAAAATAGACCGTGAGTTAACCAACACGGGCGGCGAATAAAAAGGTAGGTTTTTAAAATGTTTAAATTAATAATTTTATTTATTCTTGTTGCTGTTTTTTCTATTTTTGCTTTAAATGACTTTTTAAGTTTATGAGCCTATGTGCGTGAGAGTTTAGAATATTTTAATAAAGTTCTATCAAATAATATTAAAATTTTAGATTTGTTTAAACCAATGATAAGGTTATTTTCCCAACATCCGATTTTCCAAATTTTAGGAACTATTTGCATTTTATCAACAATATATTTAATTTTAAGGAGTTAAAAAATGAAAAAGTTAAAGAAAATATTACGTATTAAATGATTTAAAAGTGTTTTAGGTTTTATACATTTTTTTATTATACTTCATAGTTTTATCGTTATAATTTGAGTGTTTTTAACAAGAATTATAACTAATACAGATGAGTTTTTTAAAGATTTTATATTGTTTGATTTTCAAAATGTATTTTTTAAGGTGTATTTTTGATTATTAATGGTTTATTTGTTAATGACAGTTGTTAAGTTAATTATTAAGCGTTTTTATTTTAATAAAGTAGTTAGAAAACATCAAAAAGAAGTTATTAATATTTCTGAATGTCCATTATATTATGAATATAAATTCTCTCATTCTTTTAAAGCAATAAAAGAGAGTTTTAAGTCGTGATGAGATGCATAAGATTATTTCTTGATTTATTTATAATGTTTATTGGTTTGGTGCCATTAGGGGTGTTCTTTGATACAAAACAACCACCAAAACCTAATATGGAACAATCCTTTATGAAACGACAAAAACGAACCACAAATCCTAGTCAATGTGGAAATAGTTGTAAATTAGAGTTTTTTAATATTTATAATAGTTTTTTAATTCCTAGCAAAATTGGCGGTGGGGCTAAAATTAAATTTCAAGATAACATCGATTTACCGCTTGAAATTAAAAAAACTCGCATTTTTAGTTTATCTCTTGGTAATAAAAATAAAGATTGAATTAATTTTTATAAAAATAATGGTGTTAAAAAAACTTACGATGATTTTAGTTATTTAGATTCAGATTTTGGTTATGAGATTTCTGAGATAATTAATGTTAAGATAACATTTACTAAATCAATAGGATTATCTTATAGTATAACTTCATTCTATGCCGAAATGCCTAATAAAAATTAGTAATTTAATAAATATTCTTGAAAATCGTATTAAAAAATACGATTTTCTTAATTTAAGGAGTTTAAAAAAATGAAATATATTATTTCCCAAGCCGATTTAGCAGATTTAAAAGCAAAAGCACAAAGTTGATTAAGTTCTAATTGTCGTAATTCTTATTACTATAAAACTAAAAAAACGCATTACTGCCTATTTAAATTTATGTACTTATTTTTATATTGAAGAAACAACTTTAACAAAACTTATTAAAAAATATTTTAAGAATGCAACAAAAACTTTTTATCGCTGGGCAGAAAAAATTATGACCGCTTATTATTCTGATAATTTAGATTTGTTATTGTTTAAAACTACAAAACCACAAAATCTTAATTATCAATATAGTTTAAATTCTCGCGAAAAAGTATGTGATTTATATTTTGATTACAAAAATCTTCAAGCTGGCGGAATGTGGTCTTTATTTAATAATTTAAAGATCGGTTCTCACGATATTAAAAATTCAGAAGTTCCTAAAAATATCAAAACTTTTTATCGTTGAATTAAATCTGACCCTCGTTGAAAAGAATTAAAACAGCAAATCAAACAAACTAAACGCCATTTTAAGCGTTATGAAGTCTCTGAGATTGGTCTTTTACAAATGGATACCAAAATCATTACTACATCAAATTTTCCGGTTGATAAAAAATATTACATTTATGATTTCATTGATGAAATGACACGGCTAGTGTTTGGTTATGTTTATGATAGTTTAGGAACTAATAACGCCATTAATGCTATGCAAAGAGCAATGAAAGATTTTAGCGAGCTTGGCATAACAATTAAACGCCTTCGTACTGATAATGCTCCGGAATTCACCACTACTAATTGAAGCAATAAAAAAGCATATAAAGTAAAAGAAAGGCCTTTTACAACCTTTCTTTCGAGGAACGGAATTGTCCACGAAACCACACCGATTCGTTCGCCACAGAGTAACGGTAAAATTGAGCGGTTTCATCAACATTATACCAAATTATTTTATGCTAAGGATAAAAAATTAAATCAAAATGAACTCCAACATTATTTAAACAAATATTATTACTTTTATAACTTTGAACGCTGTCATTCGACATTACAAAATAAATCACCATTTCAAACATTACAAAAATTTTTAACAAAGTAATTTCTAGAAGTTTGAATAATTATTTTTTACAAAATATTTAACTTGTTGTTCCAGTTTTGATTAAACTGATTACCCCTAAAATACTTAATATTTTTTTTCATTATTGTTGTTTTCCTTTTTTGAGTTGTTTTATTATTTTTTAAATATTATTCTCAATTAA
This sequence comes from Spiroplasma endosymbiont of Nephrotoma flavescens, assembly GCF_964030835.1. Taxonomy (NCBI): domain Bacteria; kingdom Bacillati; phylum Mycoplasmatota; class Mollicutes; order Entomoplasmatales; family Spiroplasmataceae; genus Spiroplasma; species Spiroplasma endosymbiont of Nephrotoma flavescens. Next base: position 575,368 of record NZ_OZ034982.1, on the reverse strand, counting down.
GCGACTTTATTGAAATAGTATAATTAACACCTATATTTCCAGTATAAACAATTGTATCATAAGAATTAATAGTTGCACTGTTATTAGTAATATTTTCAACTTTAATTTTTGTTATATCTACTGACTGATTTTTTTCTTTTACTCTATTTTTGATTTGTTGTTCTGTGGGATTAGATAAATTAGTAGTTTCAAATTCGCCTAAAGTGGTATTTGTAATAATTTTATTTAAATTAACATTAGATAAAAAATTAACTTTTACACTACCACTATAAAAGTCTTTTTTTTTACTATAAGTTATTTTTGCATCTCTAAGTGTTATATCTTTAATTTCAAAATCATTTATTATATTATTTTTTAAGTTGTTATTTAATTCTTTTAATTTATCTTTAATTTGCTGTTCCGATGGTTTATCAGTTCCATTAGTTCTAATTGGGCCTAATTCAATTTTTTTAATAAGCAATCTTAATGGTCTAGTATAATTAATATTTGTTTCACCAATATAAATACTTGTATCAATTGAGGTAATCTTAGCCGTGTTTAGGGTAATATTTTCAACTTTAATTTTAGTATTATCTAACTGCGGATTTAAATTTTTTAAAAAGTGTTTCAATAAATTTTCATCATAATTACCACCAAAGATATCTATATCAATTTCTCCTAAATTAGTATTTTTAATAATTCTATTTATTGGTACAGACTTATCAACTGTAAAATTAATTGTTATTTTACCACTAAAACCAGCTATACTAACTACTGCACTATTTACAGTAATATTTTCAACTTTAATTTTTGTTATATCTACTGACTGATTTTTTTCTTTTACTCTATTTTTGATTTGTTGTTCTGTTGGTTTATCAGCTCCATCAGTTTTAAATACAGGTTTAGTTTTACCATTTTCTGTGTTTCTTTTATTTCTTATTGTAGTTAAGTACATTCAATTTAATTCATCTAAATCACCAACTTTTTTAATTTCTTTTTGTAATGAACTAGTAGCAATTACAGTTGGCATTGTACTACTAGCAATCGTAATTGTTCCTAATAATCTTAAAAGTTTTTTCATATTAATTAAATTCCTTTCGTGAATTTTTACTAATTAATAAAATTTACCAAATAATTAACAACCTTTCTCCAAATTTTAATCTGTAATTCCTTTGCTTTGGAATTTAATTATAAATTATTTTTAAAAATTTTCTGCATTATTTGATAATTTATCATCCCTTTTTAAAAAAACTTCTTGTACTTGTCATAAGTCTGTGGTATATTACAAAATTGCTAATTTTTTGTGTAAAGCACACACTTATGTTAGTTTTGCACAAAATCAATAAATAAATATGAGCTCATTTATTTATTGCAAGAAATATAAGGTTAAATTAACACTTATTATTTTTAATTATGCTTTATATTTTTTGCACCAATGAAATCAAACTAAGTTAATTAGTAAACGAAGTTTACTAACAAAACTTGTTAAACATTCAAATCTGCGATATATAAATGTTTAAAAAACTTAGTTAAATAACTTAGTTTATAACAAATAAGAAAGGTAATTTACTATGAAAAACATTGAAAACATTTTCTTAAATACTAAAAAATATCTCTTAAAAGAAACGCAAAACGCAATTTTAATCAAAGCACCAAAAATTCCCTGATTTAATAAACAAATCGATATTTGGTTTCCAAAAAGATTTGTTTATAAAGGAAAATATGAAAATTCCATTTGCATCGGAATAATCAAGAATAGTGAATATCAAGTAATTTCAGTTAATCAACAAGAGCAAGAAACTAAGTTAATTAAAGGCCAAGAATTATTAGGTTTCTTCATTGCCGAAAAAGAAAACAACAAAAAAGATACAAATTATAACTATTTTAAAGGAGTTTAAAAATGAATATTACAATTGGACTAATATTTATAATCATTTGCATAATGTTACTGGCATATTTTGCTTATAAAATTTATGCCAAAATAAAAATTAGAATTAAATACAAAAATGCCATTAAAAATAATACTGGTAATTTCACAAAAGACGAAAAAGTGTTTATTGCTCGCTTTGAAGAATGAGTTAAAGCACCTAATTCAAAAGAAAATAACGAGGATAAAAAATAATGTTTTGAGAAATTATTATGGGGTTCTTAAAACTGTTTGTTCCGATAGAAAAAATGCCTGCACAAGTTGCCTTTATTGCCGGATTAATTATTATCATCACTTTTCTTTTCGCCTTAATTTCAATTATGTATTTACCAATAAAAATGATTTTTGGGAAATAAAAAATGACAATAAACTTAAAAGAATTTAATTGAGAACAAATTAAACAAACTTTCTGAGATTTATTTATTCAAATCACAACTATCCCAGCTCATATTACTGGTGGCAAAGAAATTGATTTAACCGAAGCACCACTTTGACTTTTAATAGCAAACATTGCTTTTTGATTCTTAACAGCGATTATGGTGTGATTTATTCTAATGATACTTTGAAAAACCATATCAATATTTAGATAGAGACAAAATTAATGTCAAGAAGTTACAATGTGATGCAGTACCAAAGAAATTCAAAATTAGTTAGAAAAAAATACAATCGCGTTAAGGTTAATTGTAGTTTTAACAAATTTAAGAAAAACTTTGAATATAAATGATGAATGTTTTAAAAAAGAAAGGGGGTGATTATATGATTGGAACTTTCTTGGCCGATGCACCAGCAGTAACAAAAATAACAGCTAGCGATGCGATGACTAAATTGTGAAATGCAATTATAACAGCATTTACTAAAATGTGAGAAATTATTGCCGTTAATATGCCACAAGTTGGTAATTTCTTTGCTGACTACTGAATCTTTATTTTTCCATTTATTTTGGCAATATTCTTTATTTGCTTTAAAATGTTTGAAAAATTACTTGGCGCAGTCCGCTAACAAAAAAATAAAGTGAGGTGCAAGATGAAATTTTGCAAATGAATAATAGAAAAAAATAACCATTTTATTGAATTGAATCGCACCTCATTTTTAATTTTATGACATTGAGGAGCAATTTGATATATTTACAACGGTTATTTTAAAAACATTGTGAGCTATTTATTTTTAGCAGGTTGTATTTTGATTTTCGTTTTTAAAATCAGCAATTTAACACAAATTAACAAAGTTATTAACTTCTTAAAAAACTCACCATTAAATATTGTGATTGATTCGTTAGGAACTGGAAAAACCGCCTTTCTAGTATACGCAGCAAAATTACTAAAAAAGAAAAAATATCACATCGCCGCAACCTTTCCATTACTAGAAACCCAAAAATTAAGTTTAGGACATATGGGATTATTAGATTTTGATTATCCGGTATTGCCAGACAAAACCTTACTTTTATGAGATGAAACCAACTTATTTTTAGAAGGAACTGATTGAGAAAAAAATAATACCAAAAACGAAGAAACCGGTATTCAAGAATATTTCGCTCTGGCACGCCATTTCGGTCATATTGTGCTAGCTAGCGGTCAAAGAGATAAACATATTTGAGTTAAAGTTCGTGATATTGCCAATAATGTGATTGTGGGCATTCGTAAAAAACCCGTTAATATTTTTCGCCCCTACTTAAAAGTCATCTATGGCACCTTTACTAGTATTGAAGAATATGAACGCTGACGAAACACCTTAATTGATGCTAAAAATAGTAAAAAGGGTCGTCGCATTAAATATCGTGATATTCCGGAATTAGATATTTATTTTTTTAAACTAAAAATTCCTTTACCAATACTTAACACTTACAATTCTTTTTACCTAGCGTTTTTAAGAGATTACTTAAATTCAAAAGTGAATCCTGACTATGAAGATAAATACTATAATGACACAGCAATTGATTTAGAAGACTTAGAATACTTAAAAATGGATAAATTCAGCAAATTTTTAAGAAAAATGAAAGAAAAGGAATAATAAAAAATGGAAAATCTCGCAAAAATGGCCGACTTTCTCGCTCAAATGCTTTATAAAGTTTTTGACTTAATTTGAAGTTTAGAAGTGCCGGGAACGAATATTCAACTGATATTTCCTTTATTCTTAACACTGGCTGTAGAGTTTCTTATGGCAATCATTCTTGGATTTGGCAGTCAACAAATTAATTTAGAAAAACAACGCCAATATGCTGTTAAAAATAAGGGGCGTTTAAGTGCATGAGGAAAAGCTAAAAAACAAATAAAACCAATAAAAACAAAACAAGGTAACTAAAAATGTTTAAACTAATTATTATTTTTATCTTAATAACTGTTCTTGGATTGTTGGCTGGTAGTCATTTTGAAACTTTAACGAACTATATTAGCGAGGGACTTGCCAATTTCCAAAAGTTTATTACTAGCAATTTAACAATTTTAGAACTATTTAAACCAATGGCTCGGACATTTTCGCAACACCCAATTTTTACCATTCTTGGTGTGACTTGTGTACTTATTGCTTTATTTATTGTGATTAAAGGACGATAAAAATATGAAAGGAAAATTAAAATGAAGAAACTTTTAGGAAAATTATTTAAAAAAGATAATTCAAAAGAAAAAATGCCATTAAAATTAAGAATTAAAAATTCTTTTAAAAAGCAGTGGTTAAAAATAGTATTAAGTATCATTTTCATCTTTATAAGTTTATTAATTTGTGCATTAACAGTAATAGATACTAAATGAATAACTGGAACAAGTGACGAATTTAATGATTTTATGAATAAAGAAATGGTTGATTTTTTTGGTAAGTTCAATAGTGTTATTATGCTCGCCGGAATATTTGTTTTTTGATGAGGCGGAGCAATATATTTTGCAATTAAATTTGAAAAATTAATCCGCTTTACTATTCAAAAAATTAAAGAAAAAAAGCCTTGAAAAATGAAATCAAACAAACTAATTAATTCTTTTAAAAAATAATGATGGAGAATTTTGCCTTACATTTTTATGATTATTATCTTTTTCATTCCATTTTTAAAATTGGGAATTAATGATTTTGAAATTATTATATGAAAAATTTGAAGCATTAATTTCACTTATGATACTAGGATATTTAGATATATGCATTACAATAGCGGTAATTATGAACTGTATCATTGAGTGACTTATTAAAAAATTAAAGCTAAAAGAATAATGAAAAATAAAATATTTTAAAAAGGAGTGATAAAAATGTTTATGAAAATATTTACCGTGCTAACTATTAGTTTCAATAACATTTTTACTATTCCACCAAACATTAACAACGAGAAAACGGCAGTGCAATTAGTTAGAAATAAAAGAAAAACTCAATATAAAACATATGACTTAAAATTTTCAGAAATAAATAACAGTTATTTACAATCATTGTATAAAAAAGGTAGTGACCCAGTATATATTAATATTGACTCAGTAAAAGAGCAATTACCTTTAGAAATAAAAAATGCTGAATTATACTTGTAAGTGCAAGTAAATAAAATTGCAAAAGATTTCATATAAAAATTTCATGATGCTAAGTTTATTTTAGAAAAAGTAAATTTAAAGAGTTTTTATATGGGATACAAACATCTTGGCATAGATGAAAGAATTTATATTGAGAATCAATTGAAATTTAAAGTAAAAATTAGTGAAATAGCTAAAAATCTTAATCGAAGTATTAGTACTATTAATCGAGAAGTTAATAGAAATAAAGATAATAATCATTATTTTTCATTAATTGCACAAAATAAAGCAGAAAATAGAAAACAATCACATGTTTATTTTCATAAATTTAAAAATAGAGAATTAGTAAAATATGTACAACAAAAATTATTATTAGATTGATCGCCTGAACAAATTTATGGCAGAATTAAAAATTTTCATCAAGAATGAATTATTAGTTTTAAAACAATTTACAATTGAATTTATTCTGGATTACTTGAAAAGGTTACTAGTAAAAATTTAAGAAGAAAAGGTAAGAAACGAAAATCTCAAGAAAATCGGGGTAAATTTAATGGTAAATCCATTAAAGAACGAAATGTTAATAATCGCATAACTCTTGGCCATTGAGAAGGTGATACTGTAGTATCATCACGAGGTAAAAGTAAATCATGTTTAATAACTTTAGTTGAAAGAACATCAAGATTTACTTTAGCAATATTAGTTGAAAATAGAACTACTAAAGTTATTAACAAAAATATTAGTCATTATTTATCAATTCTTCCAAATAATCTTGTTAAGACTATAACATTTGATAGGGGTAAAGAATTTGCTAATTGACAACAACTTGAAAAAAATTTAAATGTGAAAATTTATTTTGCTGATACATATTCACCTTGACAAAGAGGTACTAATGAAAATACTAATGGTTTAATTAGAGAAAAATTTCCTAAAAAATTTAATTTTTCAAACACTACTAAAAATGCAGTTCATAAATTTATATTGTCTTTAAACCAAAGACCAAGAAAAATACTAAATTATCTTTCGCCAATCGAATATTTGGTTAGAAAAATAATTTAGTTGCACTTAACTTTACAATTTGGCTAATTAATAATTTAAAAAATATATCCCTAATATTAAGTAGACAAGCAACCCTAAATTATGTGATACAATTAAGAGACATTACTCGAAAGGAGAAATAATGACTGATAATTGTAGATTACGCTGTGTTGCCTGCCAATGTACTTGTCGTACACCGGGAGCAGAACATCAAAGTAATAATATAAATAACTGTAGTGACTGTCCGACTTGTAAACCAGAAGACAATCATGAAAGAAAGCCACCCCGTAAATTTTAAAAAATGAACCTAATGCAGGTTCATTTTTTCATTAGACTATTTTTAGACTATTTAAGATATAATATAAAATATATTTGAATTATTTTGATAATTTATTATATAATTATGTTATGAAGAGAAAACAACAAAAAGGTGGTCTAATGAATGACAATGATAAATCATCTAGCTCTATTATATAAAATCTCGCAACTTAAAGAAAAGCTATACATTGACTTATTAAGAAAATTAGAAATTAAAAATCTAATGCCTGTGCATATAAATATTTTATTAGTAATTGAAAAGATCAAAGATAAACCCATTATTGTTAATGTTGCAAAAGAACTTTGCAAATCCAAAGCTGACACATCAGCCGTGATATCAACATTAGTTAAAAAGGGATATATTACTTGTAAAGTTCTTGCTAGTGACCGTCGTTCAAAACTATTAACTTTAACTCCTAAAGCACAAGAAATCATTAAAAAAGCGGCATTAATCAAAGAACAAATTGATAGCATTTTGTTAAATAAATTAAATAGTATTGAAAAAAATATGCTTCATTCTTATTTATTAACCGCAGGAAACAATTTAGAAGTAGCTTTAAAATCTGACTCTTCATTAGTTTAAAGTTAACAATATAGAAAAAACCTTGTAAAATTAAAAGGTTTTTTTCTAATTTCCAAAATCAAAATTATTAGGGTCAGGACCTTTTCTTGATTGTGGTAAACTATCAATTCACTTCATATGTTCATCACTAATTTTAAAATCATCAATCGCACTATTTTCAATAATTCGCGTCTTATGCATTGACTTGGGAATTATTAAACTTTGATGTTGATAAGCCCATCGTAAAAATAATTGTTGAATGGTTTTATTATATTCACGAGCAATCTGCTCACAAGTTTCTGGTAAAGAGTCATCATGATATTTCATTGTTCCTCAACCAATAGTTATAATATTATTTTTTTGATGATATGCTCTTAATTCTGTTTGATTTAATCCCGGATGAAACTCAATTTGATTAGCAACTGGTAACTCTTTAGCATCTTGTTTTAATTGTTCTAACTGCTCAATATTAAAATTACTAACACCAATCGCACGAGCTTTTTTAGCACGATATATTTCCTCTAATACTTCTCAAGCAATTTTACGATTATTTCACGGTCAATGCATTAAAAATAAATCAACAAATTCCAAACCTAATTTTTCTAACGAGCTATCAATCTCTTGTAAATACTGTTCTTTTGTTAATTCATTACCTCAAAGTTTAGTCGTAACAAAAATTTCACTGCGAGAAATCTTACTTTCTTTAATTGCTTGCCCAACGATTTCTTCATTCCCATAAATTTTAGCCATATCAATATGACGATAACCCTGATTTAAAGCTTCTAAAATCGCTTCCTTACCTAATTCATTATTTTCAATTTTATATGTTCTAAAACCCATAACTGGCATCATAATACCATTATGTAATTTAACTTTTTCATCTAAAATAGTCCTTTTTTTCATAAAAAACCCCTTTATAAATATTTATTTACTATATTTCATTTTATGGCGGAGAGTACGGGATTCGAACCCGTGGAATCCTTTGGGATTCATCACCTTTCCAAGATGACTGTTTAAACCACTCACACAACTCTCCAATGGTGCTGGTTAAGAGAATTGAACTCTTGACCTCGCCCTTACCATGGGTGTGCTCTACCGACTGAGCTAAACCAGCAATTGATATTTCCTTCTCCATTATAACTTGTTTGCGACATTAAATAAATGATAATAAAATCTCATCTAAATTTTCTCACTCATCTTGATAACAAAAAAGAAAATTATTTTTAATATTTAGTTTCTTTTTTACTATTAGTTTATTAATCGCATTTTGAAAATATTCATAAGCTACTTGATTTTGCTTTATTCGCAAATCAACGCCTTCAATTAGTCCTAATCCCATAATAAAAATTTCTCCATAATATTCTTGTTTTGTAATTTTAGTAATTGTTTGTCGCCATAGTGGATATTCATTAGTATTTTAGCAAATAACTATTTGTGAATTTTTATGAAAAGAACTAGCCCCCATACCAACACCTAAATAATTTTGTAAAGTTCAATAACTATATTGATGTTGTGATTTAATGCCTTTATTAGTAATAAAATTATTTTTCTCATAAGGTAAATAACCATTTTCTTTTAAAATATTTTTTAATCATTGATATGTAATTACAACACAATTATTATCGGCTTCATAATAACTAATATGACCAACAGGTAATTTTCTTAAAATCTTTAAATCATTTTCAATAACAGCTTTAGAATATCCTTTTAAATTGCTGAATTATACTTGTAAGTGCAAGTAAATAAAATTGCAAAAGATTTCATATAAAAATTTCATGATGCTAAGTTTATTTTAGAAAAAGTAAATTTAAGGAGTTTTTATATGGGATACAAACATCTTGGCATAGATGAAAGAATTTATATTGAGAATCAATTGAAATTTAAAGTAAAAATTAGTGAAATAGCTAAAAATCTTAATCGAAGTATTAGTACTATTAATCGAGAAGTTAATAGAAATAAAGATAATAATCATTATTTTTCATTAATTGCACAAAATAAAGCAGAAAATAGAAAACAATTACATGTTTATTTTCATAAATTTAAAAATAGAGAATTAGTAAAATATGTACAACAAAAATTATTATTAGGTTGATCGCCTGAACAAATTTATGGCAGAATTAAAAATTTTCATCAAGAATGAATTATTAGTTTTAAAACAATTTACAATTGAATTTATTCTGGATTACTTGAAAAGGTTACTAGTAAAAATTTAAGAAGAAAAGGTAAGAAACGAAAATCTCAAGAAAATCGGGGTAAATTTAATGGTAAATCCATTAAAGAACGAAATATTAATAATCGCATAACTCTTGGCCATTGAGAAGGTGATACTGTAGTATCATCACGAGGTAAAAGTAAATCATGTTTAATAACTTTAGTTGAAAGAACATCAAGATTTACTTTAGCAATATTAGTTGAAAATAGAACTACTAAAGTTATTAACAAAAATATTAGTCATTATTTATCAATTCTTCCAAATAATCTTGTTAAGACTATAACATTTGATAGGGGTAAAGAATTTGCTAATTGACAACAACTTGAAAAAATTTAAATGTGAAAATTTATTTTGCTGATGCATATTCACCTTGACAAAGAGGTACTAATGAAAATACTAATGGTTTAATTAGAGAAAAATTTCCTAAAAAATTTAATTTTTCAAACACTAATAAAAATGCAGTTCATAAATTTATATTGTCTTTAAACCAAAGACCAAGAAAAATACTAAATTATCTTTCGCCAATCGAATATTTGGTTAGAAAAATAATTTAGTTGCACTTAACTTTACAATTTGGCAATTATAAAATAAATCAATTGCTTGATTTTTAAAACCACTAACTAATGCTTTATTAATTTGCTTAACATAATTGACATTATCACAATAATTATTTTGTAAAAATACCGCCTGACTAAACGAAATTACTTTTCATATTAACCGATTAACACCATAACTATTTCATAACAAAAATAATTCATCAGTATTATTACAATGTAATTCTAAATTATATTCAATAATATTCCTTGCTAATGGTTGTAATATATTTAAAATTCGCTGTCATTGTTCAAAATCAAGGTCACGAGAACAATTAACAGCAATATATATTGTTTGTAACTGCTGTAAATTTTCTCGCTCAGAAATTATTTCTTGTTCAATATTATCAATAATAACATTAAAATCTTGTTTAACAATTAATTTTTGATTAATATTTTGCAAGTGATAATTTCCATCATTACTAATAAAAAGATTTACAAATAAATGAAAATACATTTTAACTTGAAGTAACCTTAATTTTTTTTCGTCGCAATATTCAAATCGGAATCGCAATAACAAAAAACATAATCGCAATAATTGTTAATCAAGTTCATAAACAGCGACGATTTATTATTCGCTTTAATTCATACATTTCATAAGGATTAATAATTTCATAACCATAAAAACCAATAATATTAGCTTTTCTTTTCCGAACAAAAATAATATTTAATACTTGTAAAAAAAATAAGGCAAATAATATTCCTGTTAAAATAATAATTTCTGTTGTTAAATCTCTAATCGTCATATCTAAAATTAAAAACCCAAAAAGTTTTGGCTGTGTTGCACCTGATAATCCATAAAGAATAGCAATAATTGCAGCACCAATAATATACAAAGGAAAAGCTACTCAATTAATAATAATACTACGAATATGCATTTTTCGATAATTAGCAATAATGAAATTAGGAATAACATTATTTCCTAATTTAGCTTTTTTTAAATATCCTTCCACTTCTTTTTTAATTTTAATTCAATCAAACAAAGAAATAAAAAATAAACCTAATGACACAATACATAACGGTATCATCAAAGTTGGATGCGGAATTAAATTTTCATTGTCAATAACAATATTTTGTTGCTTTAAAAATCACAAAATTAATGGTATTGAAGAAGCGATTATTCCTAAAAAACCAATAATCATTGTTAAAACCAAACGATATTTTTCACTACGAACCTCATTAGCAATTTCTTTAGGAATAGTTTTTAAACTTAACGAACGATACGGCATCTCTTGTCCTCGTGGTTCATCATATGATAAATATGGTTCTTGATATGCTTTTTGATATAAAGTTGGACTATAATCATTATGCTTATCCTCTAAAAAATCATTAGGTGATGAATCTAAAATTGGTTGTTGTGGTTGTGGATATTGATAAGAAGTTATTGTTGGCGAATTTTGTTGGTATGGCATACCACCAAATTCACGATTATAACCATTTTTAGGACTATAAACTCTTGCTTTTGGTAAACTATAATTTTCTTCATAATATGGTGGTGGTTCTTTATTAATACCAGAATTAAAATATTTTTTATCATCAACTGTAAACTCATAACGATTAATTACGCGGGGAACATCATTTTGTTTTTGTTTTCTTTCATAAGGAAAATACGGATCAAGTTGCTCTGCCTTTAATTTATTATCATTAAATCGTTTTTGTTCTGCTTTATTAAAAAACTTATCCATTATTTTTTCTTTTCATGACATATCTATTGCCTACCTTATAAAAATATAACTATTTATTTTTTAATGCTTGCCCCATTTTAATTATTTCTGATTCAATATTATAAATTAATTTTTCATTTTTAAATTTTTCTCAAGCTGAATTTTTCAAGTTACGATTGCGATAATTAATAACCAATAAAATCACACTAATAATTGCAATAAATACTATTCCAATAATAATACAAGAAATAATTAAATATTGAATTGCTAAATTTTGTCCTAAAATATTAATATAATCTTTTTCATTAGTTAGAAATCCTTGCAAAATAATTACCTTCTTTATGATTATCTTTAAATTACATAGTAATTATATCGTAATCATTACATTTTTTAAATAATTAATAATCTTATCAAAACAATTTATGTATAATTTTTAATATGATAATTTAATTTTTGAACTTGTGCCTTACTATTTGTAACTGTATAAACTAATGTTCCATCTTTTCCTGTTCAAGAAAAATCACAACCAACAGTTTTTAAATTAGCCATTACTTCTGCTGTTGGATAAATATGATTTTTATTACCAACATATTCTAATCCATAAGTATCAGGATTAACACCCGAAGCAAAGCAAGTTTTAGGTTTAATCTTATTTAAAAATGACAATGAACTTGATGTTTTACTACCATGATGGGCTACTTGTAAAAAATTAACTTCTGAAAGCAAATTCTTTTTTAATAACTCTTGTTCTACTTTCTTTTCGGTATCGCCTGTTAATAAAAACCGCTGATTTTGATAAACAAAAGATAATACTAAGCTTTGATTATTTTCATCTTTACTTGAATTGCTATTAATAAAGTCCTGAATTTTATAAGTTAAATTATCAAATGATAAACCTAAGATATTATAACTTGGCTTAACATCTTGCACAATAATTTTTAAATCTGCGGTCGCGTTTAGTTTTCTTAGGTATTTTTTAAAAAAGAAAAAACAGTCATTTACTATAAATTATTTCAATATGCAAATTAAGTATATATTTCTTATGTATGATTTTTATTGTAAAAAATTATTTTAATGTTGTTTTTATAAGCATTTTACTTAGTTTTTATAACCTTTTATTAAGAATATGGTTGTTAATATTAAATATTTTGTTTTATTAATTATTTTTCAAGTAAAAAGGTAATAAATTTTTAGTTGCTTTTCTTTCAAAATTATTCAAATCTTTACCCACCTAACAAAACTTTATGCGCCCTAAATCTGCTCATTGTTTTGGTCATTTTTTGCTGGCTTTGCCTTGATAGCGTTCAAAAAATGAACGACTACCATAAATATTTTTAACATTAACCGTATTAACAATCGTTTCTAAATTACTTGTATGGTCAGTATGATCGTGAGAAATAAAAATTGCATCTAATTGATTAATTTCTAGGTTTTTTAAATAATTAGCAACAAAATTATTTTTTGCATATTTATTTTTTCATCAATCTTGCGGATTACCGCCAATACCCGTATCAAACATTATTGCCCGATTTTTATATTGCGAATTCGTAATAATCGTTGATAAACCATTACCAACTGCTAACATATGATATTGTAATTGTGGATTATTAAGTAAAAAATCACTAATTTTACTACAAGATACTACTAAAAAAATATTACTAACTACTAAACTAACTTTAAATAAATTACTTCTCGTCATAACTATCATTCCTTATTTTGGCAACATTTTTTCTAATTCATCAAATTCTTGTAATTTTAATTATAAAAATTTTTTAAATAAAATGCCTCCAATCAAAGTTATTGTATATACATTTATTTTATCAAAAACTTTACAGTAATGTAATCTTCTTGTACACAATCAATGTATTTTCCCAAACCAATAAAATTATAAAGTTTTAAATATAAATTTGGTAAATTGTGATTAATTTTATTATCTAAAAATAAAAATTTAGCAATTTTTAAATTTTGTAAATCATTCACTAGTTTACTTTGCATTGTTTTATCCTCAGGAATTGACCACCAATATTCTTTACTTGTAGCATTATATTTCGTTTTCTTACCATATTTACTACCAGCAACATCAGCAAAAATAACTGCTTTTGTTTGATCAAAAGTTAAATGTCCCGCTTGAAAAGCAATAATTCTTAATTCACCTAATTGTTTAATAAAATTTACGCGACGAATTGCACATAAGGCTTGACGAACAGTAAATATTGATTCATAAGCTAACAATGGATACAACAAAAAATTATGTTCATTAACTAATAAGGTTTCATTTTCTAATTTATATTTTAATATCATTACTAGTTCATTAACAACTAATTTATTATGATTAATAAATTCTGCTACTAAATCATCAATTGCTAAATAATTAGGAAACACTTTTAAAAAGGCTTTCATACTAGTTACTTCATATAAAAACGAACAAATTAATAAATTATCATATTCATAATTAATTGCTTCATTATTAATGTTTTTTAACAATCGCTGATAAAAATAATTTATTAAATGATAATCATTAAGAAATAAAAATTGCTTTAAAAGATTTTTATTACGATTAGAATTATTAATACCATTTGCATAAACTTTAATATCTTGACCAATTTTTAAATAAAAATCATTTAAAAAATTATAAAATTCCCATAAGGTTAATTCATAATCTTGTAAAACTTTAACTAAACCATCAACACCATAAATCCGATAATAATGTTTAATAACTAAATGGATGCGTTTTTTATTTTCATATCATGTTTGTAAGTTTGCCAAAATAACTTTTTGACTGCGTTTCTCTAAAGTAATCGTACACCCATAGGGTAAACCACTATTACCACCTAAAAATGCTTTATTCCTTTCTAAATGAGAATTATAAAGATTTTTAATTCCCACAGTAATATCATATTTTTTATCAACATTAGCAATTAAATCATAAACTTCTAACTTATTTTTACTGTCAGTTTTTCTTAAACCACGACCTAATTGTTGTAAATAAATAGTTTTTGAACTTGTTGGTCGTAACATTATAATTGTATCAATTTGCGGAACATCAATGCCTTCATTAAACATATTAACAACACATAAATAATTAATTTTACCCTTTTTAAAATTATTAATAATTGTTGTTCGCTCTTGAGATACTTCATTAGTTAAATAAGCAGCCTGTAACCCTTCCTTTTGAAGAAAATTAGCAACAATTTTAGCATGCGTTGTTGTGATACAAAATACTAAACAAAATGGTTGAGCATAAATACCAATATAATTATTTATCACACTAAATAATAATTTATTGCGTTCACTAGTATTCAACTTCTTAAACAATTCAACATCATTATTTAAATCAATACCTTCAAGATTACTACTAATATCATCAATACAATAATAGTCAAATGGCGATAATAAGCGTTGATTAATAGCATCTCATAATCGTAATTCATATGCAAATTCATTATCAAAATACGGCGTAATTAACTTATTATCTTCCCTTTCGGGAGTTGCTGTTAAACCAATAACTTGTTTTGATTGAAAATAATTAAAAATCGTTACAAATGATTTAGCAGCAATATGATGGGCTTCATCAAAAATAATAACATCAAACTGATCCGGTAAAAACTTTTTTAAATTACGATAAACTGATTGCACAGTAGCAAATAAATAATTAGTATTATCTAATGTTTGATTTTCATAAAAAACACAACCAAACTTATTATCTTGTAAAACATTACGAAAAGTTAATATTGCTTGATCAATAATTTCTCGTTGATGAGCTAAAAATAATAATCGGGGGCGAAAATTATTATTTTCTTTAATTTGATTTAAATAATCAAAAGCACTAATAATAGTTTTCCCAGTTCCCGTAGCCATAATAATTAAATGCTTAGTTTTATTAATCTTGCGACGATATTGTAAACGATTAACAATTTTTTGTTGAAAATCATACATTGAATATTTTCTTGTTATCGTTCCCTCACTTTGTGCTTTAATATGTAAACGATTATTATCAATTCTTGTTAGTAATATCTCACGCTCATTAGCATTATTAAAATTAACAAGATTATCATTTCAAATTTTTTCATATTCACGAAAGAGATGATAATATAAATTAGGATTACTAAACTCACTAATTTTAATATTTCATTCTCTTCCACGCATCATTCCCTTATAAGTTAAATTAGAAGAGCCGACAATTGCTGTTGAAAAACCTGATTTTCTTTTAAAAATCGCTGCTTTAATATGAATTCTTTCGCTACGCTTTTCAGTATTATCTTCTACCCTAATTAAAATATTATTATAACTATTAACTAAGTTTTCTAATTCATATAAATTAACAAATAAAGCAATATCATCAAAAGTTGTCGTAATAAAATTAATCTTAATATTATGTTGTTGAGCATACAAAAAAGAATTTCTAATTTTATTAATCATTCCCTTAGAAATAAAAGGATAAATAAAATAAACACTATCAGCAGTTTTAATTTCTTTATTAATTTCATTAATTAATTCTTGTTCATTTTCATTAGTAAATAAGTGATTATCAATTAATCGAATGTCTTGATGATAACTAACTTTTTCTTGCAAATCATTACCTATTTGTAATAAAACATTATTAGATAATTGTGATTGTTCACTATAAATACCAATAATTTGATTTAAAAATTTTAACTTATCATCAACTGTTTTATGTTCTTGCAATTTAATACTTAAAATATTATTAAATTGCTTCAATAAATATTTATCAATGTCTTTAATAGCATTTTTTTCATCATTAAGATTTTTAACAATATAATCTTCATTAATTGTTTCACCTAATTTTAATAATAAATCATAATAACCTTTTTCTTTCATTTATAAATCACTCTTTATTTCCTTGTTGTAATAAGATTATATACCGCCTTAATTAAAAATTTGTTATTTTATTTGTAAATAAAATAAATAACATTAACAAAACAAAATACGATGTGTTTAATGAAATTTATTAACCACATCGTATAAAAATTTTATTTTAATAATTAATTTTGAGTAATAACTTCAAACATAATAACTACACCCCTTTCTTGACAAAACAAAGTTTACACAAGTTAAATTTCTTTGTATTTTCAAAAGAAATCTGATAACTTTCCGAATTAATAAACATTCGTTTTCCTAATGTTTCTATTCCTTTAGCATTAGCAAAATATCTTAAAATCTCATTTACTTGAATAGAACTAACTAAACTATTTAAAGGACCATAACTTGGTGATTTAAAATTTGAATTTCAAAATTTAAGAGTTGGTTTTTTATCTTGGGGAACAATACAGTTTCAACATTTAGTTACTTCGGGAACTATTAACGGTCCAACAATCCCATACTTATTAACATACCCCGCAATACTATAAGGAATTTTATATTTGCTGAATTATACTTGTAAGTGCAAGTAAATAAAATTGCAAAAGATTTCATATAAAAATTTCATGATGCTAAGTTTATTTTAGAAAAAGTAAATTTAAGGAGTTTTTATATGGGATACAAACATCTTGGCATAGATGAAAGAATTTATATTGAGAATCAATTGAAATTTAAAGTAAAAATTAGTGAAATAGCTAAAAATCTTAATCGAAATATTAGTACTATTAATCGAGAAGTTAATAGAAATAAAGATAATAATCATTATTTTTCATTAATTGCACAAAATAAAGCAGAAAATAGAAAACAATTACATGTTTATTTTCATAAATTTAAAAATAGAGAATTAGTAAAATATGTACAACAAAAATTATTATTAGGTTGATCGCCTGAACAAATTTATGGCAGAATTAAAAATTTTCATCAAGAATGAATTATTAGTTTTAAAACAATTTACAATTGAATTTATTCTGGATTACTTGAAAAGGTTACTAGTAAAAATTTAAGAAGAAAAGGTAAGAAACGAAAATCTCAAGAAAATCGGGGTAAATTTAATGGTAAATCCATTAAAGAACGAAATGTTAATAATCGCATAACTCTTGGCCATTGAGAAGGTGATACTGTAGTATCATCACAAGGTAAAAGTAAATCATGTTTAATAACTTTAGTTGAAAGAACATCAAGATTTACTTTAGCAATATTAGTTGAAAATAGAACTACTAAAGTTATTAACAAAAATATTAGTCATTATTTATCAATTCTTCCAAATAATCTTGTTAAGACTATAACATTTGATAGGGGTAAAGAATTTGCTAATTGACAACAACTTGAAAAAAATTTAAATGTGAAAATTTATTTTGCTGATGCATATTCACCTTGACAAAGAGGTACTAATGAAAATACTAATGGTTTAATTAGAGAAAAATTTAACATCCGTGCCAATAATTTGAATGCGCTTTTTTATAGTTAGTAACTAAATTAATATGATAAGGAATTTTATAATCTAAATTTGCATCAAAAGCGACTTTTTGTCTTGAATTGCTATTTTGCAAAATAAAAAATACTATAAATAAACTAATAGCACCAATAAAAATCACAGTTGCAAAAGCTGAAAAAGGATTATTTAAAATTCTATTAAATAATGTTAAGACCAACATTGCAACCATTGAAACAATACGACTAAAAAAACTAATTGTTGAAGTAATCGTTGACCTTTGTTTTGATGAAATCGCATTTTGAATTTTATTATTATAGAATAACATAATAAATGTATTCGCCAATGTTACAGTAAAAAATACTATTGCCATCACAATAACATTATTTAAAAAGAAAAATAATCCTCCAATCAAATAGATTAACATAAAAATAGGAAGCAATTTTTCTTTAATGTTTACAAATTTAAAAATAAAGAAAAAAGTGCTGTTGAAAATAATATTAACGAATAAAAAATACTATTATATTGAATATGCCAAATTGTAAAGTTAAGTGCAACTAAATTATTTTTCTAACCAAATATTCGATTGGCGAAAGATAATTTAGTATTTTTCTTGGTCTTTGGTTTAAAGACAATATAAATTTATGAACTGCATTTTTAGTAGTGTTTGAAAAATTAAATTTTTTAGGAAATTTTTCTCTAATTAAACCATTAGTATTTTCATTAGTACCTCTTTGTCAAGGTGAATATGTATCAGCAAAATAAATTTTCACATTTAAATTTTTTTCAAGTTGTTGTCAATTAGCAAATTCTTTACCCCTATCAAATGTTATAGTCTTAACAAGATTATTTGGAAGAATTGATAAATAATGGCTAATGTTTTCGTTAATAACTTTAGTAGTTCTATTTTCAACTAATATTGCTAAAGTAAATCTTGATGTTCTTTCAACTAAAGTTATTAAACATGATTTACTTTTACCTTGTGATGATACTACAGTATCACCTTCTCAATGGCCAAGAGTTATGCGATTATTAACATTTCGTTCTTTAATGGATTTACCATTAAATTTACCCCGATTTTCTTGAGATTTTCGTTTCTTACCTTTTCTTCTTAAATTTTTACTAGTAACCTTTTCAAGTAATCCAGAATAAATTCAATTGTAAATTGTTTTAAAACTAATAATTCATTCTTGATGAAAATTTTTAATTCTGCCATAAATTTGTTCAGGCGATCAACCTAATAATAATTTTTGTTGTACATATTTTACTAATTCTCTATTTTTAAATTTATGCTGAATTATACTTGTAAGTGCAAGTAAATAAAATTGCAAAAGATTTCATATAAAAATTTCATGATGCTAAGTTTATTTTAGAAAAAGTAAATTTAAGGAGTTTTTATATGGGATACAAACATCTTGGCATAGATGAAAGAATTTATATTGAGAATCAATTGAAATTTAAAGTAAAAATTAGTGAAATAGCTAAAAATCTTAATCGAAGTATTAGTACTATTAATCGAGAAGTTAATAGAAATAAAGATAATAATCATTATTTTTCATTAATTGCACAAAATAAAGCAGAAAATAGAAAACAATTACATGTTTATTTTCATAAGCCAAATTGTAAAGTTAAGTGCAACTAAATTATTTTTCTAACCAAATATTCGATTGGCGAAAGATAATTTAGTATTTTTCTTGGTCTTTGGTTTAAAGACAATATAAATTTATGAACTGCATTTTTAGTAGTGTTTGAAAAATTAAATTTTTTAGGAAATTTTTCTCTAATTAAACCATTAGTATTTTCATTAGTACCTCTTTGTCAAGGTGAATATGCATCAGCAAAATAAATTTTCACATTTAAATTTTTTTCAAGTTGTTGTCAATTAGCAAATTCTTTACCCCTATCAAATGTTATAGTCTTAACAAGATTATTTGGAAGAATTGATAAATAATGACTAATATTTTTGTTAATAACTTTAGTAGTTCTATTTTCAACTAATATTGCTAAAGTAAATCTTGATGTTCTTTCAACTAAAGTTATTAAACATGATTTACTTTTACCTCGTGATGATACTACAGTATCACCTTCTCAATGGCCAAGAGTTATGCGATTATTAACATTTCGTTCTTTAATGGATTTACCATTAAATTTACCCCGATTTTCTTGAGATTTTCGTTTCTTACCTTTTCTTCTTAAATTTTTACTAGTAACCTTTTCAAGTAATCCAGAATAAATTCAATTGTAAATTGTTTTAAAACTAATAATTCATTCTTGATGAAAATTTTTAATTCTGCCATAAATTTGTTCAGGCGATCAACCTAATAATAATTTTTGTTGTACATATTTTACTAATTCTCTATTTTTAAATTTATGAAAATAAACATGTAATTGTTTTCTATTTTCTGCTTTATTTTGTGCAATTAATGAAAAATAATGATTATTATCTTTATTTCTATTAACTTCTCGATTAATAGTACTAATACTTCGATTAAGATTTTTAGCTATTTCACTAATTTTTACTTTAAATTTCAATTGATTCTCAATATAAATTCTTTCATCTATGCCAAGATGTTTGTATCCCATATAAAAACTCCTTAAATTTACTTTTTCTAAAATAAACTTAGCATCATGAAATTTTTATATGAAATCTTTTGCAATTTTATTTACTTGCACTTACAAGTATAATTCAGCATTTTATCTAAATTTATTTTGTAATATTATACAAAATTTAAAAATAAAAATTTAATGAGATAAATTTTTCAATTAAAAAAGTGAAGCCAAAGCTTCACTTATAAAAATAAGAATTTTATTTTTTTTGTTTTAAATGATGTTAATGTTCATAAGACTGAACCTACTGCTAAAAACGCATAAGGTGCTGCTCCAAAATAAGTTCATATTGATTTATAATCAACATCAATAAGACTACCAATAAGAATAATGATTGATAGGGTTGCTATTAAAGCACCTCAAACTAATGATCAAATTCCCACTTTAACAGAAAAAGGAATCAATATATATACTAACCCTAAAAATAATAATAACGGTCACGAAATTTTTAAACCATACATCACACCAGCATTTTCATCTTTACTAATTGCAATCGCAACTGCAAAAACCATAATTCAAATAGCGCCAATCATCATTAATATTTTAGGAATTATTAGTCCTGTTGGATTTATTTTTGCCATATATAATACATCCCCTTTAACTAAAATATATTATACTATTTTCAAATAGTCTAATGCAATACTATTTTATAATTCTGTAATTTCATCACCAAATTCAGAATCATTACCAGTCTCATTAGAAGTAATTTGTCCCAGAGAAACATAAATTTCTGGCACATTATTATCATTAGAAAAATTATTTGTCGTCCCATTATCACTTGTTGATTGTCCAAGTTCTGATGCATTACCAGCTTCATTATCATTTTCTAATTCATTATCTTTCATAAATAGTCCTAATCAAGGCAAAGCAAGAATTAATAGTAAAAAGAAAATTTGTAAAATTGCTCCTACTTTATTTTCAGAGGTTACTAATAAAGCAAAGTAAGAATAAACATTATATCCCAATATTAAAGTAATACATAATATGGAAATAATCGCTGCCGGAATAAAATATCAAGCATTAAGCGTTTTAATTTTTTTACGATAACGATTTAATAAACCATAAAAAATAATTACACCATATAACATAAATGCCATCACAACACCAGCATTACTAATAAAATCAAAGAAATTATAATTATCATCAGTAACTATCGTTGGTAGTGCCATAATTACAATTCAAACTGCAAATAATACTCCCATCACCATTAATGTTGCTGTTTTAATACCAAAACGATTAATAACTTTTTGTCATATTTTATCGTTACCAACAACAAAACCATCATCTAATGATGACCTTGTTAACTTTGTCATTGAAAAACAATAACCATTTAAAGTGCCAAAAGCACTAATAAGAATAAAAATAAAAATTAAGCGCGTACAAACAGCATTAACTGTTGGATTATTAAATATTTTCCCCGCAGCAATAGCAACGCTACCACTAGGGTCTAAATTTAATGTTGAAATTGAAGTTAAAACATAAATAAAAGTAATTCCTGTTAAACCAAAAACTAAGGCTAAAGGAATATTTTTACTAGAATTCCGAACATCTTTTTGAATATAAGTTGTTGATAAAAAACCATCAAAGGCAAAAAGAATTCCTGGTAACGCCATTAATAGCATTTCAAAATGACCTTTTTTTTTAACAATTTCATATTTTTTTGGATCACCTAATCCAGTTTCTAAAAAAGCACCTGCTCCTGCATTAACAACAATTAATCCAGCAACACCAATAAAAATTAATGGTATTAATTTTAAAACAACGGTAATCATTTGTACTCATTTACTAATTGATTCATTATAAATGCAACAAACAATAACAAATAAAGTATATAAAACTGCAAAAATACTTAATAATAATTCATACACATTAGAACCACCTAAGACATTTGCTAAACGCATTTCCGCATCTTGACCGCCACCAATTGCTCAAACAGAAGCCTTACTAGTATAATAAGCTACTGTAAAAGCAGTTAATGGCAAATAAATATTATTCATTGCGTTACGAACAACACGACCAAATTTACTACCAGCAAACATTTTTGCATATAAAGCAATTCCCGAATTACTATCTTGTTTTGCCGATGAAATTTCCATAAATGATAAACCAAAAGAAATTGCTACAACACCACCAATAATTCAAGCAATGATTCCTAAAATTCCATTACCATTAACAAAGCCGTAAACACCTTCATTTTTAAAGAAAATCCCAGTTCCAATTACTGTCCCCACAACCATACAGAGGCACATAAATAAACCATATTTTCTTGCGACATTTTGACTCATATATTTTTTCCCTTCTAAATTATTAATTTTATTTAATTTTTTTATTTTCATAGTATTATATAAAATTGCCAAATTGTAAAGTTAAGTGCAACTAAATTATTTTTCTAACCAAATATTCGATTGGCGAAAGATAATTTAGTATTTTTCTTGGTCTTTGGTTTAAAGACAATATAAATTTATGAACTGCATTTTTAGTAGTGTTTGAAAAATTAAATTTTTTAGGAAATTTTTCTCTAATTAAACCATTAGTATTTTCATTAGTACCTCTTTGTCAAGGTGAATATGCATCAGCAAAATAAATTTTCACATTTAAATTTTTTTCAAGTTGTTGTCAATTAGCAAATTCTTTACCCCTATCAAATGTTATAGTCTTAACAAGATTATTTGGAAGAATTGATAAATAATGACTAATATTTTTGTTAATAACTTTAGTAGTTCTATTTTCAACTAATATTGCTAAAGTAAATCTTGATGTTCTTTCAACTAAAGTTATTAAACATGATTTACTTTTACCTCGTGATGATACTACAGTATCACCTTCTCAATGGCCAAGAGTTATGCGATTATTAACATTTCGTTCTTTAATGGATTTACCATTAAATTTACCCCGATTTTCTTGAGATTTTCGTTTCTTACCTTTTCTTCTTAAATTTTTACTAGTAACCTTTTCAAGTAATCCAGAATAAATTCAATTGTAAATTGTTTTAAAACTAATAATTCATTCTTGATGAAAATTTTTAATTCTGCCATAAATTTGTTCAGGCGATCAACCTAATAATAATTTTTGTTGTACATATTTTACTAATTCTCTATTTTTAAATTTATGAAAATAAACATGTAATTGTTTTCTATTTTCTGCTTTATTTTGTGCAATTAATGAAAAATAATGATTATTATCTTTATTTCTATTAACTTCTCGATTAATAGTACTAATACTTCGATTAAGATTTTTAGCTATTTCACTAATTTTTACTTTAAATTTCAATTGATTCTCAATATAAATTCTTTCATCTATGCCAAGATGTTTGTATCCCATATAAAAACTCCTTAAATTTACTTTTTCTAAAATAAACTTAGCATCATGAAATTTTTATATGAAATCTTTTGCAATTTTATTTACTTGCACTTACAAGTATAATTCAGCTATTTATTATAACAATAATAAATATAAATATTAAAACAATTTTACAATGGTCGCGTTTAGTTTTCTTAGGTATTTTTTAAAAAAGAAAAAATAGTCATTTACTATAAATTATTTCAATATGCAAATTAAGTATATATTTCTTATGTATAATTTTTGTTGTAAAAAATTATTTTAATGTTGTTTTTATAAGCATTTTACTTAGTTTTTATAACCTTTTATTAAGAATATGTTTGTTAATATTAAATATTTTGTTTTATTAATTATTTTTCAAGTAAAAAGGTAATAAATTTTTAGTTGCTTTTCTTTCAAAATTATTCAAATCTTTACCCACCTAACAAAACTTTATGCGCCCTTTACAATTATAAAATTGTTTTAAAAAATAAAACGGTAGTTACCGTTTTATTTACTAAATATGTATTTAATTAAGTTGTTCAAAATTAAATATTTTCATTCCTATTAATTTTTTCTCGTTACTATAAAAAAACTTTCAACTAAATTTAAATTCTTGCTTTTCTATCGTTATATTATAAAATACTAACCCTGCACTCGGATCATAAACAATTTCTGCTTTTGTATCCTGAATATAACTTAATTTATTAACAAAATCAGCAATATAATCACCATCTTCTTCTCAAATACTTTTATTATCAATAATGTTTTGCAAAGCATTATCTTGAAATCATTTATTACCAAGAATTTTAGTTAAATAATCTAAAATAGTTTCTTTTTCAATACTAGTTTTATCATTAATATTAGCACCCATTATCTTAATAAGTTTTTTAAGAAAATCCACTTTACTAATAGCAGTTTTGTCTTCTAATAAAGTTATAAAATCATCATACACTTTAGGTAATTTTAAAAGCAATTGATCAATTATTGCGATAAAATCATTATCAAGCTCATCACCATTCAAATTTTGATAAAAATTATTGAACTCTTTTTCACCAACAACACCTTGTAAAGCCATAAATATAGAATTAAATGGTAAACTTGAATCAGATATTAATTTTATTAAAAAATCGACTTTTTTCTTATTAACTCCAAAAATATTTTTAAAAGTATTCTTGATATTTTGTAAAGTAAACGATTGGTCTTTATTATCTAATAAACCTTGATATGGTTTTGCTTTTAAATCATTAATTATTTCTTCATTAAAACCATTTTCTAATTTTTCAGCAAAATTAATCATAAAAGTTATTAATATTGGCACATAAGTAATTATTGTTTTTATTAAAATCGCAATATCTTTAATTTCTATTGATTTATTCTGAATTTTTAAAAATTTACTAAAAATATTATCTTCTATAATTTTATTATGTTTTATATCCGCAAAAATTTCACCAAATGTTTTTTTATCAGTAATGAATTTTTTATTAGTATCAATACCACTCTTAATAGCAACAACGATATCTTGATATTGTGTTGTTAGAATTGCTTTAATATCTGGAATATGAATAGCAATTTGCTCACTATTTAATAAACCTAATAACTGTTCTAATAATTTTTCCATAAAATTCTTAATTTCAAAATCATTATTTTTAATAAACTCTTGTAAAACTGCTTTTATTTTTTCTAAAATATTAAAACCAGCAACTTCTAAAGTTTTAGGTACTTGATAGTCCGGTTTTGAAAAATTATGATGTTCTTTTGTTAATACTAAATTTTTAATTGTATCATCAACAAAGTAGTCATTTAAATCTTTAAAATTATTTTGTAACGCCCTTTTTAAAATCTCATTTGGATTTCATTGTTTAGTTCGTGCCAAAATTAGCGACTTAGCAATTAATTTTGATTTATTAACATCTAAAGTACTAACATTAATCCCATTTGTGGTAATAATGTAATCATTAGCATTATTACTACAAGCTATTGCTGGTAATAATGGCCCACTAATAATTGTTATTGTCGCCATTAACTTTAATAACTTTTGTATATTCATTAATTTCATATATTTCACCTCATCGAAATGTAAATTTAGTCAATATTTTTTAATTTACATTTTTTTTAGTATAGCACATATTATTTTTATTTACTAATATTTAACTAATTTTTAAAAATAAATTTTTTAGGAATAATTGCTGATTTTCGCTTATGTTCAGTATTTTTGTGCATCATCTTAATTTTATTAACAATATTATTATCTAACAATTTCTCTTGACCGTTTAAAAAGTTATCTAACTCAGCATAAGTTATTCCCATCTCTTTTTCATCAGTTTGCCCTGCTCATAAACCTGCTGATGGAGGCTGATTAATAATTTCTTGCGGAATATTTAATAACTTAGCAGCCGTATTTATTTGACTTTTTAATAAATGAATTAATGGTAAAATATCACAAGCACTATCACCATGTTTAGTAAAATAACCTGTATATCATTCATCAAAGTTACTAGTGCCGACAACTAAATATTCATTTGCTTGTGCTAAGGCATATAAAGAAGTCATTCGGAGACGAGGTTTACAATTAACTAATGCTTTTTGTTGCAATGATGATAAACCATCGTGTCAATTAAAGTTATTTTGTAATTCATTATAAGCTGACTCTAAATTAATAATTTGTAATTTTAAATCTAATGTCGCTACTAATTTTTTTACTAAAATTTCATCATTACTTGATGAATAGCAAGGCATAAAAACAGCTAAATGGTTATCTGGCATTGCTTTTTTAATCAAAGCAACAGTAACGGCTGAATCAATACCACCAGATACACCAACAATTAATCCTTTAGCATTAGCTAATTTTACTTGTTCTTGTAATCATTGAACTAAATAATCTAAATATTTCTGTAATTCCATTAATTAATATCCTTTCACTTAAAAATTTTCGTCAAGTCATTGCAACTCATAATCAAAAATTTTAATTGTATCCCCTTTTTGAATGCCTTTTTTAACGAGAATTTTAAAAACTCCTAAATCTCGTAACTTCTGATTAAATAATAATAAATTATCATGTGTTGTTAATGGAAATTTGTGATAAATGCGATGCACACTAGCACCAATTACTTTTCAATGACCATTTCCTAAATTTTCAACAATGACTTTTTCGTTTGTTGGTGTAAAACGATAGATTGTTGGTGCCATTTCTTGCTTTAATTCTGGTATTTTTTTAATAGTTTGCAATTGCCTATGAATAATATGAACTAATGATTCAATTCCTTCTCTAGTTCAAGCAGAAATTGAGTAAACTTTTTGTTTAATTTGCTTACTAAAAAGTTCTAAATTACGAGAAGCATCAACTTGATCCATTTTACTAGCAACAACTATTTGTTGCTTATTTTCTAATTGTAAATTATAATCTTTAAGTTCTTTTTGAATCACTGAATAATTATCATAAGCATTGGGTAAACTAATATCAATAAGATGAACTAATAACCGGCATCGTTCAATATGCCGTAAAAATTCATATCCTAAACCTTTTCCTAAACTAGCACCTGCAATTAATCCTGGTAAATCAGCAACTACAAAAGAAAAGTTTTGATGTTTAACTACACCTAATTGCGGGGTTAAAGTTGTAAAAGGAAAATCACCAATTTGTGGTTTAGCGTGAGAAATAGTTCCTAATAAAGTAGACTTCCCAGCATTAGGCATACCAACAATCCCGACATCTGCTAATAATTTTAATTCACAAGTAATTTCTTTTTCATCGCCTAAATCACCACGAGTAAATATTGTCGGAGCACGATTTCTGGAATTAGCAAACCAACTATTTCCTTTACCTCCACGACCACCATTCGCAACAATAACTTCTTGTTTGTTAGTAACAATATCACCAATTTCTTCTTTATTTAAAGCATCATAAATAATAGTACCTAAGGGAACACTAATATAAGTATTTTTAGCATTTTTACCGTGCATATTTTTATGTTGCCCATTTTCACCATCAACACCTTTAATTTCTTTTTGATAGTTTAATTCTAATAATGTATTTATTCCTTCATCGCCAATAAAAATAATGTTACCACCATTACCGCCATCACCACCAGCCGGCCCACCTTTTGGAACATATAATTCACGACGAAAAGCAACAGCACCATCACCACCTTTGCCAGCTTTAACTTTAATTGTAATCTTATCAATAAATTTCATTCATATCATCCTAGTCTTTTTAAAAAAATCAAATCAATAATATTTTAACATGCCAAATTGTAAAGTTAAGTGCAACTAAATTATTTTTCTAACCAAATATTCGATTGGCGAAAGATAATTTAGTATTTTTCTTGGTCTTTGGTTTAAAGACAATATAAATTTATGAACTGCATTTTTAGTAGTGTTTGAAAAATTAAATTTTTTAGGAAATTTTTCTCTAATTAAACCATTAGTATTTTCATTAGTACCTCTTTGTCAAGGTGAATATGCATCAGCAAAATAAATTTTCACATTTAAATTTTTTTCAAGTTGTTGTCAATTAGCAAATTCTTTACCCCTATCAAATGTTATAGTCTTAACAAGATTATTTGGAAGAATTGATAAATAATGACTAATATTTTTGTTAATAACTTTAGTAGTTCTATTTTCAACTAATATTGCTAAAGTAAATCTTGATGTTCTTTCAACTAAAGTTATTAAACATGATTTACTTTTACCTCGTGATGATACTACAGTATCACCTTCTCAATGGCCAAGAGTTATGCGATTATTAACATTTCGTTCTTTAATGGATTTACCATTAAATTTACCCCGATTTTCTTGAGATTTTCGTTTCTTACCTTTTCTTCTTAAATTTTTACTAGTAACCTTTTCAAGTAATCCAGAATAAATTCAATTGTAAATTGTTTTAAAACTAATAATTCATTCTTGATGAAAATTTTTAATTCTGCCATAAATTTGTTCAGGCGATCAACCTAATAATAATTTTTGTTGTACATATTTTACTAATTCTCTATTTTTAAATTTATGAAAATAAACATGTAATTGTTTTCTATTTTCTGCTTTATTTTGTGCAATTAATGAAAAATAATGATTATTATCTTTATTTCTATTAACTTCTCGATTAATACTACTAATACTTCGATTAAGATTTTTAGCTATTTCACTAATTTTTACTTTAAATTTCAATTGATTCTCAATATAAATTCTTTCATCTATGCCAAGATGTTTGTATCCCATATAAAAACTCCTTAAATTTACTTTTTCTAAAATAAACTTAGCATCATGAAATTTTTATATGAAATCTTTTGCAATTTTATTTACTTGCACTTACAAGTATAATTCAGCACATAAAAAAATGTTTTCTTTTTAAAGGATAATATTTACAATATTTTAAGCAGGTTCCAATTGTCTTGTTTTTCGCTTTGTTATTGCTTTTTGCTTATTTTCTTCCTGTAGTTTTTTTAATCGTGCTTGGTTATTTAGCTGTCTTCGAATTTCTTGCTCTTGTTTTAATTTTTCTTCTTCTTGAAACTCTTGATAAAATTTTGCTCGGTTTTCCTTACCTTGTAAAACTTTATCGGTTTGGGGATTATATGTTGAATATGACATTGAAACAGTGTCTTCATCAATATAACTATCAGTAGATTGTTCTAATAATGAAGCAGTGTCTTCTTTAATATGACTATCTGATAGCGGTAATTTAATATTAAATTGACTAGTATTTTCTTTTGCAATAATAGATAACTTGTCTTTTAATTTAATATTAACTGCTAAGAGTTCACTAGTATTTCTATAAATAAATTTATCATTCTCGGTAATATTTCTTGATAGAAAACAACCATGCTGAGTATGTTTTCAGTTAGATTTATTTAATCTTTGTAAGTCTAAGCATTCAAGATCTTTTGAAATTGGGTAATCAATTCGAGTTTTTCTCCATTCACCATCACCAAGGCAGGCTATCGGACTTGGTTTACTGAATTGAAGAAGAGAAAATCTACAATTTTTTACCTGTTTTATCGTTTTACTTGAAAAATTTAACAAATCTAAATATTTTGATTTTTCTAAACAATGACCAGTTGTAATATAAATATTCCTTAATAAGTGGTCATACAAAAAATTAAGTTTTGTACTTCGATTGTATAAAGTCTTAGAATCAAAATATGGATTAGTATCAACTGTTGAATTATTACTAAAATGAATATCAATATTCATTGATTTTTTAAGTTTATTAATTGCTTCACCATTATCACTAACGAATTCATTAACAATGGTTTTAGCAATATCTAAACTTAAATCTTCAATATTTTTAGTTAATGTTTTTATCTCATCATTACTAATATTCCCATTCAATATTGCCTTTTGTGTAATACAAGCAATTGGTTCATAAATACTTTCATTAATAAATTGTAAATAAATTTGTGGTGGTAAATAGTAATCAGTTATTCATTTTTTTAATTCTTTTCAATACTTTTTAATATTAGAATATGATGTTAAGGTCGCGTTTAGTTTTCTTAGGTATTGCTTTGAAGAAGTAAAACAATCAGCTAATTATATTATTTAATTACTAAACTAACCCTACCTTTCTTGTTATTGTCATTTTTATTCGTTATCATTCTATCATATTATTGAATTTTTACACAAT
Source organism: Spiroplasma endosymbiont of Nephrotoma flavescens (assembly GCF_964030835.1). Lineage (NCBI taxonomy): Bacteria > Bacillati > Mycoplasmatota > Mollicutes > Entomoplasmatales > Spiroplasmataceae > Spiroplasma > Spiroplasma endosymbiont of Nephrotoma flavescens. Next base: position 544,748 of record NZ_OZ034982.1, on the reverse strand, counting down.
AAAAATTATTAATATTATTAAATTTTCACTAATATATATTAATTTTATATTTTTAATTACTTAAATCTATTATATTTATTTGTTACAGCATTACCTTTATAGTTAATTCAACTATCATCATTTTTATTATTATATTTATTTCATAATGAATTTTTATATATTTCTTTTCTGATTTCTATTTCTGAATTAATATTTTCATTAATATAATGTAATACATTTAATTTGTTTAAATTTGCCATTCTTAAATGTAATAAGTTATTTAAATTCTTATGATTATATATTTTTGCTCCATATCCTAATTGTTGTTTTACTAAATGCGATACATCACTTTCAATGCTACAACCGATATTTCATTCTAAATTTTGATTATGAATGCCGTGCTTATTATTACTGAAATAATTACTCGCCCTCCTTAAATTTGTTTTAATATCTTTATTTAATTCATTTTTAGCGACATTACGAATGTTTTTTATCAATTCTTGATGATTTCCATTTTTATATAATTCAATTCAACTATTTAGTGTTACTTTGCGATTTTCAAAAATAATATTAAATGCCGTTTGTTTGAATTTTTTAATAGCGTGATACCCATCTAAAATATATCTAACATTACCAAAACTATTCGCAATTTCTCTAATTCAAGTAGCGCCATCACCACAAACAATTATTTTGTCATAATTAATATTCACATAATGTTTTTGTAATTCTCTAATTAATAAGTCACGATAATCCATCGTATTTATTCGTTTACCAACTTTTAACATTAGAAAATGACCTCTCTTGTTTTCTAACTCCCTACGAACATTTTTGTAATTTTTTTTATGTCCGGTATGAAAAGTAACTAAACGAATTCTTTGGTCTTGTTTAACTTTCTGATCTAATGTCGCTAAAAATGTCTCATCTAATTGAATATATAAATCCTTATTTTTAACATCAATTCTAGTTTTAGTTTCTTTTTCTGCTAGTTGAAAATATTCGACAATATCGTATTTATTTAAAATGCTTGAAATACTAGCTTTTGAAATATAACAATGATTTAGAGCATCTAAGACATCACGATAGCGTTTACCATCGCCCAAAAGACTTAAAACTTTAAATTGAACATCAAAATAAATGCGTTGTTTGGACAATAAACCAATTTCTTTATCTAACAAACATACATATTCAAATTTATCTGATTTTTGATTTCAATATTTATATCGGCGTCGTTTAAAAGTAATATTACCAAAAATTGTAATAATTGTTCTTGATGCAAAATGAACTACTTTATAGCCTTGTTTTAAGCGATAATAATATTTATATAAGTATTCATCTAATTTTTCATATTCGTTGGCTAATTGTTCACATTTATTGGTGTAAATATTTTTATGTGTTGCGAATAAACTAAATCAATGCTTATTTTCTAAGGTTTTTACATTATTATTAATTTTTAACATAATAAATTACCTTTCTTGATAGTAATTTTAATAAAGTTTAGTTAGCTTATTTTTCTTCTTTAATGATAAATGTTTTTAGAACTAGTATTTAATATGCTGAAAAAATAATATAAATTCTTATTTAATGATATATAATTAAATTCCAAGATAAAGAAATTGCAGATTAAAATTTGGAGAAAGGTTGTTGTTTTTTTGGTAAATTTTATTAGTTAGTAAAAATTCATGAAAAGGAAGTTAATTAATATGAAAAAATTACTCGCTATGTTAATAACAATTACGAGTTTATCTAGCATAACACCAATAGTCTTAGCAAATGCCTCAGCGGAAATTCCAGAAAATAAAATAGTAAATGCCAAATTGTAAAGTTAAGTGCAACTAAATTATTTTTCTAACCAAATATTCGATTGGCGAAAGATAATTTAGTATTTTTCTTGGTCTTTGGTTTAAAGACAATATAAATTTATGAACTGCATTTTTAGTAGTGTTTGAAAAATTAAATTTTTTAGGAAATTTTTCTCTAATTAAACCATTAGTATTTTCATTAGTACCTCTTTGTCAAGGTGAATATGCATCAGCAAAATAAATTTTCACATTTAAATTTTTTTCAAGTTGTTGTCAATTAGCAAATTCTTTACCCCTATCAAATGTTATAGTCTTAACAAGATTATTTGGAAGAATTGATAAATAATGACTAATATTTTTGTTAATAACTTTAGTAGTTCTATTTTCAACTAATATTGCTAAAGTAAATCTTGATGTTCTTTCAACTAAAGTTATTAAACATGATTTACTTTTACCTCATGATGATACTACAGTATCACCTTCTCAATGGCCAAGAGTTATGCGATTATTAACATTTCGTTCTTTAATGGATTTACCATTAAATTTACCCCGATTTTCTTGAGATTTTCGTTTCTTACCTTTTCTTCTTAAATTTTTACTAGTAACCTTTTCAAGTAATCCAGAATAAATTCAATTGTAAATTGTTTTAAAACTAATAATTCATTCTTGATGAAAATTTTTAATTCTGCCATAAATTTGTTCAGGCGATCAACCTAATAATAATTTTTGTTGTACATATTTTACTAATTCTCTATTTTTAAATTTATGAAAATAAACATGTAATTGTTTTCTATTTTCTGCTTTATTTTGTGCAATTAATGAAAAATAATGATTATTATCTTTATTTCTATTAACTTCTCGATTATATAGTACTAATACTTCGATTAAGATTTTTAGCTATTTCACTAATTTTTACTTTAAATTTCAATTGATTCTCAATATAAATTCTTTCATCTATGCCAAGATGTTTGTATCCCATATAAAAACTCCTTAAATTTACTTTTTCTAAAATAAACTTAGCATCATGAAATTTTTATATGAAATCTTTTGCAATTTTATTTACTTGCACTTACAAGTATAATTCAGCAAATAAAGAAATTAATTCTTTGCAAACAAATAATTTAGAAGTTTTAAATAGAATTAAAAGACAAAATGAAAACAACAATAGAAGAATTTTAAGAATTGATGAAGAATTAATTATTGATGAAAACAATCGTATATCTTATATAGATAGCTGTGCTAGAATTTTTGTAAGTTTAAGAGATAATCGCATATTAAGACCTGCAATTAATTTTAGTCCCGCTAATACAACAAATTATGAATCATTAGATAATATTTTATTTGTAATAACTCCAGAAGAATCTAGACAATATGATTATTTAATAATTCCAGTAATTGTTGTACAAAGTAATGGAAATAATAGAGATTTAGAATTAGTTTTTAGAACTAGTGATTTTTATCTTGAAGGATTTATTCTACAAAATAATTATTATCATTTTTCAGATTCACATATCACAGAAATAAATAATATTAATTCTACTGATTTACAACTTGATTCTGCTTATAGAAGTATTTTACCAGAAGAAGATCAAAATATTCATTGACAACAAATCTTTAATTCTTTTAATACATTAACTGAAATGGGCACAAATAATCAAGCATTAAATAATATTTTATCTGCATCTTTAGCAAATGTTATTTTAGTTACAGCAGAAGCAATGAGATTTAGATACATATTTAATTTAATTAGAGATAATTTAATTAATAATGATAATTATATTACTTGAGGAAGAAGTAGAAACAATGACATTTATAATACTGTAGTAAAATGAAGAAAAACAAGCAGAAATACTATTAGCGATATTAATTTAAATATTTTTTCTATAAATTATAAAGATAATGAAGATATGTGAAATCAAGGAGCATTCACAAGAGAATTACAAAAACGTTTAGATAAAACTTCAATAGAATCAATTAAAGAAATGATATCAAATACTAATATTAGAATATTACTTTATGCTATATTAAAAGATTTAATAATAAAAAAATCATGTGATCCAAGTAGTTCAAAATCAAGAAAATCAAGAGATTTAAAAGATGATGTTTGAACTGAAAAATTTTGTTCTTTAAATCCACAAGTTTCAAAAATTACTGGAGATATAAAATTAATAAAAATTATAAATGAAAATACTGAAAATGATAATCTAGAAGAAGCATACATATATGTTTTAACAACCGAAAGTTTATATTTAATTTATAATAATGAAGTTTATAAATTAAATAATTTTAATCAAAAAATAGATGATTTTTGATTAGATGATAAACGGAAGGCTTTTATTAAATCTAATGATTTAGAATATCCCGTAAATTTCTATAAATTAGAAAATACAATATTTTTAACAATTATAAAAAATTTAAATGAAATTATTACAAATTCTAATTTAGGGGCCTTAAATGACAACAATAATCAAACAATTATTAATGCAGTTAAAACAAAAAATAATTTAGCAAATTTAACATATACTATTAGAAATAAAACAAATAATTCAGCTGAAATTTGAATTGATAGTGATAATGATTATTATCAAAAATGAAGTTGAGAAAAAGTTTATTTTACAATTAAACAAAATTTATTGACTGATTTTAAATCATGTATAGATCCAGTTAATGATAGTAATGATGAAACAATTTTAGCAGCTGTTAAAGCCAAAAATCCTAACTTAGATACATCACAAGTTTATGTTAAACAAAAAGTAATAAATGGTCGATTAGAACTTGGTGTAAAAAGCACTTCAAATAAATATAACACCACTAGTGGTGGTCACTGTGATAACTTTACAGTTAGACAAAATATTTCTAATATAATTACAAATACACAACTAGGATCTTTAAATAATAATAACAAAGATACAATTTTAAATGCGGTTAAAACTAAAAACCCTAACTTAGATACAAGTCAAGTTGGTGTTAGCCGAATTACAGATACATCTGCTGATATTGATGGGTCAACATACTATAATTCAAATAAATATCAAGGTTATAAAACAGTTTATTTTACAAATAAAAAATGTTCTTTTAAAGAAATATTTTTAACACCTGTTTGAGATAATTGATACAGATTAATTCCATTATATGATGCTTATCATGCGATAGAATGTATTTAATTATTAACAAAAAAATATTGTAAATATTACATAATCAATCACTTTAATTGCAACAAGTTTAACAAGTTTAACAAGTTTAATTTCTAAAAATATTCAAACCAGTAATTTTAGTTACTCGATTACTGGTTTTTATTTTGACAAAATAAAAAAGAGAGAAAATGAAAAAGTTGCTTAGTTGTTTAAGAATTGCGTCATATTAAAAAACTATTTCTTTTTAATTATGTTGAAAATTAAGTTCTAATCAATTATAAAAATTCCGTGTTTTAATTATTTTACCTTTGATATTTGTTACTTTTAAGTTGCCTTTTCTTCCAAGATTATCAGTTTTTAATGTGCTAACTCCTTCTTCATCTAAATGAATATAACTATTTTTCATAGCTAATGTATTTTTAAAATCAATTGGTAATTTATTTAATCCGATTTCATTTTTATCAAATTCACTTAAAGCTATACTAAAATTTTGTCTAAAACCGTCTCACATTCAATTAATTTTTGCTTTTGATAAAGTAAATTCGTATGTTTCATTATCAACTTGTAATATTGTTTTGTTTTCCTTTTTAGAACACCCAACTATTGGCAATGTAATTACTCCCAAAAGAGCTATTATATTTAAAATTTTCATAAATTTAACTCCTTTATTTTGTTTTTTCAATATATATATATATATAATTATACAAAAATTCTTAATATCATTAGAAAAATGGCAAAACCGATTAAAAATTGAAAGGTATAATAAAAGGCTGATACTGTTTTAAAAACTGGAAAAATGGCGGTTGAAAAGTTAACTGTTGCTTTTGCAATAATTGCTAATGGCCGTAAAATGGTAATGATTTGTGATGCTGTCAATATTCAGTTAATCATTTTAATACCAGCATTCTGAATGGCACAACTAATATCATTAAAGGTTGGTATTCATCTTCCAGAATATTTGCAATTTGGTTGTGGAATTAGGTCATCCCATTCTGAATTGGTGGAACCATCAGGGATAAATGCTGTTGAATTAAGTACATTAAAATCATAAATTTTAAAATTATAGTTAGAGGTATTACTTTTGTGATAAAGAGGAAAGGTTAAGGTAAAAATATTAATACCGTAACGAATATCAATATCGGTGTTGAGATAATTAATACTGTTAACAGCCTTGTCGGTTTGCAAGGCGATTAGTTTATTATCATAAGATTTAAGGACATTAAATTCAATTTGATAGATACTGTTATTACTTTTAATAGCATTAAAATTTTCTTGGTGCGTTTTTTTATCAAAAGTAAAAAAATAACTTCTTAGTAATAATTCCGAATTACCAGTAACATTGATTAAATATTTTTTGGGATAAAAGGTAATTAACGAACGATAAAAGAAACCGATTTGAATAAAGTAATCTTTGTTGTAATTATCTACTCCCTTAAAATCAATTTCGGTATGAGTTTTTTCACCCATATCAAAAGTAGCATAAAATAAACTGGCAAAGAAGTTACCAAGAATTTCATAGATTTCATCAAAAATATCTTTGTAATCGCTATTATTAATATTAGGAATGTTGTTTTTAAAATAAAGGTAAATGTCATTCCTTAATTCGGGGTCATAGCGTAAAAAACTAAATTTAACATTGAGATAATTTAGAGTTCCAAAAAGATGCTTAATTAAATAATAATCGTTAGCATTTTCGGTATCATATTTTCAGATTTCATTTTCACCGTGCAATAATTGTAAAAAGTCATTACCTGCGATTAAGGTTTTGTTAAATGCCTTAATTTTCAAAATATTATCATTTACTACATTTTTATCACTAGAAGTCTTATGATAAAAATAGCTTTCGTTTTCAAAACCATGATTTTTAATCGCAAATTCTTTGTAATAACCTTTTTCTAAAGTGTCAATGAAATTAAATACTGGCGTTCAATAGAGATAAGAGTAATTAAATTTATCAAAATCACCGCGGTGAATCATTAAATAATCAAGGTTATCAATAACATCACTGTATTTGTGGTTGCCGTCAAAATTAGTGGTTGTTGTGGGTAATTCAATATCAGTAGTTTTTTTATATTGAAAATTAAGTTCTAATCAATTATAAAAATTCCGTGTTTTAATTATTTTACCTTTGATATTTGTTACTTTTAAGTTGCCTTTTCTTCCAAGATTATCAGTTTTTAATGTGCTAACTCCTTCTTCATCTAAATGAATATAACTATTTTTCATAGCTAATGTATTTTTAAAATCAATTGGTAATTTATTTAATCCGATTTCATTTTTATCAAATTCACTTAAAGCTATACTAAAATTTTGTCTAAAACCGTCTCACATTCAATTAATTTTTGCTTTTGATAAAGTAAATTCGTATGTTTCATTACTTTGTCTTTTGTTTCTAATTAGTGATTGTGTTGTTATTTCATCATTGTTAATGTTTTGCGGAAGGGTAAAAATGTTATTGAAACTAATAATTATCACGGTAAATATTTTCATAAACATTTTTATCACTCCTTTTTAAAATATTTTATTTTTCATTATTATTTTAGTTTTAATCTTTTTTAATATAAAACGAATTAAACAGTTTACTATTTCTGTTATGGTTACTCATACTAAGGAATAACCTATAATCATTAACTTACCAATTGCTCCAAAATTTTTAATAAATTGTTGCAAATTTTCAATATCTGTATGTAACAATAAAAGTATACTTAAAGATATGAATATAATGTAATTAATTATTATTCATCAATATCTTTTTAAAAAATTAATTAACTTGTTTAGTTTCATTTTTTAAGGCTCTTTTTGCTTTAACTTTCTGAATAATCAAGCGGATTAATTTTTCAAATTTAATTGCAAAATATATTGCTCCGCCTCATCAAAAAACAAATATTCCTGCCAGCATAATACCACTATTAAATTTGCCAAAGAAACCAACCATTTCTTTATTCATAAAATTATTAAATTCATCACTTGTTCCAGTTATTCATTTAGTATCGATTGCTGTTAATGCACAAATTAATAAGCTTATAAAGATAAAAATGATACTCAATGCTATTTTTAACCATTGCTTTTTAAAAGAATTTTTAATTCTTATTTTTAATAGCAATTTTTCTTTTGAATTATCTTTTTTAAATAATTTGCCTAAAAGTTTTTTCATTTTTATTTTCCTTTCATATTTTTTATCGTCCTTTAATCACAATAAATAAAGCAATAAGTACACAAGTGACACCAAGAATGGTAAAAATTGGGTGTTGCGAAAATGTCCGAGCCATTGGTTTAAATAGTTCTAAAATTGTTAAATTGCTAGTAATAAATTTTTGGAAATTGGCAAGCCCCTCGCTAATATAGTTCGTTAAAGTTTCAAAATGACTACCAGCCAATAATCCAAGAACAGTTATTAAGATAAAAATAATAATTAGTTTAAACATTGTTAGTTACCTTGTTTTATTTTTTTATTTTTTTGTTTTCAATTAATTTTATTTGGATTTATTGGTTGTATTTGTTTTTTAACTTTTCCTCACGCACTTAAACGACTACTATTTTTAATGGCATATTGGCGTTGTTTTTCTAAATTAACTTGTTGACTACCAAAACCTAGAATAATTGCCATAAGAAATTCTACAGCCAGCGTTAAGAATAAAGGAAATATTAGTTGAATATTCGTTCCTGGCACCTCTAAACTTCAAATTAAGTCAAAAACTTTATAAAGCATTTGAGCTAGAAAGTCGGCCATTTTTGCGAGATTTTCCATTTTTTATTATTCCTTTTCTTTCATTTTTCTTAAAAATTTGCTAAATTTATCCATTTTTAAATATTCTAAGTCTTCTAAATCAATTGCTGTGTCAGTATAGTATTTATCTTCATAGTCAGGATTTACTTTTGAATTTAAGTAATCTCTTAAAAATGCTAGGTAAAAAGAATTGTAAGTGTTAAGTATTGGTAGAGGAATTTTTAGTTTAAAAAAATAAATATCAAGTTCAGGAATATCGCGATATTTAATGCGACGACCCTTTTTATTATTTTTAGCATCAATTAAGGTGTTTCGTCAGCGTTCATATTCTTCAATACTAGTAAAGGTCCCATAGATGACTTTTAAGTAGGGGCGAAAAATATTAACGGGTTTTTTACGAATTCCCACAATTACATTATTGGCAATATCACGAACTTTAACTCAAATATGTTTATCTCTTTGACCGCTAGCCAGCACAATATGACCGAAATGGCGTGCCAGAGCGAAATATTCTTGAATACCGGTTTCTTCGTTTTTGGTATTATTTTTTTCTCAATCTGTTCCTTCTAAAAATAAATTGGTTTCATCTCATAGAAGTAAGGTCTTATCTGGCAATACCGGATAATCAAAGTCTAATAATCCCATATGTCCTAAACTTAATTTTTGGGTTTCTAGTAATGGGAAGGTTGATGCGATATGATATTTCTTCTTTTTTAGTAATTTTGAGGCGTATACTAGAAAAGCAGTTTTTCCAGTTCCTAATGAACCAATCACAATATTTAATGGTGAATTTTTTAAGAAATTAATAACTTTGTTAATTTGTGTTAAATTACTAATTTTGAAAAGGAAAATTAAAATACAACCTGCTAAAAATAAATAGCTCACAATGTTTTTAAAATAACCGTTGTAAATATATCAAATTGCTCCTCAATGTCATAAAATTAAAAATGAGGTGCGATTTAATTCAATAAAATGGTTATTTTTTTCTATTATTCATTTGCAAAATTTCATCTTGCACCTCACTTTATTTTTTTATTAGCGGACTGCTCCAAGTAATTTTTCAAACATTTTAAAGCAAATAAAGAATATTGCCAAAATAAATGGAAAAATAAATATTCAGTAATCAGCAAAGAAGTTACCGACTTGTGGCATATTAACAGCAATAATTTCTCACATTTTAGTAAACGCTGTTATAATTGCATTTCATAATTTAGTCATCGCATCGCTAGCTGTTATTTTTGCTGGTGCCTCAGCTAAGAAAGTTCCAATCATATAATCACCCCCTTTCTTTAATGTAACTTCTTGACATTAATTTTGTTTCTATCTAAATACTGATATGGTTTTCCAAAGTAGCATTAGCATAAATCACACCATAATTGCTGTTAAGAATCAAAAATCAATGTTTGCTATTAAAAGTCAAAGTGTTTCTTTGGTTAAATCAATTTCTTTACCACCACTAATATGAGTCGGGATAGTTGTGATTTGAATAAATAAATCTCAGAAAGTTTGTTTAATTTGTTCTCAATTAAATTCTTTTAAGTTTATTGTCATTTTTTATTTCCCAAAAATCATTTTTATTGGTAAATACATAATTGAAATTAAGGCGACAATAAAAGTAATGATAATAATTAATCCGGCAATAAATGCAACTTGTGCAGGCATTTTTTCTATCGGAACAAACAGTTTTAAGAACTCCATAATAATTTCTCAAAACATTATTTTTTATGCTCGTTATTTTCTTTTGAATTAGGAGCTTTAACTCATTCTTCAAAGCGAGCAATAAATACTTTCTCGTCTTTTGTGAAATTACCAGTATTATTTTTAATGGCATTTTTATATTTAATTCGCATTTTTATTTTGGCATAAATTTTATAAGCAAAATATGCCGACAGCATTATGCTGATAATAATAAATATTAGTCCAATTGCAATATTCATTTTTAAACTCCTTTAAAATAGTTATAATTCATATCTTTTTTATTGTTTTCTTTTTCAGCAATGAAGAAACTTAATAATTCTTGGCCTTTAATTAACTTGGTTTCTTGTTCTTGTTGATTAATTGAAATTACTTGATATTTACTATCTTTTATTATTCCAATGCAAATTGAATTTTCGTATTTTCCTTTATAAACAAATCGCTTTGGAAACCAAATGCCGATTTGTTCATTAAATCATGGAATTTTTGGCGCTTTAATAAGCATTGCGTTTTGTGTTTCTTTTAAGAGATATTTTTTAGTATTTAAGAAAATGTTTTCAATGTTTTTCATAGTAAATTACCTTTCGTATGAATAAACTAAGTTATATTAACTAAGTTGTTAGTTAACTTAGTTTTTTAAACACTTATATATCGCAGATTTAAGTGTTTAACAAGCTTTGTTAGTAAATTTTGTTTTTTATTAGATAAAGATTTTAATAATTTTAAACTTAGCATATCCCCTATATAGAAATTTCTACACTTTAACATCCGCATCCTACCCTTGGAACTAATTTAATAGCGTGTATATTTTTAGGAAATCCACCCATTCATTTTTTTATTGCAAAACGAAACAAATTGCTATAGCTAATAGGATGTTATCTATTAACTGGTAAACTTCTTTTGGTTATGGCGACCACCCACAATTTATCGTGCTTTAATACATACCAACATTATTAATTCACTTGTATTTAATTTTCAAAGAACAAATTTTTAACACCTTATAAAATAAAAAGACAATCATTGCTGACTGCCTTAATACTTATTCAAATCTTTACCCACCTAACAAAACTTTATGCGCCCTGTTGTAATGATTCTTCTTTTATTTCTTTATTAATAACTGCTACTTCTTTGCTTACTAAATAATTTTTAACTAAACTTTTAATTTCATTATTAGAAGGAATTAAAGGACCAGAAATACTTTCAATATTACTATGTGGCGTACTATCTTTTCTGACAACATTTTTTCTAATTGCTTCATTTAAACCAGATGCTTCTAAAAAATCGCTGAATTATACTTGTAAGTGCAAGTAAATAAAATTGCAAAAGATTTCATATAAAAATTTCATGATGCTAAGTTTATTTTAGAAAAAGTAAATTTAAGGAGTTTTTATATGGGATACAAACATCTTGGCATAAATGAAAGAATTTATATTGAGAATCAATTGAAATTTAAAGTAAAAATTAGTGAAATAGCTAAAAATCTTAATCGAAGTATTAGTACTATTAATCGAGAAGTTAATAGAAATAAAGATAATAATCATTATTTTTCATTAATTGCACAAAATAAAGCAGAAAATAGAAAACAATTACATGTTTATTTTCATAAATTTAAAAATAGAGAATTAGTAAAATATGTACAACAAAAATTATTATTAGATTGATCGCCTGAACAAATTTATGGCAGAATTAAAAATTTTCATCAAGAATGAATTATTAGTTTTAAAACAATTTACAATTGAATTTATTCTGGATTACTTGAAAAGGTTACTAGTAAAAATTTAAGAAGAAAAGGTAAGAAACGAAAATCTCAAGAAAATCGGGGTAAATTTAATGGTAAATCCATTAAAGAACGAAATGTTAATAATCGCATAACTCTTGGCCATTGAGAAGGTGATACTGTAGTATCATCACGAGGTAAAAGTAAATCATGTTTAATAACTTTAGTTGAAAGAACATCAAGATTTACTTTAACAATATTAGTTGAAAATAGAACTACTAAAGTTATTAACAAAAATATTAGTCATTATTTATCAATTCTTCCAAATAATCTTGTTAAGACTATAACATTTGATAGGGGTAAAGAATTTACTAATTGACAACAACTTGAAAAAAATTTAAATGTGAAAATTTATTTTGCTGATACATATTCACCTTGACAAAGAGGTACTAATGAAAATACTAATGGTTTAATTAGAGAAAAATTTCCTAAAAAATTTAATTTTTCAAACACTACTAAAAATGCAGTTCATAAATTTATATTGTCTTTAAACCAAAGACCAAGAAAAATACTAAATTATCTTTCACCAATCGAATATTTGGTTAGAAAAATAATTTAGTTGCACTTAACTTTACAATTTGGCAAAAAAAGAAGTTAAGAAAAATCATTTTTATTGAAAGTTTGAGAAATATTTTATAATTAAATTCCAAATTAAAAAGATTAACAGACTGAAATTTGGTGAGAGAAGTGTTGATAGTTTAATTTGCTTTTGATTAATTTAAATATCTTTGCATACATATAATGTCAATTATATTAATAAAAAATAAAAATGAGGGTAAAAAATTGAAAAAATTATTTAGTTTATTAGGAGTAATAATTTTAAGCGTAACTATTTTAAGTATTGTTGTTTCTTGCAATAATGACAATAAATCAAAAGAAATTGAAAAAGGAATTTATAGTATTAGTTCAATTGAATCACCAACAAAGATTATTGCTAAAAATCCTTTCAAAGTTGATTTAACTGAAGTAAAAAATGCATTAAAACCATAAGTTTTTAAAGAACTTACAAAAATTAATAATGCTTTAACTGAAAATGATTTTGATATCGGAGTTTGAATTTTTGTAAATGATAAGATTATTACACAACCTTATGATTTAACAACTTCAAAATTTGCAAAAATTAGAATTATTGGATACAGAAAAATAAATGGTATATTAACTAATTTAATACCAGTTAATTTACCAATTGCAACAACTAGTTAATTAATTTATAAAAATATATTGTGATTTCTTAATGAACGATAGGTAGGGTAAATTCTCTGCGGTTTTATTTTTGTGGTATAATTATTTCTGATTTGAAAAAAATAATAGTTTTAATAAAACTATTTAGAGGTGGTAGTAATGAGATTTCAAGATATTGGTTTAAGTAATGAAGTGTTAGCAACAATTGATTCATTAAAATTTGTTGCTCCAACAAATATTCAAAAGAAAATGTTGCCTTTAATGGTTAAGGGACAAAATGTTATTGTTAGTGCCAATACAGGAACTGGGAAAACTGTTGGTTATTTATTAGCAATTTTAAGTAAAATTAATCCAACGATTAACAAGACGCAAGCAATTATAATTGTACCAACAAGAGAGTTAGCGGTGCAAATATATAATGTTAGTCAAAAATTTATTAAAAATAATCCTAATTTGAAAATTGCTAATTTAATTGGTGGTCAAGATTTAGAGCAACAAAAGCAAAAGTTTAATACTAATTATCCGCATTTAGTTATTGGAACACCAACAAGATTAAAGCGAATGATTGATGAACAAGCGTTAGCTTTAACTACTAGTAAGATGGTTGTTTTGGATGAAGTGGATATGGTTTTTGATTTAGATTTTGTTAATGAAATAGATTTTTTATTATCGAAACTTGCTTCAAATACACAATTTATGGTATTTTCAGCAACTATTAATAATGAATTACAAAATTTTTTAAAGAAATATTTAAAAAATACGACAATTTTTGATTTAAGTGATTATAAAATTCAAACAAATATTGAACATTTTTTAGTTAAAACCCGATATCGTAATCGGATTGAAATTTTGAAAAATCTTTTAACAACAGTTGATCCATTTTTATGTTTAATTTTTGTTAATAAAAAAGAAGATATGGACCAAGTTCTTGATTTGTTACAAGAACAAAATATTAAAGTCGGACAAATTCATAGTAGTTTAAAATCGCGTGAACGCATTAAAATGCTAAAACGAATTAATAATCTTGAATTTAAATTTGTTGTTTGCTCTGATATTGCTTCAAGAGGTATTGATTTACCAGGAGTTTCACATATTATTTCATTAAATTTACCGTATGATTTAACATATTATTTTCATCGTGCAGGAAGAACAGGGAGAGGAAAATATCATGGATATTCTTATTTATTTTATGATTCGTCAGATGAAGAGGGAATTGCATATTTAACTAAAAAGGGAATTAATTTTACATTATGAAATGAAAAAGTTAAGAAACCAACAAAGAGAAGGGGTCACGTTTAGTTTTCTTAGGTATTGCTTTGAAGAAGTAAAACAATCAGCTAATTATATATTATTTAATTACTAAACTAACCCTGCCTTTCTTGTTATTGTCATTTTTATTCATTACCATTTTATCATATTATTGAATTTTTACACAATGAAAAATTATTAATTTTATTAAATTTTAACTAATATTTTTGCTTACTTAAATCTATTATATTTATTTGTTATAGCATTACCTTTATAATTAATTCAACTATCATCATTTTTATTATTATATTTATTTCATAATGACTTTTTATATATTTCTTTTCTGATTTCTATTTCTGAATTAATATTTTCATTAATATAATGTAATACATTTAATTTGTTTGCTGAATTATACTTGTAAGTGCAAGTAAATAAAATTGCAAAAGATTTCATATAAAAATTTCATGATGCTAAGTTTATTTTAGAAAAAGTAAATTTAAGGAGTTTTTATATGGGATACAAACATCTTGGCATAGATGAAAGAATTTATATTGAGAATCAATTGAAATTTAAAGTAAAAATTAGTGAAATAGCTAAAAATCTTAATCGAAATATTAGTACTATTAATCGAGAAGTTAATAGAAATAAAGATAATAATCATTATTTTTCATTAATTGCACAAAATAAAGCAGAAAATAGAAAACAATTACATGTTTATTTTCATAAATTTAAAAATAGAGAATTAGTAAAATATGTACAACAAAAATTATTATTAGGTTGATCGCCTGAACAAATTTATGGCAGAATTAAAAATTTTCATCAAGAATGAATTATTAGTTTTAAAACAATTTACAATTGAATTTATTCTGGATTACTTGAAAAGGTTACTAGTAAAAATTTAAGAAGAAAAGGTAAGAAACGAAAATCTCAAGAAAATCGGGGTAAATTTAATGGTAAATCCATTAAAGAACGAAATGTTAATAATCGCATAACTCTTGGCCATTGAGAAGGTGATACTGTAGTATCATCACGAGGTAAAAGTAAATCATGTTTAATAACTTTAGTTGAAAGAACATCAAGATTTACTTTAGCAATATTAGTTGAAAATAGAACTACTAAAGTTATTAACAAAAATATTAGTCATTATTTATCAATTCTTCCAAATAATCTTGTTAAGACTATAACATTTGATAGGGGTAAAGAATTTGCTAATTGACAACAACTTGAAAAAAATTTAAATGTGAAAATTTATTTTGCTGATGCATATTCACCTTGACAAAGAGGTACTAATGAAAATACTAATGGTTTAATTAGAGAAAAATTTCCTAAAAAATTTAATTTTTCAAACACTACTAAAAATGCAGTTCATAAATTTATATTGTCTTTAAACCAAAGACCAAGAAAAATACTAAATTATCTTTCGCCAATCGAATATTTGGTTAGAAAAATAATTTAGTTGCACTTAACTTTACAATTTGGCTATATCAGAAAGGAATAAGATGAAAATTATTATTTTTGGTGGGAGTTTTGATCCTATTCATAATCAACATAAAGAAATTATGCTTCAAGCTTATGAACAATTAAAAGCTGATATGCTTTTAATTGTTCCTGCATATTGTTCACCTTTAAAAAAACGCCAATTAACTAATTCCCTTCATCGGATTAAAATGATTAATCTTGTCATTAGTAAATATCCTTGAATGAAGTTAGAAACTTGTGAGGTAGATCGTCAAGGCATTTCCTATACGATTGATACGGTAATATCTTTACAAGAAAAATATGGTTTTAATCATCAATATTATATTATTATTGGTTCTGATCAAGCTAATAATTTGCAGCGCTGACATAATATTGCGATTTTAAAAACTAAAGTTATTTTTGTTATTGCTCAAAGAGCCGAATATCTTTTAAATGAAAAAATATTACAATCATATAATAAAATTATTTTACAACCACTTTTTGCTAATATTAGTTCAACTAAAATTCGCCAAGGAATGATAACAACAATTGATTCTAAAGTTTTAGCATATATTAATGATAATTTACTTTATATTGCTGATCGTTTGTTATTACATATGGATAAAACTCGTTATCTTCATTGTTTAAATGTAGGAACAATGGCAAAACAATTAGCGAATCATTATCAAGTTAATTGTTTAAAAGCCGAAATAGCAGGTGTTTATCACGATATAACTAAACAATGAGAAGATGCTCAACATCAGCAATATTTACAACAGTATTTACCACAATTTTTAAGTGAACCCGTACCAACTTGACATTCAAAAACAGGAGCATTATATTTAGAACATCATTTAGGTTTTAATGATAAAGAAATTTTATTAGCAATTAGTAATCATACTACTGCTGCTGTTACAATGAGTAATTTAGATAAAATTATTTTTATTGCTGATAAAATTTCTTTTGAAAGAAATTATCCTCATATTGATAATTTACGAAAATTAGCCTTTACGAATCTTGATGAAGCTTTTAAAAAAATTTTTTATTATCATTATTTAGAAGTAGTTAATAAAAATGGTATTGATAATATTGGTCAAGAAATTGAAAAAGTTTATAAAAAATTTTTTTAAATTATGATAGCTAATTATATAATTAATTGTAAGGAGAATAAAAATGAAAAAAATTAGTCGTAGTTTTTCAGTTAAAGGTTTTTATACATTGATTTTTGCTATTGTTGGTACAATTGTTTTAATTTGAGATTTTATTGATTATTTATTTTTCCATTCTTATTTAGCAAAATATGATTTATTATATACTGATAAAGGAACAATTTTTATTTCTTTTTTTACGCAACAAACTAATATAATTGTTATTATTTATTTTTATTTTGTGGCATATTTTCATTTTACTTATCAAAAACTAGACATCCATTCCTTTTTGATTCGTTTATTTGTTACGGTATATATTGTTGTTACTTCAATAGTTTTTACGGCTGGTTTATTACCAGGAATTGTTAATAAAACTACATATGACCTTAAAGGTTGAATTTTTACCGCATTTTTACATTTTATTATTCCGATAGGAATGCTTATTTATTTTTTTTGAATGTCAGGTAAATTTCATTATGATTTACGAAGATTTAATCGTCAATCATTATATAAAGTTTATATTTATCCATTTTTTTATTTTTTGTTTATAATGGTCCGTGGTGAACTTCGCCATCAAAATTCATTTATTGATAGTCTTTATGAGAAATTTCCCTTAGAAAGTTTTGATTTAGAATATCCTTATTGATTTTTAAACTATCATCATTATACTTATGGTATTGCAACAATTACGGTAACATTTTTATTTATATTTATATTAATTACAGGGTTAACTTATTTATTTATTTCATTAAATAATGTTATTTTTGAAAAAAGACAATATCGTCATTCTAAAATGGTGCGCAGATAATGATAATTGGAATTATAGCGGCAATGGAGCCAAGAGTTAACAATTTTAAATAAGGAATTAAGTAAAATTGCTAAAAAAACAGATATTAGTGAGAATTTAGTTGTATGAAATTATCTTGACCACCAAATTATTATTACTGAAAGTGGTATTGGAAAAGTTAATAGTGCTATTAATACTTATCATTTGTTACAAAATTATAATTTAGATTTATTAATTAATATTGGTAGTGTTGGTGCTATTAGTGAAGAAATAAAAATTAGTTCATTATTTTTAGTTCAACAAGTCTTTTATTATGATGTTGATTTAACAGCATTTGATTATAAATATGGACAATTACCAAAATTGCCACAAGCATATAATTGTATTTATGAACCTTGAAAAAAATTTAGTAAAAATAATAATATTATGATAACTAATCTTGCTACAGGTGATAGTTTTATTAATAGTGTATCACAAGCACAAATAATTCAAGAAAATGTTGGTAAGAAAGTAACAATTGTTGATATGGAATGTGCAGCTATTTGTCAAGTAGCATATTTACAACAATGTCCCATCTTAGTTTTAAAAGCAGTTTCCGATAATGTTTATCATCAATTAAAAAATATTAATCAGTTTAATAAGAGTTTAGACAATATTAGTCGGAAGTTGGCAAAAATAACATTGAAATTAGTTACTGACATTATTAGTAAAGGGAGAATTGAAGATAATGGTTAAACATTATATTTTGGGTTTATTAACTTGAAGAACAATATATAAAGTTATTGCTATTAGTTTATGTATTGTTGTTTTGGTAATTGGTTATTTGATAGCTTTATTTGATTATCAAGGAACAGCTTTTGATGAAACCCCTACTAATGGTCGGAGTGGTAATTATTTAAGTTTTTTTGTGGTGCAAGTAAATATTTTAATTTTAGCATATTTTGTTAATGCGTTAGTCTTTTATCGTAATGAAGGATTAACAAGGTGAACTAAACCAACGGCCAAGATTGCTTTTTCTGTTTATGCATCATTTACTTTATTAGTTTATTGAATAATTATTTTTCCATGAGTATTAATATCTACACCGTATACTATTAAAGGTTGACATTGAATTATTATTGCGTTTCAAAATGGTATTATTCCTTTACTGTTAATTATTTACATTGTGATTATTAGTTATGAAGATATAATCTATTCAAGAAATTTTTTTCGTTGAAAGTTATGAATTATTATTTTATATCCCTTAATTTATTTAATGTTTATTTTAGTTCGGGGCGCATTACGCTTATTAGATCATAATAAACACCCAGATTTATTTACTACTAATGGTAAAATTGATTGGATTAAGATTTATAATTATCCATTTCTTTCATATAATCAAGAAGTTTCTTTTATTAATTTTGATGGTATATTTACTTTTATTTTCTTTATGATTATTTTTACTATTTTATTATTATTTTTAGTATGATTTTATGTGTATATTTTTAATTATCGTTATGATATGAAACATAAAAGAAAAAGGAGATAAAAATGAAAAATTATCGTAAAATTATTAATTATTTATATCTAGGAGATTATCAGTCAAAACCAGCATTTTGTGAATTTATCGTTAGTGCTGCGAGTGATTTTTTTGCTCAAAAAATCCCTAATCTTGATGACCAATCAGAACAAGTATATTTAAGCGATGATAAAAAAGAATTATATTTAAATTTGTTAGATTATCCAGAAATTGGTACCTTAGACAAAAAAGTTTTAAAAGCAGGTTTAAATTTTATTGATGAACATCTTAAACAGGAAAAAAATGTTTTCGTTCATTGTGTTTGAGGAGTTAATCGTAGTGCTTCATTAGTCTTTATTTATTTAGTTATTAATAACCATTTATCACAAGATAACTTTCATAGTGCTTGAAAACAATTTAAAAAAAATTATTCTCGTGCTAATCCGAACCCAGCTTATTGACATTATTTGAATCATGAGTTTCCTTATAATGATTTAAAAAATAAGTAAAATCTTTTTTAGTAATTAAGGAGAACATAATGGAAAAAATTAAAGGCTATTTAAAAACAATTGTTTTTGAAACTAATGGTTTTATAATTTGTAAGTTTTTGTTACATAATAGTATTAATCGTTATATTTTTGTTAAAGGTTATTTATTTAATTTACAACCTGAGCAGTTATATGAATTACAAGGGCAATTTGTTAGTCATCCAAAGTATGGTAAACAATTTCAAGTTGAACAATATGAAACAGTAATTATTGAAGACAATGAATATTTAGTGAAGTATTTGTCGTCACCATTATTTCCGACAATTGGTAAAACTACAGCTCAAAAGATTATTGATTGTTTACAAGATGATGTTTTAAATAAGATTTATTGTGATGCTAAGATTTTATTTAATATTGGTATTAAAAAAAATCAGGCACAAATTATTTATGAACAAATTAAAAAACAAAAAAATGATCATCAATTAACACAATGATTTTCACGAGCTCAGTTATCTTTTGATTTATTGCATAAGTTACAAGCCCAATATGGAGAAAAACTTTTAGAATTAATAAAAGTTAATCCTTATGTGTTAAGTGATCAATGTGAATTTTGAACTTTTCATAAAGCTGACCAACTCGCTAGAGTGTTAGAAATTAATCTTAATAATGTTTCGCGTTTAGTATATGCATTAAGATATATTATTCGTCAAGAGTCCTTTAAGACAGGACATAGTTATTTTTCAGTTAATATAATTTTAAAACAACTTATGAAGTATAGTATTTTAGATGAAAAATTAATTAATCAAGTAGTAATGCAAGCTATTAATGAAAATAAAATTATCGTTGATAATAATAATTTTTATGATATAGAAATTTATTATAGTGAAATTTTTATTGCTAAATATTTAAATCAATTACAAAAATTAGATAATAATATTAATGATGCTGTTATTATTCAAGATATTCATATTATTGAACAAGAAAATAATATTAGTTATAATAACGAACAACAATTAGCATTATTAAAATTTAGTCAAAAAAATTTAACCATTATTAATGGTGGACCGGGGACAGGAAAAACAACTTTAATTAAAGGAATTATTGCTTTATATCAAAAACATTATCCTCATAATACCGTTGCGATTTGTGCACCCACAGGAAGAGCCGCTAAACGATTAAAGGAGCAAACTAATGTTGAAGCAATAACAATTCATAAATTATTAAAATGAGATTTGCATCACAATAAATTTAATCATAATGAAACTGAACCATTAAATTTTGATTTAATTGTTGTTGATGAGATGAGTATGGTTGATACAATTTTATTTAATAATTTATTAGTTGCTAGCCCTAATTTACATAAATTAGTTTTAGTTGGTGATAACAATCAATTAACTTCTGTTGGTAGTGGCAATGTTTTAGGAGATTTATTACAAGTATTACATTTAAATATTATTAGTTTACAGAAAGTCTATCGTCAACTTGAAAAATCAGAAATTATTAATTTAGCATATCAAATGCAACAAAATAATTTTAGTTATGAATTTACTAATAGTAATGAAGTTCAATTTATTGAATATTATCAAATCCAGCAACTTTTAGAAAATTTGGCAAAGATATTTTTACAATTAGTTAATGAAAGCAATATCTTTGAAGTTCAGGTTCTTGCTTCAATGTATAATGGTCGTTGTGGCATTAATGCAATTAATGAAATATTGCAAGAAGCCTATAATCCTTTTTGTAAAGATAAAATGCAAATTAAAATTGCAACAACTATTTTTCGTGTTGGTGATAAAGTAATGCAAACTAAAAATGATAGTGAAAAAGATATTTATAATGGTGATATTGGGATTATTGATAACATTATTACTAATGAACAAAATAAACAAGTTATTATTATTCGTTATGAGCAAAGAATTATTGAATATCAGCATCAGGAGTTGAATAATCTTATTTTAGCTTATGCTATTTCTGTTCATAAATCACAAGGTAGTGAATATCCGTTTGTAATAATGATTATTGACAATAGTGCAACATATATGTTAAAAAGAAATCTTATTTATACGGCGATTACTCGCTGTCAAAAGAAATTATATCTTTTAGGTCAAAAAAATATTTTTATTAAAGCTGTTAATTCATTAGAAAAACCACGAATTACAACATTAGTTAAAAGATTAATGGAAAATAAAATAATCCATAGTGGTAAAATATCATCATAAATGATATCATCTAATAAGTGAAAAGTGAGGGATATTATGAAAAAGAATGTATCGCTAATAGTTATCTTTTTTTGATTAATACAAGTTCTTAATATTATTAGTGCTTGTTCTTTAAGTGTTAAAGATTTAAGCACTTTAAATAGTTTACAAGCAATTATTTATCAATCAAATAATCAATATAATAAACTACAACAAGAGATTATTAAAGAAGAACAATTTATTAAGCGCCCCCTTTCTACTAAGGCAAAAATTTAAATATTTTGCTGATAGTGAAGCAACTAATGATATTAGTAGTAATTTACAAGTGAAAGGGGATATATGAGTAACTATTTCTGTTGGGAATGATGAAAAGTATTGAACTGGTACTAGTAAACCATTACTAATGAGTCTTATTAGTCCGTTTACTGAAATTGCTAATTTTGGAAGTCCAGCGCAAACAATTCCAACTTTTAGTTATAGTAATGGTAGTTTTTATGTATTTTTACATAACAGAATTCTAAAAGGTGACCAAAGTGGTAACTTTCAAGAGTTAACCAATTGAACTGGTGGAATGATTTGAAGTCTTGCTGTTCATAATAATAATTTTTATTTAGGTACTGATAAGGGGAAAGTTTTTTTAGTAAAAGATTCTAATACTTTTGAAGAAATATTTAGTGTGCCTGATAGTGGTGCTAAAATTATCAGAATAGGTTCTTTTAATAATAGTTTATATGTTGGTGTAAATTATGGAATAAGTAGCAGTAAACTCTTTAAAGAAAGCACAGTTGGTAATTTTACTGAATTAAGTAATTTTGATAAAAACATTAATGATATGATTTTTGTTAATAACAATATCTATATTGCTCTCCAAAATGGTGAAGTTTTGAAAAGTGACAGTACTGGTAATTTTAATCTTTTTTTTAACTTGCTCGCGGAAATTAGAAATTTAGTATTTTATAATAATAATTTTTATGCTAGTAATTTTGCTGGGGTTATATTTAAAATTAATCCTAACGGTAGTTTTTATGAATTTGATAATTTTAATAGTAATTTAATTATAATATTAGAAGTAGTTGATGATTATCTGTATGCATTAACAACAGCATCGCCATTTTTCTTTACAGCGAAAGAAAATAATAAATTAAGTTTAGTAGAAAATGTTCTTAATAAGTTTTGAAAAGCAAAATTAATTTAAAATTTGTGATATTAATTTTCATGTCATTTTTAATATTTGGTATAATTAAAATAACAAATATTAAAAGAAGGTGAATTATATAGGCAATGGTTGATAATAAACCTAATTTATTTTGTATGAAAAAATTTTATATTTAAAAGGAGCATAGTTTTAGTTCAAAAAAGTAATTTATTAAAATTTTTATTTTTATCCTTTTTACTAATGTTAACTTCCATAAAATACCAAATTAATCTGCAACAAAATAATAAATATCATCAATTGTATGTTTTAGGAGATAGTTTGTCAGATAATGGTTCATTAGTAGGATTAGCAAATCAAATGTTAGGAAAAGTTCCCGGTTTTTTAAAAAGCTATGTGGGAATCAAAGAAATTGCCTTTAAATCACCATATTATAATAATTCTTTTAGTAATGGACCCGTTGCTGTTGAAGTTTTAGCTAATAAATTAGGAGGTTTATCTTTAATACCAGCATGATTTAATGAATTTAAAATGCTTTTTTTAGGATGAACCTTTGAAAAATCAGGTAATAATTATGCAACATCAGGAGCACAAGTAATTGGAACAGATAACTATAGTAAGTTTAGAAGTTTTTTACAAACAAAAATTTCTTTAACTTATCAAACAACAGCATTATTACAACAACATCAACTTCAAAGCGATGATTTAATTGTTATTATTATGGGCGGTAATGATGTTTTATGAAATACAAATATTACTGATAAAATGCTGGATGAAATTGTTTTAACGCAAGAAAATAATATTAATCGTTTAATTAATTCTAATGCTCAAAGAATAGTTATTGGTAATTTACCAGATGTATCTATGATTCCGATGGCAAAAGAAAAAGTAATGCTTTCTAATAAAAAAATCAAAATATATAATGAAAAATTAAAATTAATGATTGAAAAAGTTAATCATAAATATTATCAAACTGTTAAACTATATGATATTTATGCCTTGTTTTAAAAAGTCACTAGTAACTTTTTAAAACAAGGGAAAGAAATCTATAAGAGTTGTTCAAACTTAGATGTTGATCATCTTTTTGAAAAAGTTAAATTAGCAAAGGGAAATTTTGAAGTTGAATTTAATAATTATTGTAATATTAACAATATTGATGAATTTCTTTTTTTTGATCAAGTTCATCCTACAAAAAATGCTCATTATCAATTAGGATTAGAACTATTTAATTTAGTTAATTGGTGATAGCATAACTTACTGTCATATCTTAATTGCTCTATATTTTATATAGGGCAATTTTATTTTATATTTATAAATATTTTAAATAAATTTGATATAATCACTTTAAGTAATAAGCATCCTAAAAAATAAATATAAAATCTTCTCATAAAGGTTGTGATTCTCAAAAAAAGATTAATTAAGTTAAGATTTTAACTTATTAACGACTATATTGATAACTTATCATTTTTTTTGGATCTTATTATTTTATATGTAAAGGAGTGAATTATAATGTTAAATAATTCTAAAAGTTTATTAAGTTTATTTTTACTGACTTCATTAATAACAACTCCAATTAATTTACAAAACCATAATACTGAAAATCAAACAAAAAATCAAACAAAATATAATCAAATTTATGCTTTAGGCGACAGTTTATCGGATAATGGTGCATTAGTAGATTTAGTTAATACAATGTTAGGTAAAATCCCTAGTTTTTTAACAGGAATTGAAAGAGTAGAATTTCAACCGCCATTTTATGGCAATTCTTTTAGTAATGGACCCGTAGCTGTTGAAGTCTTAGCTAATAAGTTAAATTTATCTTTATCACCAGCTTTTCTTGCGGAATTTAAAATTAGTTTTTTAGGGTGAAAATTCCAACAATTAGGCAACAATTATTCTACTGGTGCTGCCCAAGTAATTGCTGGTACTAGTAATAATAAGTTTGGTAATTTATTACAAAGTAAAATTTCTTTAACAAAGCAAACAACAGCATTATTAACACAGCACAAAATTAAAAGTAATGATTTAGTTGTTATTATTTTGGGAGCTAATGATTTTGTATGAGTGGATAAAATTGATGATGCATTAATTGATAATGTGGTTCAAAGACAAGAAGAAAATTTGCGTCGTTTAATTGCTTCTAATGCTCAAAGAATAGTTATTGGTAATTTACCAGACATTGCTGATACTCCTATAATTAAAGAACGGCCATTAATTACTACTGAAGTTATTAAAAAATATAATCAAAAATTAGCAATAATGGTTAATAAAGTGAATAAAGATTTTGCTAACTATGTTAAATTATATGATTTATTTACAACATTTAAAAAGATAGCAAATAATTTTTTATTAGCGGGTAAAGAAACTAAAAAGGGTTGCTCAAAATTAGAATTAGATGGATTTTTAGAACGAGTAAAGAAAAATAAAGGTGACATTATTGTTGAATTTAATAATTTAAAAAATAGTTCTTACACATATTGTATAAGAACTATTTTTATTATTAATATTAATCAATTTAAAAGTAATAAATTAAGTAAAATCTTTATTTTTAAACACCCATCAGGTTCCAAAAATGACACCAATAGTTAAAAGAATATAGAAAACATAAGCACCAGGAATATTAATAATTTCTCTTGTAATATCAGGACGATATGAATATGAACTATCAGCATTTTTTACAAATCCAATATTCTTGTTAGTATTAATCTTATTTATATTATTATCATTCAAGGCTGGTGACACTAATAACTGTCAATGTTTAACAACATTTAAATATGAAATTGCAGTAGCTATTTTCCCCATCGTAACAGTAAATGGTGGTATCTTCTGACCTAATAATTTTCTTCATTCATCAAATTTGATTGCAAACCAATATCCCATAACCTTATTAAATTCTTGACTATCATCTCATACTCTCGTAATTTTATTAAATATTTTATATTTCAAAATGATATTAAACATTTGTTTATAATTAATGTTATATGGGTTACTAATATTATTTGTATTATCCACTGCTAATTGAAAATTTGTTTCTTTTCACGGTTCTATTGAATAATCAAAATAATTATATCCAACTTCACCACCATTGTCTTGTGCATATTTATTAATTGCATTTTTTCATTCATTAAATCCTGATTTTTCTAATTCAACATCACTTAATAAAAGTAATTTCCTAAAATCAGGAATTAACTTAAAGTCTTCATCTCATTCTGATTGTCTTTGAAATAAATTTGAACCAGCAGCCATCGGACTTATAAATGTATCAACTAAACCAAAAATTTGAATTAAACCAAGAAATAAAGCAGCAAATAATATTAAAACTTTTGAAGAAAAAACTAATGACAATAATAAAGCAGGACTAGAAATTAAAAACTGCAATAATATTAAAACTCCAATTAAAATAAAAATATTTTTAGCAAATTGACCCATAAAAATAAATGGTAAAACTTTAAAAAATAATGGTGTTATTAAAATTGGCAATCCTAAACAAATAATTATATAAGTTATAATTGTAATGTGAAATGCTAAGATTTTTTCTGTAACAAGTCTTGTTCTTGTCATTGGTAAAGTATTAAAAATTAATAATGTTCCATCACTAATTTCATCACGAAAAATTTGTGATGCTTTAGAATAACTTAATAAAATTAAAAAACTAATAAAAAAACCATATAAAATAGTAATTATTTGATTATTTAAAGAAACATATTCTGCTCTTATCACATCAGTAGTAATGTTAGAAACAGTTTCTAAACGCATATTTAAAAAATAAGATAATGAACCGACAATCGCTAAAGGAATTATTAAACCAATAATTAGAAAAACTCAAGATGAAATTGCTTTAATAATTTTATTTAAAATATAAAGCAAAATTGGCGCTCTAAAACTAAATTTATAGTTTTTACTTGTTACTTTTTGAGTTTTAATCGGCATTACTTCTTACCTTCCTTTTTATTACTGTTTTTATAACTAGACACAATTTCTGATTGTTGATCATTTTTAATAATTTGTTCATACAACTCAGTTAAGTCTGTTGTATACGGTTGTGTTGATTTAATTAAAATTTTATGTTCAAGCGCTAATTCACTAATATTTAACAATTCTTGATCATTTTTAATTTGCACCACAATTTTTTCATTCATTATTTGAACATCATAACCAGCTTTTTTTAATACTTTAATAAACAATTCTGGTTTTAAAGGATCAAACATATATAAATTTTGTTTTTTAGTTTGAATGATATCACTGTAAATAACATTACCATGATTTAAAATTGTAACTTCATCAATAATATTTTGTAACTCTAATAAAATATGTGATGAAATCAAAATGCTTTTTCCCATATCACGAAGTTTAATTAATTCATCAAATAATTCCATTCTTGCTGTTGGATCTAAATTAGCTGCTGGTTCATCTAAAATTAATATTTTAGGATTAGAAATAAGAGCTTGTGCTAATAATACCTTTTTTTTCATTCCAGAAGAAAAACTATTAGGATTTTTTCGTTGAAACTTTCATAAATTTAATTGTTCTAATGATGCTTTAGCTTCCTTTTTACTTTTTTTTCAATCGTTTCCTCGTAAAAAACTCATTCAAGTTAAATATTTATATGTTGATAAGTGCATTGGAAAACGAGCATTTTCAGGAATATATCCTAAAACTTCTTTAGCTACAGACAGCGTAGCATCTTTACCATCAATTTGTATTTCACCACTATTAGGAATAATTGAACCGATTAAACATTTAATTGTTGTTGTTTTTCCACTACCATTAGGTCCAATAAAACCATGAATTTTACCACTTTTTACTTTAATAGTAATGTTATTAACAGCAACTTGTTTTTTAAACCTTTTGGTTAATCCACTAATAGAAATTGCATAATTATTATTTTCCATTAATTTACTCCTTGTATATTTTATGACTAATGATGAATACGACCAGCTTATTTTCGTTTCATTGCTAATGCTTTAGTAAAAGAATAACTTTGTAAACCATTTCCACTTAATCCAATACAAATCCCTGTATTGCCAGCAATTAATTGCTTAATAGCTTCAGTTCCTAAAATTGTTGCTAAATAGCGATCCATTGCTGTTGGCATACCGCCTCTTTGAATATGTCCTAAGACTGTTGCTCGCGTAACATAACCACTACCTTTTTCAACTTCTTTCGCCAATTGATGAACATCATACAGTTTTTCCGTTACAAGAATAATTACCGAACGATACTTTTTCTCATAACATTTTTTAGTTTGCTGAATAATTTCTTCTTCTGTCAATTTATTTTCTGATGTACTAATAATTTCCACACCACTACCAATTCCCGCCAGCATCGCAATATCTCCACAATAACGACCCATAACTTCAATAATTCCACAACGATTATGAGATTCATTAGTATCGCGAACACGGTCAATTGCTTCAATAACGGTATTTAATGCCGTATCAAAACCAATAGTAAAATCACTTGATACAACATCATTATCTATTGTTCCTGGCAAACCAATACAATTTAATCCCATTGCTACTAATTTATTAGCACCTTGATAACTACCATCACCACCAATAACAATTAAATTATTAATTTCTAATTGTTTTAAATTATTAATCGCTCGTTGTCTTACTTCTTCCTTTGCAAATTCAGGATAACGGGAAGTACCAATCGCTGTTCCCCCACGATTAACAATTTTTCTCGCAAAGTCTTCATTAGTTTCTTCAATTCAACCTTGTGTTAAACCTTCATAACCATCCCTAACAATGTAAGGCAGAATATTATTTGCTATTGCTTTTTTAATTATTTGCGCCACCGTATTGTTCATTCCTGGCGCATCGCCACCAGAAGTTAATATCGCAACTTTCTTCATCAATTTTGCCATTTTTAATTTATCCCTTCTAAATATTTAGTATTTTAATTATAGCAAAAATATATTCTCCACAATATACTAATTTATTAAAGTGCTATTTGTCTCCTTAATAATTAATTAGTTGGGGACTATACTATTAATTTGTTATTTTTTAAAAAGGTATCCTTAATAAAATTTTAATTTTATCGTTAAACCTCCTTTACTACTACAATAGCAAGAATAGAGTGAAAATCGTTTCTAATCTAATTAAAGAAATAATATTTTTAAATAAAAAATATCTCCCAATTAACTAGGAGATATTTAAAGGTTTTAAGATTTTAAGATTTTTTTGTTAAGTTATAAAATGTTTCCATTCCATCATATTCACCAGTAGCACCTAATTCATGTGCAATCGTTAAGAGACGATTATATTTAGCAATCCGATCGGTTCTTGACATTGAACCAGTTTTAATTTGTCCAGTGTTTAAAGCGACCGCTAAATCAGCAATAGTTGTATCCTCAGTTTCACCTGAACGATGTGATACAACTGTTGTTCAATTAGCTTTTTGCGCCATTTGAATCGTCGCAATCGTTTCACTCATTGTTCCAATTTGATTTACTTTAATTAAAATTGAGTTAGCCGCTTGCTTTTCAATACCTTCTTTTGTTATTTTAGGATTAGTTACAAAAATATCATCTCCCATAATTTGGACTTTATTACCTAATTTTTCTGTTAATTTAACAAAACCATCTCAATCATGTTCTGATAGTCCATCTTCAATAGAAATAATCGGATATTTATTAACTAACTGTTCTAAATACGAAATCATTTCATCAGTAGTTTTTTCAACAACTTTGCCACTTTTTTTGCTTAGTTTTTTAAAGACATAAATTTTTCGTTCTTTATCATATAGTTCGCTAGAAGCACAATCCATTGCAATTTTAATATCTGTACCAGCTTTATATCCTGCTGTTTCAATTGCTTTAACAATAACATCTAATGCACCTTCATTATCTAAATTTGGAGCAAATCCACCTTCATCACCAACAGAAGTAGTATCACCAGCATCGTGTAAAATTTTCTTTAAAGTATGAAATACTTCTGCTGCCATTCTAATTGCTTCTTTAAAATCAGGAGCACTAACCGGCATAATCATAAACTCTTGAAAATCAATTGTGTTGTCTGCATGTTCTCCACCATTAATAATGTTTAACATTGGTACTGGTAATTTTCTAGCACTAATACCACCAATATATTGATATAATGGTAAACCTACTTCATCAGCACCTGCACGCATAACTGCCATTGATACTCCTAAAATCGCATTAGCTCCTAATTTTTCTTTATTATCTGTACCATCTAATTTAATCATCACTTGATCAACTAAAAGTTGATTAGTAACATCCATTCCTACTACTTTTTCACGAATCATTTTATTAATGTTAGCAACAGCTTTTAAAACACCTTTACCCATATATCGCTTTTCATCGTTATCTCTTAATTCTAAAGCTTCTAATTCACCTGTGGATGCCCCTGACGGAACCAAGGCTTTGCCGTAACCAAATTGACTTCACACTTCCACTTGAATTGTGGGATTACCACGAGAATCTAAAACTTCTATTGCTCTTACATCTGTAATTCTTGACATCTATTACTATCCTCCTCTAAATGAGATATATATTATATATTATAGCAAAAACTAGACAAAGACACACAGAAAATATGATTGTGGTCGCGTTTAGTTTTCTTAGGTATTTTTTAAAAAAGCTGAATTATACTTGTAAGTGCAAGTAAATAAAATTGCAAAAGATTTCATATAAAAATTTCATGATGCTAAGTTTATTTTAGAAAAAGTAAATTTAAGGAGTTTTTATATGGGATACAAACATCTTGGCATAGATGAAAGAATTTATATTGAGAATCAATTGAAATTTAAAGTAAAAATTAGTGAAATAGCTAAAAATCTTAATCGAAGTATTAGTACTATTAATCGATAAGTTAATAGAAATAAAGATAATAATCATTATTTTTCATTAATTGCACAAAATAAAGCAGAAAATAGAAAACAATTACATGTTTATTTTCATAAATTTAAAAATAGAGAATTAATAAAATATGTACAACAAAAATTATTATTAGGTTGATCGCCTGAACAAATTTATGGCAGAATTAAAAATTTTCATCAAGAATGAATTATTAGTTTTAAAACAATTTACAATTGAATTTATTCTGGATTACTTGAAAAGGTTACTAGTAAAAATTTAAGAAGAAAAGGTAAGAAACGAAAATCTCAAGAAAATCGGGGTAAATTTAATGGTAAATCCATTAAAGAACGAAATGTTAATAATCGCATAACTCTTGGCCATTGAGAAGGTGATACTGTAGTATCATCACGAGGTAAAAGTAAATCATGTTTAATAACTTTAGTTGAAAGAACATCAAGATTTACTTTAGTAATATTAGTTGAAAATAGAACTACTAAAGTTATTAACAAAAATATTAGTCATTATTTATCAATTCTTCCAAATAATCTTGTTAAGACTATAACATTTGATAGGGGTAAAGAATTTGCTAATTGACAACAACTTGAAAAAAATGCTGAATTATACTTGTAAGTGCAAGTAAATAAAATTGCAAAAGATTTCATATAAAAATTTCATGATGCTAAGTTTATTTTAGAAAAAGTAAATTTAAGGAGTTTTTATATGGGATACAAACATCTTGGCATAGATGAAAGAATTTATATTGAGAATCAATTGAAATTTAAAGTAAAAATTAGTGAAATAGCTAAAAATCTTAATCGAAGTATTAGTACTATTAATCGAGAAGTTAATAGAAATAAAGATAATAATCATTATTTTTCATTAATTGCACAAAATAAAGCAGAAAATAGAAAACAATTACATGTTTATTTTCATAAATTTAAAAATAGAGAATTAGTAAAATATGTACAACAAAAATTATTATTAGGTTGATCGCCTGAACAAATTTATGGCAGAATTAAAAATTTTCATCAAGAATGAATTATTAGTTTTAAAACAATTTACAATTGAATTTATTCTGGATTACTTGAAAAGGTTACTAGTAAAAATTTAAGAAGAAAAGGTAAGAAACGAAAATCTCAAGAAAATCGGGGTAAATTTAATGGTAAATCCATTAAAGAACGAAATGTTAATAATCGCATAACTCTTGGCCATTGAGAAGGTGATACTGTAGTATCATCACAAGGTAAAAGTAAATCATGTTTAATAACTTTAGTTGAAAGAACATCAAGATTTACTTTAGTAATATTAGTTGAAAATAGAACTACTAAAGTTATTAACAAAAATATTAGTCATTATTTATCAATTCTTCCAAATAATCTTGTTAAGACTATAACATTTGATAGGGGTAAAGAATTTGCTAATTGACAACAACTTGAAAAAAATTTAAATGTGAAAATTTATTTTGCTGATGCATATTCACCTTGACAAAGAGGTACTAATGAAAATACTAATGGTTTAATTAGAAAAAAATTTGCTGAATTATACTTGTAAGTGCAAGTAAATAAAATTGCAAAAGATTTCATATAAAAATTTCATGATGCTAAGTTTATTTTAGAAAAAGTAAATTTAAGGAGTTTTTATATGGGATACAAACATCTTGGCATAGATGAAAGAATTTATATTGAGAATCAATTGAAATTTAAAGTAAAAATTAGTGAAATAGCTAAAAATCTTAATCGAAGTATTAGTACTATTAATCGAGAAGTTAATAGAAATAAAGATAATAATCATTATTTTTCATTAATTGCACAAAATAAAGCAGAAAATAGAAAACAATTACATGTTTATTTTCATAAGCCAAATTGTAAAGTTAAGTGCAACTAAATTATTTTTCTAACCAAATATTCGATTGGCGAAAGATAATTTAGTATTTTTCTTGGTCTTTGGTTTAAAGACAATATAAATTTATGAACTGCATTTTTAGTAGTGTTTGAAAAATTAAATTTTTTAGGAAATTTTTCTCTAATTAAACCATTAGTATTTTCATTAGTACCTCTTTGTCAAGGTGAATATGCATCAGCAAAATAAATTTTCACATTTAAATTTTTTTCAAGTTGTTGTCAATTAGTAAATTCTTTACCCCTATCAAATGTTATAGTCTTAACAAGATTATTTGGAAGAATTGATAAATAATGACTAATATTTTTGTTAATAACTTTAGTAGTTCTATTTTCAACTAATATTGCTAAAGTAAATCTTGATGTTCTTTCAACTAAAGTTATTAAACATGATTTACTTTTACCTCGTGATGATACTACAGTATCACCTTCTCAATGGCCAAGAGTTATGCGATTATTAACATTTCGTTCTTTAATGGATTTACCATTAAATTTACCCCGATTTTCTTGAGATTTTCGTTTCTTACCTTTTCTTCTTAAATTTTTACTAGTAACCTTTTCAAGTAATCCAGAATAAATTCAATTGTAAAT
This sequence comes from Spiroplasma endosymbiont of Nephrotoma flavescens, assembly GCF_964030835.1. NCBI lineage: Bacteria > Bacillati > Mycoplasmatota > Mollicutes > Entomoplasmatales > Spiroplasmataceae > Spiroplasma > Spiroplasma endosymbiont of Nephrotoma flavescens. The sequence continues at coordinate 511,166 of NZ_OZ034982.1, read as the reverse complement.
TGTTTTAAAACTAATAATTCATTCTTGATGAAAATTTTTAATTCTGCCATAAATTTGTTCAGGCGATCAACCTAATAATAATTTTTGTTGTACATATTTTACTAATTCTCTATTTTTAAATTTATGAAAATAAACATGTAATTGTTTTCTATTTTCTGCTTTATTTTGTGCAATTAATGAAAAATAATGATTATTATCTTTATTTCTATTAACTTCTCGATTAATAGTACTAATACTTCGATTAAGATTTTTAGCTATTTCACTAATTTTTACTTTAAATTTCAATTGATTCTCAATATAAATTCTTTCATCTATGCCAAGATGTTTGTATCCCATATAAAAACTCCTTAAATTTACTTTTTCTAAAATAAACTTAGCATCATGAAATTTTTATATGAAATCTTTTGCAATTTTATTTACTTGCACTTACAAGTATAATTCAGCTCTATTAACTTCTCGATTAATAGTACTAATACTTCGATTAAGATTTTTAGCTATTTCACTAATTTTTACTTTAAATTTCAATTGATTCTCAATATAAATTCTTTCATCTATGCCAAGATGTTTGTATCCCATATAAAAACTCCTTAAATTTACTTTTTCTAAAATAAACTTAGCATCATGAAATTTTTATATGAAATCTTTTGCAATTTTATTTACTTGCACTTACAAGTATAATTCAGCATAAATTTAAAAATAGAGAATTAGTAAAATATGTACAACAAAAATTATTATTAGGTTGATCGCCTGAACAAATTTATGGTAGAATTAAAAATTTTCATCAAGAATGAATTATTAGTTTTAAAACAATTTACAATTGAATTTATTCTGGATTACTTGAAAAGGTTACTAGTAAAAATTTAAGAAGAAAAGGTAAGAAACGAAAATCTCAAGAAAATCGGGGTAAATTTAATGGTAAATCCATTAAAGAACGAAATGTTAATAATCGCATAACTCTTGGCCATTGAGAAGGTGATACTGTAGTATCATCACGAGGTAAAAGTAAATCATGTTTAATAACTTTAGTTGAAAGAACATCAAGATTTACTTTAGCAATATTAGTTGAAAATAGAACTACTAAAGTTATTAACAAAAATATTAGTCATTATTTATCAATTCTTCCAAATAATCTTGTTAAGACTATAACATTTGATAGGGGTAAAGAATTTGCTAATTGACAACAACTTGAAAAAAATTTAAATGTGAAAATTTATTTTGCTGATGCATATTCACCTTGACAAAGAGGTACTAATGAAAATACTAAATGGTTTAATTAGAGAAAAATTTCCTAAAAAATTTAATTTTTCAAACACTACTAAAAATGCAGTTCATAAATTTATATTGTCTTTAAACCAAAGACCAAGAAAAATACTAAATTATCTTTCGCCAATCGAATATTTGGTTAGAAAAATAATTTAGTTGCACTTAACTTTACAATTTGGCAATTTAATATAATTAGCTGATTGTTTTACTTCTTCAAAGCAATACCTAAGATAACTAAACGCGACCTTTCTTTATAATTTACTTTGTTATTTTTAATAACTTTGATAGAATATATTTATTGTAGGGGTATAGTTCAATGGTAGAACGGCGGTCTTCAAAACCGCGCGCTTGTGGGTTCAAATCCTGCTACCCCTGCCAATAAAATTAGTTATTAAGGATGATAGCAATATAAAAATAACCATTATTGGTATTATCTTACAAACTGGTTATTTTTATATTTTTAATGAAGAATATTTCATTTTTTGGAAAGTTTACCTAAATTTATCGATGCTGAATTATACTTGTAAGTGCAAGTAAATAAAATTGCAAAAGATTTCATATAAAAATTTCATGATGCTAAGTTTATTTTAGAAAAAGTAAATTTAAGGAGTTTTTATATGGGATACAAACATCTTGGAATAGATGAAAGAATTTATATTGAGAATCAATTGAAATTTAAAGTAAAAATTAGTGAAATAGCTAAAAATCTTAATCGAAGTATTAGTACTATTAATCGAGAAGTTAATAGAAATAAAGATAATAATCATTATTTTTCATTAATTGCACAAAATAAAGCAGAAAATAGAAAACAATTACATGTTTATTTTCATAAATTTAAAAATAGAGAATTAGTAAAATATGTACAACAAAAATTATTATTAGGTTGATCGCCTAAACAAATTTATGGCAGAATTAAAAATTTTCATCAAGAATGAATTATTAGTTTTAAAACAATTTACAATTGAATTTATTCTGGATTACTTGAAAAGGTTACTAGTAAAAATTTAAGAAGAAAAGGTAAGAAACGAAAATCTCAAGAAAATCGGGGTAAATTTAATGGTAAATCCATTAAAGAACGAAATGTTAATAATCGCATAACTCTTGGCCATTGAGAAGGTGATACTGTAGTATCATCACAAGGTAAAAGTAAATCATGTTTAATAACTTTAGTTGAAAGAACATCAAGATTTACTTTAGCAATATTAGTTGAAAATAGAACTACTAAAGTTATTAACGAAAACATTAGCCATTATTTATCAATTCTTCCAAATAATCTTGTTAAGACTATAACATTTGATAGGGGTAAAGAATTTGCTAATTGACAACAACTTGAAAAAAATTTAAATGTGAAAATTTATTTTGCTGATGCATATTCACCTTGACAAAGAGGTACTAATGAAAATACTAATGGTTTAATTAGAGAAAAATTTCCTAAAAAATTTAATTTTTCAAACACTACTAAAAATGCAGTTCATAAATTTATATTGTCTTTAAACCAAAGACCAAGAAAAATACTAAATTATCTTTCGCCAATCGAATATTTGGTTAGAAAAATAATTTAGTTGCACTTAACTTTACAATTTGGCGATGAAATGTTTTTGCGATATAATTCAAAATTATCAGGAAGATAATATAAATGAAATAAGGAGGCCATTTTGGAAGATTTTGATTTTATTAAGAAATTAAAGCATATAAAATTTAATGAAGACAATGTTATTAACGCCAGTATTGCTACATTTATTTTAAATAACTTAGAACAAATTGATGAATGAACATCAACAAGTGTTGCTGATGCTTGTTTTACTTCTTCTAGTTCAATAATTCGCTTTTGTCAAAAATTAAATCTAAGTGGTTGAACGGAATTGAAGTATCAATTAAAAGTTGTTAATCAAAGAATTAAAAATTCAGGACGACAAGTTAATACTAATTTGCAATTGAAAAGTAATATTACCTATTTTTTTAATGAATATGTGAAAATAAGAGATGAGGATAATAATCGATTATATTTAGATTTTATTAATAAAGATAATGATTTAATTGTTAAAAAAATTATTGATGCAAAAACAATCTTTATTTTTGGTTTTGGAATTTCATATTATCCTGCTATTTCTTTCGCACAAAGATTAAGATGAGTAAATAAAAATGTTATTTGTGAGAATGATATTAATGTTATTTATTCGTACTTGCCATTAGTTACTGCTGATGATGTTGTTATTTGCCTATCATTAAGTGGTACAAATAATTTAATTGGTGAAATAATTGAAGAATTAAAAGATAAAGCTTACTCAATTGGTATTTTTAGCAAAGAAACAAAATTAGCTAAAAGTTTTAAATCCTATTTTGTAATTAAATCTGAAGAAGAACAATTATGAAGTGTTTTTTCAATTAGATTGCAATTATTAATGCAATTATTAGATTTCTTGTATGCAAAAATAATTAATTTTAAGTTATAAGTTAAAATAAAGGTAGGACTAAATTTAAATGGAATTTAAACATATTTTTAGTAATTTTAAAAAATTTAAACTGCTATCAAGTAATTTTCAACCAAGAAATACTTTAAAGCATTTTCGCAATAAAACAAGTTCAGGATTACAAAAACTTGCTAAATCATTAATGTTTCCGATTGCTATTTTACCTATCGCGGCAATATTAAGTCGTGTGGGTGGATTAATGATGGCTAAAGATTTTGGAATTACTGAGAACAGTGTTATTTGATATATTGGTTCAGTATTGCAACTTATTGGTGGCAGTGCTTTTGATAATCTTTCTGTTCTTTTTGCTATTGGCATAGCTTTTGGTTTTGCTAAAGATAATCGTGGTGAAGCAGCTCTTATTGGTTTTTTTGCTTATACAATATTAATTGGTCTAATGACGATATTACCAAAAATTGTTTATTCAACAATTTTATTAGATGTTAACTTAGAAAATAAATCAAAACTTTTATATCAACTTAAAGGCAATGAAGTTATTTATTCTATTGATATGGGAGTTCTGAGTGGCATCATTGCTGGTATATTAGCAGCTACTTGTTATAATCGTTTTCAATCCATTAAGTTGCCAACTGCTTTGTCATTTTTTTCGGGAAGAAGATTTGTGCCATTAGTTGTTATTTTAGTTTCTTTACCAGTTGCTATTTTAGTGGCAATAATTTGACCTTGACTTCAGTTAGGACTTTTAACTTTTGGACAAGCTATTATTCCTGAAAAAGTTGACAATTCAACCCGTCATATTCAATGAGGGGTTGCTAGCGTTTATACAATGTTTAATAGAGCATTAAATGCTAGTGGTTTAATGCGTGTTTTTAATATTTATTTTTTTTGACAACACCCTTTTGTTACTTCAGAGAATGGAACAGTTATTAATGGTGATATTCCTGCATTTCTTAGTAATGATTTAGTTGTTGGTGCCGGATTATTTCAAAGTGGGTTTTTCCCCATTATGATGTTTGGATTACCAGCTGCTGCCTTGGCGATCATTAAATGTGCTCATCCTGACCAAAGAAAAAAAGTTATGGCATTATTACTTGGAGCGGCGTCAGTTTCATTTTTAACGGGGATTACTGAACCGTTAGAATTTAGTTTTATTTATGCAGCCCCAATATTATTTTTTGTTCATATTGTCTTATCAGGGATTATTGCTGCAATTACTGTTGGTTTAGGAATTCGGATTGGTTTTGGGTTTTCTGCTGGTTTTATTGATTATGTTTTAAGTTTTTATCAATCAATGAAAATTGCTAAAATAACTTGGGAGTCTGGTATTGCCCAAGTGCTAGCAAATCCGGCTTGAATATTACCAATTGGTATTCTAAGCGGGGGCGCTTATTACTTTTCTTTTAATTATTTGATTAAGAAGTTTAATTATCAGACATTAGGTCGCGAGCAAACTGTTAGTGAAATAGAAAATTTGGATAATAGTTTACCACTGTCTTCTTATCAGTTATTAGCCAGAAAAATTTTGGATATTTTAGGTAAAGATAATATTATTAGTGTTGGTAATTGTGTCACAAGGGTGAGAATTGTTGTTAAAAATGTTGATGCTGGAAAAATTGAACAATTAAATAAAGTCAGATTTGAAGTAAGAGGGATTGCTAATAATAAACTTAATCCGAAAATGGTTTCAGACAAAGATTTACAACTGATTGTTAGCAATGATGCCCAATTTATTGTTGATGAATTAGAAAAATTGCTTCAGGCATCAAAAGAGTTGTTGGCAACTAATTTTTAAAAATAGAAAATAGTTTTTATTTTAAAAGCATTAAAATAAGGTGACAGGGGATTATTGTTAGTGCTGTAAATAAAAAAGGTAGCGTTGCTACCTTTTTCTTTGTTAATTTTTTTTATTGTTTAACAACAATAATTCCTACGGAGTTAACACCGGCATGACTGACAAAGCAGTTAGGGAGGAATGCTTTTTTGATTTTAAGTTCAGGGTGGTTGGTTATAATTTTGTTAATAATTGTGGTGACCTTTTTATCACATTGTGATGTGAGAATTTCTAAGATATAATTTTCATTTTTAATAAATTCTTTAATTTTTGTGATTACACTTTCAATAGCGTTGTTTAAGGTTCTGGCAATTCCACTTTTTTCCGATATTTCGCCGAATTTAATAATGACTTTAACGCGGATTAAACTTATTAGGGAAGCAACAACAGATTTGGCACGACCACCTTTAGAAAGTCGCGAGATATCTTCAGGGATAATGTAAATTAAACTATTTTTTTTAACTTGGGTTACCATTTTATTAATATCATTAATGTTGCCCCCATTAGCTACAATTTCAGTAGCTTTGATTGCTAATGTACTATTAAATGTAGCAGCGCCGTTAGTATCAATAATATGAACGCGGTTTTTAAATTCACTTTCTTGTGATAACATATAGGCATTTTGGTATTGACCAGATAATCCTTTAGCAATCGGAATAAAGATAATTTCATCATTTCCTTCAGCTAGTAGTTTTCGCCATAAGCTCATTAGTTTCCCCGGTGATGATTGACTAGTTTTAGTATATTCACCATTTTTAACACGAGCATAAAAATTAGATTTTTTAATATCACTAGTGGTATCTTCAATTTCAGTTTTATCTTCAAAACTTATTAATAAAGGAAGGATATTAATATTTTTTTCTTTTAGCGTTGTAAGGTCAAGGTTGCTAGATGAGTCAACAATAATAGCAATTTTCTTATTTGTGTTAGACATTTTTTTCTCCTTTACTTTATTCAATATACAAGTACAAATGTATTATATCCGGTGTGAGCAGCAATAACATTAGATATTAAACTCATATGTTTAATTGTAAATTTTTCTTTAGTAATGATTTTAATTACTTCTTCTTTTAATTCCGTATCACATAATGAATGCATAATTGTTAATTCGCCAGTACTGTCATAGCGTTTTTTGATTTCTTTTAAAACTTCTTTAATTGCTTTTTTAAATGTTCTGGTTTTATCAAATTTATCAATAAAACCATTAAATTCTAGGATTGGTTTAATTTTCAATAAATTAGCTAGGGTAGCAGCAGCACTGCTAATTCTACCACCACGAACCAATGTATCTAATTGATATGGAAGAATGAAGGCACAATATTTTGTTTTCTGTTCATCAATAAAACCTTGTAATTCATTAATAGGTCGTTCTTGTAAAAATAGTTTTGCGCGGTTAATCATTTCTTTATTAATGTCGCCAACTGCTTCGCTATCAATTATATAGACTTTGTTTTTATAAACATTATCTTGAGCTAGTAATATTGCACTTTGATATTGTCCTGATAGATGGGAAGAAATTGGAAAGAAAAGAATTTGTTCATATTCTTGTAGTAGTTCATCTCATTTTTCTTTTAAAATTCCTGGTGGCGTTTGACTGGTTTTAATTGGTTCAGTTTCTAAAATTTTATAAAATTTATCAATAGTAATTTCTTTGTTATTGTCAGCAATAGTTTTATTGTTAATATTTATCATTAAAGGAACAAATGCCATATTATGTTCTTTTGCCTGTTCTTCATCATAACCAGTTGCTGAGTCCACTAAGATAATGTATTGCTTCATTAATTTTACACCTCACAAAAATCTCTATTTTGTTTATTAATCAATTATAAACTTTGATATAATATTATTCAAGAAAAGAAATAGTAAAGGATAATTTGATGATAAGAATAGCAAAATTTGTAATCAAAAAAAGAAATTTTCTTAAAAACTATATTACAATATTTATTAAGTAGTAAAATTGATATATTAAAACTAATAATTATATAAGAGATTTGAGGCTATTTAAATGACAAAATTTAAATTTGATGTTCGTATTAAAGAAGGCTATTATAGTGCGATTTATTTTTTAAAAACCCAAAAAATTCTTAAAAAGTATTTTCCTAATAATATTGTTACGATGCAATTTTTTCAAAGACAAGATAATGTTATGCTTTGTGGTATTGATGAAATTGTGGCATTATTGAAAGAATTTGTAACGCCATTAGAAAAAATATCTGTTTATGCTTTAAATGATGGTGATATTATTAAAGCTAATATTCCGGTTTTAAAAATAACCGGTCCTTATCATTTATTTGGTTACTTAGAAGGAATTATTGATGGCATTTTAGCAAGAAGAAGTAGTGTTGCTACTAATTGTAATGAGATTTTAAAAGTTAGTAACGATAAACCAATCATCTTTATGTTTGATCGTAATGATGACTATCTTAATCAACAAGGTGATGGTTATGCTGCATATATTGCTGGTATTAAATCACAAGTTACGAGAGCACAAACTGAATGATGAAATAATCAAGAAATATTGGTTGGGACAATGCCCCACGCTTTAATTCATGGTTTTAATGGTGATATTATTAAATCTTTAGAAGCTTATAGTGAATTATTTCCTAATGATAAGTTAGTAGCATTAGTTGATTTTGATAATGATGTTATTAATACTAGTTTAAAAGTATGTGGTCATTTTCAAAATCGTCTTAGTGCTGTTCGGGTTGATACTAGCATTAGTTTAGTTGATAAATATTTTACTGTTAAAGAAAATCAAGAGAAATATTATAATGAAAATATTATGGGTATAAATCCAATTTTAATTAAGGCTTTAAGAAAAGCAATGGATGATGAAGGTTTTAATAATATAAAAATTATTGTTAGTTCTGGATTTGATAAAGCGAAGATTAGTTGATTTGCTAGTGATAATACCCCCGTAGATTTTTATGGTGTGGGAGCAACTATTGGTAAGTTTGATATTCATTTTACTGGTGATTTAGTGCAATTAAATAATAAAAATTTTGCTAAAGTTGGTCGTGAAAATATTGAAAATGATAAGTTAGTACAAAAAATCTAATTTTGATTATGTTATAATTTAAAAGAACGAATGCTTCTTTTAAAAGGAGGGTCATAATGAATACTAATGATTTTAAAATTAAATATGGATTAAATGGTCCATTATCAAAACTTTATGAAGAAAATAGTCATCAGCAAAAAATTGCAGAGTCAAAAATTGCTGAAAATCGTCGTAAACAAAGAAATTGAATGCAACAAAAGCAAGTATATGGTTATGAACCAACAGAGATTATTTCACCAATTACAGGTTCTAATGCTAATAAAGCAAATATTGCTAGTGATAAACCAAAAGATTTTTCATTAGTAAATAATATTTATAGTATTAGACCACAATCATTAGTTAGAACAACAAAGACTTATAGTTCAATTGAAGAATATGTTAATGAGCATGTTCAGCAAGAAATTATTAATCGTAAAATTCAAAAATATCAAGATTTTTCAATATATGTTGAAGGAAGAAATATGACAAGAAATGTTAATCCAATTCCAATTGATTTTATTAATCGAAAAAGTGATAACAGTGTTAATTTAGCAACTAATGATGCACATTATGATGATACTAGTTATATTCGGGCGCAAAGTTATGTTAATCGTTTTAATGATATTCATCAACGCGCTAGTAAATTTTATGATCAACAGCAAGTTACTGAAAAAAATCGGAGCATTGTTAATTTAATTGATGAAAAACAAAAATAAGAGAAAGAATGGTAAGAAATGGAATTTTTAGAAGAATTGCAAGCCCGAAGACTTTTAAAACAAGTTACTAATAGTGAAAAAATAAAACAGGCTAAGAATAGTAATGCTAGTGTTTATTGTGGTATTGATCCAACAGCAACATCATTGCATGTGGGGCATTTATTACAAATTGTTTTATTATATCGCTTTTCATTAGCGGGTTTTAAACCGCTTGCTGTTATTGGTGGAGCCACGGCAATGATTGGTGATCCGAGTTTTAAAGTTGAAGAAAGAAAATTGTTAGATGCTAAAACAGTAAAATTAAATAGTGATGCGCTTGCTTTACAATTAGATAAATTATTAGATCATAATATTAAAGTTTTAAATAATGATGATTGAATAGCAAAATTAAATTTAATTGATTATTTAAGAGATTTGGGGAAAGAGTTTACGATTAATTATATGCTTGATAAGGAATCAATTAAAACAAGACTCGCAACAGGAATTTCTTATACTGAATTTTCTTATATGCTTTTACAAGCATATGATTTTTGGTATTTATATAAGAATTATCAATGTTTAGTGCAAATTGGTGGTAGTGACCAATGAGGGAATATTACTGCTGGAATTGAATTGATTCGTAAAAAAGAACAAGATAATCATTTAGCAAGTGGGTTAACGATTGAATTATTAACGCAAAGTAATGGTGTTAAGTTTGGTAAAACTGAGCAAGGAACAATTTGGTTAGATGCTAATTTAACATCCCCATATATTTTGTATCAGTTTTTTGTTAATCAAAATGATGCTGATGTTGAAAAACTTTTAAAATGATTAACTTTGTTATCATTAGATGATATTTTGCAAATAATGGCAAAACATAATGTTAATAAGGCTAAAAGACATGCCCAAAAGGTATTAGCAAAAGAAATTGTTGCTTTTGTTCATTCCCAACAAGAAGTTATGATGGCGATTAATATTAGTGAAGCATTATTTTCACAAAAAGTTATGCAATTACAAATGAGTGAAATTCAACAAATGAAAAATGCTGTTCCGTGAATAACTGTTAGTCAAGAACATAAACTTATTGATTTACTTTTATTACTTGAAGTATGTAGTTCTAAAACTCAAGTTCGGGAACTATTAAAGAGTAATGCTATTTATGTTAATGAGCAACTGATTACTGATGAAAACTATATATTATCTAAAGATAAATTGCTATATAATAAAATAATTTTTATTCGTAAAGGTAAACAACATTATTATATTGTTGAAGTTAATAGTCATTAATGTTTAAAACAATAAGTTATTTTCATAAAAATTTATCTTGTTTTTTTAAATATTTTATTGCATAATTTGTATATAATTTTAAATAGAATTTAGCAGTTAGAAATGTATTTTGTAATAAAAAATAAAGAAGCTTAATCATTAAGCTTCTTTATTTTTTTAATAATTTGTTTAAAGAAAATTGCTTAAAAATGGAGGAGCATTATGCCACAAGATATTAAAACTGTTATTACTAATCAAATTAAACAAGATATCAATGAAAATATTAAAGATGATATTGTATTAAAAGCGAAGTTTTTTAAGATGATATGGTTACAAACTAAAAATGGGGATAATAATATGTTTCCTAAACTTTTAGTTTATCTTTCTTGTATGAGTGAAAATCGTAATGCTAACATTTCTAAAGAAAATATTGATAGTTTAGTTAGTTTAGTTGAAAATAATAATATTTTAGAATTTAAAGAAAAACTTGAAATAATAAATAGCCAAATTGTAAAGTTAAGTGCAACTAAATTATTTTTCTAACCAAATATTCGATTGGCGAAAGATAATTTAGTATTTTTCTTGGTCTTTGGTTTAAAGACAATATAAATTTATGAACTGCATTTTTAGTAGTGTTTGAAATATTAAATTTTTTAGGAAATTTTTCTCTAATTAAACCATTAGTATTTTCATTAGTACCTCTTTGTCAAGGTGAATATGCATCAGCAAAATAAATTTTCACATTTAAATTTTTTTCAAGTTGTTGTCAATTAGCAAATTCTTTACCCCTATCAAATGTTATAGTCTTAACAAGATTATTTGGAAGAATTGATAAATAATGACTAATATTTTTGTTAATAACTTTAGTAGTTCTATTTTCAACTAATATTGCTAAAGTAAATCTTGATGTTCTTTCAACTAAAGTTATTAAACATGATTTACTTTTACCTCGTGATAATACTACAGTATCACCTTCTCAATGGCCAAGAGTTATGCGATTATTAACATTTCGTTCTTTAATGGATTTACCATTAAATTTACCCCGATTTTCTTGAGATTTTCGTTTCTTACCTTTTCTTCTTAAATTTTTACTAGTAACCTTTTCAAGTAATCCAGAATAAATTCAATTGTAAATTGTTGCTGAATTATACTTGTAAGTGCAAGTAAATAAAATTGCAAAAGATTTCATATAAAAATTTCATGATGCTAAGTTTATTTTAGAAAAAGTAAATTTAAGGAGTTTTTATATGGGATACAAACATCTTGGCATAGATGAAAGAATTTATATTGAGAATCAATTGAAATTTAAAGTAAAAATTAGTGAAATAGCTAAAAATCTTAATCGAAGTATTAGTACTATTAATCGAGAAGTTAATAGAAATAAAGATAATAATCATTATTTTTCATTAATTGCACAAAATAAAGCAGAAAATAGAAAACAATTACATGTTTATTTTCATAAATTTAAAAATAGAGAATTAGTAAAATATGTACAACAAAAATTATTATTAGGTTGATCGCCTGAACAAATTTATGGCAGAATTAAAAATTTTCATCAAGAATGAATTATTAGTTTTAAAACAATTTACAATTGAATTTATTCTGGATTACTTGAAAAGGTTACTAGTAAAAATTTAAGAAGAAAAGGTAAGAAACGAAAATCTCAAGAAAATCGGGGTAAATTTAATGGTAAATCCATTAAAGAACGAAATGTTAATAATCGCATAACTCTTGGCCATTGAGAAGGTGATACTGTAGTATCATCACGAGGTAAAAGTAAATCATGTTTAATAACTTTAGTTGAAAGAACATCAAGATTTACTTTAGCAATATTAGTTGAAAATAGAACTACTAAAGTTATTAACAAAAATATTAGTCATTATTTATCAATTCTTCCAAATAATCTTGTTAAGACTATAACATTTGATAGGGGTAAAGAATTTACTAATTGACAACAACTTGAAAAAAATTTAAATGTGAAAATTTATTTTGCTGATGCATATTCACCTTGACAAAGAGGTACTAATGAAAATACTAATGGTTTAATTAGAGAAAAATTTCCTAAAAAATTTAATTTTTCAAACACTACTAAAAATGCAGTTCATAAATTTATATTGTCTTTAAACCAAAGACCAAGAAAAATACTAAATTATCTTTCGCCAATCGAATATTTGGTTAGAAAAATAATTTAGTTGCACTTAACTTTACAATTTGGCTATGGGATACAAACATCTTGGCATAGATGAAAGAATTTATATTGAGAATCAATTGAAATTTAAAGTAAAAATTAGTGAAATAGCTAAAAATCTTAATCGAAGTATTAGTACTATTAATCGAGAAGTTAATAGAAATAAAGATAATAATCATTATTTTTCATTAATTGCACAAAATAAAGCAGAAAATAGAAAACAATTACATGTTTATTTTCATAAATTTAAAAATAGAGAATTAGTAAAATATGTACAACAAAAATTATATTAGGTTGATCGCCTAAACAAATTTATGGCAGAATTAAAAATTTTCATCAAGAATGAATTATTAGTTTTAAAACAATTTACAATTGAATTTATTCTGGATTACTTGAAAAGGTTACTAGTAAAAATTTAAGAAGAAAAGGTAAGAAACGAAAATCTCAAGAAAATCGGGGTAAATTTAATGGTAAATCCATTAAAGAACGAAATGTTAATAATCGCATAACTCTTGGCCATTGAGAAGGTGATACTGTAGTATCATCACAAGGTAAAAGTAAATCATGTTTAATAACTTTAGTTGAAAGAACATCAAGATTTACTTTAGCAATATTAGTTGAAAATAGAACTACTAAAGTTATTAACGAAAACATTAGCCATTATTTATCAATTCTTCCAAATAATCTTGTTAAGACTATAACATTTGATAGGGGTAAAGAATTTGCTAATTGACAACAACTTGAAAAAAATTTAAATGTGAAAATTTATTTTGCTGATGCATATTCACCTTGACAAAGAGGTACTAATGAAAATACTAATGGTTTAATTAGAGAAAAATTTCCTAAAAAATTTAATTTTTCAAACACTACTAAAAATGCAGTTCATAAATTTATATTGTCTTTAAACCAAAGACCAAGAAAAATACTAAATTATCTTTCGCCAATCGAATATTTGGTTAGAAAAATAATTTAGTTGCACTTAACTTTACAATTTGGCGATGAAATGTTTTTGCGATATAATTCAAAATTATCAGGAAGATAATATAAATGAAATAAGGAGGCCATTTTGGAAGATTTTGATTTTATTAAGAAATTAAAGCATATAAAATTTAATGAAGACAATGTTATTAACGCCAGTATTGCTACATTTATTTTAAATAACTTAGAACAAATTGATGAATGAACATCAACAAGTGTTGCTGATGCTTGTTTTACTTCTTCTAGTTCAATAATTCGCTTTTGTCAAAAATTAAATCTAAGTGGTTGAACGGAATTGAAGTATCAATTAAAAGTTGTTAATCAAAGAATTAAAAATTCAGGACGACAAGTTAATACTAATTTGCAATTGAAAAGTAATATTACCTATTTTTTTAATGAATATGTGAAAATAAGAGATGAGGATAATAATCGATTATATTTAGATTTTATTAATAAAGATAATGATTTAATTGTTAAAAAAATTATTGATGCAAAAACAATCTTTATTTTTGGTTTTGGAATTTCATATTATCCTGCTATTTCTTTCGCACAAAGATTAAGATGAGTAAATAAAAATGTTATTTGTGAGAATGATATTAATGTTATTTATTCGTACTTGCCATTAGTTACTGCTGATGATGTTGTTATTTGCCTATCATTAAGTGGTACAAATAATTTAATTGGTGAAATAATTGAAGAATTAAAAGATAAAGCTTACTCAATTGGTATTTTTAGCAAAGAAACAAAATTAGCTAAAAGTTTTAAATCCTATTTTGTAATTAAATCTGAAGAAGAACAATTATGAAGTGTTTTTTCAATTAGATTGCAATTATTAATGCAATTATTAGATTTCTTGTATGCAAAAATAATTAATTTTAAGTTATAAGTTAAAATAAAGGTAGGACTAAATTTAAATGGAATTTAAACATATTTTTAGTAATTTTAAAAAATTTAAACTGCTATCAAGTAATTTTCAACCAAGAAATACTTTAAAGCATTTTCGCAATAAAACAAGTTCAGGATTACAAAAACTTGCTAAATCATTAATGTTTCCGATTGCTATTTTACCTATCGCGGCAATATTAAGTCGTGTGGGTGGATTAATGATGGCTAAAGATTTTGGAATTACTGAGAACAGTGTTATTTGATATATTGGTTCAGTATTGCAACTTATTGGTGGCAGTGCTTTTGATAATCTTTCTGTTCTTTTTGCTATTGGCATAGCTTTTGGTTTTGCTAAAGATAATCGTGGTGAAGCAGCTCTTATTGGTTTTTTTGCTTATACAATATTAATTGGTCTAATGACGATATTACCAAAAATTGTTTATTCAACAATTTTATTAGATGTTAACTTAGAAAATAAATCAAAACTTTTATATCAACTTAAAGGCAATGAAGTTATTTATTCTATTGATATGGGAGTTCTGAGTGGCATCATTGCTGGTATATTAGCAGCTACTTGTTATAATCGTTTTCAATCCATTAAGTTGCCAACTGCTTTGTCATTTTTTTCGGGAAGAAGATTTGTGCCATTAGTTGTTATTTTAGTTTCTTTACCAGTTGCTATTTTAGTGGCAATAATTTGACCTTGACTTCAGTTAGGACTTTTAACTTTTGGACAAGCTATTATTCCTGAAAAAGTTGACAATTCAACCCGTCATATTCAATGAGGGGTTGCTAGCGTTTATACAATGTTTAATAGAGCATTAAATGCTAGTGGTTTAATGCGTGTTTTTAATATTTATTTTTTTTGACAACACCCTTTTGTTACTTCAGAGAATGGAACAGTTATTAATGGTGATATTCCTGCATTTCTTAGTAATGATTTAGTTGTTGGTGCCGGATTATTTCAAAGTGGGTTTTTCCCCATTATGATGTTTGGATTACCAGCTGCTGCCTTGGCGATCATTAAATGTGCTCATCCTGACCAAAGAAAAAAAGTTATGGCATTATTACTTGGAGCGGCGTCAGTTTCATTTTTAACGGGGATTACTGAACCGTTAGAATTTAGTTTTATTTATGCAGCCCCAATATTATTTTTTGTTCATATTGTCTTATCAGGGATTATTGCTGCAATTACTGTTGGTTTAGGAATTCGGATTGGTTTTGGGTTTTCTGCTGGTTTTATTGATTATGTTTTAAGTTTTTATCAATCAATGAAAATTGCTAAAATAACTTGGGAGTCTGGTATTGCCCAAGTGCTAGCAAATCCGGCTTGAATATTACCAATTGGTATTCTAAGCGGGGGCGCTTATTACTTTTCTTTTAATTATTTGATTAAGAAGTTTAATTATCAGACATTAGGTCGCGAGCAAACTGTTAGTGAAATAGAAAATTTGGATAATAGTTTACCACTGTCTTCTTATCAGTTATTAGCCAGAAAAATTTTGGATATTTTAGGTAAAGATAATATTATTAGTGTTGGTAATTGTGTCACAAGGGTGAGAATTGTTGTTAAAAATGTTGATGCTGGAAAAATTGAACAATTAAATAAAGTCAGATTTGAAGTAAGAGGGATTGCTAATAATAAACTTAATCCGAAAATGGTTTCAGACAAAGATTTACAACTGATTGTTAGCAATGATGCCCAATTTATTGTTGATGAATTAGAAAAATTGCTTCAGGCATCAAAAGAGTTGTTGGCAACTAATTTTTAAAAATAGAAAATAGTTTTTATTTTAAAAGCATTAAAATAAGGTGACAGGGGATTATTGTTAGTGCTGTAAATAAAAAAGGTAGCGTTGCTACCTTTTTCTTTGTTAATTTTTTTTATTGTTTAACAACAATAATTCCTACGGAGTTAACACCGGCATGACTGACAAAGCAGTTAGGGAGGAATGCTTTTTTGATTTTAAGTTCAGGGTGGTTGGTTATAATTTTGTTAATAATTGTGGTGACCTTTTTATCACATTGTGATGTGAGAATTTCTAAGATATAATTTTCATTTTTAATAAATTCTTTAATTTTTGTGATTACACTTTCAATAGCGTTGTTTAAGGTTCTGGCAATTCCACTTTTTTCCGATATTTCGCCGAATTTAATAATGACTTTAACGCGGATTAAACTTATTAGGGAAGCAACAACAGATTTGGCACGACCACCTTTAGAAAGTCGCGAGATATCTTCAGGGATAATGTAAATTAAACTATTTTTTTTAACTTGGGTTACCATTTTATTAATATCATTAATGTTGCCCCCATTAGCTACAATTTCAGTAGCTTTGATTGCTAATGTACTATTAAATGTAGCAGCGCCGTTAGTATCAATAATATGAACGCGGTTTTTAAATTCACTTTCTTGTGATAACATATAGGCATTTTGGTATTGACCAGATAATCCTTTAGCAATCGGAATAAAGATAATTTCATCATTTCCTTCAGCTAGTAGTTTTCGCCATAAGCTCATTAGTTTCCCCGGTGATGATTGACTAGTTTTAGTATATTCACCATTTTTAACACGAGCATAAAAATTAGATTTTTTAATATCACTAGTGGTATCTTCAATTTCAGTTTTATCTTCAAAACTTATTAATAAAGGAAGGATATTAATATTTTTTTCTTTTAGCGTTGTAAGGTCAAGGTTGCTAGATGAGTCAACAATAATAGCAATTTTCTTATTTGTGTTAGACATTTTTTTCTCCTTTACTTTATTCAATATACAAGTACAAATGTATTATATCCGGTGTGAGCAGCAATAACATTAGATATTAAACTCATATGTTTAATTGTAAATTTTTCTTTAGTAATGATTTTAATTACTTCTTCTTTTAATTCCGTATCACATAATGAATGCATAATTGTTAATTCGCCAGTACTGTCATAGCGTTTTTTGATTTCTTTTAAAACTTCTTTAATTGCTTTTTTAAATGTTCTGGTTTTATCAAATTTATCAATAAAACCATTAAATTCTAGGATTGGTTTAATTTTCAATAAATTAGCTAGGGTAGCAGCAGCACTGCTAATTCTACCACCACGAACCAATGTATCTAATTGATATGGAAGAATGAAGGCACAATATTTTGTTTTCTGTTCATCAATAAAACCTTGTAATTCATTAATAGGTCGTTCTTGTAAAAATAGTTTTGCGCGGTTAATCATTTCTTTATTAATGTCGCCAACTGCTTCGCTATCAATTATATAGACTTTGTTTTTATAAACATTATCTTGAGCTAGTAATATTGCACTTTGATATTGTCCTGATAGATGGGAAGAAATTGGAAAGAAAAGAATTTGTTCATATTCTTGTAGTAGTTCATCTCATTTTTCTTTTAAAATTCCTGGTGGCGTTTGACTGGTTTTAATTGGTTCAGTTTCTAAAATTTTATAAAATTTATCAATAGTAATTTCTTTGTTATTGTCAGCAATAGTTTTATTGTTAATATTTATCATTAAAGGAACAAATGCCATATTATGTTCTTTTGCCTGTTCTTCATCATAACCAGTTGCTGAGTCCACTAAGATAATGTATTGCTTCATTAATTTTACACCTCACAAAAATCTCTATTTTGTTTATTAATCAATTATAAACTTTGATATAATATTATTCAAGAAAAGAAATAGTAAAGGATAATTTGATGATAAGAATAGCAAAATTTGTAATCAAAAAAAGAAATTTTCTTAAAAACTATATTACAATATTTATTAAGTAGTAAAATTGATATATTAAAACTAATAATTATATAAGAGATTTGAGGCTATTTAAATGACAAAATTTAAATTTGATGTTCGTATTAAAGAAGGCTATTATAGTGCGATTTATTTTTTAAAAACCCAAAAAATTCTTAAAAAGTATTTTCCTAATAATATTGTTACGATGCAATTTTTTCAAAGACAAGATAATGTTATGCTTTGTGGTATTGATGAAATTGTGGCATTATTGAAAGAATTTGTAACGCCATTAGAAAAAATATCTGTTTATGCTTTAAATGATGGTGATATTATTAAAGCTAATATTCCGGTTTTAAAAATAACCGGTCCTTATCATTTATTTGGTTACTTAGAAGGAATTATTGATGGCATTTTAGCAAGAAGAAGTAGTGTTGCTACTAATTGTAATGAGATTTTAAAAGTTAGTAACGATAAACCAATCATCTTTATGTTTGATCGTAATGATGACTATCTTAATCAACAAGGTGATGGTTATGCTGCATATATTGCTGGTATTAAATCACAAGTTACGAGAGCACAAACTGAATGATGAAATAATCAAGAAATATTGGTTGGGACAATGCCCCACGCTTTAATTCATGGTTTTAATGGTGATATTATTAAATCTTTAGAAGCTTATAGTGAATTATTTCCTAATGATAAGTTAGTAGCATTAGTTGATTTTGATAATGATGTTATTAATACTAGTTTAAAAGTATGTGGTCATTTTCAAAATCGTCTTAGTGCTGTTCGGGTTGATACTAGCATTAGTTTAGTTGATAAATATTTTACTGTTAAAGAAAATCAAGAGAAATATTATAATGAAAATATTATGGGTATAAATCCAATTTTAATTAAGGCTTTAAGAAAAGCAATGGATGATGAAGGTTTTAATAATATAAAAATTATTGTTAGTTCTGGATTTGATAAAGCGAAGATTAGTTGATTTGCTAGTGATAATACCCCCGTAGATTTTTATGGTGTGGGAGCAACTATTGGTAAGTTTGATATTCATTTTACTGGTGATTTAGTGCAATTAAATAATAAAAATTTTGCTAAAGTTGGTCGTGAAAATATTGAAAATGATAAGTTAGTACAAAAAATCTAATTTTGATTATGTTATAATTTAAAAGAACGAATGCTTCTTTTAAAAGGAGGGTCATAATGAATACTAATGATTTTAAAATTAAATATGGATTAAATGGTCCATTATCAAAACTTTATGAAGAAAATAGTCATCAGCAAAAAATTGCAGAGTCAAAAATTGCTGAAAATCGTCGTAAACAAAGAAATTGAATGCAACAAAAGCAAGTATATGGTTATGAACCAACAGAGATTATTTCACCAATTACAGGTTCTAATGCTAATAAAGCAAATATTGCTAGTGATAAACCAAAAGATTTTTCATTAGTAAATAATATTTATAGTATTAGACCACAATCATTAGTTAGAACAACAAAGACTTATAGTTCAATTGAAGAATATGTTAATGAGCATGTTCAGCAAGAAATTATTAATCGTAAAATTCAAAAATATCAAGATTTTTCAATATATGTTGAAGGAAGAAATATGACAAGAAATGTTAATCCAATTCCAATTGATTTTATTAATCGAAAAAGTGATAACAGTGTTAATTTAGCAACTAATGATGCACATTATGATGATACTAGTTATATTCGGGCGCAAAGTTATGTTAATCGTTTTAATGATATTCATCAACGCGCTAGTAAATTTTATGATCAACAGCAAGTTACTGAAAAAAATCGGAGCATTGTTAATTTAATTGATGAAAAACAAAAATAAGAGAAAGAATGGTAAGAAATGGAATTTTTAGAAGAATTGCAAGCCCGAAGACTTTTAAAACAAGTTACTAATAGTGAAAAAATAAAACAGGCTAAGAATAGTAATGCTAGTGTTTATTGTGGTATTGATCCAACAGCAACATCATTGCATGTGGGGCATTTATTACAAATTGTTTTATTATATCGCTTTTCATTAGCGGGTTTTAAACCGCTTGCTGTTATTGGTGGAGCCACGGCAATGATTGGTGATCCGAGTTTTAAAGTTGAAGAAAGAAAATTGTTAGATGCTAAAACAGTAAAATTAAATAGTGATGCGCTTGCTTTACAATTAGATAAATTATTAGATCATAATATTAAAGTTTTAAATAATGATGATTGAATAGCAAAATTAAATTTAATTGATTATTTAAGAGATTTGGGGAAAGAGTTTACGATTAATTATATGCTTGATAAGGAATCAATTAAAACAAGACTCGCAACAGGAATTTCTTATACTGAATTTTCTTATATGCTTTTACAAGCATATGATTTTTGGTATTTATATAAGAATTATCAATGTTTAGTGCAAATTGGTGGTAGTGACCAATGAGGGAATATTACTGCTGGAATTGAATTGATTCGTAAAAAAGAACAAGATAATCATTTAGCAAGTGGGTTAACGATTGAATTATTAACGCAAAGTAATGGTGTTAAGTTTGGTAAAACTGAGCAAGGAACAATTTGGTTAGATGCTAATTTAACATCCCCATATATTTTGTATCAGTTTTTTGTTAATCAAAATGATGCTGATGTTGAAAAACTTTTAAAATGATTAACTTTGTTATCATTAGATGATATTTTGCAAATAATGGCAAAACATAATGTTAATAAGGCTAAAAGACATGCCCAAAAGGTATTAGCAAAAGAAATTGTTGCTTTTGTTCATTCCCAACAAGAAGTTATGATGGCGATTAATATTAGTGAAGCATTATTTTCACAAAAAGTTATGCAATTACAAATGAGTGAAATTCAACAAATGAAAAATGCTGTTCCGTGAATAACTGTTAGTCAAGAACATAAACTTATTGATTTACTTTTATTACTTGAAGTATGTAGTTCTAAAACTCAAGTTCGGGAACTATTAAAGAGTAATGCTATTTATGTTAATGAGCAACTGATTACTGATGAAAACTATATATTATCTAAAGATAAATTGCTATATAATAAAATAATTTTTATTCGTAAAGGTAAACAACATTATTATATTGTTGAAGTTAATAGTCATTAATGTTTAAAACAATAAG
This sequence comes from Spiroplasma endosymbiont of Nephrotoma flavescens, assembly GCF_964030835.1. Classification (NCBI taxonomy): domain Bacteria; kingdom Bacillati; phylum Mycoplasmatota; class Mollicutes; order Entomoplasmatales; family Spiroplasmataceae; genus Spiroplasma; species Spiroplasma endosymbiont of Nephrotoma flavescens. The sequence continues at coordinate 489,745 of NZ_OZ034982.1, read as the reverse complement.
TTATTTTCATAAAAATTTATCTTGTTTTTTTAAATATTTTATTGCATAATTTGTATATAATTTTAAATAGAATTTAGCAGTTAGAAATGTATTTTGTAATAAAAAATAAAGAAGCTTAATCATTAAGCTTCTTTATTTTTTTAATAATTTGTTTAAAGAAAATTGCTTAAAAATGGAGGAGCATTATGCCACAAGATATTAAAACTGTTATTACTAATCAAATTAAACAAGATATCAATGAAAATATTAAAGATGATATTGTATTAAAAGCGAAGTTTTTTAAGATGATATGGTTACAAACTAAAAATGGGGATAATAATATGTTTCCTAAACTTTTAGTTTATCTTTCTTGTATGAGTGAAAATCGTAATGCTAACATTTCTAAAGAAAATATTGATAGTTTAGTTAGTTTAGTTGAAAATAATAATATTTTAGAATTTAAAGAAAAACTTGAAATAATAAATAGCCAAATTGTAAAGTTAAGTGCAACTAAATTATTTTTCTAACCAAATATTCGATTGGCGAAAGATAATTTAGTATTTTTCTTGGTCTTTGGTTTAAAGACAATATAAATTTATGAACTGCATTTTTAGTAGTGTTTGAAATATTAAATTTTTTAGGAAATTTTTCTCTAATTAAACCATTAGTATTTTCATTAGTACCTCTTTGTCAAGGTGAATATGCATCAGCAAAATAAATTTTCACATTTAAATTTTTTTCAAGTTGTTGTCAATTAGCAAATTCTTTACCCCTATCAAATGTTATAGTCTTAACAAGATTATTTGGAAGAATTGATAAATAATGACTAATATTTTTGTTAATAACTTTAGTAGTTCTATTTTCAACTAATATTGCTAAAGTAAATCTTGATGTTCTTTCAACTAAAGTTATTAAACATGATTTACTTTTACCTCGTGATAATACTACAGTATCACCTTCTCAATGGCCAAGAGTTATGCGATTATTAACATTTCGTTCTTTAATGGATTTACCATTAAATTTACCCCGATTTTCTTGAGATTTTCGTTTCTTACCTTTTCTTCTTAAATTTTTACTAGTAACCTTTTCAAGTAATCCAGAATAAATTCAATTGTAAATTGTTTTAAAACTAATAATTCATTCTTGATGAAAATTTTTAATTCTGCCATAAATTTGTTCAGGCGATCAACCTAATAATAATTTTTGTTGTACATATTTTACTAATTCTCTATTTTTAAATTTATGAAAATAAACATGTAATTGTTTTCTATTTTCTGCTTTATTTTGTGCAATTAATGAAAAATAATGATTATTATCTTTATTTCTATTAACTTCTCGATTAATAGTACTAATACTTCGATTAAGATTTTTAGCTATTTCACTAATTTTTACTTTAAATTTCAATTGATTCTCAATATAAATTCTTTCATCTATGCCAAGATGTTTGTATCCCATATAAAAACTCCTTAAATTTACTTTTTCTAAAATAAACTTAGCATCATGAAATTTTTATATGAAATCTTTTGCAATTTTATTTACTTGCACTTACAAGTATAATTCAGCATCTAAATTAATTTCTTTTTCAATAATATCAGGTTGTTCATTTTGTGGTTGTGCAGTACTACTTTTTGTTGGGTTGTCTTTTTTATTAACACTTTTCTTTGGTGCTTGTCTTTTTTGGCGAGTTAATGTTTCTAGACTATTTTTAATTTTATCTTTATTGTTATTAGGCTTATTGGCAATTAATGGTCCTGCTGCATTACTAGTTATCAAAATTATCCCTAGTAATTCTAAAAGTTTTTTCATACTAACCAAATTCCTTTCGTGAATTTTTGCTAACTAATAAATTTTTATAGTAACGACCCGTTGCCGACTTTAAATTTATAAAATTTAATTAATACAAATTAATTATAAATCATCAAATAAGAATTTTTATCATTTTTTCAGTTTATTGAATATTAAAATTTGTTAAAGTTACTATCAAGAAAGGCAATTTATTATGTTAAAAATTAATAATAATGTAAAAACCTCAGAAAACAAGCATTGGTTTAGTTTATTTACAACCCATAAAAATATGTACACTGATAAATGCGAGCAATTAGCTAATGAATATGAAAAATTAGATGAATACTTATATAAATATCATTATCGATTAAAGCAAGGGTATAAAATAGTTCATTTTGCTTTAAGGACAATTATTACAATTTTTGGCAATGTTACTTTTAAACGACGTCGATATAAATATTGAAATCAAAAATCAGGTAAATTCGAATATGTATGTTTATTAGATAAAGAAATTGGTTTATTGCCGAAACAACGCATTTATTTTGATGTTCAATTTAAAGTTTTAAGTCTTTTGGGCGATGGTAAACGATACCGCGATGTCTTAGATGCTCTAAATCATTGTTATATTTCAAAAGCTAGTATTTCAAGCATTTTAAATAAATATGATATTGCTGAATATTTTCAATTAGCAGAAAAAGAAACTAAAACTAGAATTAATGTCAAAAATAAGGATTTATATATTCAACTAGATGAGACGTTTTTAGCAACATTAGATAATAAAATTAAACAAGACCAAAGAATTCGTTTAGTTACTTTTCATACCGGACATAAAGAAAAAAAGTACAAAAATTCTCGTAGAGAATTAGAAAATAAACGGGGTCATTTTCTAATGTTAAAAGTTAATAAACAAATAAATACGATGGATTATCGTGATTTATTAATTAAAGAATTGCAAAAACATTATGTGAATATTAATTATAACAAAATAATTGTTTGTGGCGATGGTGCTACTTGAATTAGAGAAATTGCCAATAGTTTTGGTAATGTTAGATATATTTTGGATGGTTATCATGCTGTTAAAAAATTAAAACAAACTGCATTTAATATTATTTTTGAAAATCGTAAAGTAACACTAAATAGTTGAATTGAATTATATAAAAATGGAAATCATCAAGAATTGGTAAAAAACATTCGTAATGTTGCTAAAAATGAATTAAATAAAGATATTAAAACAAATTTAAGAAAGGCGAGTAATTATTTCAAAAACAATTAGCACGGTATTCATAACCAAAATTTAGAATGAAATATCGGTTGTAGCATTGAAAGTGATGTATCGCATTTGGTAAAACAACAATTAGGCTATGGAGCAAAAATATATAATCATAAGAATTTAAATAACTTATTACATTTTAAGAATGGCAAATTTAAACAAATTAAATGTATTACATTACATTAATGAAAATATTAATTCAGAAATAGAAATCAGAAAAGAAATATATAAAAATTCATTATGAAATAAATATAATAAGAAAAATGATGATAGTTGAATTAATTATAAAGGTAATGCTGTAACAAATAAATACAATAGATTTAAGTAAGTAAAAATATTAGTTAAAATTAAAAAAAATTTAATAAAATTAATAATTTTTTATTGTGTAAAAATTTAATAATATGATAAAATAATGATGAATAAAAATGACAATAGCAAGAAAGGCAGGGTTAGTTTAGTAATTAAATAATATAATTAGCTGATTGTTTTACTTCTTCAAAGCAATACCTAAGAAAACTAAACGCGACCTAGAATAATTAATTTTTCTGTTTTTAAAACTAAAAACGATATAATTATATTTAGAGGTGATAAAATGGAAAAAGGTCAAGCATTAATTAATGGTAAGTTGCTTTCTTCAACAAATGTTATTGAAATTACGAGTCCAAACACATTAGAAGTAATTGGTAGTGTTCCTGCTCTTTCGTTAGAAAATATTAATGATGCGTTTTTGGCAGCTAAGGATGTCCAAAAGCAATGAGAGGGATTATTAATTAATGAAAGAATTAAGTTTATTGAACAATGAAAGCAGTTAATAATTGAAAATACTGATGCGCTTGCTAATTTGATGGTCTTAGAAATTGCTAAAGGTAAAAAAGCAGCTATTTCTGAAATTAATCGTACAATTGAATATATTGATTTTACTGTTAATGAAGCATATCGTATTTATCCTGAATCATATACAGGTGATGCTTTTAATGTGAAAAATAAGTTGGCAATTTTTTCGCGAGTTGCTAAAGGAGTTGTTTTAGCAATTTCACCTTTTAATTATCCTGTTAATTTATCGTTAGCAAAAATAATTCCAGCATTAATTATGGGGAATACAGTGGTTTTTAAACCAGCTTCACAAAGTTCTTTAACAGGATTATTTTTAGCTAAGTTAGCATTTGATGCTAATTTTCCTGCTGGTGTCATTAATGCGGTTACTGGTAAGGGCAGTGTTATTGGTGATAGTTTAGTAACCCATCCAGCAATTAATGTTATTTCTTTTACTGGTTCTGATGTTACAGGAAAACATATTACAAAGATTACTAATAAAGTGGATATTATTTTGGAATTAGGTGGTAAAGATCCAGCCATTGTTCTTAAAGACTGTAATCTCGCAATGACGGCGAAAAAAATTGTTAAAGGAGCATTTAGTTATTCAGGTCAAAGATGTACTGCTATTAAAAGAGTTTTAGTTGATAATACGATTGCTGATGAATTGGTATCTTTAATTAAAGTTGAAACAAAAAAATTAACAGTTGGAAGTCCGAATGATAATGCTGATATTACGCCAATTATTGATATGAAAACCAGCGATATTCTTCAAAAATTAGTTGATGACGCGTTAGAAAAAAAGGCATTGTTAGTTTTAGGAAATACTAGAAAAAATAATTTGTGATATCCAACAATTATTGATAATGTTACTAAAGATATGGATATTGCTTGGATTGAACTATTTGGACCGGTGTTGCCAATTATCAGAGTAACATCAATTGGTGAAGCGATTACGCTTGCAAATAGTTCTAAATATGGTTTACAAGCATCAATTTTTACTAATGATATTGATACGGCGGTTAAAATTGCTAATCAATTAGATGTTGGTTCCATTAACATTAATGATGCTCCCCAACGCGGACCAGATTATTTACCTTTTTTAGGAATTAAAGATTCAGGGATGGGCGTACAAGGGATTCGCGAAGCATTATTATCAATGACCCGACATAAAGGTATTGTTTTTAATTGAAAGGCAGACAAATAATAACAAGAAATTTAATAATGATATTGTTTTTAAAGTTAAGTATTTACTTAACTTTTTTTTGGATTTTTAAATTATAAAAATTAGATAAAACTCTTGCTTATTGATAGTAAAATATTTCATAATTTAATAACAGATAGTTATATTGTATTTTATTAACAGTTAACATCAGAAAGGATACTTTAAAAATATGAAAAATATTTATCAATTATTAAAAGTTTTTACACCACTTTTGTTTTTAACCCTACCACTTTTAGTTATTGTTGGTTGTAATTCTGAATATAATATTGCCGAAGAAAAAAATAATAAAAAAATTGCTATGACCATTATTGAAGAAGATTTAAAAACAATGGAAAGTATTAATAGCACAGCTTATTATCAGTTAATGAATCATAAAGTCTTTGAATATGAAACCAAAAAAAATCAGAAAATTGAACAATTATTAGTTATGGGAACTCAATTAAATGGTAGTAAACTTATTACTAATGAAGAAGCCTCAGAGGCGCTTAATTTTATTGTTAGTGATTTTGAGAAAAAATTTAATAATATTAATGATAAAGTCGCTGTAACATATTCCAATTACTATCCTAATCCTGAGGATAAGCCCTTAGAACTTATTAAGGAGACAATAAAGTTTTCTTTAAATGAAATTAATTTAAGTGATTTAACAAGTTTAACTAAAAAAGATCCAAAATTAAAATTTCGGGCTACAAGATTAGATGTAACTTATCGTTATAATATTAACTTTAAAAATTATGATGCATCCAAAAAAAATCATTTTGCTCGTTATATTCTTTCTGATGATCTTCAAGGCTGAATTATACTTGTAAGTGCAAGTAAATAAAATTGCAAAAGATTTCATATAAAAATTTCATGATGCTAAGTTTATTTTAGAAAAAGTAAATTTAAGGAGTTTTTATATGGGATACAAACATCTTGGCATAGATGAAAGAATTTATATTGAGAATCAATTGAAATTTAAAGTAAAAATTAGTGAAATAGCTAAAAATCTTAATCGAAGTATTAGTACTATTAATCGAGAAGTTAATAGAAATAAAGATAATAATCATTATTTTTCATTAATTGCACAAAATAAAGCAGAAAATAGAAAACAATTACATGTTTATTTTCATAAATTTAAAAATAGAGAATTAGTAAAATATGTACAACAAAAATTATTATTAGGTTGATCGCCTGAACAAATTTATGGCAGAATTAAAAATTTTCATCAAGAATGAATTATTAGTTTTAAAACAATTTACAATTGAATTTATTCTGGATTACTTGAAAAGGTTACTAGTAAAAATTTAAGAAGAAAAGGTAAGAAACGAAAATCTCAAGAAAATCGGGGTAAATTTAATGGTAAATCCATTAAAGAACGAAATGTTAATAATCGCATAACTCTTGGCCATTGAGAAGGTGATACTGTAGTATCATCACGAGGTAAAAGTAAATCATGTTTAATAACTTTAGTTGAAAGAACATCAAGATTTACTTTAGCAATATTAGTTGAAAATAGAACTACTAAAGTTATTAACAAAAATATTAGTCATTATTTATCAATTCTTCCAAATAATCTTGTTAAGACTATAACATTTGATAGGGGTAAAGAATTTGCTAATTGACAACAACTTGAAAAAAATTTAAATGTGAAAATTTATTTTGCTGATGCATATTCACCTTGACAAAGAGGTACTAATGAAAATACTAATGGTTTAATTAGAGAAAAATTTCCTAAAAAATTTAATTTTTCAAACACTACTAAAAATGCAGTTCATAAATTTATATTGTCTTTAAACCAAAGACCAAGAAAAATACTAAATTATCTTTCGCCAATCGAATATTTGGTTAGAAAAATAATTTAGTTGCACTTAACTTTACAATTTGGCTGAGATAATAATTAATCCGGCAATAAAGGCAACTTGTGCAGGCATTTTTTCTATCGGAACAAACAGTTTTAAGAACCCCATAATAATTTCTCAAAACATTATTTTTTATCCTCGTTATTTTCTTTTGAATTAGGTGCTTTAACTCATTCTTCAAAGCGAGCAATAAACACTTTTTCGTCTTTTGTGAAATTACCAGTATTATTTTTAATGGCATTTTTGTATTTAATTCTAATTTTTATTTTGGCATAAATTTTATAAGCAAAATATGCCAGTAACATTATGCAAATGATTATAAATATTAGTCCAATTGTAATATTCATTTTTAAACTCCTTTAAAATAGTTATAATTTGTATCTTTTTTGTTGTTTTCTTTTTCGGCAATGAAGAAACCTAATAATTCTTGGCCTTTAATTAACTTAGTTTCTTGCTCTTGTTGATTAACTGAAATTACTTGATATTCACTATTCTTGATTATTCCGATGCAAATGGAATTTTCATATTTTCCTTTATAAACAAATCACTTTGGAAACCAAATACTGATTTGTTTATTAAATCAGGGAATTTTTGGTGCTTTGATTAAAATTGCGTTTTGCGTTTCTTTTAAGAGATATTTTTTAGTATTTAAGAAAATGTTTTCAATGTTTTTCATAGTAAATTACCTTTCTTATTTGTTATAAACTAAGTTATATTAACTAAGTTTTTTAAACATTTATATATCGCAGATTTGAATGTTTAACAAGTTTTGTTAGTAAACTTCGTTTACTAATTAACTTAGTTTGATTTCATTGGTGCAAAAAATATAAAGCATAATTAAAAATAATAAGTGTTAATTTAACCTTATATTTCTTGCAATAAATAAATGAGCTCATATTTATTTATTGATTTTGTGCAAAACTAACATAAGTGTGTGCTTTACACAACCTTAAATAAGGGCGCATAAAGTTTTGTTAGGTGGGTAAAGATTTGAATAAGTATTAAGGCAGTCGGCAATGATTGTCTTTTTATTTTATAAGGTGTTAAAATTTGTTCTTTGAAAATTAAATACAAGTGAATTAATAATGTTGGTATGTATTAAAGCACGATAAATTGTGGGTGGTCGCCATAACCAAAAGAAGTTTACCAGTTAATAGATAACACCCTATTAGCTATAGCAATTTGTTTCGTTTTGCAATAAAAAAATGAATGGGTGGATTTCCTAAAAATATACACGCTATTAAATTAGTTCCAAGGGTAGGATGCGGATATTAAAGTGTAGAAATTTCTATATAGGGGTATGCTAAGTTTAAAATTATTAAAACCTTTATCTAATAATAATAAAAAAACAAAATTTACTAACAAAGCTTGTTAAACACTTAAATCTGCGATATATAAGTGTTTAAAAAACTAAGTTAACTAACTTAGTTAATATAACTTAGTTTATCTATAAGGAAGGTAATTTACTATGAAAAACATTGAAAACATTTTCTTAAATACTAAGAAGTATCTTTTAAAAGAAACGCAAAACGCAATGTTTATTAAAGCGCCAAAAATTCCGTGATTTAATAAACAAATCAGTATTTGGTTTCCAAAGCGATTTGTTTATAAAGGAAAATACGAAAATTCAATTTGTATTGGAATAATAAAAGATAGTAAATATCAAGTAATTTCAATTAATCAACAAGAACAAGAAACGAAGTTAATTAAAGGCCGAGAATTATTAGGTTTCTTCATTGCCGAAAAAGAAAATAACAAAAAAGATATGAATTATAACTATTTTAAAGGAGTTTAAAAATGAATATTGCAATTGGACTAATATTTATTATTGTCAGCATAATGCTGTCAGCATATTTTGCTTATAAAATTTATGCCAAAATAAAAATTAGAATTAAATATAAAAATGCCATTAAAAATAATACTGGTAATTTCACAAAAGACGAAAAAGTATTTATTGCTCGCTTTGAAGAATGAGTTAAAACCCCTAATTCAAAAGAAAATAACAAGGATAAAAAATAATGTTTTGAGAAATTATCATGGAGTTCTTAAAACTGTTTGTTCCGATAGAAAAAATGCCTGCACAAGTTGCTTTTATTGCCGGATTAATTATTATCATTACTTTTCTTTTCGCATTAATTTCAATTATGTATTTACCAATAAAAATGATTTTTGGGAAATAAAAAATGACGGTAAATTTAAAAGAATTTAATTGAGAGCAAATTAAACAAACTTTCTGAGATTTATTTATTCAAATTACAACTATCCCGGCTCATATTAGTGGTGGTAAAGAAATTGATTTAACCCAAAAAACACTTTGACTTTTAATAGCAAACATTGCTTTTTGATTCTTAACAGCGATTATGATGTGATTTATTCTAATGCTACTTTGAAAAACCATATCAGTATTTAGATAAAGACAAATGACGAATGCCTCAAGAAGAAAGGGGGTGATTATATGATTGGAACTTTCTTAGCCGATGCACCAGCAAAAATAACAGCTAGCGATGCGATGACTAAGATTGTGAAATGCAATTATAACGGCATTTACTAAAATGTGAGAAATTATTGCTGTTAATATGCCACAAGTCGGTAACTTCTTTGCTGACTACTGAATCTTCATTTTTCCATTTATTTTGGCAATATTCTTTATTTGCTTTAAAATGTTTGAAAAACTACTTGGCGCAGTCCGCTAACAAAAAAATAAAGTGAGGTGCAAGATGAAATTTTGCAAATGAATAATAGAAAAAAATAACCATTTTATTGAATTGAATCGCACCTCATTTTTAATTTTATGACATTGCGGAGCAATTTGATACATTTACAACGGTTATTTCAAAAACATTGTGAGCTATTTATTTTTAGCCGGTTGTATTTTAATTTTCCTTTTTAAAATCGGTAATTTAACACAAATTAACAAAGTTATTAATTTCTTAAAAAATTCACCATTAAATATTGTGATTGGTTCATTAGGGACTGGAAAAACTGCTTTTCTAGTATACGCAGCAAAATTACTAAAAAAGAAGAAATATCACATCGCCGCAACCTTTCCATTATTAGAAACCCAAAAATTAAGTTTAGGGCATATGGGGTTATTAGACTTTGATTATCCGGTATTGCCAGACAAAACGTTACTTTTGTGAGATGAAACCAATTTATTTTTAGAAGGAACTGATTGAGAAAAAAATAATACCAAAAACGAAGAAACCGGTATTCAAGAATATTTCGCTTTGGCACGCCATTTCGGTCATATTGTGCTTGCTAGCGGTCAAAGAGATAAACATATTTGAGTTAAAGTTCGTGATATTGCCAATAATGTGATTGTGGGAATTCGCAAAAAACCCGTTAATATTTTTCGTCCCTACTTAAAAGTCATCTATGGCACCTTTACGAGCATTGAAGAATATGAACGCTGACGAAACACCTTAATTGATGCGAAAAATAGTAAAAAAGGGCGTCGCATTAAATATCGCGATATTCCTGAACTTGATATTTATTTTTTAAAACTAAAAATTCCTCTACCAATATTAAACACTTACAATTCTTTTTACCTAGCATTTTTAAGAGATTACTTAAATTCAAAAGTAAATCCCGACTATGAAGACAAATACTATACTGACACAGCAATTGATTTAGAAGACTTAGAATACTTAAAAATGGATAAATTTAGCAAATTTTTAAGAAAAATGAAAGAAAAGGAATAATATAAAAAATGGAAAATCTCGCAAAAATGTCCGACTTTCTGGCTCAAATGCTTTATAAAGTTTTTGACTTAATTTGAAGTTTAGAGGTGCCGGGAACAAATATTCAACTAATATTTCTTTTGTTCTTAACACTGGCTGTAGAATTTCTTATGGCAATTATTCTTGGATTTGGTAGTCAACAAGTTAATTTAGAAAAACAACGCCAATATGCGGTTAAAAATAAAGGGCGTTTAAGTGCGTGAGGAAAAACTAAAAAACAAATAAAACCAATAAAAACAAAGCAAGGTAACTAACAATGTTTAAACTAATTATTATTTTTATCTTAATAACTGTTCTTGGGTTATTAGCAGGTAGTCATTTTGAAACCTTAACGAACTATATTAGCGAAGGGCTTGCTAATTTCCAAAAATTTATTACTAGCAATTTAACAATTTTAGAACTATTTAAACCAATGGCTCGGACATTTTCGCAACACCCAATTTTTACCATTCTTGGCGTTACTTGTGTACTTATTGCCTTATTTATTGTGATTAAAGGACGATAAAAATATGAAAGAAGAATTAAAATGAAAAAACTTTTAGGAAAATTATTTAAAAAAGATAATTCAAAAGAAAAAATGCCTTTAAAATTAAGAATTAAAAATTCTTTTAAAAAACAGTGGTTAAGAGTATTATTAAGTATTATTTTCATCTTTATAAGCTTATTACTTTGTGCATTAACAGTAATTGATACTAAATGAATAACTGGAACAAGTAACGAATTTAATAATTTTATGAATAGACAGATGGTTGATTTCTTTGGCAAGTTCAATAGTGGTATTATGCTAGCAGGAATATTTGTTTTTTGATGAGGTGGAGCAATATATTTAGCAATTAAATTTGAAAAATTAATCCGCTTGATTATTCAAAAAATTAAAGTAAAAAGAATCTTGAAAAATGAAATCAAACAAAGTCATTAATTCTTTAAAAAAATATTGATGGAGAATTTTACCTTACATTTTTATGATTATTACCTTTTTTCTCCCATTTTTAAAATTGGAAATTAATGATTTGAAATTATTATATGAAAAATTTGAAGCATTAATTTCACTTATGATACTAGGATATTTAGATATATGCATTACAATAGCAGTGGTTATAAACTGTAGTATTGAATGATTTATTAAAAAAACCAAAACTAAAAGAACAATGAAAAATAAAATATTTTAAAAAGGAGTGATAAAAATGTTTATGAAAATATTTACCGTGTTAATTATTAGTTTCAATAACATTTTTACTATTCCACCAAACATTAACAACGAGAAAACGGCAGTGCAATTAGTTAGAAATAAAAGAAAAACTCAATATAAAACATATGACTTAAAATTTTCAGAAATAAATAACAGTTATTTACAATCATTGTATAAAAAAGGTAGTGACCCAGTATATATTAATATTGACTCAGTAAAAGAGCAATTACCTTTAGAAATAAAAAATTATGGAGAAAATACTAGAGGGTTTGCTGTCTTTACCAATGAACCAGTATTTAAAGAAATTAAAGAAATTTATAATTATAAAAAAGAAAACAGCACCCCAGAAGAAAGAGAATTTTTTGATAAAGATTTTCAAAAAACAAATAAAAAAATTAAAGATGTAAAAATAACAATACAAGAATATAGTTATCCCGGTTCAAAAAAATTTCATATTAAAAAATTTTTAGCAAAATTAGAAACTAAACCAAGTACGGACATTGATTTGCCAGAAACAACCACCAAATTTGACGGCAACCATAACTATAGTGATGTTATTGATAATCTTGACTATTTAATGATTCACCGTGGTGATTTTGATAAATTTAATTACTCTTATCTCTATTGAACACCAGTATTTAATTTCATTGACACTTTAGAAAAAGGTTACTATAAAGAATTCACCATTAAAAATCATGGTTTTAAAGACGAGAGCTATTTTTATCACAAGACTTCTAGTAATAAAAATGTAGTAAATGAGAATGTTTTGAAAATTCAGGCATTTAACAAAACTATAATTGCCGGAAATAAGTATTTACAATTGCTACACGGTGAAAAGGAAATCTGAAAATATGATACTGCAAACGCTAACGATTATTACTTAATTAAGTATCTTTTTGGTACTTTAAATTACCTTAATGTTAGATTTAGTTTTCTACGTTATGACCCAGATTTACGAAATGATATTTACCTATATTTTAAAAATAACATTCCTAGTATTAACAACAGCGATTACAAAAATGTTTTTGACGAAATCTATGAAATCCTTGGTAACTTCTTTGCCAGTTTATTTTATGCTACTTTTGATATGGACGAAAAAACTTACACCGAAATTGATTTTAAGGGTGTAGATAATTACAACAAAAATTACTTTATTCAAATCGGTTTCTTTTACCGTTCATTAATTACCTTTTATCCCAAAAAATACTTAGTAAATATTATAGGAAACTCAGAATTATTACTAAGAAGTTATTTCTTTACTTTTGACAAAAAAACGCATCAAGAGAATTATGATGCCTTTAAAAACAATAATAGTATCTACCAAATTGATTTTAATGTCTTAAAATCCTATGATAATAAACTAATTACCTTGCCAACCAGCAAGACTGCTAACAGCATCAATTACCTCAATACGGATATTGATATTCGTTATGGTATTAATATTTTTACCTTAACCTTTCCACTTTATCACAAAGATAATATCTCTAACTACAATTTTAAAATTTATGACTTTAATGTCTTAAATTCAACAGCCTTTATCCCTGATGGTTCAAATAACAGTGAATGAGACGATTTAATTCCACCAGCAAATTGTAAATATTCTGGACGATGAATACCAACTTTTAATGATATTGGATGTGCCCTTCAAAATGCTGGTATCAAAATGATAAACTGAATGCTGACAGCTTCACAAATAATTACCATTTTACGCCCATTAGCAATTATTGCCAAAGCAACAGTTAACTTTTCAACCGCGATTTTTCCAGTTTTTAAAACAGTACCAGCTTTTTACTATACCTTTCAATTTTTAATCGGTTTCGCCATTTTTCTAATGAAATTAAGGATTTTCGTGTAATATATATATATATATATATTGAAAAAATAAAGTAATAAAAGAATTAAAATAATGAAAATTTTAAATATAATAACTCTTTCGACATTAACAATATTACCAATAGTTGGCTGTTCTAAAAAAGAAAACGAAACACAACAAGTTCAATATAAAATATATGACTTAAAATTTTCAGAAATAAATAACAGTTATTTACAATCATTGTATAAAAAAGGCAGCGACCCAGTATATATTAATATTGACTCAGTAAAAGAGCAATTACCTTTAGAAATAAAAAATTATGGAGAAAATACTAGAGGGTTGCTGTCTTTACCAATGAACCAGTATTTAAAAAAATTAAAGAAATTTATAATTATAAAAAAGAAAACAGCACCCCAGAAGAAAGAGAATTTTTTGATAAAGATTTTCAAAAAAAAAATATTGAATATTTTTATATTGCTAAAAAAATTAAAGATGTAAAAATAACAATACAAGAATATAGTTATCCCGGTTCAAACAAATTTCATATTAAAAAATTTCATACAAAAAAAGACAACAATTAATTCATTATTTAATTAATAAAAATATATAAAATGTTAAAATTACTGCCTAGAGAAAGATGGTTTTTAATTATGATAATACTCTTCTTAAACAACTTTTTCATTTTTTCTATTTTGACAAAATAAAAAAGCAGTATTTAAGTTTAAATACTGCTTTAGTTAAAAATATTTTTAATCTTAATTTAAATTAGATAATTAACAAATATATTAAAATTAAAATTTGAAGTCGGGTTATTTATGCATAACACATATAAGAAATATTTTAATTTTTTAATTAATAATGTTAAATTTTATTCTATTCCTAGTCAATCGCCTTCAGTGTTGGTTATAATGACAAAACCATCATTTTCATTATCTAATATTTCAAAATAACCATTTATTTGTTCAAAATGAAACAGCATTACTTTTACGAGAGTATTGAAATCTTCATTTGTGACACTTCCGCCTCAGCTAGAATGATCACTTATAACAAATTTATTTTTAATAATTTTAGTAATGCTTGTTGCAATTAAAGTGATTGATTATGTAATATTTACAATATTTTTTTTAATAATTAAATACATTCTATCGCATGATAAGCATCATATCCCGGAATTAATCTGTATCAATTATCTCAAACAGGTGTTAAAAATATTTCTTTAAAAGAACATTTTTTATTTGTAAAATAAACTGTTTTATAACCTTGATATTTATTTGAATTATAGTATGTTGCCCCATCAATATCAGCAGAGGTATCTGTAATTCGACTAACACCAACATCATTTATATCTAAATTAGTATTTTTGGCTTTAACAGCTGCTAAAATTGTATCTTTGTTATTGTTATTTAAAGACCCTAAACTGTTATTTATAATAAATGTACCTAATCCTTGTTTTTCATATTTAGAACATAATAAGTTGTCATTAATATTTCTTTTATTTCTTTTTTTGGCATTGAGTTTGGAAATTTTTCACATCAATCTCTTAAAAATTGAACTCCAGCGGATACAACAAGTATTGCAATTTGATTTCCTAAATTTTGTTTAAAATCTCTATTCATTATATTATTACTATAAAATAAATTAGAATTTGTTAATCAATTTGTTACAATAAAATTAACATTTGGTTCTTTTGATGAATTTAAAATTTCATTTGAACCTGGATTTCAATATATTGGACGTTCTGGCCGCTCTTGCTCTAGTCTGAAATTATTATCTATTAAACTTTGAACACTATTAAATCTTAAGCTTTCTGCTGTAAGTATAATTATACGTCCTAAAGATCTTCTAATACTTCTAGCTGTTGTAGTATCTTCTGAATAATTTATTAAATCATTAAAAGAAGCTAAAATATCATTTCATCTAATATATTCTTCTGAAGGTAACAAACTATTATAATTTCCATCAAAGCCTAATCTTCATGAAGTATAACCATTAATATTTGTGGTTGTAGAATCATTAAAATGATAATAAATATTATTGTTATTACCAATCATTGTATATCCTTGAAGATAAAGATCTCTAGATCTAAAAACTAAATTTATTCTTCTATTTTGAAATGATACAGGAATAATAAAATTATTATTATTATTTTGTAAATCTGTATTTATAGCATAAGGAGTTGTTGTACTACCGTCAGAATTGGTTGAAGTTAAAAGAAGAATGTTTTGATTTCTTAATCAATTTCTAATTTCGGTTATTGTATTATAAAAGTCTACTTGAGAAAATTCTTCATTAATATTTAATTCACTACTTGATGTCGGAATTTCTCTTATATTATTATTAGTTATTTTAACTCTACTTAAAACTTCTAAATTATTTGTTTGTTGATACGGGGCCGCGGCAACGACCATTGGCATTGTTGCGCCACTAATTGTTAAAAAACTTAATAAACTTATTAATTTTTTCATTTTGTTATTTCCTTTCCCCAAATCTTATTCTGTAATCTACCTCTACTTTGGAATTTAATTATATATCATTAAATAATAATTTCCTTTAATTTTGTAGAAAATAATTGATAAAGTCAAAAGTCCTTATCAAATATAGATTTTTGCAAAAACATTAATTTATTAAAAATCCAATAAAATCAAGGTTTTATTAAAATATCAAGAATTTTCGACAAAATAAAAAATAATTTCTATCATTTTTTCAAGATATTGAATACTAGTTCTAAAAAACATTTATCATTAAAGAAGAAAAATAAGCTAACTAAACTTTATTAAAATTACTATCAAGAAAGGTGATTTTTTTATGTTAGAAATTAATAATAATTTAAAAACCATAGAAAATAAGCATTGATTAAACTTATTTACAACTCACAAAAATATGTACACCAACAAATGCGAACAACTAGCTAATGAATATGAAAAATTAGATGAATACTTATATTTATATCATTATCGCTTAAAACAAGGTTATAAAGTAGTTCATTTTGCATCAAGAACAATTATTACAATTTTTGGTGATGTTACTTTTAAACGACGCCGATATAAATATTGAAATCAAAAATCAGGTAAATTTGAATATGTATGTTTGCTAGATAAAGAAATTGGTTTATTGCCTAAACAACGCATTTATTTTGATGTCCAATTTAAAGTTTTAAGTCTTTTGGGTGATGGTAAACGCTATCGCGATGTTTTAGATGCTCTAAATCATTGTTATATTTCAAAAGGTAGTATTTCAAATATTTTAAATAAATATGATATTGCTGAATATTTTCAACTAGCAGAAAAAGAAACTAAAACTAGAATTGATGTCAAAAATAAGGATTTATATATTCAACTAGATGAGACATTTTTAGCGACATTAGATTAGAAAGTTAAACAAGACCAAAGAATTCGTTTAGTTACTTTTCATACCGGACATAAAGAAAAAAATTACAAAAATGCTCGTAGAGAATTAGAAAACAAACGAGGTCATTTTCTAATGTTAAAAATTGGTAAATGAATAAATACTATGGATTATCGTGACTTATTAATTAGAGAATTACAAAAACATTATGTGAATATTAATTATGACAAAATAATTGTTTGTGGCGATGGCGCTACTTGAATTAGAGAAATTGCGAATAGTTTTGGTAATGTTAGATATATTTTAGATGGGTATCACGCTATTAAAAAATTCAAACAAACGGCATTTAATATTATTTTTGAAAATCGCAAAATAACACTAAATAGTTGAATTGAATTATATAAAAATGGAAATCATCAAGAATTGATAAAAAACATTCGTAATGTCGCTAAAAATGAATTAAATAAAAATATTAAAACAAATTTAAGGAGGGCGAGTAATTATTTCAGTAATAATAAGCACGGCATTCATAATCAAAATTTAGAATGAAATATCGGTTGTAGCATTGAAAGTGATGTATCGCATTTAGTAAAACAACAATTAGGATATGGAGCAAAAATATATAATCATAAGAATTTAAATAACTTATTACATTTAAGAATGGCAAATTTAAACAAATTAAATGTATTACATTATATTAATGAAAATATTAATTCAGAAATAGAAATCAGAAAAGAAATATATAAAAATTCATTATGAAATAAATATAATAATAAAAATGATGATAGTTGAATTAATTATAAAGGTAATGCTGTAACAAATAAATATAATAGATTTAAGTAAGTAAAAATATAAAATTAATATATATTAGTGAAAATTTAATATTAATAATTTTTATTGTGTAAAAATTCAATAATATGATAGAATGATAACGAATAAAAATGACAATAACAAGAAAGGTAGGGTTAGTTTAGTAATTAAATAATATAATTAGCTGATTGTTTTACTTCTTCAAAGCAATACCTAAGAAAACTAAACGCGACCCTTAAATAAACTTGTATTGACATTTAAGAAAGTAATTTATATAATACTTAAAGACAATTAAATCACAGCTTTTAAACATAATTAAGTTGCAAATAGATTGCTTAATCTTTTACTTTAAGTAGCCTTTGCTGCAATGGCGAATAGTAATCTATCTTAATTAGAGTTTAATTTAAACTCACTGATTTTATAATGTCAAATATATTGATAAGGGAGTTTTTATTATGTCAAGATATACAGGAGCTATTTTTAGAATTGCAAGAAGAGTTGGATTTTCAATTTTAGAAACTGGAAAAGAATTTGCTAAAGGAAAAAAGCGTACAACTGCTCCAGGACAACACGGAGCAAGAAGAAGAAAATTATCTAACTATGGTTTACAACAACAAGAAAAACAAAAAGTAAGATATATGTATGGTTTAAATGAAAAACAATTTCGAAATACATTTTTAAAAGCCAAAAAAATGAGTGGTGTTACAGGAACTAACTTTTTAATTTTATTAGAATCTCGTTTAGATAACATTGTTTATCGTTTAGGTTTAGCAAGAACAAGAAGTGCAGCTCGCCAATTAGTTAATCACAGTCATATATTAGTAAATAATAAGAAAGTTAATATCCCTTCTTATCATGTATCACCTAATGATAAGATTACAATTAAAGAAAATTATAAGAACAATCCAAAACTGTTAGAAGCAATTGAATTAAATGCTGGAACATTGGAATTTGTTAGCTTTGATCGCAAAAATATTGTTGGAACTTACATTCGTTATCCTGAAAGAAATGAATTAAATTCGGAAATTAATGAATCTTTAATTGTTGAATGATATAACCGTATTATTTAATAATAAATTAAGTATAATTAAAGATAAGTAAAAAGACTTAGAGTGATAATCCTCTAAGTCTTTTTACTATTTAAAGTTATAAAAGATCTTCTCTTTCTCTGCTCTTTCTTTTTCTATTCTTTCTTTCTCTATCTTCTAGCATCTGCTTGATTAAATCATCATTCTTTTTTTTGTTTTGGTTTTGTTCTGACATTTCTTCATCTATAAAAGTATATTCTGATAAATTTGGTAAAGGACAACTCGGTTCTGGCTGGATATTTATTTTAGTATTAGTATTCATTGTAATTCCTGATGATGTTCCTGCTTCGTCTAAATCTTTTTGTGAAATTTCATTAACTTTAAATTTCTTAGAATTTCTATTATTTGTTGCCACTTCTATTTTTTGCTTGTGACATTTTTTATCATTAAATAAACCTTCTTGTTGTTGCTGAATATTTTTTTCCACTAAACAAATATTAGCATCACTTTTCTTAATATTCTTATTAACTTGTTCTCACATCAAATTTCTTATTTCAAAATTATTAAAATATTCTCCAAGTTCAAATGGTGTGGCCCCATTTAATCCTCTAATATTAATATTAGCGTTTGCTTCTAAGAGAATAGTAGTTGTTATGACATCACTATTATAAACTGCTCAGTGTAAGGGCGTAAGACCACAATAATCTTGCACATTAACATTAGCACCATTTTCTAGTAATAGCTTCACCATTTTAAAATCTTTCCCCATAGCTGCTAAGTGTAATGGCGTATCAAGATTATTATTTCTAATATTGACATCAGCCCGATTTCTTAATAAAAAAGTTGCTGTTGTAATCGCACCAGTAATTATTGTAATATGCAATGGCGCTCCAATATTATTAATAACATTGACACTAGCTCCTTCACTAATTAATAATTGCATTACTGAAATATTATTTACAAATGTCGCTTCATGAATTGGCATACTACCCACCATATTAGTAGTATTTACATTAACACCTTGTTGAATTAACATTTGCATAAATGTTAATCCGGCAAAATTGCGACTTGCGATATGTAACGGGGTATTATTATCATTAAATAGAGAATATCTGGATTAGCACCCCTTTCAATAAATAATTGTGCTAATTCAAAGTCATTTTCATTTAACGCTAAATGTAGAGGCGTATCACCACTAGAAGTACAACAATTAACATCAGCATCATACTCAATAAATAACTTAATCATTTTTAAATCATCATCAAGTAAAGCTAAATAAATTGGTGATTGATTTTCAGAATCTAGTATTGTCACATCAGCACCATTGGTTACTAATAAATGGACCGCATCATAATTAGCACAACGCACAGCAATATTAAGGGCTGTCTCTTCACTATCATTTTGGGCATTAATATCAGCAGCATATGCTAATAAGCACCGAGCTAATGGCAAAACATTAATGCTCCGCATTGCAAGATGAAGCGGGGTTTCACTATTTTCATTTTGTAAATTAGGATTTGCACCATTTTCTAGTAAAAGTTGTACTAATAAAAGATTATCGTGATGGACAGCAAGATGAAGTGGCAGATCCTCTTCAGATTCTTCATCAGGTAAATTTGGGTCAGCACCAGCTTCTACTAATAAACTAGCTAATACTAAATTATTATTATCAACAGCATTATAAAGGGCTGTCAGATTGCCATTATCTTGAACATCAACATTGGCACCATTGGCAAGTAATAATTCATTTAATCTAATATTATTAGTACGCGTAGCTAGATGAAGCGATGTTTCATTATTGGGTGTCTGAAAATTAACATTACTACTATCACATTGTAACAATAACTGTGTTAGCGGGATATTACCTTCTAAAATAGCGAGATGCAGGGGAATATATCCGCCGTCAACATCATTATTAGCATTTTTCTCATAATCTTGATATAATAAAATTACTTTGCTCTTGAATCGATAATTCTATTGGCATTCTAGCAATTCCTAAAATATTACTAAGATTTTCACTAACAAAAATAATTTGTGAATTTCTTGTTTGCCAATCAACATTTTCTCAATTATTGCTGAATTATACTTGTAAGTGCAAGTGCTGAATTATACTTGTAAGTGCAAGTAAATAAAATTGCAAAAGATTTCATATAAAAATTTCATGATGCTAAGTTTATTTTAGAAAAAGTAAATTTAAGGAGTTTTTATATGGGATACAAACATCTTGGCATAGATGAAAGAATTTATATTGAGAATCAATTGAAATTTAAAGTAAAAATTAGTGAAATAGCTAAAAATCTTAATCGAAGTATTAGTACTATTAATCGAGAAGTTAATAGAAATAAAGATAATAATCATTATTTTTCATTAATTGCACAAAATAAAGCAGAAAATAGAAAACAATTACATGTTTATTTTCATAAATTTAAAAATAGAGAATTAGTAAAATATGTACAACAAAAATTATTATTAGGTTGATCGCCTGAACAAATTTATGGCAGAATTAAAAATTTTCATCAAGAATGAATTATTAGTTTTAAAACAATTTACAATTGAATTTATTCTGGATTACTTGAAAAGGTTACTAGTAAAAATTTAAGAAGAAAAGGTAAGAAACGAAAATCTCAAGAAAATCGGGGTAAATTTAATGGTAAATCCATTAAAGAACGAAATGTTAATAATCGCATAACTCTTGGCCATTGAGAAGGTGATACTGTAGTATCATCACGAGGTAAAAGTAAATCATGTTTAATAACTTTAGTTGAAAGAACATCAAGATTTACTTTAGCAATATTAGTTGAAAATAGAACTACTAAAGTTATTAACAAAAATATTAGTCATTATTTATCAATTCTTCCAAATAATCTTGTTAAGACAATAACATTTGATAGGGGTAAAGAATTTGCTAATTGACAACAACTTGAAAAAAATTTAAATGTGAAAATTTATTTTGCTGATGCATATTCACCTTGACAAAGAGGTACTAATGAAAATACTAATGGTTTAATTAGAGAAAAATTTCCTAAAAAATTTAATTTTTCAAACACTACTAAAAATGCAGTTCATAAATTTATATTGTCTTTAAACCAAAGACCAAGAAAAATACTAAATTATCTTTCGCCAATCGAATATTTGGTTAGAAAAATAATTTAGTTGCACTTAACTTTACAATTTGGCATATAAAATTATTCCATTTGATGGAATAATTACTTCAATAACAGCATTGCAAAGAAAATTAGCTTTATTTACAGCATTACCTAGTCAATATGGTTGAGGTTTTGGAAAAACTGCTAATTCATCACCATATTTTTTTGAAAATGAGTATTTTGCTGAAGCTTTTACATATTGATTTTTAACACCCGATATCCAAAAAAATTATTATTGAGAATTAATTAATGATACATTTATGGAAATATTAGCAGATATTCGAGTATATGAGGTTTAGATTATGAATATTTTTAAAACAATAGGAATAATTTTAATTTTTTTAATAGTAACGGTTTTGGTAATAATATTAAGCAAAGTAATGAACATAATATTACTGATGAACAATCAGTAAATACAATGATGGGATTATTTAATGGTTTATATTAAAAATACCATTAAATAAATCTTTTGAGTTCCTGAGTTTAAATTTTTATTTTCATCAAAATAATTTCATAATTTAACTTGCACAACTTTACTATCATTACCTAAATAATTTTTAAGTTCTTGATTTATTTTATTAATAACATTTGCTTGGATATGATTAGCCGTAAAATTTCAATCATATTCAATTTCAAAAAATTTTTTTACTTTAATAATAAGGTCATTAAAATCTTCTTCTTCATTTATTTCTTCTTCATCATTTAAAGTCATAATATATTTATCAAGATTCATTATCATATTACTAATGATGATTAATATTTGCTCGCGTTCATAGTTTCCTAAAATTAATAAATTAGATATTATTAACCGATTATGTTTCTTCACCTATGTCATTATTGTTTTTAATTTAGTTTTTCAATCATTTAAGTATTTTAGTTTATTTACCTTATTAATTGATAAATCTTGAAAAATTTGAATTTGTAAGTTTTTAATTTTTGTAACTAAAATATCAATTTCATTTTGCAAACGAATAAATTCATTTAACCGGTATTCATTTGTTAAATTAGGGTCTTGAGCAACTTCTAATTGTTCGTTTATTAATGTTTTAACATTTTTATATCAAGAATTAATATTAGTATCGTTATTAGAAAATAATAAATAATCATTTTTACTATTTATTATTGTAGCTACAACACTATTACTTCCTAATAAAGTTCCTATAATACTAAATAATATTGAAAATTTCACAATTAAGCACTCTCCTTAATTATTATGATATCAAAGAATAATAAAAAAATAATCAAGTGATTGATTATTTTTTAAAATTTTATTTACAATAACTAACTAGTAATTTTATTGTTCCCGTAATTGTTAATTGCATTATTTTATCATCTAAAATGATTGCTGATTCATCCATTTTAAAAGGTTCATCATTAATTGTTCCTGCTCCACTAACAACTGTTAATTGTAATCACTTAGTTTCATTAAAATCGTAAGTTGTTGGCAATGAATTATTAATTAAATGTAATGAAAAATATTCATTATTAACTAATAATCCATTTTCACGATGAATAACATCTAAGTTAGTATCAGGAACAGTAATTGTTGCTAAACTATCTTTTAAATGTAATGATCGTAAATTTCCTTCATCATCTTTACGATCAAAATCATAAAGACGATAAGTAATGTCAGAAGATTGTTGTAATTCAAAAATTGTAACTTCGGGGGTTATCGCATGAACTTTACCAGGCGGAACATATAAAAAATCTCCGGGAACGATGGCAACTTCTTTTAAAAAATGCTTTCATTGCTTTTCATTAATCATTGTTGTTAATTGTTGATTATCATTAGCGTTATGACCATAAATAATTTTAGCATCTTTGGGACAATCAAGAATATATCAACACTCTGCTTTTCCTAGACTTTGATGATGAGTTTTAGCATATTCATCATTGGGATGAACTTGAACACTTAAATAATCATCACTAGTAATAATCTTACTTAATAATGGAAATTCATTATAAGTTAAATTAAATAAATTTTTATTTCTTTCATAAAACTCTTTTAATGTTAGTCCTTGAAATGAACCGTTTATAATAGCAGTAGGATTTGAATCTAAAGCACTAATTACTCAAGCTTCTCCCATATTTGTTTCATTATTAATATCATATCCTCAATTTTGAAGGCGATGAGAGCCTCATATTTTTTTAAGAAATTGCGGTTTTAATTTTAAAATTTGTGACATTAATTATTTCCCTCTTTTAAATCAAGTAGTATATTTCATAAAATTATATTTTTTTAAATTTAATTCATTATTTTTTATCATTAGTAATAGTCCATATGAAAAGCAAGTTATTAAGGTTCCAACAGCAATGATAATTAAGAAAATTGCTGTTTGTGACCCATATGGAACGGCGCCAAGGAATGCCATAATTGGTCCTCCATGTTGGGCATAATTTTGAATTGAAAAAATTCCCGCTAATCCACCAGCAATTGATGAGCCAATAACATTAGCAATAATAGCTCTTTTAGGGTCCCTAATTGCAAAAGGAATTGCACCTTCAGATATACCAATTGTTCCCATAATTAATGAGGCAATTCCTGCTTGTCGACTTTCAGCATCAAAATATTTATGAAAAATTATTGTACTTAAACCCATTCCAAGCGGTGCTACGGGAATAGCGGCTGCTATTGTTCCCATTGGTTGATAAATTTTCATTGTAACTAATGTACTAGCAGTAAAGAAAGCAACTTTATTAATTGGACCACCAATGTCAAATCCTGCCATTGCTCCAATTAATAACCCCATTGCAAAGGCAATTCCTAAGCCAATATTTTGATTACCATAAACTCAGGATAAACCATATTGCACTCAAGTCATAACATAAGAAATTGGGGCACCAATAACAAAAATAAATGTTAAAGATAACAATCCTCCAACCAAAATGGGAATAACAAAAATTGGAATGGCTGCTGATAGTGATTGTGGTACTTTTCACGAATTAATTCATTTTACTAAATATCCTGCTACTAATCCAGCGATTAATGCACCAACAAAACCCATTGGTACCATATCAATTGGTTTATTTGTAACTGAGTCAATAATATTTACTTTAAAAAACTTAAAAAAATTATTTCCCTCGTTTCCTATTAATGATGCTACCATTGCTGGCACTAAAGCAGCCCTACCCGCAATTGAATAAGCAATAAAACCACCTAAAATAGGAATCATTAAATACATGGCACTAGCTCCAATAATATTTAAATATTTTAAAAATTCAATATCATTAGGGGTAGCATTATTGTTTCCTGTAATAATTTTTGCTAAGCTAATAGATAGTGCAATTAAAATCCCTCCCAAAATAACAAAAGGTACCATATAACTAACACCGGTCATAAAGTGTTTTAAAATAGAACTATTATTTTGTTTATTTTTAGTACTAAAATTAATTGCAGACAATACTTTATTACTATTTAAAGCATCAATTAATAATTGTTCAGGATTTTTAATTGCTTGACTTACTTTAACTTGTAAAATTTTTTTATTAGCAAAACGACTTAAATCAACGCCAATATCAGATGCAATTAAAACTGCATCAGCATTAGCAATATCTTCATTAGTAAATGAATTTTTAACTCCCGCTGCTCCATGAGTTTCCACATTAATGCCATAATCTAACTTCTTTGCTGCTTGTTTTAACTTGTCAGCAGCAATATAAGTATGAGCAACACCAACTGGACAAGCAGTAATGGCTAAAATATTTGTTGGTTTTGATACTATCTTTGGTTCGTTAGCTTCTTCGCAAAACAAAGCATTAATAATTTCTTCTTTACTAAGACTATTTGTTAAAATTTCTTTAACTTTTTCATCTAATAATCTTTGAGCAATGGAACTTAAAATATTTAAGTGTAAATCACTAGCTTGAATTTTAGGAACAAGTAAAACAATTGCCATTTGTACAGGTTGATCATCAATTGCTTTTCAATCCATTTTTTGTTTAAAACGCAAAAACATTACTGCTGGTTTTTTAATGACATCATCTTGGGCATGCGGAATTGCTAAACCGGCACCCATTCCTGTTGATGTTAAAGCTTCTCTTGCTTTTAGTGCTGTAATTAAAATAGTATTATCTTGACTGTTAATAATATTATTTTTAGCAGCTAAACGAGCAATTTCATTAAAAACATCATCTTGACTATTAACATCAAGATTAAAAACAATATTGTTTAATTTTAATAAGTTTTTATTCATTTTTTTATTACCTTTACTATATCTTTATATACTAATATTATCATATTTTTAGAATTTTAAATAATATTATTTTAATGTGAAAATTTATTGTATTGTTATATCATTTAATTTATTAATCATATTATCTGGCAATATTGGTACTAATTGTAATATACCACAGACTTATGACAAACACAAGCAGTTTTTTAGGGCGCATAAAGTTTTGTTAGGTGGGTAAAGATTTGAATAATTTTGAAAGAAAAGCAACTAAAAATTTATTACCTTTTTACTTGAAAAATAATTAATAAAACAAAATATTTAATATTAACAAACATATTCTTAATAAAAGGTTATAAAAACTAAGTAAAATGCTTATAAAAACAACATTAAAATAATTTTTTACAACAAAAATCATACATATATGCCAAATTGTAAAGTTAAGTGCAACTAAATTATTTTTCTAACCAAATATTCGATTGGCGAAAGATAATTTAGTATTTTTCTTGGTCTTTGGTTTAAAGACAATATAAATTTATGAACTGCATTTTTAGTAGTGTTTGAAAAATTAAATTTTTTAGGAAATTTTTCTCTAATTAAACCATTAGTATTTTCATTAGTACCTCTTTGTCAAGGTGAATATGCATCAGCAAAATAAATTTTCACATTTAAATTTTTTTCAAGTTGTTGTCAATTAGCAAATTCTTTACCCCTATCAAATGTTATAGTCTTAACAAGATTATTTGGAAGAATTGATAAATAATGACTAATATTTTTGTTAATAACTTTAGTAGTTCTATTTTCAACTAATATTGCTAAAGTAAATCTTGATGTTCTTTCAACTAAAGTTATTAAACATGATTTACTTTTACCTCGTGATGATACTACAGTATCACCTTCTCAATGGCCAAGAGTTATGCGATTATTAACATTTCGTTCTTTAATGGATTTACCATTAAATTTACCCCGATTTTCTTGAGATTTTCGTTTCTTACCTTTTCTTCTTAAATTTTTACTAGTAACCTTTTCAAGTAATCCAGAATAAATTCAATTGTAAATTGTTTTAAAACTAATAATTCATTCTTGATGAAAATTTTTAATTCTGCCATAAATTTGTTCAGGCGATCAACCTAATAATAATTTTTGTTGTACATATTTTACTAATTCTCTATTTTTAAATTTATGAAAATAAACATGTAATTGTTTTCTATTTTCTGCTTTATTTTGTGCAATTAATGAAAAATAATGATTATTATCTTTATTTCTATTAACTTCTCGATTAATAGTACTAATACTTCGATTAAGATTTTTAGCTATTTCACTAATTTTTACTTTAAATTTCAATTGATTCTCAATATAAATTCTTTCATCTATGCCAAGATGTTTGTATCCCATATAAAAACTCCTTAAATTTACTTTTTCTAAAATAAACTTAGCATCATGAAATTTTTATATGAAATCTTTTGCAATTTTATTTACTTGCACTTACAAGTATAATTCAGCTAATATTAAAACTTAAATTATCCAAAATAACTTTACCTTTTATTTTCTTAGATAAATTATTAACTTCAATGGCAAAATCATTATTAAAATTGATATCTAGTTGATCTTGCTTCTTTCAAAAACTTAACTTCACAATTTATTTTCCTTTTTTATTGATTAACAAGTTTATCAATTTCTTTGGCTAATATGCCATCATAGCCTCCAATTGCTAAAAATAAATGGTTTCAATTATCATAGGTCTTTCATTTCAGCACTAATTAAAAATATTAAATTTAAAATCGTGTTTTATTTTCTAAACTAGAAAAAGCAAATCCTGATATTAAAAATACTAATAATGCCTTTAGCATTTTAATAACCTTCCTTTCAAATGTTCTCTTAATTAAAATATAATACAAATAAAATCTAATATTTAACTTTTACTCATTATGAAATAACTTTCGTTTATTTGCAACAAAAAGTCGCTTTTAAATTTAAAAGCGACTTAATATTAATTTAATATTGATTTCATTAACTAGCTGATATTTTTAAGCGCTTATTATCTTTTCTTTTTAAAAATAATAATATGCATCCCGCTAATACTGCTAATAATGAAACAACAAGAATCATTGTTAAGACAATTTGATATCCCGTTTGACTAGAAAATTTTTCTTCTTTACCATTAACAATCTCAACGATTTCATAACGCTTATAAACAACAGAAGCAATATGTCAAAATCAAGCATCAGGAGAAAAAGAAATTAAAGAAATAAATGCTACCATTAAACCATAATTCTTTTCTGGAATATTTAATTCATTAATTACTGCTCAACGATTAGTTACTAAACATCAACAAGTTATTCCTAAAAGAATAAACATCGCCGAAACAATAATTTGAATTGTAATTTTTCCAGCAGCTCCAAAATTATTAATTGTTGTTCCAAACCCAGGTGTAATAATAGCAATCAAAATTAAACAACTATTTATTACTAGTCCCAAAGTAATAAAGAGAATATACTTCCCTCAGCGATCAGCAATATTTCCTGCAAATGAAGATACAGCAAACCGTGAGAGATAAGTTCTAACAATTCCTAAAATAAATGTTACTACACTAGCAACTTTTAAACTATTTTCTAAGTAATTAATAAAAACGCTTAAACCTGATTGAAACATATAAACACCTAAAATTAATAGTGTTACTAACCACACCTTAATATTACCAATAATCAGTCGTAATTCATCTCACTTAAAAGCAAAAGCTTTCGTTTTTTGCTTTTCTTCAACAAATAACATTGTTAAAACACAAACAATTAAAGCTGTTGCTGATAAAACTCAACATAAAGCTGGAAATGCTCAATTATCTAAACTTGTTGCTTTTAAAATAAAATAAATCGCATAAGAAAAACCAACAATTAAAGCACCAAACAAACCATTAATACTGCCTAATAAACCATTAACTGTTCCTTGTTGCTTGTCGGTTGCTTGTTGTGACAATAACTTTCATAATGCTGACCAAAAAATAAATCCTGTTGCTAATCCTCAAATAACAAATATCGCTACTAACTGACTAAAAATTGCTTCTTCGGTACCTTGCATAAATGGAATTGCTCCATATCAAAAACCAACGCCACCAATTATTGCTAAACCACTAACAATTAATAACTTTAAACTAACTTTATCAGCAAGATAACCACCAAATAAATATGATGGTAATAAAACATACCCATATATTGCAAGAGCACTAGTAAATTTTTCTTCACTAATACCAAACTCAGTATGAATATTAGAAAAAACATTTTTTAAATAAAAAGGCAATGTCATTGATAATACATCTGCCATTGCTAAAATAGCAATAGCTCATATTTTTTTACTGCCAAAACTATGAAAAACTCTCACAAAAGATGAATTTTTTAGTTTTGTCATTTTCTTACTCCTCTCAAATATAAACTTATAAATTTATCTTAACATAAGATTTAGTAAAACATCTTTAATTTAAAAGAAAAAATGTCATTTATTTAAGCTGAATTATACTTGTAAGTGCAAGTAAATAAAATTGCAAAAGATTTCATATAAAAATTTCATGATGCTAAGTTTATTTTAGAAAAAGTAAATTTAAGGAGTTTTTATATGGGATACAAACATCTTGGCATAGATGAAAGAATTTATATTGAGAATCAATTGAAATTTAAAGTAAAAATTAGTGAAATAGCTAAAAATCTTAATCGAAGTATTAGTACTATTAATCGAGAAGTTAATAGAAATAAAGATAATAATCATTATTTTTCATTAATTGCACAAAATAAAGCAGAAAATAGAAAACAATTACATGTTTATTTTCATAAATTTAAAAATAGAGAATTAGTAAAATATGTACAACAAAAATTATTATTAGGTTGATCGCCTGAACAAATTTATGGCAGAATTAAAAATTTTCATCAAGAATGAATTATTAGTTTTAAAACAATTTACAATTGAATTTATTCTGGATTACTTGAAAAGGTTACTAGTAAAAATTTAAGAAGAAAAGGTAAGAAACCAAAATCTCAAGAAAATCGGGGTAAATTTAATGGTAAATCCATTAAAGAACGAAATGTTAATAATCGCATAACTCTTGGCCATTGAGAAGGTGATACTGTAGTATCATCACGAGGTAAAAGTAAATCATGTTTAATAACTTTAGTTGAAAGAACATCAAGATTTACTTTAGCAATATTAGTTGAAAATAGAACTACTAAAGTTATTAACAAAAATATTAGTCATTATTTATCAATTCTTCCAAATAATCTTGTTAAGACTATAACATTTGATAGGGGTAAAGAATTTGCTAATTGACAACAACTTGAAAAAAATTTAAATGTGAAAATTTATTTTGCTGATGCATATTCACCTTGACAAAGAGGTACTAATGAAAATACTAATGGTTTAATTAGAGAAAAATTTCCTAAAAAATTTAATTTTTCAAACACTACTAAAAATGCAGTTCATAAATTTATATTGTCTTTAAACCAAAGACCAAGAAAAATACTAAATTATCTTTCGCCAATCGAATATTTGGTTAGAAAAATAATTTAGTTGCACTTAACTTTACAATTTGGCTTAAAAATGACATTTTTTTATTCACTAACTAATAAAACATAATCAACGGTTCTTAAATCAAAAAGTTTATTGCCTCCCGAATATGAAATTGCTGATTGTAAATCCTGATTAATTTCTCTTAACTTTGAAGCAATATTTCCTTCAATCGGAACAAAAATTCTCTTGCCTTCAATATTATCAGTATTTTTTTTATTAAAGGCACTAGCTGAACCATAATATTCTTTCAAAAATTGACCATCAACTTGGACAGTTTTCCCTGGTGATTCTTCCAATCCTGCTAATATCGCTCCCACCATACAAATTGTTGCCCCAAATCTAATCGCTTTAGCAATATCACCATGTTCGCGTAAACCACCATCTAAAATAATTGGTTGTTTAATCGTATTAAAAATGTCTAAACAAGCTTTGGGTTGTCATCCAGCGGTGCCAAAACCAGTCTTTAACTTTGTCGTACAAACTTTTCCCGGACCAATACCAACTTTAACACAATCAGCTCCTCAAGAAACTAAATCTTGTGCTGCTTCAACCGTAGCAATATTTCCCGCAATAACAAATGTTTGTGGTAAATGAATTTTAATGTATTTAAGCATCTTTTCCATATATTGCGAATGTCCATGAGCAATATCAATAGTAATAAAATCAGGAATTAAATTTTTTGCTTTCAATTCATCAATGACATTATAATCCTCTAATTTAATTCCCAAACTAATCGAACTATAAAGATTTTGGGCTTTCATTTTAGCAACAAAAGCCACATTATCAAACTCAAAACGATGCATAATGTAAAAATAATTATTTTTAGCTAAAAATAATGCCATTGTTTCACTAATAACTGTTGTCATATTAGCAGGAACAATTGGTAACTTAAATTTAAAGTTACCTAACTGCACACTGGCATCACAGTCTTTCCTTGATTCAACAATACATTTTTTAGGTAATAACCGAATATTTTCAAAATTATAATATTCTCTTTTCATACTTTTCTCCTTAAACATTAACTACTATTCTCAATTCATTGATGAATCATTTTACAATATTGCTCATAGTTTTTACTTCATAGTAAATCATGCGCATCATCAATGAAATATAGTAAATGAGCCCCCATTAACTTTTTAATTTTTTTTTGATTACTAAACGGATGATTATTACTTTGTAATAATAAAACTTTTTTATTTGAATTTTTAAGTTTTCAATACGATTTATTAATTAAAGAGTTCATTTGTAACCGATATCATAATAAAAACGGCTTATTTTCAAAATATTTCTTAATTTGTAACTGATAAGTTTTATTCTTACTAATTAATTTTTCCACCAAAACAACTGGTAATTTAACATTACGATCAAATCAAAAACCATACAACGAAATAAATTTTGTTTTCAAATCACTATCAAGATAATTAGGATTACTAATTATATTCAATAATATTATCCCAGTAACCGATACTTTATTACTAAGACAAGATATAATATTAGCACCTAATCCCTGTCCAAGCAAATAAATTTGTTGATGAGGATATTTGCTATTAAATAAATTAATAATTGTTACTAAATCTTTAATATTACTTCCTAATGTTACTTTTTTATTAGCGATTTCATTATGATGATATCGTAAATCAAACGCTAGAAAATTATACCCAATTTTTTGAAAATAATCAATATAAAACTTAAAATGGGTCGCGTTTAGTTTTCTTAGGTATTGCTTTGAAGAAGTAAAACAATCAGCTAATTATATTATTTAATTACTAAACTAACCCTGTCTTTCCTTATTATTGTCATTTTTATTCATTACTATTTTATCATATTATTGAATTTTTACACAATAAAAATTATTAATATTATTAAATTTTCACTAATATATATTAATTTTATATTTTTACTTACTTAAATCTATTATATTTATTTGTTACAGCATTACCTTTATAATTAATTCAACTATCATCATTTTTATTATTATATTTATTTCATAATGAATTTTTATATATTTCTTTTCTGATTTCTATTTCTGAATTAATATTTTCATTAATATAATGTAATACATTTAATTTGTTTAAATTTGCCATTCTTAAATGTAATAAGTTATTTAAATTCTTATGATTATATATTTTTGCTCCATATCCTAATTGTTGTTTTACTAAATGTGATACATCACTCTCGATGCTACAACCGATATTTCATTCTAAATTTTGATTATGAATGCCGTGCTTATTATTACTGAAATAATTACTCGCCCTCCTTAAATTTGTTTTAATATCTTTATTTAATTCATTTTTAGCGACATTACGAATGTTTTTTATCAATTCTTGATGATTTCCATTTTTATATAATTCAATTCAACTATTTAGTGTTACTTTGCGATTTTCAAAAATAATATTAAATGCCGCTTGTTTTAATTTTTTAATAGTGTGATAACCATCTAAAATATATCTAACATTACCAAAACTATTGGCAATTTCTCTAATTAATAAATCACGATAATCAATTGTATTTATTCGTTTACCAATTTTTAACATTAGAAAATGACCTCGTTTGTTTTCTAATTCTCTACGAGCATTTTTGTAATTTTTTTCTTTATGTCCGGTATGAAAAGTAGCTAAACGAATTCTTTGGTCTTGTTTAACTTTATTATCTAATGTCGCTAAAAATGTCTCATCTAGTTGAATATATAAATCATTATTTTTAACATCAATTCTAGTTTTAGTTTCTTGTTCTGTTAGTTGAAAATATTCAGCAATATCGTATTTATTTAAAATATTTGAAATACTAGCTTTTGAAATATAACAATGATTTAGAGCATCTAAAACATCGCGATACCGTTTACCATCACCCAAAAAAGACTTAAAACTTTAAATTGGACATCAAAATAAATGCGTTGTTTGGGCAATAAACCAATTTCTTTATCTAATAAACATACATATTCAAATTTACCTGATTTTTGATTTCAATATTTATATCGGCGTCGTTTAAAAATAACTTCACCAAAAATTGTAATAATTGTTCTTGTTGCAAAATGAACTACTTTATAACCTTGTTTTAAACAATAATGATATTTATATAAGTATTCATCTAATTTTTCATATTCGTTAGCTAATTGTTCACATTTGTTAGTGTACATATTTTTATGCGTTGTAAATAAACTTAATCAATGCTTGTTTTCTATCGTTTTTAAATTATTATTAATTTTTAACATAAAAAATCACCTTTCTTGGTAGTAATTTTAATAAAGTTTAATTTATTTGCTTCAATAATACAATTTTCAGTTACTATCATAGTATTGTAAGAAGCCTATTATAGTAAAAGTAGAATTTTTTTGTTTGACGGTATATAATGAAACTGCAAAGTGAATAGATTCCAGACTAAGATTTGGAAAAAGCATGTTGATTATTTAATAAATTTTATTAATTAGTAAAAATTCACGAAAAGGATTTGATTTATATGAAAAAACTTTTAGAATTACTAGGAACAATTACTATTGCTAGTAGTGCCATGCTAACAGTAATTGCGGCCGCTCCTAATCGAAAACATAATATTAAAAAAAGACAAAACAATGAAGATATTTTAACTACTCCAAAAATACAAAATGAACAACAATTCCAATCTTCAAAAAATACAGATAGTCAAACTGATATTATTGAAAAAGAAATTAATTTAGATGAAAATTATTCTGAAAATATTCAAAAAATGTTGCAAGAACTTATTGATGAAAAATATCTTGATCCATTAAGAAGTATTAATATGGGCGGACTTATAAGCAAAGAACTTAATAATAAAACAATTATTTCTAAATTAGAAGAATTAGAGCCCAAAATGGCTAATTGAATTAAAGAATGACAAAATAACAAAGAAAAAATATTAATATTAACATTAAAAAATAGTAATAATAAAAGTATAAAATTAGTAATTAATTTAAATAATCTTTATTTACTAGAGTTTGTCAACAATCAAAATCATTATTTTTATTTTGATGATGAACTTTTAGAAAAAATATTCCTGCAATAACAGTAGGTTCTTCTAAACTATAAAAGAAAACAAACTTTTATTTAATGAAGAAAAAGTGAAAGAATATTTGCAAGAAAAAAATAAATTAATTCCTCTTAAAGAAAAAGAGAAAAATATTAAAAAATTAAATTATAATAATGAATTAAATTCTTTAAATAAAAAACTCAGTAATTTACAAGGTGAAAATTTAAAAGATGATGAAGAAAAAATTAAAACTTTAAATAAATCAGTAATTAAAAAATATAATTGTCAAAAGATTAATTTAAATTATACAGGAGCATACACAAGTGATGGTTTAAATGTTGTAATAAAAGAAAATGGAAAACCAGATAAAGGAAAAAATATTAATATTTCTAACGAGACTTTAAAAGATGCAATTTCAAATTTAGCAGATTATGATAATAATAAACAAGAAAATCAAACAATAAAAGATGATTTAGTAAGAATGATTTTTATTACAAGTGAAGCCATGAGGTTTCAATGTGATGAAAAGACTTTAGAAATTTTTGCAAATATTAAAAATATTAATGAATGCCAAATTGTAAAGTTAAGTGCAACTAAATTATTTTTCTAACCAAATATTCGATTGGCGAAAGATAATTTAGTATTTTTCTTGGTCTTTGGTTTAAAGACAATATAAATTTATGAACTGCATTTTTAGTAGTGTTTGAAAAATTAAATTTTTTAGGAAATTTTTCTCTAATTAAACCATTAGTATTTTCATTAGTACCTCTTTGTCAAGGTGAATATGCATCAGCAAAATAAATTTTCACATTTAAATTTTTTTCAAGTTGTTGTCAATTAGCAAATTCTTTACCCCTATCAAATGTTATAGTCTTAACAAGACTATTTGGAAGAATTGATAAATAATGACTAATATTTTTGTTAATAACTTTAGTAGTTCTATTTTCAACTAATATTGCTAAAGTAAATCTTGATGTTCTTTCAACTAAAGTTATTAAACATGATTTACTTTTACCTCGTGATGATACTACAGTATCACCTTCTCAATGGCCAAGAGTTATGCGATTATTAACATTTCGTTCTTTAATGGATTTACCATTAAATTTACCCCGATTTTCTTGAGATTTTCGTTTCTTACCTTTTCTTCTTAAATTTTTACTAGTAACCTTTTCAAGTAATCCAGAATAAATTCAATTGTAAATTGTTTTAAAACTAATAATTCATTCTTGATGAAAATTTTTAATTCTGCCATAAATTTGTTCAGGCGATCAACCTAATAATAATTTTTGTTGTACATATTTTACTAATTCTCTATTTTTAAATTTATGAAAATAAACATGTAATTGTTTTCTATTTTCTGCTTTATTTTGTGCAATTAATGAAAAATAATGATTATTATCTTTATTTCTATTAACTTCTCGATTAATAGTACTAATACTTCGATTAAGATTTTTAGCTATTTCACTAATTTTTACTTTAAATTTCAATTGATTCTCAATATAAATTCTTTCATCTATGCCAAGATGTTTGTATCCTATATAAAAACTCCTTAAATTTACTTTTTCTAAAATAAACTTAGCATCATGAAATTTTTATATGAAATCTTTTGCAATTTTATTTACTTGCACTTACAAGTATAATTCAGCTCTATTAACTTCTCGATTAATAGTACTAATACTTCGATTAAGATTTTTAGCTATTTCACTAATTTTTACTTTAAATTTCAATTGATTCTCAATATAAATTCTTTCATCTATGCCAAGATGTTTGTATCCCATATAAAAACTCCTTAAATTTACTTTTTCTAAAATAAACTTAGCATCATGAAATTTTTATATGAAATCTTTTGCAATTTTATTTACTTGCACTTACAAGTATAATTCAGCGAATTAAAAAAAATCATATCTGAGAGTAAAAATATATTAAAAGATATTCAAGAAAAAATATTTAACAAAAATAAAATAATAAATTGAAAAGATTATACATCACAATTAAGAGGTGATTGAAAAAAATATTCAGAACAGTTTAATAAATTTAGAATAGAAATTTGAGAAGAATTAATAAAAATCAAAAAAATGTATGATTTTATTTATAATAATCAAGATATAATTAATGAAATTTTTAAAAAAGAAAATGAGAATTACAAAATAATCAAAGCAGTAGGAGATCTATTTGATAAACCACAAAACCAAAAATTTTCCGATATTAAAATTGAAATTTTAAATTACATACAAAAACAATTAGAACTAAGAAAATTCCTTGGGAAATTATATAATATGATAAATATAAAACAAATAAATATTAATGAAAATCAATTAATTTATAATATTGGTATTAATAAGAATCAGGAAAATTTTCTTTTAGTTATAAGTGTTTATCAAAAAAACTTAGATATTATTAAATTATTAATTAATTTAATTCCGAAATCAGAAATGATAAATGGTAATTCAAATGATTTTTTTTCACCTTTAAATATAGCACTTGCTCTTCGTCATACAGAAATTGTAAAAGAACTATTAAAACATAAAAATATTAATGTAAATAAAACAGAACCTATTTGTCATATGAGTGTTTTACACAATGCGGTACGTTTGGGTGAAACAGAAATTGTAAAAGAATTATTAAAAAATCCTGAGATTAATGTTAATATTACAGCTATAAATGATATAACACCTTTGCATTTAGCAGTAATACTTGATAAAAATGAAATTGTTACCGAATTGTTAAAACACCCTAAAATTAATGTTAATGCTATAGTTAAAAAAGACTATACAATTCCCTTTTTAAAAGAAGTTTTTGATAAGTTAAACCATTCTGATATTGATATCAATCTTAAAGAAAAAATAAAACTAACACCTTTATTTTTTGCAGAATTTTTTGGTAAAACACAAATTGCTGAAGAATTATTAAAACACCCTAAAATTAACACTGACAGTAGTTTAAAAAAAATTATTCCTAATCTTCTTGAAGCAGAAATGGAAAAACATTTTAATTCAGAAGAATTTGAAAAAGAATTTGAAAAAATATTAAAAAATAAAATAAAATTATGTAATGAATTATTAGAAAAAGTTCAAGATGAACAACAAAAAAATAAAATTATAAAAAGTTTAGAAGAAACTAAAAACGCTTTAAAAGAATTAAAAGAACCAAAAAGAAATGAAAAATTAGATAAAGAAAAACAAGAAACAGAAGAAAACAAAAAAATTTCTGAAGAAATAATTAAAAAACTTGAAGAAGATATTAATTCAAAAGAATTTGAAGAAAAAATTAAAAAAATCTTTATTAGTGATTTAAATAAATATTTTAAGGAAAACAATGAATTAAAGGAATTTCCAAAAATAATGCAAAATTATAGGAATTTAACAAAAGAAAAACAAAATGAATTGGTAAAAGAATTAGTAGAAATTAAATTATGAGATTTTATTATTATAAATCGTAATTTAGGAGAAATAGCAGATAATTCTGAACAAACAATTTTAAAACATGTTAGAGAATTAAATCCTAAGTTAGATTTTTTAAAAAAAATTAAAATTACAAATATTAATATAACAACTGCACTTATTACTTCTAATGATGAAAATTGTCCTGGTGGCGTAATAGTTACATTTACACTTGCTAAAAAAGCAAGCAAACCAAGTAAGACACAAAAAACAATTACAAAAGATGAATCAGATTTTGGAGGATTTAAACGTGGTTTTTTAAACTCATCTTCAAAATCTAATAGCAACATTAATACAAATGCTGGCGGAAGTCAATCACAAGGTAGCAGTAGTAAAAGAGTGAGTGTTGGTGAACAAGCTGGAACTAGTGGCACACAAAACCAAAATACTAAAACAACAAATCAAAATAATTTGTATGATGTACCAGCGGATAATAGTTGTTTGTTTTGGTCGGTAGCAACATCTTACTTATTGCCAGCTAGAAATAATAATGAAGAATTTAGAAACCGATTTATCCAATTGCTGAATTATACTTGTAAGTGCAAGTAAATAAAATTGCAAAAGATTTCATATAAAAATTTCATGATGCTAAGTTTATTTTAGAAAAAGTAAATTTAAGGAGTTTTTATATGGGATACAAACATCTTGGCATAGATGAAAGAATTTATATTGAGAATCAATTGAAATTTAAAGTAAAAATTAGTGAAATAGCTAAAAATCTTAATCGAAGTATTAGTACTATTAATCGAGAAGTTAATAGAAATAAAGATAATAATCATTATTTTTCATTAATTGCACAAAATAAAGCAGAAAATAGAAAACAATTACATGTTTATTTTCATAAATTTAAAAATAGAGAATTAGTAAAATATGTACAACAAAAATTATTATTAGGTTGATCGCCTGAACAAATTTATGGCAGAATTAAAAATTTTCATCAAGAATGAATTATTAGTTTTAAAACAATTTACAATTGAATTTATTCTGGATTACTTGAAAAGGTTACTAGTAAAAATTTAAGAAGAAAAGGTAAGAAACGAAAATCTCAAGAAAATCGGGGTAAATTTAATGGTAAATCCATTAAAGAACGAAATGTTAATAATCGCATAACTCTTGGCCATTGAGAAGGTGATACTGTAGTATCATCACGAGGTAAAAGTAAATCATGTTTAATAACTTTAGTTGAAAGAACATCAAGATTTACTTTAGCAATATTAGTTGAAAATAGAACTACTAAAGTTATTAACAAAAATATTAGTCATTATTTATCAATTCTTCCAAATAATCTTGTTAAGACTATAACATTTGATAGGGGTAAAGAATTTGCTAATTGACAACAACTTGAAAAAAATTTAAATGTGAAAATTTATTTTGCTGATGCATATTCACCTTGACAAAGAGGTACTAATGAAAATACTAATGGTTTAATTAGAGAAAAATTTCCTAAAAAATTTAATTTTTCAAACACTACTAAAAATGCAGTTCATAAATTTATATTGTCTTTAAACCAAAGACCAAGAAAAATACTAAATTATCTTTCGCCAATCGAATATTTGGTTAGAAAAATAATTTAGTTGCACTTAACTTTACAATTTGGCAATTATTTGGCGAATTACAATTAAGTTATTTATCA
Source organism: Spiroplasma endosymbiont of Nephrotoma flavescens (assembly GCF_964030835.1). Taxonomy (NCBI): domain Bacteria; kingdom Bacillati; phylum Mycoplasmatota; class Mollicutes; order Entomoplasmatales; family Spiroplasmataceae; genus Spiroplasma; species Spiroplasma endosymbiont of Nephrotoma flavescens. Next base: position 449,984 of record NZ_OZ034982.1, on the reverse strand, counting down.
TATGTTCAAACTTTATTGCATCAATTTGATTTATCAAATACCAACAATTTCTTGCAAGATTGATATCAAGATGCAACCGCACATAGATTAGTAAGAGTTGTTTTTCGTAATCGCGTTGTAAATTATATTGAAAGAAATTTAGATAATCCAACCAAAAGCAATGCTAATCAAGCAGAAAGCTTTCGCAGTGCAATTCAGATAAGTGAAAATGAAGTTGTTAATAATTACTTAGATAGAATGAGAAATATTAATGCGTGAGGGGGCGAAATCGAAATATTGGCCATGAATAATCTTTTAAATGCTAATATTGGAGTAGGTGCTGATATTCCTTATCAACGAGTTAATCAAAATTCAAATAATAATAACATAGCGATATTTTATGTTGAACTTACAAAAGGCTCTGGTATTCACAATCATTATAATTTTGCTTTAACACCAGAAGAAAATCGAACAAACCACCCTATTGCTATTAATGACAATCAAGGAAATATCCCGGTAGTTGATACAACAAAAAGACCAGATAATTTACCACCAACAACCCCAAAATCAGATACAAAGTCAATTAAATTACCGGTTGATGATCACGCGCAACACCATACTATTTTATCTAACAATAATGAGGATGATGATGCTAATCAAGGTGATATTATCAACGCACCAGAACCAACAACAACCCCATTACAAAAAGATGAATATCATTTTGTAGATAAAAAAACAGAAGAAAAAAGTTTAAAAAATGATGAAAATTTAGAAATTAACTTAATTAAAAACAATAATAAAATTAAAATCAAGCAAAATGTACCTGTAGTAAATAAACCAATAAACAAAAATATTATCAACACACAAATAACAGCTACCAAGGCAATAAATCAATACAACGCTCTTTCAAAAGAAGAAAAATTAAAAAAATTAAATGAAATTAATCGTTATTATCAAACATTATCTGAAAATGATAAAAAAACTTTTAAAGAAAAATTAACAAATACTGGATTAGCAGCTTTAAGTGGGGGTGCATTAACAGCTTATGGAACAAAAATGACTGTTAGTAGTACTGCTGCTACTGGTGTCACAAATGCAGAAGCAATGGAAATGACCCCACTCTTATCAACAAGTACAACAGAAAGTTTAGCCGCCGCGGAAACAATTACTGTTGCTGAAACAGCAGCGGTTGAAGGTGGAATTATAGCAGGGGAAACCGGTACTGCTGCCGCTCTGGCTCCAGAAACCCTAGGATTATCCTTAGTAATTGGAGGATTAGCAATTGCAGGAACATGAATGTATTTTGCTTTTCATCATCATTCAACATCTGATATTGCATTGCCAGCTTCAATTCATCATAATGTTTATGATAACATTGAAAAATGATATAAATTTCTAGCTCATGATAAATTAAAAATTAAAATTAACAAAAACACATGAAATGAAATTAAACAAAATAAAAATTCACAAGCAACCATTACTAAAATTATTAAAAATAAATTTATTATAAATGACCATTCTGGCTGAGGCGGGAGTGTCACAAATGAAGATTTCAATACTCTCGTAAAAGTAATGCTGCTTCATTTTGAACAAATAAATGGTTATTTTGAAATATTAGATAATGAAAATGATGGTTTTGTCATTATAACCAACACTGAAGGCGATTGACTAGGAATAGAATAAAATTTAACATTTTTAATTAAAAAGCTGAATTATACTTGTAAGTGCAAGTAAATAAAATTGCAAAAGATTTCATATAAAAATTTCATGATGCTAAGTTTATTTTAGAAAAAGTAAATTTAAGGAATTTTTATATGGGATACAAACATCTTGGCATAGATGAAAGAATTTATATTGAGAATCAATTGAAATTTAAAGTAAAAATTAGTGAAATAGCTAAAAATCTTAATCGAAGTATTAGTACTATTAATCGAGAAGTTAATAGAAATAAAGATAATAATCATTATTTTTCATTAATTGCACAAAATAAAGCAGAAAATAGAAAACAATTACATGTTTATTTTCATAAATTTAAAAATAGAGAATTAGTAAAATATGTACAACAAAAATTATTATTAGGTTGATCGCCTGAACAAATTTATGGCAGAATTAAAAATTTTCATCAAGAATGAATTATTAGTTTTAAAACAATTTACAATTGAATTTATTCTGGATTACTTGAAAAGGTTACTAGTAAAAATTTAAGAAGAAAAGGTAAGAAACGAAAATCTCAAGAAAATCGGGGTAAATTTAATGGTAAATCCATTAAAGAACGAAATGTTAATAATCGCATAACTCTTGGCCATTGAGAAGATGATACTGTAGTATCATCACGAGGTAAAAGTAAATCATGTTTAATAACTTTAGTTGAAAGAACATCAAGATTTACTTTAGCAATATTAGTTGAAAATAGAACTACTAAAGTTATTAACAAAAATATTAGTCATTATTTATCAATTCTTCCAAATAATCTTGTTAAGACTATAACATTTGATAGGGGTAAAGAATTTGCTAATTGACAACAACTTGAAAAAAATTTAAATGTGAAAATTTATTTTGCTGATGCATATTCACCTTGACAAAGAGGTACTAATGAAAATACTAATGGTTTAATTAGAGAAAAATTTCCTAAAAAATTTAATTTTTCAAACACTACTAAAAATGCAGTTCATAAATTTATATTGTCTTTAAACCAAAGACCAAAAAAAAATACTAAATTATCTTTCGCCAATCGAATATTTGGTTAGAAAAATAATTTAGTTGCACTTAACTTTACAATTTGGCAATTAATAAAATTTATCGAGCAATCAACGACCTTTCTCCAAAAATTAATCTATAGTCTCTTTACCTTGGAATCTAATTATAAACCATTTTTAAAAATTTTCTGCAGTATTTTATAATTTATCATTTCTTTTTTAAAAAACCGCTTGTACTTGTCATAAGTCTGTGGTATATTACACATTTGCTCCTAGATGCCTGTCATAATCATCAAAATCAAAACAATTATAATTACGAATAAAATATTGTTTAGCATGATAACCAGTTTCAATACCATCAAGAACAGACTCACTATTAATTGTTTGCAATTCATTATTATTTAATAACCCTGATGAATTATTTTTTTCTAAAAAATCATTTTCTGGTAAGTCAAAGAAATAAGTTAATTCCTTATTATATTTTATTATTAAAGGATGATTTTCTTTTCGCAAAAGAAGTGTTTTTTTAGCACATTCACGATAGTTTTTATAATCTTCCTTATAAATCTTATTTATAACTGGTAATAATATCTTATTCTCTTTCTGCATTGCTAAATAATCTCTTCCTTTCTTTTTGTTTGTTAGATATTTAGAGATAAAAAATGACTTAAATTTTAATTAAAATTTAAGTCATTTTACTTCCTTTTTTATTGCAGAGTACATTCCTGAACTGCTATAGTTTTTTAAATAATTTTAAAAAACTGATGATTTTCAATTCTCATAAAAGTATTATGAAATATTAAAATTAAAATAGCAAGGTTATTTTTTCTTTTTATAAAAATTGCTAATCTTTTTTTGTTTAAACTAGTTTTTTCTATGATGTTTTTTGTAAGATGAGAACATCCTTTCTTTGAATAATAAAAATTGAAATAAAGTATGTTATGAGAAGAATAAATAATACAATGCCAACTGTTAATAATAAAGAAATTAATGAAATATGAGTTAGATACATAATTCCTGAGAGTTTAAATATATAAGCACCCACAATATATCAAGTTAAAAATGAAAGCCCCACACCACCAGCAAAGAAAAGAATAACAGCAATTAAATACCAACCAATAATTAAACTAACAATTTGCTTAATATGATAACCGAGAATTTTCATTGTCGCAATAATAAAAACATTATCATCAATAATCATTGAAACTAATAAAATTAAAACAATAATTACTACTACTAAGGTTACATAACGAATTGTATCTAAAACACTACTAATGATATTTAAAAGATTAGTAATACCGTCTTTTGCTAAACGAATAATAAGAATGCTATTAAAATTAGCAGTATTCTTAATTCCTAATGTTGGAATGTTAGGTTCTTCTTTTATTAATGGTGGTCTTACTAAATTGTTTTTATTGTTGTTAGTACTAATACTATCAATTGTGACAATCGGAATACTATCTCTTTCATAATAAAGTCCCATTGACCGTAAGGGTTGTAATACTTCATTTTTCCCCATTATAAAGTTATAAAAATTATTATTTTGAAAATCATTACCCTCTTTATTAACATCAATAATGTCATAATTGTCACCATTCTTAATAGCTTCACGATAAACAAAATATTTCGCAATTAGTTTTTCATTAGTGACAATAGTTCATCCATCGGTAGCATTATCAATAATACCAACAATTTTAATATTCATATCTTTAATTCAAAACATATTAAAATTATTAATAATATCACTGACTTGATATTGATGCTGATAATATTCAGCATAACTACGAGAAACAAGAACTGGTAATATGCGACGCTTAGCATTATAATCATTAGGATTATTAAAGTAAAGTTGATCAATGTATTGGTCACTATGTTTAATATTTAATATGTCTTGAAAAGATTTTTGATTTACACCATAAACAAAGGCATTAAATCCTGAATTAATCTTTTGAATCGCGTTTAATGTGGGAACATTGAAATAATAACGATTCATCAAATAATCTTGTGTATTATCATATTCTACATAATTAAGGGTTAAATCAATATTTTCAATATTAATATTGGTATTTTTAAAATCATCAATAATGTTTAAAAAACTCATAATGTCTTTAAAATTAAATTCAGATGGTATTTTTTTACTAAGTTCAATAATTAATTTCCGATTTTTTAAAATAATAGCTATTGTGTCACTACTAACATTAAATTTATATCGTTCAGGAATTTTTATTTGTAACGCTTTAAGACGATTAAATCATTTCATAAGTTGGTTTTGTTTATCAACATTTAACTTTTGAAATATTTGAATAAGACTAATATTAGGATTTTCATTTACGATTTTTTCAACGACAGCGAAAATTTCTTTTAACTTCTCATTGTCAATAGTATTAAAAACACGATAAATAGTTGCTTTTTTAGTATCAGGTTTTATTTCTTCATCTTGTCAATCAACGAGATAATATGCAAATTCTCTATTTGAATTGTGGTTATAAATATTAGATGTCTGAGAACCAATTATATCTTGTAAAGCAATATACTCATATTGTTGATTGTAAAAATAAGCAGTCGTTGCCGATTGTTTTGTATTGTTAGCATTAAATTGGTCATAATCAGTAATATTACGATATTGTTCATTATAGCTGTTACTGCCAGCAACTTTTCATTCGGAATGAAAACTATCAATTTTATGATTCATTGTATCCACAGTTAAATATTGTAAAAATAAAATAAACGAAGCTAATAACAAAATACTACCACTTACTAATCATTTTCCAAATGATTTAGTAAAAAAAGCTACTGAAAGACGAAATGAAAACGGAAATTTAACTACTAATGATTTAAAAAAATGTGCTGCTAAATAACCGTTACTACTATTGGAAGCATAAATTAATTGTAGTACGGGCATTCGTAAAAGAAAGGTTGTTAATCCTCAACAAACAAAAGTAAATAACAATGGTAAAAAGATAAAAAATATTAATAAAATTTTAATATCAAAATAAATCGTTACAATGCCAAAATTATAAATTAACATTGCTCCTGAAAATTGCTTTTGAAATAATAATGAAATGCCAAATCCTAAAATAGCCGCTAAAGATGTAATAATAAAAATTGAACCAATAAAATTAAACGAAATTTGTCAACCTTTATAACCAAATGATTTTAAAATTCCAATTTGAGTGCGTTGGTCATTAATTTCTTTACGAATAAAAAAAGATACAATTAAAACTAATGCTGACATTGAAATAAAAGTTAAAGCAATAAAAACAATACTTTGAATAATTAAATTACTTATTAATTCATCACTTATAACTTTAATAAAATTCTTATTAACATCTTCAATTAAAGTTTTTTCTTTTAATTGCTTGTAAATATCTTTTTGAGCTTGAACTTCATCACCACTAATTGTTAAATAAATATTAGAATTTTCAAAACTACTTTTAGTATCATTACGAAAATGATCATCAAATAAAAGATCAAGGGTAGTATAAATTACGCCATTATCTTTAGGACTTAACTGTTCGGGAATTACTGTTTGAATTAAACTATTTTTTTGAATAAACTTTGTTGTATAACTATTTCCGAAACCGACAACAATAAATTTATTATTTTTAATTATAAATGAATCATTAATTTTAATATTATGGACATAACTATAAGTCTCACTAATAACAATTTCATCATTTCTTATCGGAATTCGTCCTTTAACAATACTAACAGGATTATTATTAATTAATCCAATATTTTCTAAATCAAAACTAGGAACAATATCAAATTCCTGACCATTATTATTTTGAATGCGTCCTTTAAAAAATAATGAACTTTTAATATTTTGAGAGTTTGTTGCCATTAAAATTCGCCAATTACGAATGCTAGTTTCACGAAGTGGAACTTTATCACTATCTTTATTTTGAGTGGTGACAATTAAATGGATTGAACAAAGCATTGGATCAATAAAAGGCTCTTGTTTATTTTGATTTTCAATTTGACAATTAAAACCTTCATTTTCAAGTTTTGCTAACATTAGCATTAATTTAGCATTATTATTTTCAAAAGGAATGCTAGTGTGTTCTGTTAAATCAATAGTTGTATTGCTACTATCATTAATTAACTTTAATTCTGAGGGTTTAGAAATACGATGTGTTGGTCGCAAAGAATTTTTATAGATTAAATCATACTTTGATGTAATTTGTTGATTGTTAGCAAACATGGCACTAAAAATACTAATTGCTAGCACCAGCAAAATTAGTAAACCAATATATTGTAAAAATCGTTTCTTAATAGAACGAAAAGAGTTTTTTAAAAGAACAAACATCTACTTAACTCCTTATTTGGCAACACTGACAATAAAGTGAATATTATTGGGTTTAATCAATATTGATTCATTAATATTATTAATAATGTGGTTTTGCAAATGCTCGCAAAGAGTTTCTAAATTTGTCTCTTTATTTACTTTTAAAACTATTGATACCACTCATTGCTCACTAAAAAAATTAATTTTAATATTTTTTCTCTGAATATCTAATGCTGGAAATGATTTTAAATATGAAATTAATAATTTTTTAATAACTAATTGACTAATTTGCAAAGTACCACTTTTATTTGTCAGAACAGTTAACTTCACGATATCACTCCAAAAATCCACTACTTTAAATTTTTAATATTTTATTTTCCAATTTCTAAAATTTTAACTTTATATTTTGTTTCTTTACCTTTAATTTCAACAATATCATTAACACTACGATCAAAAATGGCTTTAACTAAGGGAGTCTCATTAGAAATTTTATTTTCAAAAGGATCAGCCTCCACAGTACCAACAACTTTAAATGTTGATTTATCATTAGTTTCTAAATTAAGAATAGTTACTATTGAACCAATTCTAATGGTTTTAGTTCCTTGATGATCAGTAGCAATAACTTTAGCTCGTGCTAAAGTATCTTCAATTTCTTTAATTCGACCTTCAACTTCAGCTTGGCGATTTCTTGCTGATTCATACTCAGCATTTTCTGATAAGTCACCTTGGTTTCGCGCTTCAACTAATTCTTTAATTACTTGTGGACGAATAATATTGATTAACTCATTTAATTCTTGATTTAATTCTTCTTTACCTTCTTTAGTTAACAAAATTTCATTATTGTTATTATTTTCCATTACTTTGTCTCCTTTATTCAATATGTATTATAACATATATTATTTGTCTTTTTTTGCTTTTGCAAGATGTTGTAAATAATCAAAATAGTTTTGTAAAATTAATTGAGCTGCTAATTTATCTTTATTCATTTTTCGTTTTTTCCGTGAAACATTAGCAGTTAACATTATTTGATTAGCCGATCGTGATGTTAATCTTTCATCTCATAAAATAATTTCGCAATTAGTTTTTGTTTTTAGTTGCAAAACAAAATCTTCAACCATTATTGTTGTTGTACTTTTAGTTCCATTCATATTTAAGGGATGACCAACAATAATTATATCAGGATTTTCTTGTTTAATAAATTGTAATACTAAATTAATAGCTTGAGAAAAATTATATTCAGGAAAATTAATTGTTGTTTTTGATAAACTAATAATTCCTTGACCAATAGCTAAACCAATTGTTTTGCTACCCACATCTAAGCCTAAATATTTCATAACGCATCTTCTTGTTTTAATTGTTGTAATAATTCTTGCATTTTTATTTCATTATTAAATCCACCTAAAGCTAATTGCATATTTCCGCCACCAGAACCTTGACATTGTTTTGTTAAAGATTTAACAATTGTAACGGCACTTAATCCTTCTTTAATTAAAGATTCACTAACAACTACTAATAACGAATTTTTTGTATTAATATTTTTATTAGTAAAAATAATTACTAATTTATTATCTAATAACCGATATTTATCCGCTAATAACTTTAAAGTAGCAATCGCAAGATCATTAAATTGATAAATTAAAATATTATATGTTGGCAATGAAATAATTTCCAGATTTTGATATTGATTAATTTGTTCTTTAATTAGTTTTTGTTCAGCTTTTTTTTCTCATTTTTTAAAAGCAATTTGAAGTTCATAATATAATGTACGCAATTGTTTTCATATATCATTACTAATATTATTCATACTAGTAATGGTATTAAATAGTTGTTCAAGATAACTATCTGTTAATAAATTTTTATTATATTTTGCGAATTTTTCAGCACTTTTTGTTTTTAAATCTTTAATTTGTTCATCATAATAATTATTAATTGTTTGTTTTGATGTTAAAGCTTGAAAACGATAAATACCAGTTCCTTTGGATTCAATACTAGTAATTAATAATTGTTCAATATCACCTGTATATTTAACATGTGTTCCCCCACATAATTCAATAGAATAATTACCAAACTTAACAACACGAACTTCTTTGTCATATTTCTCGTTAAAAAAAGCCATAGCATTCATTTTAATTGCTTCATCATAACTAGTAATATAAATTTCACAACTATCATTTTGTGCAATTCATTTAGTAACTAAATCATTAATAGCTTGTAAATTTTGGGTTGTAATTTCTTTATTGTAAGCAATATCTAGGCGTAAATATTGATAGTTATTAAATGAACCAATTTGCATGGCATCAGCACCTAAAATTTCTCTAATCGCTGAATGCAATAAATGAGTTCCCGAATGATTTTTCATTCCATAATTACGATGATGATGATTAATAACAGCACAAACAATATCATTAGTTTTTAAAGTACCGTTAACTTGGATCCGATGAATATGTTGCTTATTGGGTGCTAATTTGACATCAATAACTTCACCAAGCATTGTGGCATTACTAATTATTCCTGTATCGTTAGCTTGACCACCTTTTTCAGCATAAAATGGTGTGGCATCAAGTATCACATCAACAATATCATCTTTAACTGATGTTAACATTTCTTCACCATAAAATAAAGCTACGACTTTAGCTTGCGGATTTTCTTCTACTTCGTAACCAATAAAAATGCTAGGGATTTTTAAATCTAATAATAATTTATTTTGCATATCCATCGCTTCAATTTGTTGATTACTTCGTGCATTACGAGCATCTTTTCTTTGTTCTTCTAATAATTCATTATATCTTACTAAATCAATAGTAATTTTTTTTTCACTTGCTAACTCAATAGTTAAATCAATCGGAAAACCATAAGTATCATATAGTTTAAAAGCATTTTCAGCCGTAATTGTTTTTTTTTCAATTAGCATTTCATTAAAATGATTAAGACCTTGTTTTAGATTATTAAAAAACTTTTCTTCTTCCTTTTTAACAGTACTAGTAATAATCTCTTGTTTTGCTTCTAAATGAGGATAATAATCTTTCATCAAGTTAACAACAATAATAACTAATTTATATAAAAACGGTTCATTAATGTTCAATTTATGACCATAAACCATTGCTCGACGAATTAAACGGCGAATAACATAACCGCGATCTTTATTACTAGGAAAAACACCATCACCAATAGCAAAAGAAACCGCTCTAATATGGTCACTAATAACTTTAAAGGCAACATTAATTTTTGTTTGTTCATTAGGTTTTTCAAAAATATTATTTGGAACATAAGAAACTTTAACTAATTTAGTAATGCCTTCAATTATCGGTAAAAATAAATCAGTTTCAAAATTAGTAGGTACTTCTTGGATTATACAAGCTAATCGTTCTAAACCTGCTCCTGTATCAATATTTTTACGAGGTAAATCATGATAATTACCTTGCCCATCATTATTACTGTCTGAAAAAACAATATTTCAAATTTCTAAATAACGATCATTTTCAATATCATCTTGCAATAACTTCAAACCATAGTTTTCTTTATCTCAAGCAGTTCCTCGATCATAAAAAATTTCCGTATTTGGACCACAAGGACCCTGACCCATATCTCAAAAGTTGGTATCACGACTCCCTAAAATAATCCGACTTGAATCTAAACCAATAACTTCTTTTCAAATTTTAATGGTATCAGTATCATCTAGAAAAACAGTAACAACCAGTTTATTAGCATCAATACCTAATCATTGTTTACTAGTTAAAAATTCTCAAGCAAAAACAATAGCTTCTTTTTTAAAATAATCACCAATTGAAAAATTACCTAGCATTTCAAATAAAGTATGATGTCTTGCTGTGTAACCAACATTTTCAATATCATTAGTTCGCAAGGCCTTTTGTGAATTTACTAATCGTTGATGAGGTGGAGCTTTTCTACCATCAAAATACGGTTTTAAGGCTGCAACGCCAGAATTAATTCATAATAATGAATTGTCATTAACAGGAATTAATGATGCACTAGGTAAAGCATAATGACCATTTTTAATAAAGAAATTAAGAAATTTCTGTCTAATCTCACTAGTTGTTAAGTATTTCATTAATTTATACCCCTTTAATTTAAAATTTATAAAAGCAATTTCTTATTATAAATATCGTTAACAACTGCTTTAATTGTTGCTATTGTTGGTACCGTAATAATCATTCCTCAAATAGCAATAATTGCCCCAAAAATAGAAATTCCCATTAATATTGTCACCGGATGTAATTTGGTTACTCGTCCAAAAACTTTTGGATAAACAAAAGCATTTTCAATTAATTGAACAATAAATGCACCAACTACAGCAACAATCATTGGTACCCAACTAACTAATTCATTTGTTCCTGATGGTGCTACTAAAGCATCTAATACTCCCGCTAAAGCAATGGGAACCATTCCAATAAATGGTCCCCATAAGGGACAATATTAGCAAAAGTCATAAATAAACCTAATACCGCAAAAGAACTTTTATATGTGGAACCACCCGCCACATAACCAGCAATAACTATCATAATAGTTGTAAAAGTAAACATATAACTCATATCAATTAATATTCCGCGACCATAACCAAATAAAGATTTTTGCAAAGCATTAGCAATAATTTCTTTGCGTTTAATATTTTTCCCAGGAATTAATTGCGTTTTTAAAAAATTAGTAAATGATTTATCGCCACCTAACAAAAACATTGTAATCATAATCGTAATAAATAAACCATAAAAAATACTAGCTATCGTTCAAAAATAGCGATTAAGAAAAATATTAGTTAAATTGGAGGCTGTTGTATAACCATAAATTGTATTAATAATATCAACTAAAAAAGTTGCTGAAAAAAATCATTGTGCTGTGGCGCCAAAACTAAATAGTAACTGATACATTTTCCCTAATTTGTTACCATCAAAAGCATCACCAATTTTTGCATTATTAATTACAACTTCATTTACTATATTTAAATCATTGTCATCTATAGTAATGTTATTTGCTATTAACCATGCTTTGATTTCAGTATATAAATTTTTAAAATATTCACTAACACTATCTAATGATGGTTGTTTTAAGTAGCGTAAATAATCAACAACAAATTTATTAGTTGAATCCAAATAAATACCATAGTCATTGCGTAATTTTGTTAATAAAATTTCCCAAGCACCTTTTTTATCAATAAGTGCTTTAGTTTTAATTTGACCTAATATGTCTTGTCAATTATCTTTTATTGGTGTTCAATCAACATTAGTTTGTAATCGTCATTGTTCAGTTTCTGTATCATAAGCAAAACCAAAGATATGTGATAAAAGTGATTTATTTTGATCAACACCTGTACCTTTTCAATTATCTAATCTTTCTTTAATAACTGTACTATCACCTAAGAACTGACTAATAAAACTTATAAATTGGTCAATAAATAATCAAAGCAAAAAAACAATAATAAAAATACCAATTATTAGAGAAATAAAAAAAGTTAAATATTTTGCCACAGTTTTATTAAACTTTAATTTAATCAAACGATAAATTAACGGATTCAAACCTCAAATCACAGCTAATGCTAATCCTAACGGAATAAAAGCTAAAATAACATTAAGAATAATTTGATCAGCACCCGTAAGTTTTAATAATAAAAGAACTACTAAACAAATTAAAATTATAAATAATCATCTTGTTCATTTGTGCTCAAAACTAATAGTAAATTTGGAAGAATTACCTTTACTGTTACCATTATTTGTTTTTATTTCAATGTTTTTAGTATCTGTTCTTTCCATTTTACAAATCGTTCCTTAAAATATTTTAAAAAATAAATTTACAATTAAAATTATATCATAAGAAATTAAATTTATTAAGAATACCTAAATGGTGGTTGTGTAAAAAATTATTTGTTTTAATAATTAATATTTGATAATATAACTACATAAGATTACTTTAGATTTTTTTATTAAATTTACTAAAAAACAGAGAAAGGTTAATTTAGGATGCTAAAATTTTTGCAGTTTTTCTTCATACCTATTATTATTTCAATAAATTCAAATAACTTCAATAAATTAATAAATAAAAGTGTGTAAAGCACACACTTATGTTAGTTTTGCACAAAATCAATAAATAAATATGAGCTCATTTATTTATTGCAAGAAATATAAGGTTAAATTAACACTTATTATTTTTAATTATGCTTTATATTTTTTGCACCAATGAAATCAAACTAAGTTAATTAGTAAACGAAGTTTACTAACAAAACTTGTTAAACATTCAAATCTGCGATATATAAATGTTTAAAAAACTTAGTTAAATAACTTAGTTTATAACAAATAAGAAAGGTAATTTACTATGAAAAACATTGAAAACATTTTCTTAAATACTAAAAAATATCTCTTAAAAGAAACGCAAAACGCAATTTTAATCAAAGCACCAAAAATTCCCTGATTTAATAAACAAATCGGTATTTGGTTTCCAAAACGATTTGTTTATAAAGGAAAATATGAAAATTCCATTTGCATCGGAATAATCAAGAATAGTGAATATCAAGTAATTTCAGTTAATCAACAAGAGCAAGAAACTAAGTTAATTAAAGGCCAAGAATTATTAGGTTTCTTCATTGCCGAAAAAGAAAACAACAAAAAAGATACAAATTATAACTATTTTAAAGGAGTTTAAAAATGAATATTACAATTGGACTAATATTTATAATCATTTGCATAATGTTACTGGCATATTTTGCTTATAAAATTTATGCCAAAATAAAAATTAGAATTAAATACAAAAATGCCATTAAAAATAATACTGGTAATTTCACAAAAGACGAAAAAGTGTTTATTGCTCGCTTTGAAGAATGAGTTAAAGCACCTAATTCAAAAGAAAATAACGAGGATAAAAAATAATGTTTTGAGAAATTATTATGGGGTTCTTAAAACTGTTTGTTCCGATAGAAAAAATGCCTGCACAAGTTGCCTTTATTGCCGGATTAATTATTATCATCACTTTTCTTTTCGCCTTAATTTCAATTATGTATTTACCAATAAAAATGATTTTTGGGAAATAAAAAATGACAATAAACTTAAAAGAATTTAATTGAGAACAAATTAAACAAACTTTCTGAGATTTATTTATTCAAATCACAACTATCCCAGCTCATATTACTGGTGGCAAAGAAATTGATTTAACCGAAGCACCACTTTGACTTTTAATAGCAAACATTGCTTTTTGATTCTTAACAGCGATTATGGTGTGATTTATTCTAATGTTACTTTGAAAAACCATATCAATATTTAGATAGAGACAAAATTAATGTCAAGAAGTTACATTGTGATGCAGTACCAAAGAAATTCAAAATTAGTTAGAAAAAAATACAATCGCGTTAAGGTTAATTGTAGTTTTAACAAATTTAAGAAAAACTTTGAATATAAATGATGAATGTTTTAAAAAAGAAAGGGGGTGATTATATGATTGGAACTTTCTTGGCCGATGCACCAGCAGTAACAAAAATAACAGCTAGCGATGCGATGACTAAATTGTGAAATGCAATTATAACAGCATTTACTAAAATGTGAGAAATTATTGCCGTTAATATGCCACAAGTTGGTAACTTCTTTGCTGACTACTGAATCTTCATTTTTCCATTTATTTTGGCAATATTCTTTATTTGCTTTAAAATGTTTGAAAAACTACTTGGCGCAGTCCGCTAACAAAAAAATAAAATGAGGTGCAAGATGAAATTTTGCAAATGAATAATAGAAAAAAATAACCATTTTATTGAATTAAATCGCACCTCATTTTTAATTTTATGACATTGAGGAGCAATTTGATATATTTACAACGGTTATTTTAAAAACATTGTGAGCTATTTATTTTTAGCAGGTTGTATTTTGATTTTCGTTTTTAAAATCAGCAATTTAACACAAATTAACAAAGTTATTAACTTCTTAAAAAAATATGAGGCTCTCATCGCCTTCAAAATTGAGGATATGATATTAATAATGAAACAAATATGGGAGAAGCTTGAGTAATTAGTGCTTTAGATTCAAATCCTACTGCTATTATAAACGGTTCATTTCAAGGACTAACATTAAAAGAGTTTTATGAAAGAAATAAAAATTTATGCTGAATTATACTTGTAAGTGCAAGTAAATAAAATTGCAAAAGATTTCATATAAAAATTTCATGATGCTAAGTTTATTTTAGAAAAAGTAAATTTAAGGAGTTTTTATATGGGATACAAACATCTTGGCATAAATGAAAGAATTTATATTGAGAATCAATTGAAATTTAAAGTAAAAATTAGTGAAATAGCTAAAAATCTTAATCGAAGTATTAGTACTATTAATCGAGAAGTTAATAGAAATAAAGATAATAATCATTATTTTTCATTAATTGCACAAAATAAAGCAGAAAATAGAAAACAATTACATGTTTATTTTCATAAATTTAAAAATAGAGAATTAGTAAAATATGTACAACAAAAATTATTATTAGGTTGATCGCCTGAACAAATTTATGGCAAAATTAAAAATTTTCATCAAGAATGAATTATTAGTTTTAAAAGCCAAATTGTAAAGTTAAGTGCAACTAAATTATTTTTCTAACCAAATATTCGATTGGCGAAAGATAATTTAGTATTTTTCTTGGTCTTTGGTTTAAAGACAATATAAATTTATGAACTGCATTTTTAGTAGTGTTTGAAAAATTAAATTTTTTAAGAAATTTTTCTCTAATTAAACCATTAGTATTTTCATTAGTACCTCTTTGTCAAGGTGAATATGCATCAGCAAAATAAATTTTCACATTTAAATTTTTTTCAAGTTGTTGTCAATTAGCAAATTCTTTACCCCTATCAAATGTTATAGTCTTAACAAAATTATTTGGAAGAATTGATAAATAATGACTAATATTTTGCCAAATTGTAAAGTTAAGTGCAACTAAATTATTTTTCTAACCAAATATTCGATTGGCAAAAGATAATTTAGTATTTTTTTTGGTCTTTGGTTTAAAGACAATATAAATTTATGAACTGCATTTTTAGTAGTGTTTGAAAAATTAAATTTTTTAGGAAATTTTTCTCTAATTAAACCATTAGTATTTTCATTAGTACCTCTTTGTCAAGGTGAATATGCATCAGCAAAATAAATTTTCACATTTAAATTTTTTTCAAGTTGTTGTCAATTAGCAAATTCTTTACCCCTATCAAATGTTATAGTCTTAACAAGATTATTTGGAAGAATTGATAAATAATGACTAATATTTTTGTTAATAACTTTAGTAGTTCTATTTTCAACTAATATTGCTAAAGTAAATCTTGATGTTCTTTCAACTAAAGTTATTAAACATGATTTACTTTTACCTCGTGATGATACTACAGTATCACCTTCTCAATGGCCAAGAGTTATGCGATTATTAACATTTCGTTCTTTAATGGATTTACCATTAAATTTACCCCGATTTTCTTGAGATTTTCGTTTCTTACCTTTTCTTCTTAAATTTTTACTAGTAACCTTTTCAAGTAATCCAGAATAAATTCAATTGTAAATTGTTTTAAAACTAATAATTCATTCTTGATGAAAATTTTTAATTCTGCCATAAATTTGTTCAGGCGATCAACCTAATAATAATTTTTGTTGTACATATTTTACTAATTCTCTATTTTTAAATTTATGAAAATAAACATGTAATTGTTTTCTATTTTCTGCTTTATTTTGTGCAATTAATGAAAAATAATGATTATTATCTTTATTTCTATTAACTTCTCGATTAATAGTACTAATACTTCGATTAAGATTTTTAGCTATTTCACTAATTTTTACTTTAAATTTCAATTGATTCTCAATATAAATTCTTTCATTTATGCCAAGATGTTTGTATCCCATATAAAAACTCCTTAAATTTACTTTTTCTAAAATAAACTTAGCATCATGAAATTTTTATATGAAATCTTTTGCAATTTTATTTACTTGCACTTACAAGTATAATTCAGCCATAATTAAAAATCCTCCTTTCAAAGAGATTATATTATACTAAGAATATTAAAAATATTTTAAGAGAACTTTTTAATTAACATTAATAAAATTGCTAAAGGCACTACAAACTCAAATAGCATTTGAAATGCCGGAATAACTTCAAACACCGGAAAGGCAGTTTTGGTAAAATTAATCGTTGTTTTTGCAATATCCGCAAGCGGGCGAATTAAAAGATTAATCCCAGAAAGACCAAGTAATCAATTTAACACACTAACAGAAGCGTGCTGAATGCCACAAGATATTGCACTAAATAAACCTCAATAAGAACAGTTGGGTGTTGGGATTAAATCATCCATATTACCGCTTATGCCCCCACCAATAAAAGCTGTTGAATTCAAAATGTTAAAATCGTATAAAGAATAATGATATTCAGTACTTTCATTTTTCTTTTTATATAATGGAAAAGTTAGCGTAAAAATATTAATTCCATACATCACATCAACTTTGGCATTGTAAAAATACAATTTATTACTAGTAGTGTTTCATAATTGGTTATCATATGCTTTTAACACATTAAAATCTATTTGATAAGAATTTTTACCGGTGTTAAAACCATTGGCAATTTGTTTATCTTTAACAAAAAAATAGGAACGAAAAATCATATTTTTACTATTTTCGATTGTTGAACCAAAATTAATTAAATATTGTTTGGGATAAAAAGTAATTAAGGAGCGATAGAAAAATCCCATTTGTAAAACATTTTTAGGAATTTGGGTCGCGTTTAGTTTTCTTAGGTATTTTTTAAAAAAGAAAAAACAGTCATTTACTATAAATTATTTCAATATGCAAATTAAGTATATATTTCTTATGTATGATTTTTGTTGTAAAAAATTATTTTAATGTTGTTTTTATAAGCATTTTACTTAGTTTTTATAACCTTTTATTAAGAATATGTTTGTTAATATTAAATATTTTGTTTTATTAATTATTTTTCAAGTAAAAAGGTAATAAATTTTTAGTTGCTTTTCTTTCAAAATTATTCAAATCTTTACCCACCTAACAAAACTTTATGCGCCCAGGAATTTGTTGCGTCCCTTTGTAATCTAATTCTACATAAGTAGAAGCATCCATATCAAAACTCGCATAAAAGAATTGTACAAAAAACTCACCTAAAACTTTATAAATTTTATTAAATAAACCATTAATAAAATCAATAGTTAAATCTTTTTGATAATGAAGCATAAAATCTTTAAAATCAAATTTTAATTTGTCATCATAGCGTAAAAAATGGAAGGTATTACCATAATAATTAACTTGTCCAAAAAAGGTATTAATAAAATCTCCTCCAAAACTTGTTCGCAAGCCAGATTTTCAAAGCGATTTACCATTTTCTAAAAACTCATTACTACCCACAATGCTACCATGCTCAGTTTTTATAGTAATAACATCACCAAAACTAGAAAAGGAAAGTTCTCTAAAAATAACTTTTTCAATGAAACCAGGCGGATATGAATTTTTGCGACTTAAACTAAATTTACTATTTTGTTTAAAACCATTTAATTTAATTGAAATTTCACTCATATATTTAAAATTATTATCAAAGAAATTAAAAATTGGAACTCAATATAAGTAACTATAATTAAATTTATCAAAATCTCGGCGTTGTATCATTAAATAATCAAGTTTATCTTGAAACTGATTATATTGATACTCACCATCATTTTTAGTTATTTCCGTAGGTAATGGTTGCTCGTTATATTTTTCAGGCAGAGAGGAGGAGAAGCAAACATTAATTCTAATCAATCATATTGTCAATCAGCTCCCATGCCCATCTCACTTGTTCCAATATTATAAGTATGAATTTTACCTTTAATACTAACTGCATCAACTTTACCTAATTTTGTTAAATCATAATCACCAGTCAATAAATCACTAACAGTTTTTTCCGTAAACCGAAAAGATGGATATCAAGTAATACCATTAATCATATTCTCTGGTAAATTTTTTAACTCACTTTTATTAAAATTTGAAAACCCAACAAGATTTCTTTTAGAATTATTACCTTGTCAATTAATAGTTGCTTTAGATAAAGAAAATTCATAAATTTTACCATTACTAGAATTTGTGGCTCGTTTTTGTCGTTTCATAAAATATTGTTCCATATTAAGTTTTGGTGATTGTTTTGTATCAAAGAACGCCCCTAACGGTACCAAACCAATAAACATTATTATAAATCAAGAAATAACCTTATGCATCTCATCACGCCTTAAAACTCTTTTTTATTGCTTTAACAGCATCAGAAAATTTATATTGTTGATGTTGTGGACATTCACAATTAACAACTTGCATTTGATGCTTTCTAAAAATTTTATTAAAGTAATAACCTCTAATAATTAACTTAATACCAGTTATTAAGAAATAAATAATTAATCATCAAAAATCTCGTGGCATAGATGAAAGAATTTATATTGAGAATCAATTGAAATTTAAAGTAAAAATTAGTGAAATAGCTAAAAATCTTAATCGAAGTATTAGTACTATTAATCGAGAAGTTAATAGAAATAAAGATAATAATCATTATTTTTCATTAATTGCACAAAATAAAGCAGAAAATAGAAAACAATTACATGTTTATTTTCATAAATTTAAAAATAGAGAATTAGTAAAATATGTACAACAAAAATTATTATTAGGTTGATCGCCTGAACAAATTTATGGCAGAATTAAAAATTTTCATCAAGAATGAATTATTAGTTTTAAAACAATTTACAATTGAATTTATTCTGGATTACTTGAAAAGGTTACTAGTAAAAATTTAAGAAGAAAAGGTAAGAAACGAAAATCTCAAGAAAATCGGGGTAAATTTAATGGTAAATCCATTAAAGAACGAAATGTTAATAATCGCATAACTCTTGGCCATTGAGAAGGTGATACTGTAGTATCATCACGAGGTAAAAGTAAATCATGTTTAATAACTTTAGTTGAAAGAACATCAAGATTTACTTTAGCAATATTAGTTGAAAATAGAACTACTAAAGTTATTAACAAAAATATTAGTCATTATTTATCAATTCTTCCAAATAATCTTGTTAAGACTATAACATTTGATAGGGGTAAAGAATTTGCTAATTGACAACAACTTGAAAAAATTTAAATGTGAAAATTTATTTTGCTGATGCATATTCACCTTGACAAAGAGGTACTAATGAAAATACTAATGGTTTAATTAGAGAAAAATTTCCTAAAAAATTTAATTTTTCAAACACTACTAAAAATGCAGTTCATAAATTTATATTGTCTTTAAACCAAAGACCAAGAAAAATACTAAATTATCTTTCGCCAATCGAATATTTGGTTAGAAAAATAATTTAGTTGCACTTAACTTTACAATTTGGCATAGAAAATTAATATTTTGATAATTTATAGATAAATAGTGAGGTTTTCAATGTTAAAAAAAATGTAATGGTTTTGATATTAATTTTATTTACTTGCACTTACAAGTATAATTCAGCAAAAATTAATATTATTGAATCAATCCGTACTCCAAGGGAAGATCCAGAAGGAGTCAAAATTGATGAGGAAAGTCTTGAAAGAATTGGTGATGAAGGTCAAAGATTGAGTTGAACAACAACATATTGAAAATGACTTGCGGAGGAATTGTCATTAGCAGGAATGGCATTATTAGCATATTATTTATGAAAAACTTCTAAGTTATGAGGAATAATATCTACTATTAGTGAAACAATACCATTATTATCTTTTGGTAATGCAACGGAATTACTTGAAGGTGTTGCTGATATTACTACTGTTGAAAGTAATAAATTACTTGATTTTTTACGAAGAATTTTTAGTGACTTTTTGAGTAAAATGAAGCAATCAACAGTATCTAAAAATTCTGCTCCTAGGTTTCTAAGTGAGAATGAGGATATTTTTGGTGATTTAAAAATTAATTTTGATGATTGAAATCATGAATATGATGATATATTGTTAAATTTAAAAGTAGAAGATATTACTCATAATTTAAATTACTTAGAATGAGGAATATTTGATGTTACTCGTTATGGAATTATTAAAGTAAAAAATACTGATTTATCATTTAAATTGCATTTATTTAATTCAAAAATTAATAATCAATTATTTTCATTAATTACTAAATTTTTTAGTAATATTAAAAGTAAATTGGAAGGAGCATATATAAATCAGGAATTATTAGATAGTAGTAATCAAAAGTTTCAGATTTTTCAAATTATTTCGCAAATTTTACAAAAGGAATTAATGATTATTTATAATAAAACATATAAGTTTTCAATGGACTCATTTTGAATTTCATCTTACAAGATAATTGATGATAGAATTTATGTTGTTTTAAATCACGATTTATTAAAGGAAGGGTTAGAAATTACAATGCAGACATTTTTAAATTAGAAAAAATGAATGGTTATTTATTGATATTGAATAATAAGACTTATTTTTTAAATTTTATTGTTTATTAAGAATATTTGATATAATTAATAAAAGAAATAATTGAATTTACTTTCTTTACAATTAACAAATTAATTTAAAATGTGTTTTTATGTTAAAATTAAACTGTTATTTACAAAAATAGAAACGAGGATTAAAATAAATGCTTTTTATAAATAAAAGAGTAAAAACCATTACAACAATTGGTCCGGCTAGTGAAACCAGAGATTTGATGCTTCGTTTAGCACAAAAGGGAGCAAATGTATATCGTTTAAACTTTTCTCACGGTGATTTTGAAGAACATGGTAAGCGTGTTGAGTTTGCTAAATCTATTATTCAACAAGTACAAAGACCACTATCACTAATATTAGACACTAAAGGTCCAGAAATTAGAACTCACTCTTTTAAAGATGGTGAGGCGTTAATAAGAAAAGATAGTAGGGTTATTGTTTATACGAATAAAGAAATTGAAGGTACGGAAACGGAATTTTCAATTAATTATGAAAATCTTGTTAATGATATTCAAGTTGAACAAAGATTATTAGTAGATGATGGTAAGTTACAGTTAATTGTTTTAGGAATTAATAATAAAGATGATGATAAGTCAATTATTTGTCGCGCTGTTAATACTTATCTTGTCAAAAATCATCGTGCGATTATTGTTTCGGGAATTAAACTGTCATTACCTTTTATTTCTGACAAAGATCGTGCCGATCTTATTTTTGGATGTGAGCAAAAAGTAGATTATGTAGCTGCTTCTTTTGTTCATGATGCTAAAGATTTACAAGAGATGCGTCAATTGTTAGATGAAAATGGTGGTGCTGATATTAAAATTATTGCCAAAATTGAATCACGATATGCTGTTGATAATATTGATGAAATTATTGCTAATAGTGATGGTATTATGATTGCTCGTGGTGATTTAGGTGTTGATGTGCCTTATGCTGAGGTGCCTTTAATTCAAAAACATGTTATTCGTAAATGTAATAAAGCAATGGTGCCAGTAATTGTCGCTACGCAAATGTTAGAATCAATGTTATCTAATCCTTTGCCAACAAGAGCTGAAGTATCAGATATTTATTGAGCAGTTGATTTAGGTGTGGATACAACAATGTTATCTGGCGAAACAGCTAATGGTGAGTATCCTGAAAAATCAATTGAAGCAATGACGAGAGTCGTTAGAAAAGCAGAAATTCATTTTTGATATGAAGGTTATTTAGAAAGATTTATTAAATGATCAACTTCACCTTTTAAAGATTTTGTTTATCAAGTTGGTAAAGAGGTTCTTGGTGAAAAAATTCAAAAGCAAAAACGAATTCATCAAGTAATTGTTTTAGATGATAGTGATCATCAATTATTAACTAAAACTTTATCTAATGCTCGTGTTCGCAGTACATTAATCCCATTAGTTACTGATGAAAGAATTAAAAATAGTTTTGGGATTTGGTATGGTGTTTATCCAGAATTAGTTATGGATATTAATAAAGTAATTAATGATGATAATTTATTAAATAATATTGCTAGAAAATATGGTGCTAAAACTAATGAACAAGTTTTAATTGTTAATGGTAATGAAATGAGAAAATTACAAATAAAATAATTGCATTAACAGAGTTAAAGACGTTCAATTTGCTAATGAACGTCTTTTTCGCTAGAAAGGATATGTCGGCAATGGAACAAATTGTTACTGTAAAAATTAATAATGAAAATAAATCGTATCCATTAGGAATAATGCTTAGTGATGTTTTAACAAGTATTGATGCTAATTGACAAGAAAATATTATTGCTGTTAAAGTTAATAATGAATGAAAAGATATTAAAACTTATGTTTTAGAAAATGATATTATATTAGAGATAATTACAAAAGATTTAGATGAGGCATTAAAAGTACTTAATTATTCAGCAGCTATTGTTTTAGCAAAAACATTACAAACTAATTGAAAGGGTTTATTAATTGCCAATATTAATGTTGGTGATGAAGGTTTTTTTGTTGATTTTGATTTTCAAACCCGCATTAAAGAACAAGATTTAGAGATTATTACTAAGCAAATGCAAGAATTTCTTAAAAAAGACTTAGAAATTAAATATGAGTTAAAATCACCGCACGATTTACAACGATTATATGAAAATAATCCTTATTTTTTAGAAAAACTTTTAACACTTAAAGATATTATTGGTATATATACTGTTGATAACAGTTCTTTCATTAATAATTTTATTGCTTTAGATAATACTAAAATTGTTGAAAATTTTATGCTTTCATCACTTGCTGGAGTTTATTGAAATAATGATACTAACAATAAGCAAATTCAAAGAATTTATGGTGTTTGTCATTTTTCACAAGAAAAATTAGCAACCTTGTTAGCATTAATTGCTTTAAGAAAAGAACGAGATCATCGAAAAATTGGCAAAGATTTAGAAATTTTTATGTTTGATTCATTAGCAGGTCAAGGATTACCAATTTGATTGCCTAATGGAATGATTCTTAAAAAACAATTACAAGAGTATTTGCGTTCACAAGAGTTCTTTTATGACTATTTAGAAGTCGCAACACCAGTAATGGGAGCAATAGAATTATATCGTACTAGTGGTCATTGAGATCATTATCAACAGAATATGTTTCCGGTTATGCCATTGAATAATGAGCAACTTGTGCTTCGTCCGATGTCGTGTCCACATCATTGTTTAATTTATTGTTATAAATTACGCTCTTATCGTGATTTGCCATTACGATTTGCTGAGCACGAATTATTATATCGTTATGAAGCTAGTGGCGCTTTAACTGGTTTAGAGCGCGTTCGAGCAATGGAATTGACTGATGCTCATATTTTTTGTCGTTTTGATCAAATAAAAACTGAATTTCAAACAACATTTAAATTAATTAGTGAAATATTGTTAGCATTAAATATTGAAGTTGATTACTATTCATTATCATTAAGAGATTTTCAAGATAAAAAAAATTATTATGATAATGATGAAATGTGAATTAAAGCTGAAAAAGTTTTAAAAGAAGCCTTAGATGAATTAAAAATTAAATATATTGTAATGATTGGCGAAGCAGCTTTTTATGGTCCGAAATTAGATATTCAAATTAAAACGGTGTTAGGACACGATATTACGGTTTCAACGATTCAGTTGGACTTTTTACTACCAGAAAAATTTGATTTATCTTATCAAGATGAGAATGGACAAGAAGTTCGCCCTGTTATTATTCATCGTGGTTTAATTGGCACTTATGAACGCTTTATAGCTGTCTTATTAGAACAAACAGGTGGAGTTTTACCACTATGATTAAGTCCTAAACAAATTACTTTAATTCCTATTAAAGAAGAGCATCAAGCATATTGTTATGAATTAGAAAAACTATTTAAAACCCATAATTTACGGTCATTTGTTGATGCTAGTAGTGACCGGTTAGGTTATAAAATTCGTATTGCGCAAACTAAAAAAATACCTTTCCAAATTGTTATCGGTCAAAAAGAAATTGCTACTAAAAAGATTACTTATCGTCAATATGGTAAAGAAGAACAAGTAACAGTTACGATTGATGAGTTTATTAATTTATGTAATGAATTAATAGTAAACAAAAAATAATTAATGAATGTTTGGCATCTTAAAATTGGTAATAATTCAAACAATAGTAAATTAACCGAAAAATTTTATTATTCATAATAATATTGGTAGATAAAAAGATGCTTGTAAATTTATTACAAGCATCTTTTTATTTGTTAGCCAAATTGTAAAGTTAAGTGCAACTAAATTATTTTTCTAACCAAATATTCGATTGGCGAAAGATAATTTAGTATTTTTCTTGGTCTTTGGTTTAAAGACAATATAAATTTATGAACTGCATTTTTAGTAGTGTTTGAAAAATTAAATTTTTTAGGAAATTTTTCTCTAATTAAACCATTAGTATTTTCATTAGTACCTCTTTGTCAAGGTGAATATGCATCAGCAAAATAAATTTTCACATTTAAATTTTTTTCAAGTTGTTGTCAATTAGCAAATTCTTTACCCCTATCAAATGTTATAGTCTTAACAAGATTATTTGGAAGAATTGATAAATAATGACTAATATTTTTGTTAATAACTTTAGTAGTTCTATTTTCAACTAATATTGCTAAAGTAAATCTTGATGTTCTTTCAACTAAAGTTATTAAACATGATTTACTTTTACCTCGTGATGATACTACAGTATCACCTTCTCAATGGCCAAGAGTTATGCGATTATTAACATTTCGTTCTTTAATGGATTTACCATTAAATTTACCCCGATTTTCTTGAGATTTTCGTTTCTTACCTTTTCTTCTTAAATTTTTACTAGTAACCTTTTTAAGTAATCCAGAATAAATTCAATTGTAAATTGTTTTAAAACTAATAATTCATTCTTGATGAAAATTTTTAATTCTGCCATAAATTTGTTCAGGCGATCAACCTAATAATAATTTTTGTTGTACATATTTTACTAATTCTCTATTTTTAAATTTATGAAAATAAACATGTAATTGTTTTCTATTTTCTGCTTTATTTTGTGCAATTAATGAAAAATAATGATTATTATCTTTATTTCTATTAACTTCTCGATTAATAGTACTAATACTTCGATTAAGATTTTTAGCTATTTCACTAATTTTTACTTTAAATTTCAATTAATTCTCAATATAAATTCTTTCATCTATGCCAAGATGTTTGTATCCCATATAAAAACTCCTTAAATTTACTTTTTCTAAAATAAACTTAGCATCATGAAATTTTTATATGAAATCTTTTGCAATTTTATTTACTTGCACTTACAAGTATAATTCAGCATTATAAGTTTAATAGTTTTTCTAAATATATGCCAACACCACCTTCATCATTAGTATGTTCAGTAATATCTTTAGAAAATACTTTTAAAGTTTCGATACCATTTTTCATTACAATACCATAACCAACTTTGGTAATCATCTCTAAATCATTAAATTCATCACCAAAGGCAATAACATCTCTAATATCTATATTGTAATATTGTGAAAGAATTTCAGCAGCCATTCCTTTATTAATAAATTTATTTGATAGGTCTAGAACAGGATGTTCTTTGTCATTATCATGCGTTCAAATATTAATTTTTAAAGTATTAGTATATTTTTCTAAACTACGAATAATTTTATCTAAATGTAGGGGACTTTTTAATTGTAAAACAATATTATTAGCAGAACCATTTCAGTTTTCTAAAAGATTGCCAATAATAAAATTGTCCGTTGGAATGTCTGTTAAATGAAAGTAGCGTTCAAAATTGTCCGTTTGCTTTAAGCAAACTGCTTTGTTGTAGTATTCTACAAGACCATTATATAAAGAAGTTTTGACATCGTTTTCTTTTAAAACT
The DNA here is from genome assembly GCF_964030835.1 of Spiroplasma endosymbiont of Nephrotoma flavescens. Taxonomy (NCBI): domain Bacteria; kingdom Bacillati; phylum Mycoplasmatota; class Mollicutes; order Entomoplasmatales; family Spiroplasmataceae; genus Spiroplasma; species Spiroplasma endosymbiont of Nephrotoma flavescens. The sequence goes on along the minus strand of NZ_OZ034982.1, from coordinate 423,254 downwards.
GCTTTTACAGTATCATAAGAAATTGGAAATACTAAGCGTTTAAATTCTCTTAATAATGGATCATGAATGTGACCACCATTAAAATTGCAAAGTAATGTTTTTAATCCTAGGTCATTATAAAACGAAATACTTCCACGGTGGGGTCTTCCCGTAACAATACAAACAATATGACCTTGGGCAATAGTTTTTTGTAATCCTTGAATAGTTAATGGATGCATTGTTTTTCCGTCATTCATTAATGTAGTTCCATCAAGGTCAATAAGGATTAATCTTTTTTTATCAATATGATTAAGTTTAATCATTGTTTTTCTCCTTTATTTTTAGTAATTAATCCCAATTTTATCTTGGATTAATTGCAATTTTTCGTGAGCAATTTTTGTTGCTTTTTCTTTTCCTTGCAATAATCAATGTTTTCATTCATCATTAGCAATAATTTCGTTATATTTTCTTTGAATAATTTCAAGTTGATGGCAAACAACTTTAGCGATTTTTTCTTTAAAAGCACCATAATTTTGGTCAGAAAACTCATTAGTTGTTTCTTCAATTGTAGTATTTGTAAAAGCACAGTAAATATTTAAAAGATTACTAATTCCTGGTTTATTAATTTCATCATAAAAAATTTTATTTTCACTATCAGTAATGGCACTTTTAATTTTTGTGGTAACATCATTTAAATTATCTAAAAGAGAAATATAAGTTTTAGGATTTTCATGTGATTTTGACATTTTTTTTAAGGGATTTTGTAGGTTCATTATTTTTTTACCATTAGGAGCAATATATGGTTCTGGAATTGTAAAGATATTACCATATTTATTATTTATTCTGATCGCAATATTTCTTGTTAATTCTAGATGTTGCTTTTGATCAATTCCCACAGGAACAATAGCAGCATCATATAGTAAAATATCAGCTGCCATTAATGCTGGATAAGTAAATAATCCTGTTGGTATCGTTTCAGTATTATTATGTTGTTTAAATGATTGTGTTTTATCTTTAAATTGTGTCATGCGATTTAGTTCTCCCATTGATGTATGACATAGCAGAATATGACCTAATTGGCAATGCTCTAAAATGTCAGATTGAGCAAAAATTGTAATCTTATTGGGATCTAAACCACAAGCAACATATAAGGCAACTAAATCACGAATATTATTTTTAAGAACATCGTGGTCATGATTTTTTATTGAGACAATAGCATGCAAATTGGCAACAAAGATAAAAACATCATATTCTTCTTGTAATTTAATAAAATTTTGAATAACACCAATATAATTACCAATAGTAATTTTTCCAGTATTAGTAATACCTGATAATAAGCGTGGTTTCAATAGTAATTCCTCCTAAAATAAATAAATCTCATTGGTAATGTATCAATTTTACTATAAATAATAATAAAAAAGAATATTTATATGGATTCTTAATTTATGATATTATTACCTTATTGATAGAATTATATTATGAGGTGTAATTAATGCAACAAAAGAAATTTACAATTGTTACTAATAAGGCCGATGAATCAATTGCTGTGGCTAAAAACTTATCTAGTAAATTATTAGCATTAAAGATGATATTTGATGAACAAAATCCAGAAATCGTATTTGCTATTGGTGGTGATGGCACTTTTTTATCAGCGGTTAATCGTTTTAATGAAAATATTGATAATATTCATTTTATAACTATTAATACGGGAAATATTGGTTTTAATGCTCTTTATCAAGTTAATGAAATTGATAAGTTAATTACTAATTTAAAAAATAATATTTTGAAAACAAAATCTCTTGATGCTTTAAAAATAACTATTAATAATAAAAATTTTTATAGTCTTAATGAGATTAAATTAATGAGTATTGCAAAAACAATATTTTTTACAGTTTATATTAATAATCAATTATTACAAAATTGTCAAAGTTCAGGATTTGTTTTAACTACTAAAACTGGTTCAACCGGCTATACTAAAAGTATTAATGGCGCAGTTATTTTAAGTGAAAAAAATTTAATGGAATTCTTAGAAATTGCTCCGGTTTTTCATAATAAACATAATTCTTTAAAGGCACCATTAATTTTAGATAATACCCACACAGTTACTATTAAAGGTAATATGAAAGATGCTTTTTTAGTAATTGATAGTCAAAAACATGACTTTAATAGTGATAATTTAATTATTAATTTAATTGCTAATAAAATTAAAATTTTAGTAACTGATGTTAATGATTTAATAATGATTAATCAAATTCAAAAAACATTTATTCATAATTAAACAAAAGGAAGAGAAGCGATGGAATTATGACAGATACTGTTGTTAGATTTAGGATTAATATTATTAGTTTTTATAATTGCTTGCTTAATAAATATGATATTTTTAAAAAATAAAAATTCAACAGAAAAACAATGGCAAAAATTAATTCCTTTTAAAGTAGATGTTTTTATTGATTATTTAGGAACAATTAGTAATATTATTGAGGCACAAGTAACAAATACAAAGATTAAAATTATTATTAAAGATATTAAACAAGTTAATATTGAAAAGATTCGGAAGTTAAAACAGCAAGGAATAATTAAACAAACTAATGCTATTAGTATTATTTTTGGTAACTATGCTAAGGCATTATCAGAGATTATTAATGGTCGTTTAAAATAGCGATCATATTTTTTGTTGCTAAAACAATATGATAAAATAAGATGTGGGAAGATGAGAAGGGTAACAGCAAATGAATAAAGAACAAAGATTTACAAATAATTTTAATGGGAAGAAAATTGTTATTGAATATGGTAGTTTAGCATCACTAGCAACAAGTTCAATTTTAGTACGCTATGAGGAAAGTACGGTATTAAGTATTGTTAGTTTTAATGAAGAGCCATCAACATTAGATTTTTTTCCCTTAACAGTTGTATTTCAAGAGAAATTATATTCTGTTGGAAAAATTCCTGGAGGGTTTTTTAAGCGTGAAGGCAAACCTAGTGAATATGCAACATTAGCATCAAGGTTAATTGATCGTCCTTTGCGACCTTTATTTCCTAATAATTTTAATCATGAGATTCAAGTAATTAATAATGTATGAGCGGTTGATTCTAATGCTGATGTCAGAATGGCAGCATTATTAGGTTCTTCATTAGCATTATGTATTTCAAAAATTCCTTTTAATGGTCCCGTAGCAGGAGTTATTATTGGAAAAATAAATGGGGAATTAATTTGTAATCCTACAAGTCAACAATTGGAACAATCATCGTTAGAATTAATTGTTGCGGGAACAAAAGCATCAATTAATATGGTTGAAGCTAGTGGTCAAGAAATTAGTGAAGAAGAAATGTTAATAGCAATTGCGATGGCACATATAGAAATTAAAAAGTTAGTTGCCTTTCAAGAAGAAATTATTAATATTATTGGTCAAGAAAAATTACCTATTATTGAATTAGAATTTGATAATAAGTTAGTATCAACTATTACTAGTCAGTATGAACCACAAATTATTAGTGCTTTAAATATTAAAACGAAGCAAGAACAAAAAAAAGCTTTAAAAGATGTTTATAATGCTTTATTTGCTGTTTATGATAATCAACAATATGTTAATGAATTAGAAAAAAAAATGATTATTAAACAGATTAGAGCTATTTATCAAACTTTATTAAAGAAACTTGTTCGTGATTTTATTATTAATAAGAAAATTCGTTTAGATGGTCGTGTGAGCAATGAAATTCGACCGTTAACATCAATAATTGATGTTCTCCCAATTGTTCACGGTAGTGCTTTATTTACTCGTGGCGAAACGCAAGTATTATCAATTGTAACTTTAGGAGCTCTAGGCGAACATCAAATTATTGATGGTTTAACAGAAGAGGAAAGTAAACGCTTTATGCTTCATTATAATTTTCCATCATTTTCAGTTGGTGAAACTGGAAGATTTGGACCGCCCAATAGAAGAGAAATTGGTCATGGAGCATTAGCAGAAAAAGCATTGTTACAAGTATTGCCTAGTATTGATGATTTTCCTTATACGATTAGAGTTGTGACGGAAGTATTGGCATCTAATGGTTCAACCTCCCAAGCAGCAATTTGTGCTTCTTCATTAGCTTTGATGGCTAGTGGAGTACCATTGAAATCTAGTGTTGCCGGGATTGCAATGGGATTAATTAAAGAAGGTAATAATTATGTTATTTTAAGTGATATTCAAGGTAGTGAAGATCACTTTGGCGATATGGATTTTAAAGTTTCGGGAACAAACCAAGGAATTTGTGCTTTACAAATGGACATTAAAATTGATGGCATTACAATGGAAATTTTTAAAGAAGCATTATTACAAGCTAAAATTGGGAGAAAGCATATTTTAGATAATATGAAGCAAACAATTAATATTTCGCGTAATAAAGTAAATAAAAATGCTCCTAAAATTAAGCAATTACAAATTCCGATTAATCGCATTCGTGATGTTATTGGTGCTGGTGGTAAAGTAATTACTAATATTGTTGAGACTTCTGGCAATGTTAAAATTGATATTAATGACCAAGGGAAAGTGACTATTTATCACAAAGATGAAGCATCAATATTAATGGCAGAAAAATTAATTAAAGATATTATTGAACCAGTTATCATTGGAGAAATTATTATGGGAACTGTTGTTCGGATTGAAAAGTTTGGTTACTTCATTAATTTAAAAGAGAATATTGATGGATTATTACATAATTCAAAAATACCCAAAAATACGCCGTTATTAAAATTAAAACAAGAAGTAACAGTAAAAGTAATTAGTATTGATGAAAAAAATCGTGTTAATTTAGAATTAATTAATGAAACTAGAATTAAAATTGAATAGAAAAATAAAATGAACTCTTATTAGTTTAAAATAGGAGTTCATTTTATTTTTTAAATTAATTTTCGTGCTCATTTTATTTTAATAACACAGATGGTAACAAGAGCAAATTGAATAATTTCACCAATAGTAGAAATAATAAAAATATATTTGTAATCAAAGTTAGGAAAATATTTAGTTACAATAATACTAACAATTAATGGTGTCATAACAATAATAATTCAAGTACAAAGAATATCTAAGGCAGTAGCTAACTTTACAAATCCGCCGGCGCGTAAAACACTAAAAAAGATAATTGAAAAAGATAAGAAGAAATAGGCTAGGGATTGTAATCCTAAATAAAATCTTGCCGTGCTAATGGCTTCATTACTAATTTTGTTAGTAAATAGAATATCAAAAATAAAAAATGAAAGACTGAAAATTATTATTGTGAAAGTAATCGCAATTAGAAATAGCAAACCAATAATTTTTTTAAGATTGGCAACTGCTTGTGACAGTTTACCAACACCTAATTGTTTACCAATAAAGATTGGTATAATGGCACTATAACTATTAAATACGGCATAAAAAATATTCATAATATTCATTACAACAACGGTTGCTGATAGGATATCGGCTCCACCATAATATGAATAAATAACTGTTTGTGCTGTTAATGATAATACAAAAAGAATGTTAGCTAAAAATATTGGCAAAAGCGATTTAAGAATTTTTAATAATAAATCTTTAGTAACATATCAAAATTTTTTCATTGGGCGAAACACGGGTTTAGTAATTAAAAGAAATGTAATAACAATAGTTATTTCTAAAATTCTTGCTATTACAGTAGGAATAGCAACTCCCATAACTCCCATTTTTAAATAAAATAAAAAGATGAAGTTGAGAATGCCATTAGTCAATACCGGAAAAATTGTAAAAAGAAACGGTAAATATGTTTTATTACATTCGTTCATATTTTGGTATAAGGTTGTTATAACGCTTAGAAGCGGATAAATTCAAATAACAGTTGCTAAATATAAACTGCCATTATCAATTGCGATTTGGGAATTAAAATTTAACATTGTTTTACTGCTTTCAGAAGCAATAATTAGTTTAATTAAATCATTTCTTAATGTGAAGATAAAGATGGTAAATATTATTGACATTGTGACATTAATCATAATTCTAATGTTATTTACCTCTTGCATTTTTTTGAGATTATTATTACCAATATATTGAGAAGCATAAATGCTTCCGGCCATATTCGTAGCAAAAAAACCGAACATTGCCAGTAACAGAATGGTATTAGCAGCACCAACGCCATTAAGAACTTCTTGACTTAAAAAAGAACCAATCATAAAGACATCAATAACATTCATTAATGCAATTAGTAATGATTGACCGATTAGAGGAATCATAATGATAAGTGCTTGTTTCATAAACTTACTGTCAAAGTATGGTGATAATTTTCATTTTTGGTTGATATTAGTGAGTTTCATTATGTTAGTACCTCGGTTTCTTAAATATATAAGAACAATTATATTTTACTAATAAGATTAAGTCAATTGGTCGCGTTTAGTTTTCTTAGGTATTGCTTTGAAGAAGTAAAACAATCAGCTAATTATATTATTTAATTACTAAACTAACCCTGCCTTTCTTGCTATTGTCATTTTTATTCATTATTATTTTATCATATTATTAAATTTTTATACAATAAAAAATTATTAATTTTATTAAATTTTTTTTAATTTTAACTAATATTTTTACTTACTTAAATCGGACGCATAAAGTTTTGTTAGGTAGGAAAAGATTTGAATAAGTATTAAGACAGTCAGCAATGATTGTCTTTTTATTTTATAAGGTGTTAAAAATTTGTTCTTTGAAAATTAAATACAAGTGAATTAATAATGTTGGTATGTATTAAAGCACGATAAATTGTGAGTGGTCGCCATAACCAAAAGAAGTTTACCAGTTAATAGATAACACCCTATTAGCTATAGCAATTTGTTTCGTTTTGCAATAAAAAAATGAATGGGTGGATTTCCTAAAAATATACACGCTATTAAATTAGTTCCAAGGGTAGGATGCGGATATTAAAGTGTAGAAATTTCTATATAGGGGATATACTAAGTTTAAAATTATTAAAATCTTTATCTAATTAAAAAAACAAAATTTAATAACAAAGCTTGTTAAACACTTAAATCTGCGATATATAAGTGTTTAAAAAACTAAGTTAACTAACAACTTAGTTAATACAACTTAGTTTATTCATAAGAAAGGTAATTTACTATGAAAAACATTGAAAACATTTTCTTAAATACTAAGAAGTATCTTTTAAAAGAAACGCAAAACGCAATATTTGCTGAATTATACTTGTAAGTGCAAGTAAATAAAATTGCAAAAGATTTCATATAAAAATTTCATGATGCTAAGTTTATTTTAGAAAAAGTAAATTTAAGGAGTTTTTATATGGGATACAAACATCTTGGCATAGATGAAAGAATTTATATTGAGAATCAATTGAAATTTAAAGTAAAAATTAGTGAAATAGCTAAAAATCTTAATCGAAATATTAGTACTATTAATCGAGAAGTTAATAGAAATAAAGATAATAATCATTATTTTTCATTAATTGCACAAAATAAAGCAGAAAATAGAAAACAATTACATGTTTATTTTCATAAATTTAAAAATAGAGAATTAGTAAAATATGTACAACAAAAATTATTATTAGGTTGATCGCCTGAACAAATTTATGGCAGAATTAAAAATTTTCATCAAGAATGAATTATTAGTTTTAAAACAATTTACAATTGAATTTATTCTGGATTACTTGAAAAGGTTACTAGTAAAAATTTAAGAAGAAAAGGTAAGAAACGAAAATCTCAAGAAAATCGGGGTAAATTTAATGGTAAATCCATTAAAGAACGAAATGTTAATAATCGCATAACTCTTGGCCATTGAAAAGATGATACTGTAGTATCATCACGAGGTAAAAGTAAATCATGTTTAATAACTTTAGTTGAAAGAACATCAAGATTTACTTTAGCAATATTAGTTGAAAATAGAACTACTAAAGTTATTAACAAAAATATTAGTCATTATTTATCAATTCTTCCAAATAATCTTGGTAAGACTATAACATTTGATAGGGGTAAAGAATTTGCTAATTGACAACAACTTGAAAAAAATTTAAATGTGAAAATTTATTTTGCTGATGCATATTCACCTTGACAAAGAGGTACTAATGAAAATACTAATGGTTTAATTAGAGAAAAATTTCCTAAAAAATTTAATTTTTCAAACACTACTAAAAATGCAGTTCATAAATTTATATTGTCTTTAAACCAAAGACCAAGAAAAATACTAAATTATCTTTCGCCAATCGAATATTTGGTTAGAAAAATAATTTAGTTGCACTTAACTTTACAATTTGGCAATTTAAATCATTTTTATTTGGATCATCAGTTTCTTGGTCAATTTTATTACTAATGTTATTGCCACTACAACTTGCAAGTAATAACGGTGTTGAAAAAGAAAATAAGAACATTATTGCTATTTGTAATGGTTTATACATTTTTACACCTCACTATAAATAAATTATGGATTTATTTTTAAATTTTTTAATAATTACATTATGAAATATAAAAATTAAGTAGTCAATGATTTTATTAAATTATGTCAATTTTTTTAATAAAATGGGCGCATAAAGTTTTGTTAGGTGGGTAAAGATTTGAATAATTTTGAAAGAAAAGCAACTAAAAATTTATTACCTTTTTACTTGAAAAATAATTAATAAAACAAAATATTTAATATTAACAAACATATTCTTAATAAAAGGTTATAAAAACTAAGTAAAATGCTTATAAAAACAACATTAAAATAATTTTTTACAACAAAAATCATACATAAGAAATATATACTTAATTTGCATATTGAAATAATTTATAGTAAATGACTATTTTTTCTTTTTTAAAAAATACCTAAGAAAACTAAACGCGACCAATAAAATCATTCTTAAATTAATTTTATTAAAATATGTTAAAATTATTTATTAAAAATAATAAATTTAGTAAAATTATTATTTTAAAATTAAGAGAATTTGTTATAAAATTACCTTAATAAGGAATTTTAGAAAGGTAAAAATATGAAAGATAAGATTTTGCAGTTAATTAAGGAACATAACCGAATTATATTGCTTCGTCATATTATTCCTGATGGTGATGCTTATGGTGTGCAGTTAGGTTTAAAAGAAATAATTAAAACTAATTGACCTAATAAGATTGTCCTAGCAGCGGGAACGAATAGTGATTATTTAAACTTTATTGGGACTATGGATACAGTGCATGATGATGATTTTAAAGATAGTTTAGTTATTATTGGTGATTGTGGTAATTTAGCACGAGTTGATGATGACCGATATAAATTAGCAAAAACTATTATTAAGATTGACCATCATCCCAATGTTGAACCATATGGTGATATTATTTGAGTTGATGAACAATTTGGTTCAGCTAGTGAAATGATTGCTTTATGAGTTAAGGAATGTAATTTAAAGGTATCATCATTAGCGGCAAGAATTATTTATCATGGAATGGTAACAGATAGTGGTCGTTTTCTTTATTCACGAACTAATGCCAGAACATTTAGTCTTGCTAGTTTTTTATTAATAAAAGGGTTTGATTTAGATCAATTATATCGTGAAATGTATCAAGTTAGTGAAGAAGATTTAAAATTTATGAGTTTTGTTTATGAAAATTATCAAACTTCAACGAAAGGAGTTTTATATTTAGTATTTGATAACAAAACATTAAAGAAATTAGGCATTAATCATAATACTGTTGCTAGTAAGGTCAATCTATTAGCTAATGTTAAAAATAAACCAATTTGAGTATTTTTTTGTGAGGATGAAAATCATAATATTCGTGTTGAACTACGATCAAATAAATTTTTTGTTAATACTGTTGCTAGCAAATATAATGGTGGTGGTCATAATTTTGCTGCGGGAGCACGAATTAATGATTTTAATGATGTTAAAAATATTATTAGTGATTTAGATGAAGTGATTAGTAGAGGAGAACCAAAATAAGTGGTGAATTTGCAGTTTATAACTCATAATGAGGCACAAACAGAAGCATTGGGAGCTATTATTGCTAAATATGCTAAGCCGGGTTTTATTTTGTTGCAAGGAGCATTGGCGGCTGGGAAAACAACATTTACAAGATATTTAGCAAATGCCTTGCAAATTTCAGCGGTAGTTAATTCGCCAACATTTGTTATTATGAATGAGTATGTAATTCCAAAACAATCATTTAAATTAATTCATATGGATGCTTATCGTTTAAATAATGATGAAGATTTAGAAATGTATGAAGAGGCATTTAATAATAATTTAAATATTATTGAATGATATGAAAATGTTTTACAAATTATTGATTTTAATAATGCGTTAATCTTACAATGGAAGATAATTGATGATACTACCAGAGTAATTAATTTGAGTGGTAAGGGTCTTCTTGCAACGCAAGTAATTAAATTTTTACAGGACAATGATTTAAATGTTAAATGTTAAGGCAATTAGTTATTTAGCTCTTAGTGTAGCCTTACTACTATTATTTACTTTTACGCCATTTTTAGGTTATATTCAAATTAGTGTTATTAGTATTACTTTAGTTCCTTGTGTGGTAATGATTATTAGTATTATTTGAATTAAAATTTTAAAGTGGAACCCATTTATTGTTGGTGTTATCTCAGGATTGTTATTAGGATTAAGTTCTTTTTTAGCATCATTTGTGATGGGTGGACCGTTGGCAGTAGTTTTTCAAAATCCATTATTTAGTATTGTACCAAGATTATTAGTTGGTATTGTTTCAGGAATTATATTACAATTTCTAGTATTGCGTTCTAAATTTCGTTATTGATTAACAATTATCATTTGATCATTTTTTGTTATTAGTACTAATTCTTTTACAACTTTAGCAATGATTTATTTTTTAGGAGATGCATTTTTTCCTGACCTTAATGTGTTGCAATATATTAGTTGATTAGCATTAGCAACAAATTATTTACCAGAACTTATGATTACAACTTTAATTATTTTACCAATTGTTAAGGTTATTAATAAAATAGGTTAGCAAAGGAGGATATTTATGAAGTTATTAGTTGATATTGGTAATAGTTTAATTCATTTAGGTGTTTATCAAGAAAATCAAAAAGTATTTTATGAGCAATTATCTAGTAATATTAATGTTGATAAATTATTATCTTGCATGGAAGAAGTTCTTGAACCATTTTTATTAAAAATTCAACGATGTATTGTTAGTAGTGTTAAACCGCAATTTAATTCGGTAATTGAATTATTAGTTGAAAAATATTGTTGGAATTATTTACTTGTTGATAGTGTGTTAAAAACAAATTTAAAATTTGTTTTAGATGATGCTATTACTTTGGGTGCTGATTTAATAGCAGCAGCGGTAGGGGCTGTTAGTATTTATCCAAATCGTAATATAATTATTATTGATATGGGGACAGCAACAACGATTTCGTGTATTAAAGATAATTCGTTTATTGGTGGTGCAATATTGCCAGGATTACTAACAAGTGGTGAAGCTTTAATTGAAAAAGCAGCTTTATTGAAAAAAGATCCTTGATTTTTGCCACCAGAAATGATTGCTAAGAATACTAAAGATTGTTTAAGCGTTGGTATTATTTATGGTCATGCGATGGCAATTAAAGGTATTGTGGAAACTTATCAAAAACAATTAAAAGATTCACTAGTAATAATATTAGGTGGTAATTATTTTTTTGTTAAAAATATTTTGCAAGATTATCAATTTATTAATGATTTAATTTTTACTGGTTTAAATATTTTAGGAACATTAAATGAAGGTGAAGAATAATGAAAACATTATTTTTAGATACAACAAATGGATATTTAGTAATTATTTTACAAGATGACCGTGGTTTATTAGATAGTTTACAAATTTGAAATCATCAAAAACACACTGAGAAGGCAACAGTTTTAATAGATGAAATGTTAACTAATCATAAATTAAGTTGATTTGATATTGATAGTTTATATTTAACTGTTGGTCCGGGAAGTTATACTGGAATTCGGGTGGGAATTACAATTGCGAAAACAATGAAAGCTGTTAATGAGACCTTGCAAGTTTTTGTTACGAATAGTTTATTATTGCAAGTTGGTAACAAGCAGGCGATTAGTGTTATTAATGCTAAAACTGATCAATTTTTTGTTGCGGTTTATGATAATTTTCATCCGATGGTTTTGGAACAAGTGGTTACAAGAAATAATTTATTATTATTGAAAAAAGAATGAAAAAAATTTAAGTTAATTGAAGATTATCATCGGATTGATGTAGTAGAAAATTTTTTACAAATTAAACATTTATGTAAAAAAGTAACTAATGTTGATGATTTAGAACCATTATATTTAAAGGAATTACAACTTAAAAAGCATTATGAATAAAAATAAAAATTTTGGATGTTATTTTTTAAAATTTTTAGATATAATTACTTATGTGTGATAATCACTATGGAGCAGTACTCAAGTGGTTAAGAGGGCTCCCTGCTAAGGAGTTAGGTCAAGCAATTGGCGCACGAGTTCGAATCTCGTCTGCTCCGCCATTAATTTTAAATAATTTGATATTTGTTGTTAACAACTTTACTTATTGTAAAGTTGTTTTTTTGTGATATTAAGATAAAATTAATACATATTTAAAAAACAATATTTTATTTATAAGGTGGAATTAAATTAATGTTAAATAAAAAAATGCGTTTAGCAATTACTTTTGTTCTTTTAGTACTTTTATTGGTGACTTGTATTTTTATTATTGCTAAATATATTGATTGATTATGAATTATTGGTGTCGTAACAATTTCATTTGGAACTTTAACAGCATTAATTATTTTTGTTTCCAACCGACCAGCACGAACAAAAATTTCTTGAATTATTGCTGTGTATGCGTTACCAATTGTGGGTATTATAATCTTTATTATTTTTGGCCGAACTTATCGTTATACTAAAGCACAAAAGTTTTATTTAAAAAAATATCAAGATTTTTATGCTAAAGAGGATTTTAATTATACGAATAACTTTTTAAAAAATCAAATTAAAGAAGAACGAAGTATTTTACATTTGACTACTAATATATCACAAAGACCACTATATAATCATACGAAAGTTGATTTAATAACTAATGGAATTGAAAAGTTTTCGTTGTTATTTAAAGACTTAGAAAGTGCTGAAAATTATATTCATATTAATTATTTTATTTTAGATGATGGTGAAGTTTTAAAATATTTGACACAGTTATTAATTAAAAAAACTTATCAAGGTGTTAATATTCGCTTAATTTATGATCATGCTGGAAGTTTTTTTACGGTTTATCATGATACAATTCAGAAATTGAAGCGAGCTGGTGTTCATTTAAAAAGATTTTCACCGATAAATTTACCTTTTATTAGTGGTCGTAATAATTATCGTAATCATCGTAAAGATGTTATTATTGATGGCAAGATTGGTTATACGGGAGGCATTAATGTTGGTGATGCTTATTGTCATTTAAGTTCTAAATATGGCTTTTGACGCGATAGTCAAGTTCGTTTGCAAGGTAGTGCTGTTCGTAGTTTAGAATTAATATTTTTACAGGATTGATATTTTACAACTGGCGAGTCGTTAGTGTTTGATAAGAAATTGTTAAAAAATGAACCATATGATGGTAAAACTAGTAATATTGTTCAGGTTATTGATGATGGTCCCAATACTTATGAAACGATTCAAAAGGATATTTATGTTAAAGTTATTTCTAGTGCTAAAAGTCGTATTTGGTTATCAACGCCGTATTTTATCCCAACTGATGATATTGTAACGGCATTAAAAAATGCTGCTAAGTCAGGTGTTGATGTACGATTATTAATGCCAGGAAAAACTGATAAATTTTTTATTCTTGATATTAGTCGTTCATATTATGATGAATTATTTAATTCGGGGATAAAAATTTATGAAATGAGTAAGATTTTTAATCATTCAAAAACAGCATTAATTGATGATAATTTAGTCATTATTGGATCAACTAATTTAGATTTTCGTAGTCTTTATCACGATCATCAAACTATTGTTATTCTTTATGGTGATGCTAATAAGCAACTAGAAAAGAATTATTTATGAGATATTGAAAGAAGTATTCTTTTAACAACATCACCGCTAAAGAAAAAAAATTGATTTTATCGGATAATGATTTTGCCAATTGTTAAAATTTTTGACCCCTTATTTTAGGAAAGGAAAATAATAATGCACAAAACGAAAAAAATTAATAAAAAAATTGCTAAACAGTTAGAAAAACAAGATTCTCCCGTAAGTTTAGAAAAAAAACCGGAAGTTAAAGAAAGACGAGGTTTTTTTAAACATTTATTTTCAAAAAGCGTTCAAACAATTAATAAAGTTGATATTCATTTTGGATGAACACGAAATGCTACTAAAAGAATTATTAAGCAATTATTATTACAAAAAGTTGATCATTTTTATTTTTATAGTTCCATTGCTAATATTTTTTATATTTTGGAGCAAGGAATTAAACCGGTAAAATCTAAGAAACTTAAAAAAAATGAAAAGTATATTGTTTGAACATATTTGGAAAAAGATGATCATCTTGAATTAGAATTATCTACTAGTAGTCGTCATCAATTTTGAAGTTGATGCTTAGAAAATAAGATTGATTTAACTACGGTGGCAATTTTTTATATTGATTTAGTGAAATTATATGAAAATACTAAAAAAGATTGAGAGTTTAATAATAATTTGCAACGAGTTATCATTAATGAACCAATTAGTGTTAATGCTATTAGAGCAATTTTAATTAAAGATATAGAAATATACAAAAGATTACAACAATATGTTTCTCATCAACAAATTGATATTAAAATATTTTATGGTGATAAAGGCATTATTGAAGAAATTAAAGGAAAGGAGTTAAAAGTTAATGAATAAAAATCTTAATAAAATTACATCGTTGGAGGAAAATTTTAGTCAATGATATACTGATTTGATTGTAAATGGTAATCTAATAGATTATGGAGTAGTTAAAGGAGCACCAATTTTAAAACCGCATGGTTATGCAATTTGAAAAAATATTGTGAAAAACTTAGAAATCAGATTTTTAGAAGTTGAAATTCAAGATGTTTATATGCCTTTATTAATTCCTGAGAGTTTATTAAATCAAGAGAAAGAACATATTCAAGGTTTTGCCCCTGAATGTGCTATTGTTACCAAAGTTGGTGATAAAAATTTAGATGAACCGTTGGTTATTAGACCAACTTCTGAAGTTTTGTTTGGGACATATTTTTCAAAAAATATTTCTAGTTATAAGGACTTACCATTAAAATATAATCAATGAGCGAATGTTATTCGTTGAGAAAAAACAACAAGACCTTTTTTAAGAACAACAGAATTTTTGTGGCAAGAAGGTCATAGTGTTCATAATAATATGGAAGAAGCCCAAAATTGAACGGTAGAAATGATGAATTTATATGTTAAATTTTTTAAAGAAGTTTTAGCCATTGCTGTTCTTAATGGTAAAAAAAGTCTTCATGAAAAGTTTGCTGGTGCTGTTGATACATATAGTTTAGAAGCATTAATGTTAGATGGACAAGCATTACAATCAGCAACTAGTCATTATTTTGCCCAAAATTTTTCTAAAAATTTTGATATTAAGTTTACTAATGCTAACAATAAAGAAGAATATGGTTATCAAACTTCGTGAGGGATGTCAACAAGAGTTATTGGAGCTTTAATTATGTCTCATAGTGATAATAGGGGATTAGTATTACCCCCAATGGTAGCACCAATTCAAGTAGGAATAATTCCGATTCAAGATGATGAGCAAGTAAGAAAACAAGTTAATAGGATTTATCAACAATTAAAAACTAAATATCGTGTTGTCATTGATAATTCTTTAAAGTCATTGGGTTATAAGTTAAGTAATAGTGAAATTCAAGGAGTTTGTTTTCGCATTGAAATTGGGATTCGGGAATTAGAAACTGATAAAGTATTAATTGTGCGCAGAGACACAAAAACAAAATTAATGGTTAAGATTAATGATGTGGAATCATATTTAAAAACTAATATGAAACAAATGCAAAATGATTTATATGCAAGGTCGTTAGAACGATTAGAAGCGCAAGTATTTGTTGTTAATAGTTTTAATGAATATGAACAACAATTAAAAACAAAAACGGGATTTTTTGGTGCTTGATTTTGTAATCGTATTGAGTGTGAAGCAGAAATTAAGCAGTTAACTAGTACTGTTAGTCGTTGTCAAGATTTAGAAAAGCAGGTTGAAGAAAATTCTAAATGTTTTAAATGTAATCAAAGAGCAAAAGGTCATTTTTATTTTGCGCGGGCATATTAAATAGGAGGAAGAATTTAATGAATTGATTAGCTGAAATTGCTAAATTATTGAAAGAAAAAAAGGGTATCAAAGTAAAAATATCATTAGAAACTAATTTCCGTAATTTAGGTTTGGACTCTTTAGAATTAATGGATTTAATTATTTTAGCAGAAGAAGAATATAAATTTCGGATTCCTGATAATAAGTTAAGTGATATTAATACTGTTCAGGATTTAATAATTATTATTGAAGAAGTAGTAAATAGTAATAGTTAAAAAGGGCGTTAAAATTGTGAAATGAGATTATGAAAAATTAACGCAAGTATTAAAAAATAAAGGACATCGTTTAACTAATATTAGATTAGCAATATTAAAATTATTATTAAAGAAGCAACATCTAAATATTAATGGCATTATTTAGAGAACTGAAAAAAGAAAATGATGAACATAAGAATATTAATGTCATGTCAGTTTATAATACTTTAGATTTGTTTTTGCAAGAAGAATTGATTTATCTTAATGTTTTTAATGGCCGAGATATTGTTTTTGAATTATCAAATCCTGTCTTAGTTCATTTAGTTTGTGAAACTTGTCATAAGGTTATTCATCTTAGTGAAGATATGCATTTAAGTGATCAAGATTTTCAAGATAATTTGAAAAAATTAGAAGAAAAATTACAAAATGCTGATTTTAAACCTGTACATTATAAATTAGAAGCACATGGAATTTGTATATCTTGTCAGGAAAAAAACAAGAAGGTAATAAATAATCTTTAAAATTTCTTTATGGGCGCATAAAGTTTTGTTAGGTAGGAAAAGATTTGAATAAGTATTAAGACAGTCAGTAATGATTGTCTTTTTATTTTATAAGGTGTTAAAAATTTGTTCTTTGAAAATTAAATACAAGTGAATTAATAATGTTGGTATGTATTAAAGCACGATAAATTGTGGGTGGTCGCCATAACCAAAAGAAGTTTACCAGTTGATAGATAATACCCTATTAGCTATAGCAATTTGTTTCGTTTTGCAATAAAAAAATGAATGGGTGGATTTCCTAAAAATATACACGCTATTAAATTAGTTCCAAGGGTAGGATGCGGACATTAAAGTGTAGAAATTTCTATATAGGGGATATACTAAGTTTAAAATTATTAAAATCTTTATCTAATTAAAAAACAAAATTTACTAACAAAGCTTGCCAAATTGTAAAGTTAAGTGCAACTAAATTATTTTTCTAACCAAATATTCGATTGGCGAAAGATAATTTAGTATTTTTCTTGGTCTTTGGTTTAAAGACAATATAAATTTATGAACTGCATTTTTAGTAGTGTTTGAAAAATTAAATTTTTTAGGAAATTTTTCTCTAATTAAACCATTAGTATTTTCATTAGTACCTCTTTGTCAAGGTGAATATGCATCAGCAAAATAAATTTTCACATTTAAATTTTTTTCAAGTTGTTGTCAATTAGCAAATTCTTTACCCCTATCAAATGTTATAGTCTTAACAAGATTATTTGGAAGAATTGATAAATAATGACTAATATTTTTGTTAATAACTTTAGTAGTTCTATTTTCAACTAATATTGCTAAAGTAAATCTTGATGTTCTTTCAACTAAAGTTATTAAACATGATTTACTTTTACCTCGTGATGATACTACAGTATCACCTTCTCAATGGCCAAGAGTTATGCGATTATTAACATTTCGTTCTTTAATGGATTTACCATTAAATTTACCCCGATTTTCTTGAGATTTTGGTTTCTTACCTTTTCTTCTTAAATTTTTACTAGTAACCTTTTCAAGTAATCCAGAATAAATTCAATTGTAAATTGTTTTAAAACTAATAATTCATTCTTGATGAAAATTTTTAATTCTGCCATAAATTTGTTCAGGCGATCAACCTAATAATAATTTTTGTTGTACATATTTTACTAATTCTCTATTTTTAAATTTATGAAAATAAACATGTAATTGTTTTCTATTTTCTGCTTTATTTTGTGCAATTAATGAAAAATAATGATTATTATCTTTATTTCTATTAACTTCTCGATTAATAGTACTAATACTTCGATTAAGATTTTTAGCTATTTCACTAATTTTTACTTTAAATTTCAATTGATTCTCAATATAAATTCTTTCATCTATGCCAAGATGTTTGTATCCCATATAAAAACTCCTTAAATTTACTTTTTCTTAATTAAAACCGCTTATAATTAATATAAATGGTAAATAAAAACACACCCTTAGGTGTGTTTTGTGAAAAAAATATCGTTTAGTGAATCTTATTTTTATTTTTTTGGCGATTTTTTTTCCGATAATTAAAAAGAATCATTTGCGGTTCAGTAATTTTATTTTGCATTCGGGCCACAATTGTTGTTGCTTGTAAACCACCAGCAACATTAACCGCCGTTCTTCCCATATCAAGAATCCCATCTAGTGCTCCCAAATAAGTATATACCGTACCATAATATGTAGGAAATCCTAACCCCGATAAAACACCAGCAGTAACTAATGGTGCTGTACCAGGAACACCAGCAATTCCTAATGAAGTAATAACGGTAACAATTAATCCCATTAAAAATCAAATCCATACTGAATATTGACTATTAATACTACTAGCACCGTTATAAACAAACATTAAAACAACACCAGCTTGAACACCAGCACATCCAGTTAATCCCATCGTTGAAGATAATGGTAATACTAAGTTTACGGCTTCTTCTTTAATTTTCATATCATCTTTTAAGGCATCAATTGATATAGGAATTGTTGCTTGAAATGATTGCGTTGCAAAGCCTTGAATAACGGGTTTCCAAGCAAATTTTCATCACTGTACGGGATTAATCCCAAAAAATAATATCGTTAATGTATGCCACACTAAACTAATAAATAAACCAATGTACGCTGTTCCCATTACTTTACCAATATCTACTAAGTGGGCAATTGGACCACCAATAATAGCAACTGTTACCATTGACATTACAGCATAGGGCATAAACTTCATAAAAGTCATTAACATTGACATCACAATTTTTCAAAAGCGCTCTAAAGTATCTCTTGAAGTATTCATTTCTCGTTCATACCGTTTGCTTTGCTTTTTAATCGCATATCCAACTAACGCCGCAATAACCATTACTGGAATAATAGCACCCCCAACAAAAGCCCCAATAAAATTTGCTGGCATATAGTTACTAATTACTTCTGGTAATTCCTTAACCGTAGTTTCATCACGCATTCCTTCTGGTTGTAAATTTAAACCACTACCAATGTCTAATACCATACCAACTAAATATGTCACTGTATAAGCAACAGCAACATTAATTAATAAAATAATAATGCCTTTAATTGTCATTGTTGCTAAACCACTAGTATGTGGCTTAGCACCCACCCGAGCAATTGCTAAAAATACAACGGGAACAGATAACATCAACATTCCATTAATAAAAATAGTTTTTAACAATGTTATCCAAGTAATAACTTGATGCAATCAAAGATTGTAATTAGGATTTTCTGTTTTTTTATCCTCTAAGAATTCCTTTCAAATACTAGTAGCGCTATCATCATTAGGAAAACCTAATATCGCTTGAATACCAATTGCAAAGATAACACCACCACCAATAGCAGTAAAAATTCGAAAACTAAATCGCATTTTAGTTAACTTAACTAAAATTCCTAAACTTACAACTAAAACAAGGAAAATTAAAATAATAACTAACGATTGTCAAGTTGAAATACTAAAAAAATCCTTTAAAATGTCAACTTTTTTATCTTCTGGCATATATTTACCTCCCTTCAAAATAAAGTTATTTTTTAATAATTGATTTACTTGTCATTTCATCAGGAATGCTAATTCCTAATAAATCACAAATTGTTGGAGCAATATTTGCTAAACTAATATCGGTATTTGTTACCATTTTTAAATCTGATTTAGTAATAACTAACGGCACTAATTGTGAAGTATGTTTCTTATTAATATCACCCGTCTCATCAATCATAATTTCAGCATTACCATGATCAGCTGTTAATACCATAATGCCCCCTAACGATTTTAATGGTTCATATATTTCTTTTAAACATTTATCAACTACTTGTAATGCTTTAATAGTAGCTAATAAATTACCAGTATGACCTACCATATCAGGATTAGCAAAATTAAGAACAATCAAATCATATTTTTGCATTTTAATTTTACTAATTAATTCCTTAGTAACTTCGTTGGCAGCCATTTCTGGTTTTAAGTCATAAGTGGCAACTCGTGGTGAAGAAACTAATATGCGGTCTTCACCAGAAAACATAATATCTCTGCCACCATCAAAGAAATAAGTAACATGAGCATATTTTTCGGTTTCAGCAATTCGTAATTGTTCTAATCCTTGCTTACTAATTCATTCACCAAGACCATTATTCACATTTTGACTTTGAAAAGCAATTTGATTAGCTTTAACATCAACACTATATTCTGTCATTGTTACAAAAAATAAATTATTACGAACTACTTCTGAATTTCACACATATTCACGATTAGTTATTGCCGCAGCTAATTGAATAGCACGGTCAGGACGGAAATTAGTAAAAATTACACTATCATTATCTTTAATATGACCATCAGCAACTTGTTCATTATATGCCGGAATAATAAATTCATCATTACGAAAACAAGCATATTCATCATCAATATATGTTAAAGGATTACTAAAACTAGCGCCATTCCGTTGCACAATGACATCATACGCTAACTTCATTCGCTCTCATCGTTGGTCACGATCCATTGCGTAATATCTTCCCGAAATACTAGATAAATATCCAACTTGTAATTCATTCATCACCGACATTAACTTTGTTAAGTACTTTTTAGCAACATCCTGTTTAGTATCACGACCATCTAAAATCGCATGCACATAAACATCTTTAAACTGTTGCTCTTTTGCCATTGTCAAAATTGCTAATAAATGATTAATATGCGAATGAACGCCACCATCAGATAATAAACCAATAATATGCAATCGAGAATTATTACTTTTAGCTTGATAAATAGCAGCTAACAGAGCTGGATTTTCATAAAAAGATTTATCACCAATAGCATTATTAATTAGCGATAATGATTGATATAAAATTCTTCCCGCACCAATATGCAAATGGCCCACTTCCGAGTTTCCCATTTGTCCATCTGGTAAACCAACTCATTTTCCTGAAGCATGAATTGCTAATGACGGATAAGTACTTTGTAAATATTTAAAATGTTCCATCTTAGCTTTCGTAACGGCATTAGAAGCTTGTTCAGCAGCAATGCCAAAACCATCTAAAATTGCTAATAATATTGGATTTTTAGTTCTCATCTTTCTCTTTCCTTCTCTTATTTTCATCAATATTATTTTAAAATATATTTAAGTATCGCTTTACCAACACCATTTTTATTATTACTATCACACATATCTGTTGCTACTTTTATTAAATCTGAATAACCATTTTTCATCATTATTCCTAAACCAGCTTTTTGTAACATTTCATAATCATTTAAAGAATCACCAATTGCCATACAATTTTTTAGTTTAAGATGTCATTTATTCACAAGAAACTTTAAAGCTTTAGATTTATCAAAATTTGCTGGCATAATCTCTAAATATTGATATTTTTCTAACGATGACGATGTTATTCTAATTCGTTTATTAGCTTCAATTTCAATTTTAAAATTTTCACAAATCTTATCCTCTAAATCATCTAAACTAATAGTTAATGTATAACAAGCTGGCAATGCTTGGCAATCATTTAAAACCTTTAACTTATATTTAGGATTTATTTTTGCTTCTCGCATAATCGCAACAGATTTTTTTCTTGTATAAGCAGAATTTTTTAAACCATAACCTCAAAAATTCAAATCATATTTTTTAATAATTTCATAAATATATTTTGTATCCTCTTCATTTAAATGAGCATTTCAAATATTCTTTTTAGTTTTTAAATCATAAATAACACAACCATTAAAACAAATAATATGTTGCGCATACTCATCTAACTTTAATTGCTGAGCATATAAAAGTGCTGCACTAGGTGCCCTTCCCGTTACTAAAACAACTTTAATGCCTTTCTCTTGCGCTTGAATAATAGTCTCCCTAGTATCATCTAATATTTTTCCTTTATCAGTTAATAAAGTGCCATCAATATCAATTGCAATTACTTTAATATTCATACTATTTATCACTCCTTAGAAATTAATTAAGAAATTAATTGCAAGAATGAATCCACTTGCAATGATGCACCACCAACCAATGCTCCATCAATATCTGGTTGTTCTAAAAGTGCTTTAATATTATCTGGTTTAACAGAACCACCATATTGAATTCTAATCTTATTACTTAGAGCAACATTATATATTTCCATTATATTTTTACGAATAAACTGACAAACTTGTTGTGCTACTTCTACTGTTGCGGTTTTTCCAGTTCCAATAGCTCAAACCGGTTCATAAGCAATAACAATTTGTTCTAATTGTTTCTCACTAACATTTTCTAATGCTATCTTTAATTGGTGAGCAACAACTACTTCTGTTTGCTTATTAATATATTCTTCTTCCGTTTCACCACAACAAAGAATAATTTTTAAATTATTTTCTAAAGCCTTTAAAACTTTTTTGTTAATAATCTTATTACTTTCATTAAAAAGAATTCTTCTTTCAGAATGCCCTAATACAACATAGGAAACATTCATAGTTTTTAACAATAATGGGGAAACCTCTCCCGTAAATGCACCGTCATTTTCAAAATGACAATTTTGAGCACTAATAATTAATTTACTAGCCTCACGAATAGATGTTTCCAATAAAGGAAAACTAACAGCAATTCCAACATCAATATTCTGATTCATCATTTTCTGTTCAACTTGCAAAATAAAATCTTTTGTTTCATTAATATTTTTATACATTTTTCAATTACCGATAATAATTGGTTTACGCATTTAAATAATTCCTTTCTTAATTGTTTTCCTCTTTGATTATAACATATCTATTTTTGGATATGCTGCCACTAGAAAATCGCAATTTTCAATAAAAAACTTTATCAACAAAAGATAAAGCTTTTTATTTTTTCTTTCTTTTAATTCTTTTTTGAGATTTTAGTTTAGCCTTTTTAGAAGCCTTTTTTGCTTTTTTCAAATCTTGATTATTTTTCTTAATAAGTTTTTTCTCTTTTTTATCTTTGTTTTTATTAGCAGAAACTTTAGTTCGCTGTGCCTTTAATTCAATTTTTTGCTGTAATTTTTCTTGTTGTTGTCGTTTTTTAATTTCAATGCGTTCCTTTTTAAGAAATTTACGATAAATGATTCATTCTTGAATATGTTTCTCTCGCAATCTTTGCTTTTCCTCAATTGAAGCATCATTTTTCTTTAAAATTTGATATTCACTGCGATGCTTATTCCTAATTTCTTGATATCGTAAATCTTGAAAGTTTTTGCCAGTAAAAAAATAATGAATCGCACCTAAATATCCTAAATTAACAGCATTACCATTTTTCTTAGCTATACTATTAGCAATTAATATAAAGGGAACATAAATTACCATCCCTAATATTAAATTAGAAAATACTAAAATAATTGCTTTCCAACTTGATGTTGCTAAAATGGCACCAACGCCCACAGGAGCAAGAAAAGACATTTGCAGTGAAGCATAAGGAACATACCCTAACATCATTCATAATCAAGTTCAAATCACTAATAATACTGGACCAATAACCGCAGGAATAAAAAATATTGGATTTAATATTAAAGGATACGAAAATGTTATCGGATGATTAATATTATATATTGTTGGAACTAATGCCATTTTAGATATTGTTCTTGCTCTTTTATCACGACCAATTAATAATGACACCAACAGTAAAGATAACGACATTCCCCATCCCCCAATAAAAATAAAACTATTGAAAAATGATTCATTAAATATAAATTGCGGTACCAAACCAGCTTTGATTGATGCAGCATTTTGCACAATAGCATATCCTCAAACTGGTCCAAAAATACCATTCATAATGTTTGTTCCTGACAAACCAAAAAATCAAAATAACTGTCCAAAAAATACATAAACAATCGCTAAACCTAAACCAATATTCGGATTAGCAGAAAAATTCATAAAAGGATATGCAAAAAACTTATAAAAAATAGCAACTAAATTTAAAGCATTAATATCAGGTGTAAACAAAGCATAATTATCAAATTTAACTTCATAATTACCTCACATTTCATATCCTTGACCAGTAAACGATAAATATTCAACCTTTTCAAAAACAGCCATTTGGTCTCTTGCTAAAGGAATAACTGTTGAAAATCAAGAATTATCATCAGCTTGAAAAACAAAAACAGCATAAAAAATATTTCCTTCAGTATCTTTAACAATAGCTTTCACCGTATCAGCATCACTTTCTAAATCAAAAAGGCGATTAAATTCTTTCAATACTGCTTGTTGAATCGGAACAGTAATAAACAATTGTGAAACAATAGCAAAAATAACAATAACAATAAGAATTGGCAATAACTTAGCAAATGACTAACTAACAATTAATGCCATTCCTTTTGGCATTTTAATTGCTAACCGATTATTTCGTGATAAAAATAAAAGTAATTCTGCTCCTAAAAATGAAATAATAATTGCTGAAAATAAACCATCAACACCCAAAAACTTTGTGCCAATCTTAACAGGAGTCTGTCAATAAACAGTAATTCCCCCACTAATAAGAAAAACTCCTAATGTTACTAAACCAATAATCACTGCTAATTCTTGATTACGCTTTTTTGCCAATAAATAACCAATTAAAAATGAAACATATGGCGCTAAAATTAAATAAGTAGCACTATAAATTACTCCACCAACAACCTTAAAACTCGTTATTATTTGTTCGCCAATACCAACAAATTCAATAATGTTAGGATTACTAGGAAC
Organism: Spiroplasma endosymbiont of Nephrotoma flavescens; assembly: GCF_964030835.1. Classification (NCBI taxonomy): domain Bacteria; kingdom Bacillati; phylum Mycoplasmatota; class Mollicutes; order Entomoplasmatales; family Spiroplasmataceae; genus Spiroplasma; species Spiroplasma endosymbiont of Nephrotoma flavescens. The sequence continues at coordinate 398,141 of NZ_OZ034982.1, read as the reverse complement.
TACAGAATAAGCATCTGTTCAAACAGCAATTCAATATGCTAATGAACTATTAGTATTGCCAAAAACAGCATTATTAAGAAGCAAAGCAAAAGCACCAGTAATAATTAATGGTATTAATATTGTAAAAGTATTACCAATAACTGACAAATAAGTTTGATTACCCATTTTTTCAGCAAACGGAATAAATCAACGATTAATAAAAGTATGAAGCCAAGATTTTCTTTCTTTCTTTATTAAAGTTTCTGAACTCATTTTATTCACTTTCCTTTAACTTTAATAGCTTACATATTACTCATTATTATATCTAAAAATTATTTTTTAATGCTGAATTATACTTGCACTTACAAGTATAATTCAGCATTAATATTTTGTTTTATTAATTATTTTTCAAGTAAAAAGGTAATAAATTTTTAGTTGCTTTTCTTTCAAAATTATTCAAATCTTTACCCACCTAACAAAACTTTATGCGCCCCCTAATTATAAAAAGATGTAATTTATTGCTATTCGTTGTAAAATTAATAGGAAAAGTTAATAAATTTGAGAAGGTGAAATTGATGAAAGGACGAGTTGTTATTGGTATGAGTGGGGGAGTGGATTCTTCCATTGCGGCATATTTATTAAAACAACAAGGATATGATGTTATTGGATTATTTATGCGTAATTGAGATTCATTAGTAAATAATGATATTTTAGGAAATAAATCGATTAACGATGCTATTTGTCCAATGCAAGTTGATTATTTAGATGCTAAAAAAGTTGCTGAACAATTAAATATTGATTTATATCGTATTAATTTTGTTGAGGAATATTGACAATATGTGTTTACTTATTTTTTAGAAGAATATAAAAAAGGACGCACCCCTAATCCTGATATTTTATGTAATAAATATATTAAATTTTCTGCTTTTTTAAATTATGCATTGGAAAAGTTAAATGCTGATTATATTGCTATGGGACATTATGCTAAAGTTAAATATAATGATGAAACAAAAAAATATGAATTATTAAAAGCCAAGGATGAAACAAAAGATCAAACTTATTTTTTATCACAATTAAATCAAGAACAGTTAGCAAAAACTATTTTTCCTTTAGGCGATATTAAAAAAGTGGAAGTTAGGCAATTAGCTAAGAAATTAAATTTAGTAACAGCTAATAAAAAAGATTCAACAGGAATTTGTTTTATTGGTAAAAGGAATTTTAAACAATTTTTACAAAATTATATTCCTGCCCAAGTTGGTAATATTGTTGATATTAAAAGTAATAAAGTTATTGGGACGCATCAAGGGATTATGTATTATACGATTGGTCAAAGAAAGGGCATTGATTTATCAGGAATGAATAATCGTTATTTTGTTGTTGGTAAAGATTATCATCAAAAAATTCTTTTTGTTGCTAGTGGCAGTGATAAGGAATGATTATGAGCTAATGGTTGTTTAGTTACTGATGTTAACTGAATTAATAATTCTTTACCATTATTAAATTTACCGATTACAGCAAAGTTTCGTTATCAACAAATTTCTTATGATGTCAAATTATTATTATTAGATAATAATTGTGTTAATGTTGTTATTGCAAATAAGGTAAGAGCTCTTACTCCAGGGCAAGTTGCAGTATTTTATCAAGGTGATGTTTGTTTAGGTAGTGGAGTAATTGATCAAGTATTTAATGATGATAAATTATTAAATTATTTATAAGTTATGCATATTAGGAGGAATTAATGTTAAAAAAATTAAAAGATAAAATTTTATCTAAAAGCTCTTTAAAATATGAAAAAGGGTTGAATAAATCCCGAAAATCCTTTTTACAAAAATTACAGATTTTAGTTACTAAGCATCGTGTTATTGATGAAACATATTTTGAAGAATTAGAAAATACATTAATTTTAGCTGATGTTGGCGTTAAAATGGCATTGCAAATTGTTAATGAAATTAAAAATGAAGTTAGAATTAATAATATTAAGGATCCTGAAATAATTAATGAACTTATTATTGATAAGATGTTTGCTATTTATGCTAGTAATTCGTTTATTACAACGACTTTAAATGTTTTGGATAATCAATTAAATGTTATTTTGGTTGTTGGTGTTAATGGTGCTGGTAAAACAACATCAATTGCTAAATTAGCTTATTTGCTATTACAACAAAATAAAAAAGTTTTATTAGTAGCAGGGGATACTTTTAGAGCTGGTGCTGTTGAACAATTATCGCAATGAGCAAAACGCTTGCAAGTGCCAATTGTGGTGCCTAGTAAAGAACAACAAGATCCTGCTAGTGTTATTTATACGGGTATTAAAAAAGGTCAAGAATTAGAAGTTGATGTTGTTCTTTGTGATAGTGCGGGCAGGTTACAAACTAAAACTAATTTAATGAATGAATTAAATAAAATATATAAAGTTATTCAAAAGGTAATCATTGATGCCCCCCATGAAACATTATTAGTAGTTGATGCCACAACGGGACAAAATGGCATTTCCCAAGCACAAAATTTTACCGAGGTAGCCCCAGTTACAGGAATTATTTTAACCAAGATGGATGGTTCTTCTAAGGGAGGAATTATTTTAGCGATTAAAGAAAGTTTAAATATTCCTGTAAAATATATTGGTCTTGGTGAAAAACTTGATGACTTGGAAGAATTTGATTTAGAACAATATATTCAAGGATTAACAACAAAAGAAGTTACTAGTAGATAGGATAAGGATGAAAATGTGAGATATTAGTAAGACTAATGAATTAAATTTATTATATGATTTATATAGTAAGTTATTAACACCGAAACAGCAAAAATACTTTTCGCTTTATTTAATGGAAAATTTTTCATTACAAGAGATTGCTAATGAATTAAATGTTTCGCGTAGTGCTGTTCACGATGCGATTAGTAAGATAATTAATATCCTAAATACTTATGAAGAAAAGATGCAGTTATTAGCAAAAGATATTCGTCGAAAAACATTATATGCATATTATGAAAATGAAACGGAAGCAAATGTGGAAATGTTAATTGCTGAGTTAAGAAAAATTGATTAGAAAGAAGGAAAAATATGAATATTTTAGTTATTGGTGATATTTATGGTCAAGTTGGTCGTAGTATTTTAGAAGAATATTTAGCATCATTAAGAAAAGATTATCAAATTGATTTTGTCATTGTTAATGGAGAAAATATTAGTCATGGAAAATCAATGATTAAAGAGCATTATAATTTTTTAAAGCGAATTAAGGTTGATGTGATTACGGGTGGTAATCATACATTTGATAAGCCGGATATGTTAGATTTAATCATTGATAATGATGATATTTTACGACCATTAAATAGTAATCCTTACCATTCTGGTAAAGGTTCTTCAATATTTACTGTTAAAGATAAGAAAATTCGCGTTACCAATTTAATTGGTAATGCTTTTATGGGTTCATCACAAAATGCATATTTTGAAATGGATACGCTCTTAAAAGAAGATGACAGTGATATTCACTTAGTTGATTGTCATGCTGAAGCAAGTGCTGAAAAAATTGCTTTAGCTTGAAATTATGATGGTAAGATTACAGCATTATGAGGAACGCATACGCATGTACAAACTAATGATGCGAGAATTTTGCCAAAAGGAACAGGATTTATTACTGATATTGGAATGACGGGAGCTTATTATTCAATTATTGGTGCTAATCCAACGGAAGTTATTTATCGTCAGAAAAATAATTTGCCAATTAAATTTAAACCAGCAATTGGTGAGGGGCAAATTAATGGTATTGTTTTATTTATTGATGATATTATTAATAAAGTTATAAAAATTGAAAATATTAATATTAATCCACACAAAGAATATCCTAAGGTTATTAAATAATTATGATTTTTATTAATTTTTTACGAAATTATTGAATGTGATTTTTACTAGCATTTATCGTTGTTTTTGTTTTATATTTTATTTTCCGTCGAATTTATAATTTATTAAGAATTAGTGTTAGCGAAGTTTTATCAATTCAAAAACCCGAAATTAGAAAGCATTCATTAATAATGAGTGATTGCTTTTCCTTGTCGGCTAATTATCAAGTTGATATTAATAAAAACAAATTAATTATTTTTGTTCATGACTTTTTCAATAGTAAAGCTGATTTTAAGTTTGTAATATACCACAGACTTATGACAAGCACAAGAGGGTTTTTAAAAAAGGGATGATAAATTATAAAATACTGCAGAAAATTTTTAAAAATAGTTTATATTGCCAAATTGTAAAGTTAAGTGCAACTAAATTATTTTTCTAACCAAATATTCGATTGGCGAAAGATAATTTAGTATTTTTCTTGGTCTTTGGTTTAAAGACAATATAAATTTATGAACTGCATTTTTAGTAGTGTTTGAAATGGGGTTTTAGTGTTTAATGATGAATGACGGCGTTCAAAATTATAAAAGTAATAATATTTGTTTAAATAATGTTGAAGTTCGTTTTGGTTTAATTTTTTATCCTTGGCATAAAATAATTTAGTATAATGTTGGTGGAATCGTTCAATCTTTCCATTAGATTGAGGCGAACGAATTGGTGTCGTTTCGTGAACAATTCCACTCTTTGAAAGAAAGGTCGTAAAAGGCCTTTCTTTTACTTTGTATGATTTTTTATTACTTCAGTTAGTAGTAGTAAATTCCGGAGCGTTATCAGTACGAAGGCGTTTAATGATTATGCCAAGTTCGCCTAAATCTTTTATTGCTCTTCGCGCCGCATTAATGGCATTGTTAGTTCCCAAACTATCATAAACATAACCAAATACTATGCGTGTCATTTCGTCAATGAAATCATAAATGTAATATTTTTTATCAACCGGAAAATTTGATGTAGTAATGATTTTGGCATCCATTTGTAAAAGACCGATATCGGAAACTTCATAACACTTAAAATGGCGTTTAGTTTGTTTGATTTGTTGTTTTAATTCTTTTCAACGATGGTCAGATTTAATTCAACGATAAAAAGTTTTGATGTTTTTAGGAACTTCTGAATTTTTAATATCGTGAAAACCGATTTTTAAATTGTTAAATAAAGACCACATTCCGCCGGCTTGAAGATTTTTGTAATCAAAATATAAATCACATACTTTTTCACGAGAATTTAAACTATATTGATAATTAAGGTTTTGTGGTTTTGTAGTTTTAAACAATAACAAATCTAAATTGTCAGAATAATAAGCAATCATAATTTTTTGTGCCCAGCGATAAAAGGTTTTTATCGCTCCTTTAAAATATTTTTTAATAAGTTTTGTTAAAGTAGTTTCTTCAATATAGAAATAAGTACATAAATTTAAATAGGCAGTAATGCGTTTTTTAGTTTTATAGTAATAAGGATTACGGCAATTAGCACTTAGTCAACTTTGTACTTTTGCTTTTAAATCGGCTAAATCAGCCTGGCAAATAACATATTTCATTTTTAAAACTCCTTAAAGTAAGAAAACCGTATTACAAAAATACGATTTTCAATAATATTTATTAAATTACTAATTTTTATTAGGTATTTCAGCAAAGAATGAAGTTATTAAATATTGACTAAAACCTAAATCTTTATTTTTAGAAAATGTAATTTTAACATTAACAATTTTATCAATAGTATATTTATTACTTTCTGTAGAAACCATATACATATGACAAGATTTTGGTTTCTATAAACTTGCTGTTAATTAATAAATAAATACGAGCTCATTTATTTATTACAAGAAATATAAGGTTAAATTAATATTTATTATTTTTAATTATGCTTTGTATTTTTTTTGTGTCTTGTTGTTGATAAACTAAGTTTTTTAGTAAACGAAGTTTACTAACAAGTTATGTTAATTTAGTTTAAAGAAAGAGTTTAAAGAGAAATATATTGAACTAAGTTAAAAGACTAAGTTAAATATAACTAAGTTAATATAACTAAATATTGTAAGGGTGGTATGTATATGAGAAATATTGAAAATATTTTTTTAAATACTGAAAAATATCTTTTGAAAGAAACGCAAAATGCAGTACTTATTAAAGCACCAGCAATTCCCTGATTGTATGAACCTACTGGTATTTGGTTTTCAAAACGATTTGTTTATAAAGGAAAATATGAGAATTCTATTTGTATCGGAATAATTAAAGATTGTGAGTATCAGTTGGTTTTAGTTAATAATAAGAAAGGTCAAGAATCTAGTTTGATTTTAGGTCATGAGTTGTTAGGTTTTTTTGTTGCGGAGAAAGAGATTGCTAAAAAGGATGTAAGTTTTAATTATTTTAAAAATTCATTTTAAAGGTGTTTTAAGGCATTTTAAGAATAGAGGTAAAGAAAAAAAATAGTTTAAAAAGCCAAATTGTAAAGTTAAGTGCAACTAAATTATTTTTCTAACCAAATATTCGATTGGCGAAAGATAATTTAGTATTTTTCTTGGTCTTTGGTTTAAAGACAATATAAATTTATGAACTGCATTTTTAGTAGTGTTTGAAAAATTAAATTTTTTAGGAAATTTTTCTCTAATTAAACCATTAGTATTTTCATTAGTACCTCTTTGTCAAGGTGAATATGCATCAGCAAAATAAATTTTCACATTTAAATTTTTTTCAAGTTGTTGTCAATTAGCAAATTCTTTACCCCTATCAAATGTTATAGTCTTAACAAGATTATTTGGAAGAATTGATAAATAATGACTAATATTTTTGTTAATAACTTTAGTAGTTCTATTTTCAACTAATATTGCTAAAGTAAATCTTGATGTTCTTTCAACTAAAGTTATTAAACATGATTTACTTTTACCTCGTGATGATACTACAGTATCCCCTTCTCAATGGCCAAGAGTTATGCGATTATTAACATTTCGTTCTTTAATGGATTTACCATTAAATTTACCCCGATTTTCTTGAGATTTTCGTTTCTTACCTTTTCTTCTTAAATTTTTACTAGTAACCTTTTCAAGTAATCCAGAATAAATTCAATTGTAAATTGTTTTAAAACTAATAATTCATTCTTGATGAAAATTTTTAATTCTGCCATAAATTTGTTCAGGCGATCAACCTAATAATAATTTTTGTTGTACATATTTTACTAATTCTCTATTTTTAAATTTATGAAAATAAACATGTAATTGTTTTCTATTTTCTGCTTTATTTTGTGCAATTAATGAAAAATAATGATTATTATCTTTATTTCTATTAACTTCTCGATTAATAGTACTAATACTTCGATTAAGATTTTTAGCTATTTCACTAATTTTTACTTTAAATTTCAATTGATTCTCAATATAAATTCTTTCATCTATGCCAAGATGTTTGTATCCCATATAAAAACTCCTTAAATTTACTTTTTCTAAAATAAACTTAGCATCATGAAATTTTTATATGAAATCTTTTGCAATTTTATTTACTTGCACTTACAAGTATAATTCAGCATTTTTAAACCATCCCTTCTTTTTTAATTTTATTATCTATAATTATATTCAATAAACAATATAATGCAATAATAGCAAAATTTTAAAACAATCCGTTGTCTAATTTTGATATAATATTTTTAATTAAAAAAAATCTACGGAGGGTCTTATGAAACCAACACGAGGAAAACTAATCTTTAAAATATTTGCTTTCATATTTACAATAGCATTTTTAATTGCTACATATATTAATTCAATGGTATTAAAATTATGAGTACCTAAATCTGACTTACCATTTCTATATGGCGATTTTACAGTTCAGTATTTATCTTTTTTTACTACGCAATCAAATATCATTGTTGCCATATGATTTCTATTAGCAACAATTAATTATCAAAATGAAGATAAAAATATTTTAACAGGACAAACAAGCAAACTTTTCATAACTAGTTATATTTCCGTAACTTTTTTTGTTTGACTTACAGTCCTAATGCCCACCGCTTTTAAAGATATGGGAATAAATGCCTGAATTTATGGCGTTGCCCAACACATTATTGTCCCTTTATTAATGATTATTTATGGCATCTGAAATATTGGCAGTAATAAAATTGAATTAAATAACTATTTTAAAAAAAATATCTGAATATACTTAAGTTATCCATTAACATACATTATCTATGTTATGCTTCGTGGCGAAATGCGCTGAGCAGATGGTAAAGAAAACTTATCATACCCCTACTTTTTCTTAAACCTTCATAATAAAAATTTTGGAATGAATGGGGTTTTAGTATTTGTTATCTTTGCAACTTTAATTTTATTTTTATTTATTGTATTTAACTTACTATACATATTTATTAACAATTTTAAAAATAAAAAAAGGTCGCGTTTAGTTTTCTTAGGTATTGCTTTGAAGAAGTAAAACAATCAGCTAATTATATTATTTAATTACTAAACTAACCCTGCCTTTCTTGTTGTTGTCATTTTTATTCATTACCATTTTATCATATTATTGAATTTTTACACAATGAAAAATTATTAATTTTATTAAATTTTAACTAATATTTTTGCTTACTTAAATCTATTATATTTATTTGTTATAGCATTACCTTTATAATTAATTCAACTATCATCATTTTTATTATTATATTTATTTCATAATGACTTTTTATATATTTCTTTTCTGATTTCTATTTCTGAATTAATATTTTCATTAATATAATGTAATACATTTAATTTGTTTAAATTTGCCATTTTTAAATGTAATAAGTTATTTAAATTCTTATGATTATATATTTTTGCTCCATATCCTAATTGTTGTTTTATTAAATGCGATACATCGCTTTCAATGCTACAACCGATATTTCATTCTAAATTTTGGTTATGAATACCTTGCTTATTATTACTGAAATAATTACTCGCTTTTCTTAAATTTGTTTTAATATCTTTATTTAATTCATTTTTAGCGACATTACGAATGTTTTTAATTAATTCTTGATAAATGATTTCCATCCTTATATAATTTAATTCAACTATTTAGTGTTACTTTACGATTTTCAAAAATAATATTAAATGCCGTTTGTTTTAATTTTTTAATAGCGTGATAACCATCTAAAATATATCTAATATTACCAAAACTATTAGCAATTTCTCTAATTCAAGCATCACCATCGCCACAAACAATTATTTTGTCATAATTAATATTAACATAATGTTTTTGCAATTCTTTAATTAATAAATCACGATAATCCATCGTATTTATTCGTTTACCAATTTTTAACATTAGAAAATGACCTCGTTTATTTTCTAATTCTCTACGAGCATTTTTGTAATTTTTTTCTTTATGTCCGGTATGAAAAGTAACTAAACGAATTCTTTGGTCTTGTTTAACTTTATGGTCTAATGTTGCTAAAAATGTCTCATCTAGTTGAATATATAAATCCTTATTTTTGACATTAATTCTAGTTTTAATTTCTTTTTCTGCTAATTGAAAATATTCAGCAATATTATATTTATTTAAAATACTAGAAATACTAGCTTTTGAAATATAACAATGATTTAGAGCATCTAAAACATCGTGATAGCGTTTACCGTCACCTAAAAGACTTAAAACTTTAAATTGGACATCAAAATAAATGCGTTGTTTGGGTAATAAACCAATTTCTTTATCTAACAAACATACATATTCAAATTTCCCTGATTTTTGATTTCAATATTTATATCGGCGTCGTTTAAAAGTAACATCACCAAAAATTGTAATAATTGTTCTTGATGCAAAATGAACTACTTTATAACCTTGTTTTAAGCGATAATGATATTTATATAAATATTCATCTAATTTCTCGTATTCATTAGCTAGTTGTTCGCATTTGTTGATGTACATATTTTTATGAGTTGCAAATAAACTGAATCAATTTTTATTTTCTGGGGTTTTTAAATTATTATTAATTTTTAACATAATAAATTACCTTTCTTAATAGTAATTTTAATAAAGTTTAGTTAACTTATTTTTCTACTTTAATGAAAAATGTTTTTTTAGAACTAGTATTCAATATCCTGAAAAAATGATGGAAATTATTAGCTGAATTATACTTGTAAGTGCAAGTAAATAAAATTGCAAAAGATTTCATATAAAAATTTCATGATGCTAAGTTTATTTTAGAAAAAGTAAATTTAAGGAGTTTTTATATGGGATACAAACATCTTGGCATAGATGAAAGAATTTATATTGAGAATCAATTGAAATTTAAAGTAAAAATTAGTGAAATAGCTAAAAATCTTAATCGAAGTATTAGTACTATTAATCGAGAAGTTAATAGAAATAAAGATAATAATCATTATTTTTCATTAATTGCACAAAATAAAGCAGAAAATAGAAAACAATTACATGTTTATTTTCATAAATTTAAAAATAGAGAATTAGTAAAATATGTACAACAAAAATTATTATTAGGTTGATCGCCTGAACAAATTTATGGCAGAATTAAAAATTTTCATCAAGAATGAATTATTAGTTTTAAAACAATTTACAATTGAATTTATTCTGGATTACTTGAAAAGGTTACTAGTAAAAATTTAAGAAGAAAAGGTAAGAAACGAAAATCTCAAAAAAATCGGGGTAAATTTAATGGTAAATCCATTAAAGAACGAAATGTTAATAATCGCATAACTCTTGGCCATTGAGAAGGTAATACTGTAGTATCATCACAAGGTAAAAGTAAATCATGTTTAATAACTTTAGTTGAAAGAACATCAAGATTTACTTTAGCAATATTAGTTGAAAATAGAACTACTAAAGTTATTAACAAAAATATTAGTCATTATTTATCAATTCTTCCAAATAATCTTGTTAAGACTATAACATTTGATAGGGGTAAAGAATTTGCTAATTGACAACAACTTGAAAAAAATTTAAATGTGAAAATTTATTTTGCTGATGCATATTCACCTTGACAAAGAGGTACTAATGAAAATACTAATGGTTTAATTAGAGAAAAATTTCCTAAAAAATTTAATTTTTCAAACACTACTAAAAATGCAGTTCATAAATTTATATTGTCTTTAAACCAAAGACCAAGAAAAATACTAAATTATCTTTCGCCAATCGAATATTTGGTTAGAAAAATAATTTAGTTGCACTTAACTTTACAATTTGGCAAAATGATTAATAATTCTAATTTAAATCAAACTAATATTGGCCCTAATGGATTAATGAAAGCAGGACTAATTATAACGATTATTAGTTCGGGATTTATTTTATTTTTTGCTCTAATTTCATTGGCGTATACTTTAATTGGAGCTGGAGTTGTTGGATTTATTGGTTTTAGTGGATTTATATTTGGCGTATTTTGAATTATTAATGTTATTTTAGTAATTTTGGCAGTGATGGCGATAGTAACTAATAGTTTAGTATTAGTTAAAAAGAGTCAAAATTATATTTTGGCAGGTATTTTTGGAATTTTTTCTGGTTTTATTGGTGGCATTTTAGTTCTTTGTGGTAAATTTGAATCTTTAGCAAGTCCTGAATCTAATATGAATTCTTAGAATATTAAATAGAAATAGTAAACTTTATTTATTTATCTTGGTGGGCGCATAAAGTTTTGTTAGGTGGGTAAAGATTTGAATAATTTTGAAAGAAAAGCAACTAAAAATTTATTACCTTTTTACTTGAAAAATAATTAATAAAACAAAATATTTAATATTAACAAACATATTCTTAATAAAAGGTTATAAAAACTAAGTAAAATGCTTATAAAAACAACATTAAAATAATTTTTTACAACAAAAATCATACATAAGAAATATATACTTAATTTGCATATTGAAATAATTTATAGTAAATGACTATTTTTTCTTTTTTAAAAAATACCTAAGAAAACTAAACGCGACCATATTCAACTAATATTTCCTTTATTCTTAACGCTGGCTGTAGAATTTCTTATGGCAATTATTCTAGGTTTTGGTAGTCAACAAGTTAATTTAGAAAAACAACGCCAATATGCCATTAAAAATAGTAGTCGTTTAAGTGCGTGAGGAAAAGTTAAAAAATAAATACAACCAATAAATCCAAATAAAATTAATTGAAAACAAAAAAATAAAAAAACTGTTCTTGGATTATTGGCTGGTAGTCATTTTGAAACTTTAACGAACTATATTAGCGAGGGGCTTGCCAATTTCCAAAAATTTATTACTAGCAATTTAACAATTTTAGAACTATTTAAACCAATGGCTCGGACATTTTCGCAACACCCAATTTTTACCATTCTTGGTGTCACTTGTGTACTTATTGCTTTATTTATTGTGATTAAAGGACGATAAAAAATATGAAAGGAAAATAAAAATGAAAAAACTTTTAAGCAAATTATTTAAAAAAGATAATTCAAAAGAAAAATTGCTATTAAAAATAAGAATTAAAAATTCTTTTAAAAAGCAATGGTTAAAAATAGCATTGAGTATCATTTTTATCTTTATAAGCTTATTAATTTGTGCATTAACAGCAATCGATACTAAATGAATAACTGGAACAAGTGATGAATTTAATAATTTTATGAATAAAGAAATGGTTGGTTTCTTTGGCAAATTTAATAGTGGTATTATGCTGGCAGGAATATTTGTTTTTTGATGAGGCGGAGCAATATATTTTGCAATTAAATTTGAAAAATTAATCCGCTTGATTATTCAATTATTCAGAAAGTTAAAGCAAAAAGAGCCTTAAAAAATGAAACTAAACAAGTTAATTAATTTTTTAAAAAGATATTGATGAATAATAATTAATTACATTATATTCATATCTTTAAGTATACTTTTATTGTTACATACAGATATTGAAAATTTGCAACAATTTATTAAAAATTTTGGAGCAATTGGTAAGTTAATGATTATAGGTTATTCCTTAGTATGAGTAACCATAACAGAAATAATAAACTGTTTAATTCGTTTTATATTAAAAAAAATTAAAACTAAAAGAATAGAAACCAAATTGTAAAGTTAAGTGCAACTAAATTATTTTTCTAACCAAATATTCGATTGGCGAAAGATAATTTAGTATTTTTCTTGGTCTTTGGTTTAAAGACAATATAAATTTATGAACTGCATTTTTAGTAGTGTTTGAAAAATTAAATTTTTTAGGAAATTTTTCTCTAATTAAACCATTAGTATTTTCATTAGTACCTCTTTGTCAAGGTGAATATGCATCAGCAAAATAAATTTTCACATTTAAATTTTTTTCAAGTTGTTGTCAATTAGCAAATTCTTTACCCCTATCAAATGTTATAGTCTTAACAAGATTATTTGGAAGAATTGATAAATAATGACTAATATTTTTGTTAATAACTTTAGTAGTTCTATTTTCAACTAATATTGCTAAAGTAAATCTTGATGTTCTTTCAACTAAAGTTATTAAACATGATTTACTTTTACCTCGTGATGATACTACAGTATCACCTTCTCAATGGCCAAGAGTTATGCGATTATTAACATTTCGTTCTTTAATGGATTTACCATTAAATTTACCCCGATTTTCTTGAGATTTTCGTTTCTTACCTTTTCTTCTTAAATTTTTACTAGTAACCTTTTCAAGTAATCCAGAATAAATTCAATTGTAAATTGTTTTAAAACTAATAATTCATTCTTGATGAAAATTTTTAATTCTGCCATAAATTTGTTCAGGCGATCAACCTAATAATAATTTTTGTTGTACATATTTTACTAATTCTCTATTTTTAAATTTATGAAAATAAACATGTAATTGTTTTCTATTTTCTGCTTTATTTTGTGCAATTAATGAAAAATAATGATTATTATCTTTATTTCTATTAACTTCTCAATTAATAGTACTAATACTTCGATTAAGATTTTTAGCTATTTCACTAATTTTTACTTTAAATTTCAATTGATTCTCAATATAAATTCTTTCATCTATGCCAAGATGTTTGTATCCCATATAAAAACTCCTTAAATTTACTTTTTCTAAAATAAACTTAGCATCATGAAATTTTTATATGAAATCTTTTGCAATTTTATTTACTTGCACTTACAAGTATAATTCAGCATATATAATATTGCTGAATATTTTCAATTAGCAGAAAAAGAAATTAAAACTAGAATTAATGTCAAAAATAAGGATTTATATATTCAACTAGATGAGACATTTTTAGCAACATTAGACCATAAAGTTAAACAAGACCAAAGAATTCGTTTAGTTACTTTTCAAACCGGACATAAAGAAAAAAATTACAAAAATGCTCGTAGAGAATTAGAAAATAAACGAGGTCATTTTCTAATGTTAAAAATTGGTAAACGAATAAATACGATGGATTATCGTGATTTATTAATTAAAGAATTGCAAAAACATTATGTTAATATTAATTATGACAAAATAATTGTTTGTGGCGATGGTGATGCTTGAATTAGAGAAATTGCTAATAGTTTTGGTAATGTTAGATATATTTTAGATGGTTATCACGCTATTAAAAAATTAAAACAAACGGCATTTAATATTATTTTTGAAAATTGTAAAGTAACACTAAATAGTTGAATTAAATTATATAAGGATGGAAATCATCAAGAATTAATTAAAAACATTCGTAATGTCGCTAAAAATGAATTAAATAAAGATATTAAAACAAATTTAAGAAAAGCGAGTAATTATTTCAGTAATAATAAGCAAGGTATTCATAACCAAAATTTAGAATGAAATATCGGTTGTAGCATTGAAAGCGATGTATCGCATTTAATAAAACAACAATTAGGATATGGAGCAAAAATATATAATCATAAGAATTTAAATAACTTATTACATTTAAAAATGGCAAATTTAAACAAATTAAATGTATTACATTATATTAATGAAAATATTAATTCAGAAATAGAAATCAGAAAAGAAATATATAAAAAGTCATTATGAAATAAATATAATAATAAAAATGATGATAGTTGAATTAATTATAAAGGTAATGCTATAACAAATAAATATAATAGATTTAAGTAAGCAAAAATATTAGTTAAAATTTAAAAAATTAATAATTTTTCATTGTGTAAAAATTCAATAATATGATAAAATGGTAATGAATAAAAATGACAACAACAAGAAAGGCAGGGTTAGTTTAGTAATTAAATAATATAATTAGCTGATTGTTTTACTTCTTCAAAGCAATACCTAAGAAAACTAAACGCGACCTATCTTGGTTTATTGCTTGCAAACTTGCATTATTTTTATTATAATTTATTTTGTTTAAGATTAGTGACAATTTTATTGATTTAAACAACCAATTAAATATAAGTTAGTTTTGCTATTGGACCCTTAGCTCAGTTGGTTAGAGCATCCGGCTCATAACCGGATGGCCGTAGGTTCGAGCCCTACAGGGTCCACCATTATGGTATTATTTTATGGAGGTGTACCCAAGCCTGGTTGAAGGGGGCGGTCTTGAAAACCGCAAGGAGTATAAAAACTCGCAGGGGTTCGAATCCCTTCACCTCCACCATTAGTAATTATTAACGAAACATATCGCGGGATAGAGCAGTCTGGTAGCTCATCAGGCTCATAACCTGAAGGTCGGAGGTTCAAATCCTCCTCCCGCAACCAATTGGTCCCGTGGTGTAGTGGTTAACATGCCTCTCTGTCACAGAGGAGATCGAGGGTTCAATTCCCTTCGGGACCGCCAGTTAGTTAGGGTTCGGTAGCTCAGTCGGTAGAGCACTTGATTGAAGCTCAAGGGGTCGGCGGTTCGATTCCGCCCCGAACCACCATTAGACTATGAATTAAAATTTAAAAAAGCATTAACTGGTTTTTTTAAAATAGTTGAAGAAACCCAAAATAAATCTAATTTAAGTAGTTTTTGTAATTAATTACAAAAACTACTTTTTAATATTATGATATTTCATTTTTACTAATAAAAAAGACTTTTTATCATCTTTAAGATAAAATAATAATTAGAGAAAGGAGAATAAACTAATGATTTATACAATTACTTTTAATCCAGCAATTGACTATACAATAAAAGTAGACAATTTTACTGTTGGCAATACTAATCGTTGTTATGAAGAATATTTGCAGTCTGGTGGTAAAGGTATTAACTGTGCTATTATTCTTACCCGATTGGGAATAAAAACTATTACAAGCGGATTTTTAGCTACTAACTAATAATGAGTTAATTTTACAAAAGTTAAAAGAAGAAAATATTCTTGCTAGGGCGCATAAAGTTTTGTTAGGTAGGTAAATATTTGAATAAGTATTAAGGCAGTCAGCAATGATTGTCTTTTTATTTTATAAGGTGTTAAAAATTTGTTCTTTGAAAATTAAATACAAGTGAATTAATAATGTTGGTATGTATTAAAGCACGATAAATTGTGGGTGGTCGCCATAAACCAAAAGAAGTTTACCAGTTAATAGATAACACCCTATTAGCTATAGCAATTTGTTTCATTTTGCAATAAAAAAATGAATGGGTGGATTTCCTAAAAATATACACGCTATTAAATTAGTTCCAAGGGTAGGATGCGGATGTTAAAGTGTAGAAATTTCTATATAGGGGATATACTAAGTTTAAAATTATTAAAATCTTTATCTAATTAAAAAACAAAATTTAATAACAAAGCTTGTTAAACACTTAAATCTGCGATATATAAGTGTTTAAAAAACTAAGTTAACTAACAACTTAGTTAATACAACTTAGTTTATTCATAAGAAAGGTAATTTACTATGAAAAACATTGAAAACATTTTCTTAAATACTAAGAAGTATCTTTTAAAAGAAACGCAATATTTATTAAAGCGCCAAAAATTCCGTGATTTAATAAACAAATCGGCATTTGGTTTCCAAAGCGATTTGTTTATAAAGGAAAATATGAAAATTCAATTTGCATTGGAATAATAAAAGATAGTAAATATCAAGTAATTTCAATTAATCAACAAGAGCAAGAAACCAAGTTAATTAAAGGACAAGAATTATTAAGTTTCTCCATTGCCGAAAAATAAAACAACAAAAAAGATATAAATTATAACTATTTTAAAGGAGTTTAAAAATGAATATTGCAATTGGACTAATATTTATTATCATTTGCATAATGTTGATGGCATATTTTGCTTATAAAATTTATGCCAAAATAAAAATTAGAATTAAATATAAAAATGCCATTAAAAATAATACTGGTAATTTCACAAAAGACGAGAAAGTATTTATTGCTCGCTTTGAAGAATGAGTTAAAGCCCCCAATTCAAAAGAAAATAACAAGGATAAAAAATAATGTTTTGAGAAATTATTATGGAGTTCTTAAAACTGTTTGTTCCGATAGAAAAAATGCCTGCACAAGTTGCGTTTATTGCCGGATTAATTATTATCATTACTTTTCTTTTCGCATTAATTTCAATTATGTATTTACCAATAAAAATGATTTTTGGTAGATAGAAAATGACAATAAACTTAAAAGAATTTAATTGAGAACAAATTAAACAAACTTTCTGAGATTTATTTATTCAAATTACAACTATTCCCGCTCATATTACTGGTAGTAAAGAAATTAATTTAACCGAAGCGCCACTTTGACTTTTAATAGCAAACATTGCTTTTTGATTATTAACAGCGATTATAGTGTGATTTATTCTAATGTTACTTTGAAAAACCATATCAGTATTTAGATAAATACAAAATTAATGTCAAGAAGTTACATCGTGATGCATTCTGGAAGAAAATCAAAATTAATTAGGAAAAAATACAATCGTTTTAAGGTTAACCACAGTTTTAATAAGTTTAAGAAAAATTTTGAATATAAATGATGAATGTTTTAAAAAGAAAGGGGGTGATTATATGTTTGGAACTTTCTTAGCTGATGCACCAGCAAAAATAACAGCTAGTGACGCGATGACTAAATTGTGAAATGCAATTATAACAGCGTTTACTAAAATGTGAGAAATTATTGCCGTTAATATGCCGCAAGTCAGTAACTTCTTTGCTGACTACTGAATCTTCATTTTTCCATTTATTTTGGCAATATTCTTTATTTGTTTTAAAATGTTTGAAAAATTACTTGGCGCAGTCCGCTAACAAAAAAATAAAGTGAGGTGCAAGATGAAATTTTGCAAATGAATAATAGAAAAAAATAACCATTTTATTGAATTGAATCGCACCTCATTTTTAATTTTATGACATTGAGGAGCAATTTGATATATTTACAACGGTTATTTTAAAAACATTATGAGTTATTTATTTTTAGCCGGTTGTATTTTAATTTTCCTTTTTAAAATCGGTAATTTAACACAAATTAACAAAGTTATTAATTTCTTAAAAAATTCACCGTTAAATATTGTGATTGGTTCATTAGGAACTGGAAAAACTGCTTTTCTAGTATACGCAGCAAAATTATTAAAAAAGAAGAAATATCATATCGCATCAACCTTTCCATTACTAGAAACCCAAAAATTAAGTTTAGGACATATGGGATTGTTAGACTTTGATTATCCGGTATTGCCAGACAAAACCTTACTTTTGTGAGATGAAACCAATTTATTTTTAGAAGGAACTGATTGAGAAAAAAATAATACCAAAAACGAAGAAACCGGTATTCAAGAATATTTCGCTTTGGCACGCCATTTCGGTCATATTGTTCTCGCTAGCGGTCAGAGAGATAAACATATTTGAGTTAAAGTTCGTGATATTGCCAATAATGTGATTGTGGGCATTCGTAAAAAACCAGTTAATATTTTTCGGCCCTACTTAAAAGTCATCTATGGTACCTTTACGAGCATTGAAGAATATGAACGCTGACGAAACACCTTAATTGATGCTAAAAATAGTAAAAAAGGTCGTCGCATTAAATACCGTGATATTCCTGAACTTGATATTTATTTTTTTAAACTAAAAATTCCTCTACCAATATTAAACACTTACAATTCTTTTTACTTAGCGTTTTTAAGAGAATACTTAAATGCAAAAATAAATCCTGACTATGAAGATAAATACTATACTGACACAGCAATTGATTTAGAAGATTTAGAATACTTAAAAATGGATAAATTTAGCAAATTTTTAAGAAAAATGAAAGAAAAGGAATAATAAAAAATGGAAAATCTTGCAAAAATGGCCGACTTTCTGGCTCAAATGCTTTATAAAGTTTTTGACTTAATTTGAAGTTTAGAAGTGCCAGGAACGAATATTCAACTAATATTTCCTTTATTCTTAACGCTGGCTGTAGAATTTCTTATGGCAATTATTCTTGGATTTGGTAGTCAACAAGTTAATTTAGAAAAACAACGCCAATATGCGGTTAAAAATAAAGGTCGTTTAAGTGCGTGAGGAAAAACTAAAAAACAAATAAAACCAATAAAACCAATAAAAACAAAACAAGGTAACTAACAATGTTTAAACTAATTATTATTTTTATCTTAATAACTGTTCTCGGATTATTAGCTGGTAGCCATTTTGAAACTTTAACTGGTAATATTAGCGAAGGCCTTGCGAATTTCCAAAAGTTTATTACTAGCAATTTAAAAATTTTAGAACTATTTAAACCAATGGCTCGGACATTTTCGCAACATCCAATTTTTACCATTCTTGGCGTCACTTGTGTACTGATTGCTTTATTTATTGTGATTAAAGGGCGATAAAAAATATGAGAGGAGAATTAAAATGAAAAAACTTTTAGTAAAATTATTTAAAAGCTGAATTATACTTGTAAGTGCAAGTAAATAAAATTGCAAAAGATTTCATATAAAAATTTCATGATGCTAAGTTTATTTTAGAAAAAGTAAATTTAAGGAGTTTTTATATGGGATACAAACATCTTGGCATAGATGAAAGAATTTATATTGAGAATCAATTGAAATTTAAAGTAAAAATTAGTGAAATAGCTAAAAATCTTAATCGAAGTATTAGTACTATTAATCGAGAAGTTAATAGAAATAAAGATAATAATCATTATTTTTCATTAATTGCACAAAATAAAGCAGAAAATAGAAAACAATTACATGTTTATTTTCATAAATTTAAAAATAGAGAATTAGTAAAATATGTACAACAAAAATTATTATTAGGTTGATCGCCTGAACAAATTTATGGCAGAATTAAAAATTTTCATCAAGAATGAATTATTAGTTTTAAAACAATTTACAATTGAATTTATTCTGGATTACTTGAAAAGGTTACTAGTAAAAATTTAAGAAGAAAAGGTAAGAAACGAAAATCTCAAGAAAATCGGGGTAAATTTAATGGTAAATCCATTAAAGAACGAAATGTTAATAATCGCATAACTCTTGGCCATTGAGAAGGTGATACTGTAGTATCATCACGAGGTAAAAGTAAATCATGTTTAATAACTTTAGTTGAAAGAACATCAAGATTTACTTTAGCAATATTAGTTGAAAATAGAACTACTAAAGTTATTAACAAAAATATTAGTCATTATTTATCAATTCTTCCAAATAATCTTGTTAAGACTATAACATTTGATAGGGGTAAAGAATTTGCTAATTGACAACAACTTGAAAAAAATTTAAATGTGAAAATTTATTTTGCTGATGCATATTCACCTTGACAAAGAGGTACTAATGAAAATACTAATGGTTTAATTAGAGAAAAATTTCCTAAAAAATTTAATTTTTCAAACACTACTAAAAATGCAGTTCATAAATTTATATTGTCTTTAAACCAAAGACCAAGAAAAATACTAAATTATCTTTCGCCAATCGAATATTTGGTTAGAAAAATAATTTAGTTGCACTTAACTTTACAATTTGGCAAATAAAAAAATAACTTCTTAGTAATAATTCTGAATTACCAGTAACATTAATTAAGTATTTTTTGGGATAAAAAGTAATTAACGAACGATAAAAGAAGCCAATTTGAATAAAATAATCTTTTTTATAGTTGTCTACTCCTTTAAAATCAATTTCGGTATGAGTTTTTTCGTCCATGTCAAAAGTCGCATAAAATAAACTGGAAAAGAAATTGCCAAGAATTTCATAGATCTCGTCAAAAACATTTTTGTATTCGCTGTTGTTAATACTAGGAATGTTGTTTTTAAAATAAAGGTAAATGTCATTTTTTAATTCAGGATCGTATCTCAAAAAACTAAATTTAACATTAAGATAATTTAAGGTACCAAAAAGATACTTAATTAAGTAATAATCGTTAGCATTTGCAGTGTCATATTTTCAGATTTCGGTTTCACCGCGGAGTAATTGCAAATAATTATTTCCGGCGATTAAGGTTTTATTAAAAGCTTTAATTTTTAAAACATTATTATTAATTTCATCTTCATTAGTATAAGTTTTGTGATAAAAATAGCTTTCATCTTTAAAACCGTGGTTTTTAATGGTAAATTCTTTGTAATAACCTTTTTCTAAGGTGTCAATGAAATTAAATATTGGTGTTCAATAAAGATAAGAATAATTAAACTTGTCAAAATCACCACGATGAATCATTAAATAATCAAGGTTATTAATAACATCGCTGTATTTGTGATTACCGTCAAAGTTAATAGTTGTTTCTGGTAAATCAATATCGGTGCTATCTTTTTTAATTTCAATTTCAAAATCATTTGTACATATTAAACTATAATCTATTGTATTATCATCTTGTTTGTAGTCATTTAAATTTGTGCCTTGTGCTTTGATTGTTATTTTTTTATTGATTACCCATTCTTTCTTTCCTACTTTGGTTCCATATGTAGTTATTAATTGTCTTATTTCATCTTGTTTATTTTTATTATTAGAGAATTCTGATTGTATAAATTTGAAAGTAAAATCGTTTAAGTTTTTAAATTCTGGTAATTTTTCATTTAGATTGATATTATCTTCTTTTTTTATGTTAACTTCTATAAGTCTGGTTGTTGGCCAAGTTACGCGATCGCCAAAATGAAACCTCACCTTTTGTAAGTTTTTGATTTCAAAATTATAAATTTTATTATTTTGTCTTTTATTTCTAATTAGTGATTGTTTGTTTGTTGTTATTTCATCGTTGTTAATGTTTGAGGGAATAGTAAAAATGTTATTGAAACCAATAGTTAGCACGGTAAATATTTTCATAAACATTTTTATCACTCCTTTTTAAAATATTTAATTTTTCATTGTTCTTTTGGTTTTAATCTTTTTTAATAAGTCACTCAATACCACAATTTATAATTACAGCTATTGTCATGCATATATCTAAATATCCTAGTATCATAAGTGAAATTAATGCTTCAAATTTTTCATATAATAATTTCAAATAATTAATTCCCAATTTTAAAAATGGAATGAAAAAGATAATAATCATAAAAATGTAAGGCAAAATTCTTCATCAATATCTTTTTAAAAAATTAATTAACTTGTTTGATTTCATTTTTCAAGGCTCTTTTTGCTTTAATTTTTTGAATAATCAAGCGGATTAATTTTTCAAATTTAATTGCAAAATATATTGCTCCGCCTCATCAAAAAACAAATATTCCTGCCAGCATAATAACACTATTGAACTTGCCAAAGAAATCAACCATCTGTTTATTCATAAAATCATTAAATTCATTACTTGTTCCGGCTATTCATTTAGTATCGATTACTGTTAATGCACAAATTAATAAGCTTATAAAGATGAAAATGATACTTAATACTATTTTTAACCACTGCTTTTTAAAAGAATTTTTAATTCTTAATTTTAACGGCATTTTTTCTTTTGAATTATCTTTTTTGCCAAATTGTAAAGTTAAGTGCAACTAAATTATTTTTCTAACCAAATATTCGATTGGCGAAAGATAATTTAGTATTTTTCTTGGTCTTTGGTTTAAAGACAATATAAATTTATGAACTGCATTTTTAGTAGTGTTTGAAAAATTAAATTTTTTAGGCAATTTTTCTCTAATTAAACCATTAGTATTTTCATTAGTACCTCTTTGTCAAGGTGAATATGCATCAGCAAAATAAATTTTCACATTTAAATTTTTTTCAAGTTGTTGTCAATTAGCAAATTCTTTACCCCTATCAAATGTTATAGTCTTAACAAGATTATTTGGAAGAATTGATAAATAATGACTAATATTTTTGTTAATAACTTTAGTAGTTCTATTTTCAACTAATATTGCTAAAGTAAATCTTGATGTTCTTTCAACTAAAGTTATTAAACATGATTTACTTTTACCTCGTGATGATACTACAGTATCACCTTCTCAATGGCCAAGAGTTATGCGATTATTAACATTTCGTTCTTTAATGGATTTACCATTAAATTTACCCCGATTTTCTTGAGATTTTCGTTTCTTACCTTTTCTTCTTAAATTTTTACTAGTAACCTTTTCAAGTAATCCAGAATAAATTCAATTGTAAATTGTTTTAAAACTAATAATTCATTCTTGATGAAAATTTTTAATTCTGCCATAAATTTGTTCAGGCGATCAACCTAATAATAATTTTTGTTGTACATATTTTACTAATTCTCTATTTTTAAATTTATGAAAATAAACATGTAATTGTTTTCTATTTTCTGCTTTATTTTGTGCAATTAATGAAAAATAATGATTATTATCTTTATTTCTATTAACTTCTCGATTAATAGTACTAATACTTCGATTAAGATTTTTAGCTATTTCACTAATTTTTACTTTAAATTTCAATTGATTCTCAATATAAATTCTTTCATCTATGCCAAGATGTTTGTATCCCATATAAAAACTCCTTAAATTTACTTTTTCTAAAATAAACTTAGCATCATGAAATTTTTATATGAAATCTTTTGCAATTTTATTTACTTGCACTTACAAGTATAATTCAGCAATTTTATTAAATAATAATAATCGGATTATTTTTAAACAACTTGTGTATCAAGGAACAATTAATCAAATTTCGATTGATCCAAAAGATATATATTACCTCGTTTTAAAAAATCATGCCCAAAAAATTATTTGTGCTCATAATCACCCTAATAATGATAGTTTGCCTAGTAAACATGATATAGAAACCACAAATTCTTTAATTTATATTGCTAAAGTTTTAAAAATTGAATTTGTTGATCACATCATTATTAGTAATAATAATTTTTATAGTATTTTATTGCAAACTAAATTTGCCATATAAAAACTGCCATTATATGGCAGTTTAAAAAATTATTTTATTAGTTCTAAGGTTTTTTTTGATTACGACGCATCGCATTCATCACAGCTTTAATTTGTGATTCGGAAGGTTTTCTTCCCATTTGCATATACATTGCTCGAATCATTTTTTCATTAACTGGTGGATTATCTCTTAATTGCTTTTCAAACATCTTTTTAGATATTAAAAATGCTAATAACCCTCCTATTACTAAACCGCCAACAAGACCAATTAACAATCCTGCTCATCAAGGCATTTTATCTTTTCTCCTTTATATTATCTTTTTGTAATAATTGTTTAACTTGTAATACAATATTATCAACAGTAAATCCTAATTCATTCATTATATCTTGCATTGGTGCTGATATTCCAAATCTGTCAATGCCAAAAGTTATCCCATTATCAACATATTTATGTCATCCTCAAGTTGAAGCCATTTCTAAACTTATCTTTTTAACAGTCTGCGGAAGCACTTCTAACTTATAAGTCACATCTTGACAATCAAAAACAGTTGTTGAAGGCATAGAAACAACACGAATAGTATTAATATTTTCTTTTTGTAATTGTTGCTGAACTTTTAATGCTAATTGCACTTCACTACCAGTAGCAATAATTATTAATTCTAATTGTGATTTTTCAGGACTAATAATATATCCGCCTTTTAATGCTTTATTAACATCACTAGAAATAATTTGCGGTAAATTTTGTCGCGAAACTAAAATTGCTGTTGGCTTATCTTTACTATTCAATGCACAAATATAACTAGCAATCGTTTCTTTCATATCACAAGGACGAAAAACATTTAAGTTAGGTAATGCTCTTAACATTGAAATTTGTTCTACCGGTTGATGGGTTGGTCCATCTTCACCAACAGCAATTGAATCGTGACTAAAAACAAAAATATTAGGAATTTCCATTAATGAAGCTAAACGAATTGCAGGTTTCATATAATCACTAAAAATTAAAAAAGTAGCAACAAATGAGCGAACAGTTTTTTGTAATAGCATCCCATTACTAATAGCACCCATTCCAAATTCACGAACGCCAAACATAATATTACGACCTTGTAAATTATTAGATGCAAAATATCCATCACTTCCTAAAACTTTTGTTGATGATGATAAATCAGCACTACCACCAATAAATAATGGCAATTTTTTACTAATAGTTTTTAATACTATTGATGAACAATCTCTTGTTGCCATATCTTGTTCAATTAAAATATCTTGAAAATCATTAGCAGTAAAATTATAGTTATGATATAAAGTATCATTAATTTCCTTATATTCAGTAACATATTTATTAGCATATTCAGTTCACATTTGATTTCAAATTTGTTGTTGTTGTTGACCTCTTTGTGCAACTCTAACTTTAAAATCATTTTTCACATCATCAGGAACAAAAAATGGTTCATAATCTCACTTTAAATTTTCTTTTAGCTTAATAATATCATCACCTAAAGGGGCACCGTGAACACTGCTAGTTCCTGCTTTTGAAGCGCCAACACCAATAATAGTTTTAATTTCAATTAAAGTTGGCTTTTCAGTTTCCGCTTTAGCTTGTCTTATTGCTTGACTAATTGCTTTAAAGTCACTACCCGCAGTAACTAAAATATAATTTCAATTAGCACTTAAAAAACGCTGTTTTGTATTTTCACTTTGTGATAAACTTACTGGACCATCTAATTGAATATCATTAGAGTCATATAAAACAATTAAATTACTTAATTTTAAATGACCTGCTAAACTAATAGCTTCTTGACTTATGCCTTCTTGTAAATCACCATCACTACAAATAATATAAGTATGATAGTCAAAAATATTAAAATCAGGTTTATTATATTTATGTGCCAGAAAAGTTCTTACTAAATCACAACCAACACCCATTGCTAATCCTTGTCCTAATGGTCCCGTTGTTGCTTCAACACCAGGTGTTAAATTTCTTTCTGGATGTCCAGGAGTAATTGAATCTAATTGCCGAAAATTTTTAACTTCATCAATACTAATATCATAACCACTTAAATGTAATAACGCATACAATAATGCTGAGCCATGTCCAGCTGATAAAATAAAACGATCACGATTAATTCATTGGGGATCTTGCGGATTACAATATAAATGTTCACTAAATAGTGCATAACTCATTGGTGCTGCTCCTAAAACAATTCCCGGATGCCCTGAATTAGCTTGATTGACA
Source organism: Spiroplasma endosymbiont of Nephrotoma flavescens (assembly GCF_964030835.1). Classification (NCBI taxonomy): domain Bacteria; kingdom Bacillati; phylum Mycoplasmatota; class Mollicutes; order Entomoplasmatales; family Spiroplasmataceae; genus Spiroplasma; species Spiroplasma endosymbiont of Nephrotoma flavescens. Next base: position 372,045 of record NZ_OZ034982.1, on the reverse strand, counting down.
GCTTCAACACCTAACATCTTAATAGTATTAATTGACTGCTCACGATTATAATTATCGTTTTCATTTTGAAATTGGTTTTGTGACATATTATTCCTCCTTGTTACTTTTCACCATACTTATTTTAATATATTTTCCATAAAATACCTATATTTTACTAACTATTTACCACATTTAACCCTAAAATGTCCAATTGTTCTTGTTTAACAACACTAGGAGCATGCGTTAACATATCACTACCCTTAGTATTTTTAGGAAAAGCAATCACATCACGAATACTATAACTATTACTTAATAACATTATTAAACGATCTAATCCCAAAGCAATACCACCATGAATTGGTGCTCCATAGGATAAAGCATTCAAAAGAAAACCAAATTTTTCTTTTTGTTCTTCAACAGAAACTTGTAAAAACTCTAACATTTTTTGTTGCATTTCAAGACTATGAATTCGCATTGAACCACCACCAACTTCATAACCATTCAATACTAAATCATAAGCCTGAGATTTGACTAACATTGGATTACTAGTAAAATCAATTTCATCTTTAATATTAGGGCGCGTAAAAGGATGATGGGCAGCAACAAATTTTTTACTTTCATTATCATAAGCAAATAATGGTCAATTTACAACTCATAAAAATTGATAATCTTCATTAGTAAAAAGATTTAATTGTTTAGCAATAGCCTGTCTTATGGCTCCCATTGTATTGCAAGCCAATTCATAATCATTTGTAATCATTAAAACGGTTGCTTGATTACTAATTGCTAAATGATTAATGATAGCTTCAGCATTATTAGATAATAACTCTGACCCAATAACTTTATTGTCATAAGTAATATATTCCAACTGTCCCGCCTGATATTGACTAACAATAACTTTTAGGTCTGCTAATTGTAAATCAGTTAATAACTGAGAAACAACAATTGCTTTAGTAGTTTTCTTTTTACTACTAGTATTCATTAAACTAAGGTCAATAAGTTTTAAATCATATCGTAAATCGGGTTTATCACTACCATATAAATCAATTGCTACTTCATAATCTAATTGTAAAAAAGGTATTTTTAGATTAATGTTTTTAGTTTTTAACATTATTTCCTGCATCATTTGCTCTAAAAGAGTAATAATATCCTTTTGTTCAATAAAACTCATTTCTAAATCTAATTGACTAAATTCTGGTTGGCGATCACTTCTTAAATCTTCATCACGAAAACAACGAGCAATTTGATAGTAGCGATCATAACCACCAACCATTAATAATTGCTTAAATATTTGCGGTGACTGTGGTAACGCATAAAAATGTCCTTTTTGATTTCTTGCCGGAACTAAATAGTCTCTTGCCCCTTCGGGAGTTGTACTTGCTAAAATTGGCGTTTCAATTTCTAAAAAATTATTATTATTTAAAAAATTACGCATTATTTGCATAACTTGATGACGCAAAATTATTTTATCTTGCATTACTTGTCTTCGTAAATCTAAAAACCGATATTCTAAACGCGTTTCCTCTAAACTTTCATTATCTAATGGTGATACTTGTGATTTATTTATTAACTCTAAATTAATACAAATAATTTCAATATTTCCTGTTGATAAATTATTATTTTTAGATTTACGAAGCACTACCGTACCATCAACTTTAATAACATCATCAGTGCTTAAACTTTTAGCGAGAATATAGTTAGGATTTTCACTATTAATTATAATTTGCGTCATTCCATAACGATCGCGTAAATCTAAAAATATTAAATTATTAAGTTTACGAATTGTATGAACTCAACCACAAAGGTTAACTTCTAAATTAACATTTTCTTCTCTTAATTCACCACAATTATGACTTCTCATTATTTATCTCCCTTATTTGCATTCAAATAATTAATTAATTCATTAATACTAATCTTTTCTTCTACCTTAGTTTCCTGATTTTTAATAGTTAAATTACTCTCTTTAACTTCGCTATCACCAATAATAATAACAAAACGACAATCTAATTTAGAAACAACATTAAACTGAGCCTTAATATTCCTTTGTTCATAATCCATATCACTAATAAAATTATTACTTCTTAAAGTTAATAATACATTAGTTGCTAATTCATAACCAGTAGCGGTTAAAGCAATAATGTATACATCAACCAATGGAAGCATTTTTTTAATAAAGTCTGAATGATTTTCAGTAGCATTAAGTAATCTTTCAATTCCGATTGCAAAACCAATTGCTGGAACTGATTTTTGATTTTTTGATAATTCCTCAACTAAATTATCATAACGACCACCACCAATTAATGTATTCTGTCCTTCAACACCCTTCTCTAAACTAATAATTTCAAAAACAGTATCATTATAATAGTCTAAACCGCGAACTAATTTACTATCAATCTCATATTTAACTTTTAAATTATCCAATAACTTTATTAACCTTGTAAAATATTCTTTTTCTTCAACAGAATAAGTTTCACTAATTATTGGTAAATTTTTAATATTTTGATCAATTTTACAATCTAATACTCGCAAGGTATTTTTAGTAATTCTTCTTTGACAATCCTCACATAATGTTGTGCTCATATCTTGTAAAAATGTTTTTAAAATTTGTTGATATTTATTTTGGGTTGCTTTTGCTCCTAAAAAATTTATTTTAAGAAAAATATTATTAATCTTTAACGATTTAACAATATCCATTGCTAAACAAATAATTTCAGCATCTAAATAAATAGTTTTTTTACCAAAAACTTCCACACCAAATTGCGTAAATTGTCTTTGACGCCCTCGTTGTGGTCGCTCATAGCGAAACATATGTCCATAGTAAAATAATTTTAAAGGTAATCCTAAAACATCAACTAATTTATTTTCAATTACTGCTCTAACAATTGGCGCTGTATTTTCAGGACGAAGTGCTAATTCACGACCTTTTTTATCTTGAAAGTTAAACATTTCTTTACTAACAATATCGCTATTAACACCAACAGTTCTTTGAAATAATTCATACTGTTCAAATATCGGCGTACTAATTTCTTCATAATTATATTTTTTAACAATATCTCGTAAAATTTGTTGTAATTGATATCGTTGTTTACTTTGGATTGGTAAAATATCATTAGTACCTCTGGGGGCTTTATATTCCATACATTTCTCTCCTTAGACTTACTTTCACTACTAATTTTACTAGTTATTTACAAAAATTAAAAATTTTTCAATAAAAACTTCTTGTTGTTGTCTTAACTACAAGAAGTCTTTTAAAATTACAATAATTTTTTTAAAGAATCCTCAATTTTAGCAATTAATATTTCTTGTAAATTCTCTTTAACGCTTTTTAATTTCTCATTAGAGTTTTGAATTTGTTGAATATGCTTTTCAAACTTAATAAACTCTTGCATCGCTTTACCAATTAAAGAACTAAATTCATCTTGTAATCAATTATTAAAGCGTTCTTTAAATTCCTGATCATTTTTATTAGTTGAAGATTGTAATGATAAAGCAAATTCTTTTTTAATTAAAATTTTTAAAATATTAACAATTAATGCAATAACTTCAAGGTCAGTATTAATAATAAAAATATCACGATATTTTGAAGAACGACTAAATGGTGCTTTAGCATAAGTTCAAACAATAATGCCAAACTTAGCATTTCATTCTTTTAATTCAATTGCTAATTTTTCCTCTCATTTACTATCTAATTTTTCTTGATTTTTTAACTCAAATAAGATATTACCAACTACTTTATTATCCTCTTCATCATTCAAAACTCCTAACCTAAAATCAGGTTTTTTACCATTAATGGTTTTAGTTGTTTTTTCAAAATGGTCATTTGGAAAAAACGATGGCATTTTACCTGCAAAATCATTTTCTAAATTAGCTCCTAAAATTCCTGTTCTAATATTTCGTCCTTGTTCTAATTTAAGTTTTAATTCAGTTGTTTCATCAATTAACTTATTAATTTCTTCTTGTTTAGAATTAATAATTTCAGTTTCTTTTTTTGCTACTAATTCTTGGACCTTAGCATCATTAGTTTTAACTAACATATCTAATTGATGATTTTTCTCTTGTAAATCATTAATATTTTTCTGATAGTCTTTATTTAAAGTATCCAACTTATTTTGTTGTAAATTACTTCACTCTTTTTCTTTTTCAGCCAAAATAACCTTAATATCTGCTTCCTTTGTTTTCTTTTCGGTTTCTAAAATACTAATTTTATCCTTTAATAAATCAATTTCTTGTTGTTTATTTTTAGTAATTTCAAGTTCTTTTTCTGTAAACAATTTTTCTCGTTGAGATGCATTAGTTTTTTCTTTAATATCTAAATCTTTTATTTTAGAATTTAACTCATCAATTATCTTTTGATAATTATCTTTAATATCAGCAATTTCTTTTTGTTTTTGTTTTTCAATATTGCTTTTTTCTTTCAAAATAGAAACTTCAATATCAACCTTTTTTGTTTCTTCTTGGGTTTTTAAATTGCTCTTAGCATCATTTAATTGTTGGTTTAAACCATCTAAAATTTGTTGATGGGCTTCTTTTATTTTATGCAATTCATTATCGTGTTGCTTATTTCACTCATTTTCTTTTTCATTTACTACACTAGTAATTTCTATTGCTTTTTGTTTTTGAAAATCAGCATCTAATTGATTTTTTAACTTATCACAATATTCTTGCTCCTTACGATTAAAAAATTGTTGTAAATATGATACTGCTTGATGACTCTTTTCAAAATCCTTTTCGGTAATTTCTTGATGACAATGTGGACATTGAATTATAAATGACATTAGTTAAATCCTTTCTTTTTTTAATTTTATAAATTAATATTATCATTAACAATCTGATATAAATTTCTATTCTAGATTATTTTCTAAACATTTTATATTAATTTAAAGCCAAATTGTAAAGTTAAGTGCAACTAAATTATTTTTCTAACCAAATATTCGATTGGCGAAAGATAATTTAGTATTTTTCTTGGTCTTTGGTTTAAAGACAATATAAATTTATGAACTGCATTTTTATTAGTGTTTGAAAAATTAAATTTTTTAGGAAATTTTTCTCTAATTAAACCATTAGTATTTTCATTAGTACCTCTTTGTCAAGGTGAATATGCATCAGCAAAATAAATTTTCACATTTAAATTTTTTTCAAGTTGTTGTCAATTAGCAAATTCTTTACCCCTATCAAATGTTATAGTCTTAACAAGATTATTTGGAAGAATTGATAAATAATGACTAATATTTTTGTTAATAACTTTAGTAGTTCTATTTTCAACTAATATTGCTAAAGTAAATCTTGATGTTCTTTCAACTAAAGTTATTAAACATAATTTACTTTTACCTCGTGATGATACTACAGTATCACCTTCTCAATGGCCAAGAGTTATACGATTATTAACATTTCGTTCTTTAATGGATTTACCATTAAATTTACCCCGATTTTCTTGAGATTTTCGTTTCTTACCTTTTCTTCTTAAATTTTTACTAGTAACCTTTTCAAGTAATCCAGAATAAATTCAATTGTAAATTGTTTTAAAACTAATAATTCATTCTTGATGAAAATTTTTAATTCTGCCATAAATTTGTTCAGGCGATCAACCTAATAATAATTTTTGTTGTACATATTTTACTAATTCTCTATTTTTAAATTTATGAAAATAAACATGTAATTGTTTTCTATTTTCTGCTTTATTTTGTGCAATTAATGAAAAATAATGATTATTATCTTTATTTCTATTAACTTCTCGATTAATAGTACTAATACTTCGATTAAGATTTTTAGCTATTTCACTAATTTTTACTTTAAATTTCAATTGATTCTCAATATAAATTCTTTCATCTATGCCAAGATGTTTGTATCCCATATAAAAACTCCTTAAATTTACTTTTTCTAAAATAAACTTAGCATCATGAAATTTTTATATGAAATCTTTTGCAATTTTATTTACTTGCACTTACAAGTATAATTCAGCAAAAAAATAAAATGTCTCCTTCTATAAATAAAAAAGACATTAATTAAATAGTAATATTTTCAAACTACTTCATTTCAATCGTAAGTATTAATAAATACTACTAGATATTTTAAAAATAACAATATTAATCTTTTGTTGATTCATTAACTATCATAAATTTTAATATAAGTGCTTTCTAAATGTTTTACTACTAGAGCTTGTCCTGATATTATCTTCCTGATTCATAATGAGTTCCCTGAGAAATAAATAGTAAGGTTTCAGCAATATTAACTAAATGATCACCAGCTCGCTCTAAATATTTTAATTGTTGCATAATTCCTGTATAAATTCATATTTTATCTTCAATAACATTATCTAAAACTAAATCAATTAACAAAGTATTAATATCATTATATTCACTATCAACAATATCATCTAATCTAACAATAGTTTGAATAATTTTCTTACCTCATTGTGTTTCATCAGCAAGAACTTTAATAATAAACTGCATAATTTTTAAAACTTTTTTAGATAATTAACCAATATATTTACTATATTTAACTGGTGGTTTAGCTTTTAAATAAAAATTAGCAATGTTACGAGCATAATCAGAAATTCTTTCTAATTCTTTGGCAATTGACATATAACCAATAATATGGCGTAAATCGCTAGCAACTGGTTGTTGTTTAGCAATTCTTCAAATGGCACTATCTAAAATTTCAGCATAAAATTTGTTAATATTATTATCATTAGCAACAATTATTTTACATTTACTAATACTTTCTTCTTCTAAAGCTTTAATAACTTCTTTATGTTGTTTCATTGTTAAATTAAATAATTCAATAATATTATTTTTCAAGCGTTCAATCTCAATAGTAAATTTAGTTCTTAACATTTTAATAGCCTCCATTGGATTAAATCATTAATGTTTTACCCTTATCATACTAAGTAATACACGATAAATTAATTAGCAGAAGTAACTAAATTTTTTGCTTGTTCTAATCTAATAGCAACCATTTTAGTAACACCTTTACTTTGCATTGTTGTGCCATACAATGTATCACAGTTTTCCATTGTTCCTGGGCGATGCGTAATAACAATAAATTGTGTTTCCGTAGCAAAAGACTTTAAATACTTAGCAAATCTTTCAACATTGGCAACATCTAATGGCGCTTCCACTTCATCAAGAATAACAATTGGTAAAGGTCGTGCCTTTAAAATTGCAAAAAGCACTGCTAAAGCTACTAGTGATTTCTCACCACCTGATAATAAATTCAAGTTAGTAATAGTTTTTCCTGGTAAATTTACTAAAATATCAATTCCGGTTTCTAAAATATTATTAGGATCAGTATATACTAAACTAGCAGTGCCACCAGCAAAAAGAACTTTAAAAGTTTCTGGCAAAACCTTATTAATATCTTTAATGGTCGTATCAAAACGAGTTATCATAATTTCATCCATATCTTTAATAGCATTAAGTAATTGTTTTTTACCATTATTTAATTCTTGTTCTTGTTCTTTTAAAAATTGATATCGTTCATTAATTGTTTCATATTCAGAAATAGCATCAATATTTACTGGCCCTAAATCTTGTAATTCTTGGCGTAATAAAATAATTTGTTCACGAACTTCTTTAATATCACCAATCGGGTCTTGACCATACTTTTCATAACCATATTCATAAGTTAAACGATATTCTTGCGCTAATCTTTCTAAATTTTGTTGTAAACAATTATCAATTGCTAACTTTTGATAATTATATTCTTGTAATAGTTTCTCTTGATTTTTATATTCAGTACGCATTTTTTTTATTTCTAAAGTTAATGAATATAATTGATTACTATAAGTTTCTCGCAAAGTTCTTTGTGTTTGTTGTTGCTCAGTAATTTTTAATTTTTCTAACTTTAAATTACTAATTTTATTTTCCAATATTAGTCGCTCATCAAGTTGTTGATTAAAATCATCACTAACTCGCATTTTTTTCTTTGTTAAATGTTGATATTCTTGTTCAATTATTCTTTGTTTTTGTTCATTACTTTGTTTACTTTGTTGAAACTTACCTAAATGCAATTGTTTTTGTTCTAATTCATTATTTAATGTTATTAGTTTCTCTTTAATACTTTGCCATTTTTGATAATAAGTTTGAACTAATTGTTCTAATTCACTAATTTTAGTTTTTAAACTATTAACTTGCTCTTCATTATTAAATAAAAATGGCTTAACTCTTTTGTGACCACCACTAATACTGCCCCCAGGGCGAATAACATCACCTTGTAAAGTAATAATATGATACTTCCGATAAGTCAAATGAGCAATTTCATTTGCTTGTGCTAAACTCTCAACAATAATTATTCTTCCTAATAAAAAACGTATTACTGGTTCAAACTTAACATTAGTAGTTAATAATTCATAAGCAATGCCAATAAAACCTTTTTGAGTTTTTAATAATGATAAATCCTCATTATTAATCATTTGAATCCGTAAACTATTTAAAGGTAAAAATGTTGCAATTCCACCTTCATTAGCTTTTAAAAATTGAATTGCACGAATAGCATCACTATCCTTTTCAACAACAATATGTTGCATACTGCTAGATAAGGCTTCTTGAATAGCTAATTGATAAATACTAGGAACATTAATTAATCGATCAATAGTATCAATAATTCCTGTTAAATGAAGTCGATTATTTAAAATTGTTTTAACACCCTGATAATAATAAGTATTATTACTTTGCAAATCAACTAAATAATCTTGTTTACTTTTTAATTCATAAATTTCCTTATTTAAAAGATTATACTTTTTAACAGCAACTTCTAAATCTTCATTTAATAAAATTCTTTGTTTTTGAAAATCATCAATCATATTTTGCTGTTCAGTAATTAATTTAGTTTGTTGTAAAATTTCTTGATTAATATTATTAGCATCTTGTTCTAAATCTTGAACTTGATTATTACTATTAACTTGCTTTTCATTTTGTTGTGAAATTTTTTCATTTTGTAATAGTTCTAATTGATTAAGATGTTCATCTAATTGTTGTCCGAATTGTTGCATTTTATTATCAATAGTAAAAATATTTTCTTGCAACAAATTAATTTTATTATCATAATTAGTAATTTGAACACTTAAATCTTCAGTTTGAGAAGTATATCTTTTAATTTCTAATTGTAAATCACGAAGCCCTTCATACTGACTAGTAATATCTTTTACTAAAATAGCCACTTCAATAGTTGTCAATTGTTCTTTTTTAGTAACATATTCTTGTGCTTTTTTAGCTTGACGACGCAAATAATTAATATTTCTTTCCATCTCAATAATGATGTCATTAATGCGAACTAAATTTTCTTCAGTTTTTTCTAATTTCCGAACTGACTCTAATTTGCGTTTTTTATACTTAGATACATTAGCTGCTTCTTCAAACAATAATCTTCTTTCTTCTGGTTTAACTTGTGAAAAATTAGCGACATTACCTTGATTAATAATAGCTAATGAACCTTTACTTAAACCAGTACCTAATACTAATTCTTGAACATCCTTTAATCTGCTACGACTTTTATTAATTGAATATTCATTCTCATTATTATCACGATAAACTCTTCTAGTTATTTCTACTTCATCAAAGTCAATAGGAAAAATGCGTTTTTTATTATTAAAAATTAATTTAACTTCCGCCATATTTAACTGTGGATATTCACTACTACCCTGAAAAATAATATCTTGAATATTATCACCCCGTAATGATTTAATTGATTGTTCGCCCAATACTCAACGAATAGCATCATTAATATTAGACTTACCAGAACCATTAGGTCCCACAACACCAATAATACCGTGCTCAAAAACTATTTTTGTTGGCTTAGCAAATGATTTAAATCCATACGCTTCTAATCTTTTTAAAAACACCATATTTATCTACCTCACAAATTTTATTATAACAATATATTTTAACTATGTATTAGTAATACTTCTAATTTTATTACGATATATTAATGATAGTCAACAAATACTAAAAGATACTGTAAACAAAATAACTAATATTAATAAAACCAACGGATAGTATCAATCTGCAATATATACAGGAAATAAAACTTTAGTTTCACTATAAATAATATCAGTTAATAATTTAATAATTGGTCTTGCTAAAGGAATGGATATTATTCAAGTAATTAACATAATTGGCATAAAAATTAATATAAAACGACTAGCTAATCATTTATAATGATACCCAATAACATTTAAAATTGTAACAAATCGCAAATTATCATTAATAAGTAATATGGGCGCATAAAGTTTTCTTAGGTGGGAAAAGGTTTGAATAAGTATTAAGACAGTCAGCAATGATTGTCTTTTTATTTTATAAGGTGTTAAAAATTTGTTCTTTGAAAATTAAATACAAGTGAATTAATAATGTTGGTATGTATTAAAGCACGATAAATTGTGGGTGGTCGCCATAACCGAAAGAAGTTTACCAGTTGATAGATAACACCCTATTAGCTATAGCAATTTGTTTCGTTTTGCAATAAAAAATGAATGGGTGGATTTCCTAAAAATATACACGCTATTAAATTAGTTCCAAGGGTAGGATGCGGATGTTAAAGTGTAAAAATTTCTATATAGGGGATATACTAAGTTTAAAATTATTAAAATCTTTATCTAATTAAAAAACAAAATTTAATAACAAAGCTTGTTAAACACTTAAATCTGCGATATATAAGTGTTTAAAAAACTAAGTTAACTAACAACTTAGTTAATACAACTTAGTTTATTCATAAGAAAGGTAATTTACTATGAAAAACATTGAAAACATTTTCTTAAATACTAAGAAGTATCTTTTAAAAGAAACGCAAAACGCAATATTTATTAAAGCGCCAAAAATTCCATGATTTAATAAACAAATCGGCATTTGGTTTCCAAAGCGATTTGTTTATAAAGGAAAATACGAAAATTCAATTTGCATTGGAATAATAAAAGATAGTAAATATCAAGTAATTTCAATTAATCAACAAGAGCAAGAAACGAAGTTAATTAAAGGCCAAGAATTATTAGGCTTCTTCATTGCCGAAAAAGAAAATAACAAAAAAGATATAAATTATAACTATTTTAAAGGAGCTTAAAAATGAATATTGCAATTGGACTAATATTTATTATCATTTGCATAATGTTGATGGCATATTTTGCTTATAAAATTTATGCCAAAATAAAAATTAGAATTAAATATAAAAATGCCATTAAAAATAATACTGGTAATTTCACAAAAGACGAGAAAGTATTTATTGCTCGCTTTGAAGAATGAGTTAAAGCCCCTAATTCAAAAGAAAATAACAAGGATAAAAAATAATGTTTTGAGAAATTATTATGGAGTTCTTAAAACTGTTTGTTCCGATAGAAAAAATGCCTGCACAAGTTGCGTTTATTGCCGGATTAATTATTATCATTACTTTTCTTTTCGCATTAATTTCAATTATGTATTTACCAATAAAAATGATTTTTGGGAGATAGAAAATGACAATAAACTTAAAAGAATTTAATTGAGAACAAATTAAACAAACTTTCTGAGATTTATTTATTCAAATGCTGAATTATACTTGTAAGTGCAAGTAAATAAAATTGCAAAAGATTTCATATAAAAATTTCATGATGCTAAGTTTATTTTAGAAAAAGTAAATTTAAGGAGTTTTTATATGGGATACAAACATCTTGGCATAGATGAAAGAATTTATATTGAGAATCAATTGAAATTTAAAGTAAAAATTAGTGAAATAGCTAAAAATCTTAATCGAAGTATTAGTACTATTAATCGAGAAGTTAATAGAAATAAAGATAATAATCATTATTTTTCATTAATTGCACAAAATAAAGCAGAAAATAGAAAACAATTACATGTTTATTTTCATAAATTTAAAAATAGAGAATTAGTAAAATATGTACAACAAAAATTATTATTAGGTTGATCGCCTGAACAAATTTATGGCAGAATTAAAAATTTTCATCAAGAATGAATTATTAGTTTTAAAACAATTTACAATTGAATTTATTCTGGATTACTTGAAAAGGTTACTAGTAAAAATTTAAGAAGAAAAGGTAAGAAACGAAAATCTCAAGAAAATCGGGGTAAATTTAATGGTAAATCCATTAAAGAACGAAATGTTAATAATCGCATAACTCTTGGCCATTAAGAAGGTGATACTGTAGTATCATCACGAGGTAAAAGTAAATCATGTTTAATAACTTTAGTTGAAAGAACATCAAGATTTACTTTAGCAATATTAGTTGAAAATAGAACTACTAAAGTTATTAACAAGCTGAATTATACTTGTAAGTGCAAGTAAATAAAATTGCAAAAGATTTCATATAAAAATTTCATGATGCTAAGTTTATTTTAGAAAAAGTAAATTTAAGGAGTTTTTATATGGGATACAAACATCTTGGCATAGATGAAAGAATTTATATTGAGAATCAATTGAAATTTAAAGTAAAAATTAGTGAAATAGCTAAAAATCTTAATCGAAATATTAGTACTATTAATCGAGAAGTTAATAGAAATAAAGATAATAATCATTATTTTTCATTAATTGCACAAAATAAAGCAGAAAATAGAAAACAATTACATGTTTATTTTCATAAATTTAAAAATAGAGAATTAGTAAAATATGTACAACAAAAATTATTATTAGGTTGATCGCCTGAACAAATTTATGGCAGAATTAAAAATTTTCATCAAGAATGAATTATTAGTTTTAAAACGCTGAATTATACTTGTAAGTGCAAGTAAATAAAATTGCAAAAGATTTCATATAAAAATTTCATGATGCTAAGTTTATTTTAGAAAAAGTAAATTTAAGGAGTTTTTATATGGGATACAAACATCTTGGCATAGATGAAAGAATTTATATTGAGAATCAATTGAAATTTAAAGTAAAAATTAGTGAAATAGCTAAAAATCTTAATCGAAATATTAGTACTATTAATCGAGAAGTTAATAGAAATAAAGATAATAATCATTATTTTTCATTAATTGCACAAAATAAAGCAGAAAATAGAAAACAATTACATGTTTATTTTCATAAATTTAAAAATAGAGAATTAGTAAAATATGTACAACAAAAATTATTATTAGGTTGATCGCCTGAACAAATTTATGGCAGAATTAAAAATTTTCATCAAGAATGAATTATTAGTTTTAAAACAATTTACAATTGAATTTATTCTGGATTACTTGAAAAGGTTACTAGTAAAAATTTAAGAAGAAAAGGTAAGAAACGAAAATCTCAAGAAAATCGGGGTAAATTTAATAGTAAATCCATTAAAGAACGAAATGTTAATAATCGCATAACTCTTGGCCATTGAGAAGGTGATACTGTAGTATCATCACGAGGTAAAAGTAAATCATGTTTAATAACTTTAGTTGAAAGAACATCAAGATTTACTTTAGCAATATTAGTTGAAAATAGAACTACTAAAGTTATTAACAAAAATATTAGTCATTATTTATCAATTCTTCCAAATAATCTTGTTAAGACTATAACATTTGATAGGGGTAAAGAATTTGCTAATTGACAACAACTTGAAAAAAATTTAAATGTGAAAATTTATTTTGCTGATGCATATTCACCTTGACAAAGAGGTACTAATGAAAATACTAATGGTTTAATTAGAGAAAAATTTCCTAAAAAATTTAATTTTTCAAACACTACTAAAAATGCAGTTCATAAATTTATATTGTCTTTAAACCAAAGACCAAGAAAAATACTAAATTATCTTTCGCCAATCGAATATTTGGTTAGAAAAATAATTTAGTTGCACTTAACTTTACAATTTGGCATTCAAAATGAAACAAATTGCTATAGCTAATAGGGGGTGTTATCTATTAACTGGTAAAACTTCTTTTGGTTATGGCGCGACCACCCACAATTTATCGTGCTTTAATACATACCAACATTATTAATTCACTTGTATTTAATTTTCAAAGAACAAACTTTTAACACCTTATAAAATAAAAAGACAATCATTGCTGACTGTCTTAATACTTATTCAAATATTTTCCTACCTAACAAAACTTTATGCGTCCATTATCTAATGTTGCTTTTTCTGTTTCATCTTTGGATTGTTCATAAGATTCAACAAAATCACATTCAGGATAATTGCTACAAGCAATAAATTTTTGATTACGACGATTAACTTTAATAACTTTTTCGCCTTCAATACATTGTGGACAAAATCCTAAATTAACTGGATTTAATGATGAAATATAACGACATTTTGGAAATGTTGAACAACCAATAAATTTACCATACTTTCCAAATCGATAAACTAAATCACTATCACATCTTGGACATTTAATACCCGTCTTTTCAATTTCAACTTCCGTCATTTTTTCAAAAGCTTCTTCAACACGAGGTTCAAATTTTTCTCAAAAAGAACCAACTAGCTCTTGATAATCTTTTTCACCGTGACTAATTAAATCTAATTGCGATTCTACTTGTGAAGTATATGATTCACTAATAATATCTTGAAAAAACTCTTGCAGTTTATCACTAGTTAAAATTCCCTTTTCACTAGCTTTTAAAGCCTTATTCTCAAATAAAACATATCCTCGCTCGCGCAAAGTTCTCATAATCGGAGCATAAGTACTAGGCCGCCCTACTCCTAATTCTTCCAATGTTTTAATTAATCGTGCTTCACTATATCGTGGTTTTGGTTTAGTTCAATGTTGCAATGCCTTAATATCTTTAATATTTACCACATCGCCAATTTTTCAAGCTGGTAATTTAATACTAATATTATCTTCCTCATCACTTTGATAATATTTTAAAAATCCTAAAAATAAAATTGTTTGTCCTGTCAACCGAAATTCATAATCATTACTATCCAAAATAATAGTTTTCCCCGTAATTTTTGCTGGAGCCATTAATGATGCCATCGCCCGATTATAAATTAGTTTATAAAGTCGTAATTGATCTTTACCTAAATAATTTTTTGCCTTCTCAGGAGTCATTAAAATATCTGTTGGCCGAATTGCTTCATGCGCATCTTGAACATTGTTTTTCTTTTTAGTAATTTTTACTTGTCCTAAATAATCTTTACCTAATGATTCCGTAATAAAAGCAAAAGTATCACTAACAAATTTATCACTTAAACGAATTGAATCAGTTCTTGGATAAGTAATAAATCCTGTTAGCAATCCATCAATATCAATTCCTTCATATAATTGTTGTGCTAATAAAGATGTTTTATTAGCAGCAAAATTTAATCGTGATGACCCATCCTGTAACATTGTTGAAGTAGTATAAGGATTATTTGCTTGTCTAATTCAAGGTTTTTCTTGAATATCAATAACTTTATATTTACTACTTAAATTTTTAATAATATTTTGAGAATCTGCTTCAGTTTTAATCTCAATATTTTTATTTAAATATTTTGTTAATTTTAAAATATGTTGCTTTCAATAAGCTTCAATTGTTCAATATTGTTCGGGAATAAAAATTTGATGTTCTTTTTCTCGCAACACAAGAAGTTTTAAAGCTACTGACTGAACTCTTCCTGCTGATTTTGAACGAATTTTCTTTTGCAATAACTTACTTAACCGAAAACCAATCATCCGATCAATCATTCTTCTTGCTTCTTGTGAATGAACTAAATTCATATCTAACTCTCTTGGTACTTTAAATGCTTCAATAACAATATCTTTAGTAATTTCATTAAAACTCACCCGAACGGATTTACTTTGAATTTTTAAAACTTCATTTAAATGATATGAAATTGCTTCTCCTTCACGATCGGGATCAGTTGCCAGAAAAATTTTATCGGCATCTTTTACTAAACCTTGTAATTTCTTAACAAGTGGCTTTTTCTTAGTTTCAATTCGATAATATGGAATAAATGTTTCTAAGTCAATCCCTAAATAATATTCACCTTTATTCGCTAAATTGGTAATATGTCCCTCGGAAGAAACAACAGTATAATCATCTCCAAGATACTTTTGTACCGCTTTAGTTTTCGTTGGCGACTCCATAATAACAACATTTTTACTCATAACACTTTACTCCTTAAAAGAATCTTTTGATTCTCAACATTTTTATAAATACAGCAATATTTTAGTACATTTTAAAGACTTTATCAAGTTTATAAAATATCATCAATAGTTTGCACTAATTTAGCACTATTTTTAATAAGATTATTAGTAGCAAAGTTCTCATAAATTTGATTAGGAACTGCAAAAACATCTTTATTTTCATTAAAAGCACTATCTACTAATGAATGAATAATTTTTTCATCAGCAAACGGTAATACCAATAATGCTTTTGATAATCCTAATAAGATTCTTTGAACATTACTATCAATTGGACTAATATTTTCTCTTGTCATATGAAGCGGATATTCACTAATTACTAAATGATATCTTTTAAGATACAAAAGCAATTCTTGTTGGTTTGCATCATAATTATTACTATCATTAATAATAACCACACTATTTCCAGAAATACTATTTTCTTTAATTAATTGATGAACTAATATTTCAACCCCAGCATTAAATGAAGTCATTAAAATTTTTTGATGATTAACTAATTGCTGAACCATATCGTTAGCAACTTTTTTAATATAAACATTAGGATAATGTGAACCTGTAATAGCAATAATTTTTTGAGAATATTTTAATAAATCAATATTTCCTTCATAAAAAATTACAAACGGTGGTTTGTAAATTGTTTTTAAACCAGCCGGATATTGTGAACTTAAAATTGTTAAATATTGGCAAGTAATTTTATCTTCAATATTTTGTAATTCTTCCAACGCAATTTTTTCCTTTTTATCCAATGCTTCATATACTTTATCTCAATTACCATCGTATTTGATAGCAAAATATAATAATACTTTTTCCATAATTATTATGAACCTCCTGTTATTATATTTTGTTATTAAATAAGTAATTTCCTTTAACAAAATATTTATTTTTATTAACATATATAATATGATATCTCTCCTTTTTTACTATAATCTCCACACTAAATTCCAGCAATTGAATAATAAAAATATTTCTAAACAATGCAACCCCTTTTTTATTATTTATTTCTATTTTGACAAATAAAAAATAGTACTTTAAAGGACTATTTTAAATATTTATTCTATTTTAATTTTATCATTACTATAAATTAAAAATTAATATTTTTAAAATTACTTTATTATTTAATTTTGTTTTTAATTCAAATTTACAACGAATTTTTTCATATTTTTAATTAATAAATGAACATCGCTATTAAATTTTTCTTTTCATTTAGTTTCTGTTTCATCTCTAAAAATTAAAATATCAAAAATAGCTACTTCTATAATTTAAATAAAAAATACTAGCGGCACAATACTGTGTTATATATTTAATATTCTTACTTACATATTTGCAAAAATCCAAAAACAAAATTATAATATCAATATTTATTTAATACGCCCCCATTATTATTTCGGTCTTTCTCAGGAAATATTTTTAATTGTTCCTTTTGTAAAAGCAAAATAAAAATTTGTCATCATTTGAATAATTTGTTGTTCAGAAAAACCTAATACATTATTTGCTTTCGCCATTTGCAAAAAATAATAATCCATTTCTTTAGTTTGCATATCTTGTTTTCACTGAATAATAAGCGCATAATGTTCCTTTAAAATATGAGGATAATACTTTGCTAAAAAATTAAACGCATAATAACTAATATCAATAAATGGTAATAATTGCTCTTTAATAGCTCCAATTAATGACAAATGCATTGCCACTAGTGGATCATCAAGTTTAGGTCATAAAATTCCCGGCGTGTCTAGTAAATGAATATTTTGCGCTAACTTGACTCATTGAATCCCTCTCGTAACTCCTGGTTGATTAGCAACATTACTTACTTTTCTTTTAACTAAATTATTAATTAACCGTGATTTGCCGACATTAGGAATCCCAATAATCATCACCTTAATTTGTCAATTTGGAATGCCACGAGATTTTTGATGATTAATTTTATCTTTCAATAATTGATTAATTAATAAAATAATTTCATTTTTGGGTTGATCAACTAATAAATTAGTTAATACTACTTTAACTAACGGGTCTTTTTTTAAAAATGCCATTCATTCTTGATTTACTTTCATATCACTTAAATCTTTTTTATTCAAAATAATAATTCGTGGTTTATTTTTAAATAATTCTTGAATAATTGGATTAATACTAGAGTTAATGGCTCGCGCATCGCGAAGTTCAATTACTAAATCAACTAATGCTAATTTTTCTTTCATCAAGCGAATAGCTTTTGCCATATGACCTGGAAATCAATTAATATTTAACTTTTCCATTAATATGTCTCCTTAATTGAAAAATAAAGGCAAATTCTACCTTTACCTTTATTAATTATTATCCCTTATTTCTCTTATTAGAACTAACTACTTCTTTAATTCTTGCAGCTTTACCAATAAGATCACGCATATAGTATAACTTCGCTCTTCTAACACGACCAATTTTTAAAACTTCAATTTTATTTATTAGCGGTGAATGTAAAGGGAAAGTTCTTTCAACACTAGTACTACCAGTAAGTTTTCTTACAGTAAAACTAGAACTAATACCTGACCCTTGACGCTTTAAAACTAAACCAGTAAAAACTTGTGTTCGTTTTTTGTTACCTTCATTAATTTCAACAGCAACACTTACTGTATCGCCAGATTTAAATTTTGGAATATCAGTACGAAGTTGTTGTTCAGTAATTTGTCGATCTAATTGCATATTCATAACAATTGCTCCTTCCATTATTATTTATTTTTTATCTTTTTCTAATTCAGCAATTCAAATTTGCTCTTGTGGTGTTAATTGATTTAAGTCAATCAAATCTGGTCGCTTTTTATATGTATTATAAAACGCTTGTTCTTTTCTTCAAATATCAATATTTTTATGATGACCTGATAATAAGACATCAGGAACTTGCTGATTATTAAAAACTAATGGTTTAGTAAATACAGGATAATCTAAATACTTATTAGTAAATGAATCATTTTGATGTGATGCTTCTTGAATAACACCTGGTAATAAGCGAATAACAGCATCACTTATAACCATACTGGCAATTTCACCAGCACTAAGAACATAATCACCAATAGATATTTCCATATCAACAAAATCTCTAATTCTTTCATCAAAACCTTCGTAATGACCACAAACTAAAATTAATGAATTATTACTACTAGCCATTGCACTAGCAATATCCTGTTTAAATGTTTTTCCTTGTGGCGATAATAAAATCACTTGACTATTAGGGATTTGCTCACGAGCATAATTTATCGCTGCAACTATAATCGGTGCCATTAATACCATCCCATTACCACCACCATATTGATAATCATCAACTTGTTGATGCTTATCAATAGCAAAATCACGAAGATTAATGATATTAAACTTTACTTTTTCTTTCTTAACAGCATTCTTAATAATTGATGTATTAATAAAACTAACAAAGAGTTCGGGAAATAAAGTGATAATTTGAATTGTTGTCATTAATTTCTTGCCTCCTTTATAATTTATCAATTATTAATTAACTTAACATAAACAGTATTTTGTTCTCAAAGAATATTCATAATAAACTGTGAAACATCGGCCAACATTTTTTGTTCACCAATAACTGTTTGAATAACAAAAACACCGTGCGCTTTAGTAATAAAGTAATCAATCACTTCACCAATAAGTGAATTATCATCAACATTGATAACTTGTAATCCAATATAGTTTTCAACTTCATCATCATTTACTAAATGAGGATTATTACTAAGTTGAAATAAATCTTGAGTCTTTAAAAATAAAATGTCATTAATATAATCATAATTTTTAAATTTAACTAAAAGATCACCTTTATGACTTCTAGAACTAACAACCGTTAATATTTCATAAGTATAATTATTAGAATCATAAAAATATATATCATGATTAGCATCAAAGAATCGCTCATATTTAGGCATTAAACATCTAATCTTTACTTCGCCCTTTAAAGCATGAGTATTAATAACCTTACCAATTTTAACAAACTTCATTATTCGTTAAAAGCCTCTAAAGATACTTTAATTCTTTTTTGCTCTCTTGATGCCTTAACATTAACTAAACGACGAATCGAATCAATAATTAATCCTTTTTTACCGATTAATCTTGCCAAATCACTATCACTAGTCATAATAAGAATTTCTAATTCATTGTCATTTTCATTTAACATTCTAATTTGAATATTATTAATATCTTTAACAATTGGACTAATTAATATTTTAACAGTATTAATGTAATTCATCATTAGCTAACTCCATTTATTCTCTCGAATTTTTTTCATCAATAACCTTTGCTTCTTTTGAAACTTTAACTGTTGATTTAGAATTACTACTTTTATCATCATTTACTTTGTTTTTAACTTCCTTAGCTAAAACTTCTTTTTTAATCACTTTTTTCTCTGCTGTTGATTTCTTTGCTTTATTTTTTTGTCGTAATTCATGAAATGCCTGCATAATTTTTTCTTTTGCAAATAAACTACGAACTGTTTCAGTTGGTTGAGCACCAACGGTTAATCACTTTAAAGCTAATTCTTTATTAATTTTTAACGAATCATTTAAAGAATCATATGTTCCAATTAATTCAATATATTCACCGTCTCTTTTAATACGAGAATCAATAGCAACAATACGATAAAAAGGTTGTTTAGTTTTTCCCATCCTTTTCAGTCTTAATTTAACCATAAAATATAAGTACTCCTCTCACTATTATTGGTTTAGTTATCTTTTTAAACCATAATTAATAATATCGTTAATCGATATATATGTCAAGTAAGTTTACTTAACAGGGTCGCGTTTAGTTTTCTTAGGTATTGCTTTGAAGAAGTAAAACAATCAGCTAATTATATTATTTAATTACTAAACTAACCCTGCCTTTCTTGCTATTGTCATTTTTATTCATCATTATTTTATCATATTATTAAATTTTTACACAATAAAAAATTATTAAGGTCGCGTTTAGTTTTCTTAGGTATTTTTTAAAAAAGAAAAAATAGTCATTTACTATAAATTATTTCAATATGCAAATTAAGTATATATTTCTTATGTATGATTTTTGTTGTAAAAAATTATTTTAATGTTGTTTTTATAAGCATTTTACTTAGTTTTTATAACCTTTTATTAAGAATATGTTTGTTAATATTAAATATTTTGTTTTATTAATTATTTTTCAAGTAAAAAGGTAATAAATTTTTAGTTGCTTTTCTTTCAAAATTATTCAAATCTTTACCCACCTAACAAAACTTTATGCGCCCAATTATTAATTTTATTAAATTTTTTTTAATTTTAACTAATATTTTTACTTACTTAAATCTATTGTATTTATTTGTTACAGCATTACCTTTATAATTAATTCAACTATCATCATTTTTCTTATTATATTTATTTCATAATGAATTTTTATATATTTCTTTTCTGATTTCTATTTCTGAATTAATATTTTCATTAATGTAATGTAATACATTTAATTTGTTTAAATTTGCCATTCTTAAATGTAATAAGTTATTTAAATTCTTATGATTATATATTTTTGCTCCATAGCCTAATTGTTGTTTTACCAAATGCGATACATCACTTTCAATGCTACAACCGATATTTCATTCTAAATTTTGGTTATGAATACCGTGCTTATTGTTTTTGAAATAATTACTCGCCTTTCTTAAATTTGTTTTAATATCTTTATTTAATTCATTTTTAGCAACATTACGAATGTTTTTTACCAATTCTTGATGATTTCCATTTTTATATAATTCAATTCAACTATTTAGTGTTACTTTACGATTTTCAAAAATAATATTAAATACAGTTTGTTTTAATTTTTTAACAGCATGATAACCATCCAAAATATATCTAACATTACCAAAACTATTGGCAATTTCTCTAATTCAAGTAGCACCATCGCCACAAACAATTATTTTGTTATAATTAATATTCACATAATGTTTTTGCAATTCTTTAATTAATAAATCACGATAATCCATCGTATTTATTCGTTTATTAACTTTTAACATTAGAAAATGACCCCGTTTATTTTCTAATTCTCTACGAGAATTTTTGTACTTTTTTTCTTTATGTCCGGTATGAAAAGTAACTAAACGAATTCTTTGGTCTTGTTTAATTTTATTATCTAATGTTGCTAAAAATGTCTCATCTAGTTGAATATATAAATCCTTATTTTTGACATTAATTCTAGTTTTAGTTTCTTTTTCTGCTAATTGAAAATATTCATCAATATCATATTTATTTAAAATACTTGAAATACTAGCTTTTGAAATATAACAATGATTTAGAGCATCTAAGACATCGCGGTATCATTTACCATCGCCCAAAAGACTTAAAACTTTAAATTGAACATCAAAATAAATGCGTTGTTTCGGCAATAAACCAATTTCTTTATCTAATAAACATACATATTCGAATTTACCTGATTTTTGATTTCAATATTTATATCGACGTCGTTTAAAAGTAACATTGCCAAAAATTGTAATAATTGTCCTTAAAGCAAAATGAACTATTTTATAACCTTGCTTTAATCGATAATGATATTATATAAGTATTCATCTAATTTTTCATATTCATTAGCTAATTGCTCGCATTTATCAGTGTACATATTTTTATGGGTTGTAAATAAACTAAACCAATGCTTGTTTTCTGAGGTTTTTACATTATTATTAATTTTTAACATAATAAATTGCCTTTCTTGATAGTAACTTTAACAAATTTTAATATTCAATAAACTGAAGGGCGCATAAAGTTTTGTTAGGTGGGTAAAGATTTGAATAATTTTGAAAGAAAAGCAACTAAAAATTTATTACCTTTTTACTTGAAAAATAATTAATAAAACAAAATATTTAATATTAACAAACATATTCTTAATAAAAGGTTATAAAAACTAAGTAAAATGCTTATAAAAACAACATTAAAATAATTTTTTACAACAAAAATCATACATAAGAAATATATACTTAATTTGCATATTGAAATAATTTATAGTAAATGACTATTTTTTCTTTTGCTGAATTATACTTGTAAGTGCAAGTAAATAAAATTGCAAAAGATTTCATATAAAAATTTCATGATGCTAAGTTTATTTTAGAAAAAGTAAATTTAAGGAGTTTTTATATGGGATACAAACATCTTGGCATAGATGAAAGAATTTATATTGAGAATCAATTGAAATTTAAAGTAAAAATTAGTGAAATAGCTAAAAATCTTAATCGAAGTATTAGTACTATTAATCGAGAAGTTAATAGAAATAAAGATAATAATCATTATTTTTCATTAATTGCACAAAATAAAGCAGAAAATAGAAAACAATTACATGTTTATTTTCATAAATTTAAAAATAGAGAATTAGTAAAATATGTACAACAAAAATTATTATTAGGTTGATCGCCTGAACAAATTTATGGCAGAATTAAAAATTTTCATCAAGAATGAATTATTAGTTTTAAAACAATTTACAATTGAATTTATTCTGGATTACTTGAAAAGGTTACTAGTAAAAATTTAAGAAGAAAAGGTAAGAAACGAAAATCTCAAGAAAATCGGGGTAAATTTAATGGTAAATCCATTAAAGAACGAAATGTTAATAATCGCATAACTCTTGGCCATTGAGAAGGTGATACTGTAGTATCATCACGAGGTAAAAGTAAATCATGTTTAATAACTTTAGTTGAAAGAACATCAAGATTTACTTTAGCAATATTAGTTGAAAATAGAACTACTAAAGTTATTAACAAAAATATTAGTCATTATTTATCAATTCTTCCAAATAATCTTGTTAAGACTATAACATTTGATAGGGGTAAAGAATTTGCTAATTGACAACAACTTGAAAAAAATTTAAATGTGAAAATTTATTTTGCTGATGCATATTCACCTTGACAAAGAGGTACTAATGAAAATACTAATGGTTTAATTAGAGAAAAATTTCCTAAAAAATTTAATTTTTCAAACACTACTAAAAATGCAGTTCATAAATTTATATTGTCTTTAAACCAAAGACCAAGAAAAATACTAAATTATCTTTCGCCAATCGAATATTTGGTTAGAAAAATAATTTAGTTGCACTTAACTTTACAATTTGGCATATTTATATCTAATTTGTTTAAATGTAATGATTTTGTTGCTGGTGTTGTCAGCCTATCACTAGAACTACAAGCGATAAAATTTATTATTACACTACTATTACAAGCAATCGTTCCTAATATTTTAAATAATCTTTTCATATCATTTTAGACCCCCGATTATTTATTTTCATACACAATAATTATTAGTTTCATTATATCACTAAATAGAAAAAAGAAAATGACTCTTATATATAAAACTGATGATAAAACTGATAATAATTACTTAGCGTATAAATTCAAATAACACTAGCGGGGAACATATTTCCTATCGTAACGCTAATTGTTCATTTCAAGAAATTCAATTTCGACTGTGCAAATATTCTAAAGTTTGATGATAATATTTTAGTTTAGAAATATGAGGAATAAGATTTTGCAACTCATAATTAGTAACTTTTTTATTATTTACAGTTTTAATATTCTTTAATATGAAATAAAACCCTCAATGAACTAAAGGTGCTTTTTGTTCTTCGCGTCACAATGTTTGAGGATTAATTTCAAGAACAAATTGCTTTGGTAATTGTTTCTTAATTTGAAATGCTCCCGAAAGAACTAAAGAAAGCGGAATTTTCATAAAATCATTTCTTTGTGATAAATTTTCATTAAAAGCTTCAAAAATGATTTTCTGCTTTGAAGTATCTAAAATATTTCCAAATTCATTAGTAGGGTCCCATCAAATTTTACTATTATATGCTTTATTGTTAGCACATTTGTTCTGTTCTTTTCAATCTTGAATTCACAACTCATAACTTGCTTTGCTTTTTGACTCTTGATATAAAATTTCTCCTAAAGGATTAAAAACATTACTATGACATAAAATATCATCTCATCTTGTCTTATTAGTTGTTGGATAATTATTAATTCAAGAATCCTGCGTTAAAAATGATGCTGATTGATAAAGGTCACCAGATTTTTCCCATAATATTTTTTCAATAACTTCATTAACAATTGCTCCTTCAAAACCAGAAACCCTAGCCCTATCATTAATCTCAATATTTTTAACAAATTCATCTAAAGTAATATCCTTATCCACCTTAATGACAATTTTATTTCCTTTTTCTAAATTAATTCAATGATTTTGTTCATAATTATCACCAACGGGTAGCAATTTATCTTGATAAAGATAAAATACGCAAAAATCATATTGTTGATTTTTAAATGGCATTTGTAAAGCATTACATCCATCTAAAAATAGCGGATTTAAAATTAACAAAAGCGAGAAAGTTTTAATTAAACAAAATTTTTTCATTATTTAGAATTTCCTTATTAAATATATTTATCAAATATAAAAGTAATTGTTGTAATATTAAACATTAACATAAATGTTGATTTGAAAAATAAAAATATTATTAAGATAACAATTAAAGTTAACACGATTAAAAATAAACTTATATCTCATCACCGAATTTTATATTGATAATATCTTGTTCTTTTAATAGTAGTTTTATACCCACGAGTATACATTGCTGTTCCTAAATTATCAGCACGGATAAAACTACTATTAAACATTGGAATAATAAAAGCTTTAATTATGGTTAACTTTTGTCATCAAGAACCGCTAATATCACTGCCTCGACAAACTTGGGCTAATAAATTAGTTTTAGCCTCTCTCATTAGCAATGGTAAAGCATTAAGCGTAATAGTCAAGCCAATAGCGAGAGCATTAACTTTAATTTTACAATATTTTAACGGTTTTAAAAGGTCTTCTAAACTATTAAGTAATACTTCTAATTTAGTCGTTCTGATTAACAATAATGACCAATTCATAACTAAATAAAGTTTACTAACAATATATAGTGATTTAAAAATTGTCTGATAAGAAAAAGCAAAAATGTTTCAACGAAATATTAAACCTAATCGCATATCATTTACTGTTTCTAACATTTCACTATGAATTCGTTCTCTTCGTAATGTTGCTTGAATTCATTGTAATTGTTCTTCTTTATTTAATTCCGTTAAAAAGTCATATTCACTAATAATATTTAAGGACTTTATTGAAAAATAATTATTTTGATGACCTCACTTTAATAAGTTAAACTGCTCATTAGCATCATTAGCATCCGGTAAAGATATTTGAATAACAAAACTAGAAATGACTAATATTAATAAAAAAAGTAAAGCCATTTTTCATAATGGTTTAATTAAGAAAAATAATGGTAATTGCGAACTAATAAATAATATTAAAAATATTATCATTAATACTAGTAACCCACTAAACTTAATTTTAAATAACGAAATAATCATTAAAAGTAAAATAACAATTAATTTAACTCGGGGATCTCAGTTATGAATTAAAGAATTTTTTGGATAATAATTAATGCTATTAATCATTAGTAATGACATTTCCCTTCCAAAAACTTTTCTTCGTTATTATAGTTATATGATAATTGATAAATTTCCTTATTTTTAAGTTTAGTATCCATAACTCCATAGGCACTTTTAATATCCTTAGTAAAAATAAAAGGGCAAGTATTCCCAGAATTAATTTTTTGTCATTTTCCATCTTTTAAAGCTCATAAGTCACTAACAAAACGACCATAATGTTTATTGGATTTAGAACTAACATCATTAAAATAAAACTGATTTGGTGTTGTCATTATATTTTTATCAAAAATAATATTTTGTAATGTCTTATAATTTTCACTACAATTATTGATTCGTGCCTTAAAAATATTATTTTTATCATAAATAGCAACAATCCCACACTGATGAGATGCTAAACTGTGATAAAAAGTAAAATAATCTTCACTAGTTAATAATCCTTGCTTAAACGCATAGTCATAACTATTATTTAACGATTTATCATTAGTTAAAATATTCTTAACATTTTGCGATCATTTTATAAATTGATGATTATTAAGCATTATTAACGATATGATTACAAAAATACTTACTGAAAATGTTACTGTTAAAAAAGCACTAATAACATTAATATTATCTTTAATGTTAACTGATAAATAGTTTTGCGACATTAAACGCATATTAACATTAAATAACTTATTTAAAGGATTAAACAGTCATAATGACACTAAGAAATTAGTAACAAATCCCATTAATGCCATCGGTAATGCTGATATTAAACCGACAACGGCATATGTTAAATCAAAAAATAACAAATCGCTAAGAAAATATCAGAACATAATTAAAAAACTTAATGTTCCAACAATAACACCAAAACTATAACGATTATTAATTTGTTTTTTCAAAATTTTAATAACTAAAATATCAAAAGGAAATATTAATCAATATACTAAATTTCAAGCACTAAAACCATATAATAACATTATTGACAAATTAAAAATAGTAACAATAAAAATACTATCTCGTAAAGAAAAATAAAGGGTATACAAGCACAGCAAAAATGATACTAATTCTACACCCGCAATATTACCTAATAAAAATTTTATACAAATAACCATTGCTGTTAAAAATGATAATAAAACCAGTTTTTTAACACAATAACTATCTTCTTCAATGCTAACTACTGTTGATTTAAAAATATTTAATTTCATCATTGCCTCCTGACTATAAACAAAAACCACCACTAGGTGATGATGGTTTAAGATTAAAAAATAAATTTTAAAAGTAGTTAAATTAAAATCATTTTTTAATAACCCATCCCCAGGAGAATTAAATAATTTTTTCTAAGGTAGGTCTCCTGACTTAATTTCAACCACTAATTATGCCTTCTCAAAAATAACTTTTCAATGACTTATATAATTAATGTCAATATTACAGTTGCTGGGACAGTTTTAGAATCACACTAAATTCCCTTTTAATAATTACATTAATGCAATTAACCTTATAAAAAATATTTTTATTTATTTATAAAGTAATCTTACAATAAAAATAACTAACTCACATTTATTTTTAAAATATTTTTTAAAAATAATCAGAAATGCCAAATTGTAAAGTTAAGTGCAACTAAATTATTTTTCTAACCAAATATTCGATTGGCGAAAGATAATTTAGTATTTTTCTTGGTCTTTGGTTTAAAGACAATATAAATTTATGAACTGCATTTTTATTAGTGTTTGAAAAATTAAATTTTTTAGGAAATTTTTCTCTAATTAAACCATTAGTATTTTCATTAGTACCTCTTTGTCAAGGTGAATATGCATCAGCAAAATAAATTTTCACATTTAAATTTTTTTCAAGTTGTTGTCAATTAGCAAATTCTTTACCCCTATCAAATGTTATAGTCTTAACAAGATTATTTGGAAGAATTGATAAATAATGACTAATATTTTTGTTAATAACTTTAGTAGTTCTATTTTCAACTAATATTGCTAAAGTAAATCTTGATGTTCTTTCAACTAAAGTTATTAAACATGATTTACTTTTACCTCGTGATGATACTACAGTATCACCTTCTCAATGGCCAAGAGTTATGCGATTATTAATATTTCGTTCTTTAATGGATTTACCATTAAATTTACCCCGATTTTCTTGAGATTTTCGTTTCTTACCTTTTCTTCTTAAATTTTTACTAGTAACCTTTTCAAGTAATCCAGAATAAATTCAATTGTAAATTGTTTTAAAACTAATAATTCATTCTTGATGAAAATTTTTAATTCTGCCATAAATTTGTTCAGGCGATCAACCTAATAATAATTTTTGTTGTACATATTTTACTAATTCTCTATTTTTAAATTTATGAAAATAAACATGTAATTGTTTTCTATTTTCTGCTTTATTTTGTGCAATTAATGAAAAATAATGATTATTATCTTTATTTCTATTAACTTCTCGATTAATAGTACTAATATTTCGATTAAGATTTTTAGCTATTTCACTAATTTTTACTTTAAATTTCAATTGATTCTCAATATAAATTCTTTCATCTATGCCAAGATGTTTGTATCCCATATAAAAACTCCTTAAATTTACTTTTTCTAAAATAAACTTAGCATCATGAAATTTTTATATGAAATCTTTTGCAATTTTATTTACTTGCACTTACAAGTATAATTCAGCGAATATAAAAAAATACTATAAAGAATTTCTTCATAGTATTAATTATCTTCATAATTAAGCAGCAACTGCTACAGCATCAGTAATAACATCAGTGGATGTTATTGTTGAATTAGAATTAAAAATAAAGTCATATACTTCTTCATAATGTTTAATCGGAATAATTTTTAATTCATTTAACACCTCGTTAGGAATATCATCTAAATCTTTCATATTTTTATCAGGTATTAAAATTGTACTAATCCCACTGCGATGAGCAGAAATTGATTTTTCTTTTAAACCACCAATCGGTAAAACATTCCCTCGTAAAGTTATTTCCCCAGTCATTCCAACATCACTAGATACAGGTCTTTTAGTTAAAGCAGAAATTATTGCTGTTGTTATTGTAATCCCCGCTGAAGGTCCATCTTTAGGTACTGCCCCTTCAGGAACATGAATATGAATATCATTATTACTAAAAAACTTGGAATCAATATTAAACTTCTTACTATTAGCTTTTAAATAATCCAAAGCAATATTTGCTGATTCCTTCATAACATCACCTAAAGTTCCTGTTAAAACTAACTGTCCTTTACCTGAAAAGAAATTTACTTCCATTGAAAGAATATCGCCACCAAAAGCAGTATATGCTAAACCAGTAGCAACACCAATTTGGGCTGTTCCTTCTTTTTCAGTATATTCAAACTTATGTTTACCTAGATATTGCTTAACCTTTTCAATATTCACTAATTCATCACTTAAATGTTTAGCTAAATAACGAACAATAAACTTTCTCGCAATTTGATGCAAATATCGCTCTAACTGTCGTACACCAGCTTCACGAGTATAATATTTAATAATTTCTTTAATTGCACCATCTTCAAATTTTAATAACTGCTCATTTAAACCATTACCTTGCAATACTTTAGCAATTAAATGATTTTTAGCAATTTCCATTTTTTCAATTTCTGTGTAAGATGATAATTGAATAATTTCCATTCGGTCTAATAATGGTTCGGGAATATCTTCCATATAGTTAGCCGTAGCAATAAACATTACTTTTGATAAATCATAATTTTCTTCTAAGTAATGATCAGAAAACTCAAAATTTTGTTCTGGGTCTAATACTTCCAACATCGCACTAGCAGGGTCACCACGATAATCATTAGCCATCTTATCAATTTCATCAAGCAAAAATAAAGGATTAATACTTTTAGCTCGTTTCATTGATTGGATTATTCTTCCTGGCATTGAACCAATATATGTTTTTCGATGACCACGAATTTCTGATTCATCACGAACACCACCTAATGATAACTTCACAAAACTTCTTCCTGTTGCTTCAGCAATTGACTTAGCAAGTGAAGTTTTTCCTACTCCGGGAGGACCTACTAAACAAATAATTTGCCCTTTTAATGATTTAGTCATTTGTTTAACAGCTAAATGTTCAATAATTCGTTCTTTAACTTTTTCCAAACCATAATGATATTTATCTAAAGTTTGTAAAGCAAATGGTAAATCCTCAATTTCTTCCTTTTCTTTATGTCAAGGAATCGCCATTACCCAATCAATGTATGTTCTAATAATATTAGCTTCACTTGATGCTTGTGGCATCATTTCATAACGATTAATTTCTTCCTTAACACGAACTTTAATATTCTCAGGAAATGGTTCTTTTTGAAGACGATCTAAATATTTCTTCATCTCATTACTATCGTCATCAATTTCACCTAATTCTTCTTTAATTGCTTCAAGTTTTTCTCGTAAATAAAATTTCTTTTGCTGTTCATCAATTCTAACTTTAATTCTTTCAGAAATATTTTGATCAATTTCACCAGTTTGCTTGCGACTATTAACATTATCAACTAAAAGATTCAAGCGTTGTTCAACATTCAACTCTTCTAAAATAGCTTGTTTTTTATCTAACGGTAAAAAAGGTAAAAACTGTGCTAATGTATCAATTACTTCTCCAGGACTACTATTAATATTTACCTTAATCTCTTGTAAGACATCTTCAGGAAGACCTTCTTGCATTTCCAATAATCCTGTTAAATTATTAGTAATTTTTTGAACTAATTCTTCAACACTACCTTCATGATTTGATTCTAAAACCTCAATATCACTTTCATAATAAGTACCATTATCTTTTAAATTCAGTAATTTAACCCGATTAAGTGACTTAAAATTAACCGTAAACGAACCTTCTTCTCAAACTTTTTTTATTTTTAAATTAGCAATAACTCCAACATCAAATATTTCATCAATTGTTGGTTCATCATCTAAAGGTTTTTTTTGTGATACTAAAATAACTTGATTATCAAAATTATCCTTAGCCACTTCAATAGTCTTTAATGATTTATTACGACCAATTTCTAAAACCTGCTCAAATCCGGGATAAATATAACTACCTCGTGTAACCAAAACCGGAATATTTTCCAAAGACTTTATTTGTTCTTTATCTATCATTATGATACCTCCATAAAACAGATTTACTTAATTATATAATAAAAATTTAGCACTTGCAATATTAAAGTGCTAAATCTATTTTATCCATTATTCTCATAAAGAAAATTTAATATCCTACGATGTTTTAAACCTTCTTCAACAATACTAGTATCCATAATTTTTTCTTTAGCTTCTTCTGGTGTCATCTTATAAAACTTAGCCAACTCAATAATTTCTTGTTCTACCTCATCATTACTAACTTGAATATTTTCTTGCTTCATAATTTCTTGTATAATTAAATAATTACTAATTTTTGCTTTAGCCTCGCCTCGGAACTCTTTTTTAATATCTAATTCAGTTAATTTAGTTAACTTTAAATATTGTTTTAAATCAATATTTTGTTCTTTTAACTTCTCCTCAAACTGACCTTGAAGATTTAATACTTCTTTATCAATAATTGATTGAGGAATATGAATCGTTGCTGTTTTAGAAATTTCTAATAATAAATTATTAATAAACTCATCTTTAATTTTTTCTTCATTTTGCTTAATCAAATTTTCTTTAATATAATCTTTTAATTGTGCTAAATCTTCAATACCATCAATATTAGCATCTTTTGCCAAATCATCATTAATTTCTGGAACAATCTTATTTTTAACTTCTTTAATCTTAACTTTAAAAGTTACTTCTTTTCCTGCTAAATCTGGTTGTAAATAATCTTTAGGAAACGATACAAGTAAATCCTTTTCTTCACCAGCCATCAATCCAATCATTTGTTCTTCAAAACCAGGAATAAACTTTTTTGAACCAATTTCTAAACTAAAATTTTCAGCTTTTCCACCAGCAAAAGGTTCGCCATCTTTAAACCCTTCAAAATCAAAAATAACAACATCACCATTAGTAATCTTATCTTCTTTAATTTCTAAAATAACTGATTTTTCTTGTAACTGACTAAGTGCTTGATTAATATCCTCATCATTAACAATATTTGCCATTTTCTCAATTTTTATATTTGTATATTTTTCAACTTTAACTTCCGGTTTTAAATCAAATTCAAAAGAAATAATATATTTTGCCATTGACAAAGTATCAATATTTCAACTTGGCTGATTAAAAGGTTGCAATGGATCATTTCGTAATAAAGCAAATTGTCACGCTTTATCAGCTGCAATATTATGAGCTTTATTTAAAATTTCTGCTTCACTTAAATATTTTTCTACCATCGCTTCTGGTACTTTGCCTTTACGAAAACCTGGTATTTGTAAACGGGCTTTCAACTTCTTTGTTACCTTTTCAATAATATCTTGTCATTCTTCTGATTCAAATTCAATAATATACTTTCCTTTATTTTCTTCAATATTTTTTTTACTTGTAAATTTCATCAAATATCCTCCCATATTTCAACTATTTAATTATACCCTTGATTAATTACTAAATGCAATTAAACTTTAGCAAATATCTCAACAATAAAATGTTAAAAAATTTGTTCTTTCTTAATTTGTAATAAAAATCTTTGGGTAAGAACAACATCAGTCTTTAAATTTTGACAAATCTGTTCTAACTTACATTCATCATCACCTTGCATAATTTGTGCTTTATAAATAATAGCACTAACTACCGCAGAAAGATCCGCCATTAATGGCAAATTAGGATACTGACTATATCAATAATTTTCTCATAAGTATCAACAAACCTGTTCTAAACTAGGATTATCATTATAAACAAAATTACTTAAAATAGTTTTAACTTTTTTAGTACATTCATCAAGATGAAATTCAGAAATCAATATCGGATTAACAAAATACTGACCATGTGTTTTTTGAACAATAAACACCCCATCAATATCTTGTCTCTTTAAAGCTATTAACAAATGCGTTTTATTTTCATTTTTAAACAAAGAATTTTTTAAATAATCTCGTAATGTTGATAATATTTTCCTAGCATTTTGCTGTTCTAAAAAATTAAATGCTACTAAATGAATTTCCTCATCAAAAGGATTATTAATAATTTCTTTAATTGTCTCTAAATCTCATTGCTTAATATTTGGTTTTTCTTTTGTTAACTGTTGAATTTCATCATAAAATTTAATAATTTGTTGTTCATATTTTTTTGGTATATAAGGTAAATCTAATTCAATTTTTAACTTAACTTTTGCTTGCTCATAGTTTTCATTAGCAATTAACTGTTCAATTTCCTTAATAAAAAAACTATAATATTTATTATTCATTAAAATTATTCACCAACATTTTTATTTTAAATGGCGCCCATGAAGAGACTTGAACTCTTGACCCTGCGCTTAGAAGGCGCATGCTCTATCCAACTGAGCTACATGGGCATATTTTATACTACATAAAAAATAATAACATTATTAGCTTTAAACTGCAATTATTTTAAATAAAATTAATAGTCAATAAATCCTTTAAATATGCTGAATTATACTTGTAAGTGCAAGTAAATAAAATTGCAAAAGATTTCATATAAAAATTTCATGATGCTAAGTTTATTTTAGAAAAAGTAAATTTAAGGAGTTTTTATATGGGATACAAACATCTTGGCATAGATGAAAGAATTTATATTGAGAATCAATTGAAATTTAAAGTAAAAATTAGTGAAATAGCTAAAAATCTTAATCGAAGTATTAGTACTATTAATCGAGAAGTTAATAGAAATAAAGATAATAATCATTATTTTTCATTAATTGCACAAAATAAAGCAGAAAATAGAAAACAATTACATGTTTATTTTCATAAATTTAAAAATAGAGAATTAGTAAAATATGTACAACAAAAATTATTATTAGGTTGATCGCCTGAACAAATTTATGGCAGAATTAAAAATTTTCATCAAGAATGAATTATTAGTTTTAAAACAATTTACAATTGAATTTATTCTGGATTACTTGAAAAGGTTACTAGTAAAAATTTAAGAAGAAAAGGTAAGAAACGAAAATCTCAAGAAAATCGGGGTAAATTTAATGGTAAATCCATTAAAGAACGAAATGTTAATAATCGCATAACTCTTGGCCATTGAGAAGGTGATACTGTAGTATCATCACGAGGTAAAAGTAAATCATGTTTAATAACTTTAGTTGAAAGAACATCAAGATTTACTTTAGCAATATTAGTTGAAAATAGAACTACTAAAGTATGCCAAATTGTAAAGTTAAGTGCAACTAAATTATTTTTCTAACCAAATATTCGATTGGCGAAAGATAATTTAGTATTTTTCTTGGTCTTTGGTTTAAAGACAATATAAATTTATGAACTGCATTTTTAGTAGTGTTTGAAAAATTAAATTTTTTAGGAAATTTTTCTCTAATTAAACCATTAGTATTTTCATTAGTACCTCTTTGTCAAGGTGAATATGCATCAGCAAAATAAATTTTCACATTTAAATTTTTTTCAAGTTGTTGTCAATTAGCAAATTCTTTACCCCTATCAAATGTTATAGTCTTAACAAGATTATTTGGAAGAATTGATAAATAATGACTAATATTTTTGTTAATAACTTTAGTAGTTCTATTTTCAACTAATATTGCTAAAGTAAATCTTGATGTTCTTTCAACTAAAGTTATTAAACATGATTTACTTTTACCTCGTGATGATACTACAGTATCACCTTCTCAATGGCCAAGAGTTATGCGATTATTAACATTTCGTTCTTTAATGGATTTACCATTAAATTTACCCCGATTTTCTTGAGATTTTCGTTTCTTACCTTTTCTTCTTAAATTTTTACTAGTAACCTTTTCAAGTAATCCAGAATAAATTCAATTGTAAATTGTTTTAAAACTAATAATTCATTCTTGATGAAAATTTTTAATTCTGCCATAAATTTGTTCAGGCGATCAACCTAATAATAATTTTTGTTGTACATATTTTACTAATTCTCTATTTTTAAATTTATGAAAATAAACATGTAATTGTTTTCTATTTTCTGCTTTATTTTGTGCAATTAATGAAAAATAATGATTATTATCTTTATTTCTATTAACTTCTCGATTAATAGTACTAATACTTCGATTAAGATTTTTAGCTATTTCACTAATTTTTACTTTAAATTTCAATTGTGATTCTCAATATAAATTCTTTCATCTATGCCAAGATGTTTGTATCCCATATAAAAACTCCTTAAATTTACTTTTTCTAAAATAAACTTAGCATCATGAAATTTTTATATGAAATCTTTTGCAATTTTATTTACTTGCACTTACAAGTATAATTCAGCTATTAACAAAAATATTAGTCATTATTTATCAATTCTTCCAAATAATCTTGTTAAGACTATAACATTTGATAGGGGTAAAGAATTTGCTAATTGACAACAACTTGAAAAAAATTTAAATGTAAAAATTTATTTTGCTGATGCATATTCACCTTGACAAAGAGGTACTAATGAAAATACTAATGGTTTAATTAGAGAAAAATTTCCTAAAAAATTTAATTTTTCAAACACTACTAAAAATGCAGTTCATAAATTTATATTGTCTTTAAACCAAAGACCAAGAAAAATACTAAATTATCTTTCGCCAATCGAATATTTGGTTAGAAAAATAATTTAGTTGCACTTAACTTTACAATTTGGCATTATGAATGTTTAATTTATATTGAGTTAACAACTGTGCCTTTCTTTCTGGAGAAATCGCTCATAAAACTGAATATAATGCCCCATATTCATTAATCGTAGCAATTATTTTATTATCAGTTATTTTATTATTTTTACAAGATATTAAAAAATTAAAACTTATTAATAAAACTATTACTAACATCAAAAAACTACGCAACTGTTTCATATTTATCTCCCCTATTCATTTTCAAAAGTGAAATTTTTAAAGTAAAAAGCAAAAATACTTATACATTTTTATATAAGCATTTTACTATTATTTAAATATTTTTCAAAGTTATTAAAGGAATTAATTCCTAATCCCAAGAAGTAAACTTTTGTAAATATTCTCTAATTGCTTGTTTCATATAAGAGGTCTTATGTTGCTCAAAATGTTTCTTCTTAAAAGCACTATCTCAGCCACCATACATCGCGTTACCACCAATTAAACCATAAGTACTATATCAACAAGTTAATTCTTCTTGAATATTATCAAGGTATTTTTCATTTTTTAATAACCTATCTGGTTGTTGCCCACAATTAGCATAATATTTTGTAATTTCGTTATTTTTTCTAGTAAAACGAACGGCTGGTGCTACTTGCCCAAAAAGTTGTTAGACATCATTATCCTCTAAATAATAGTTACGATAAATATTATCCTTAGCATTAGTAAAATTAGAATTAAAATCATTAATATCATCACCTAATACCATCATAATGCGAATATTAACAGCAATTCCTTCTTTAATATGCAATTTATTACTGTTTAAGTAATGATAACGATCTTCTTTTTCTTTAATAATATTTTGTTTACTATCTTTGACACCTGACATTCATCAATGAAAATCTTGTAATAATTCTTTTGGATAATTTTCTTTAATTAAATTATTTCTTGTTGTTTCTTTATGAGTATCTTGCAAACGATTAGAAACAAACATTACTAATCCCCCATTTTTATAAACATGTTGAACAAAATCTAAAACCCCTGGGAAAATTGTTGCTTGTTGCGAATTAACCCACTTATCTCATTCAAGAGGATGAAATGGTTTGTTATTTAACAGATTGTATGCTGATGATGGCGTATTATCAATAAATGTTTCATCTAAATCAACAGCTACAACAGGAATAAACTCATTTTCTTGGGTTTGATTAATTGTTAGTTTATTATGTTCTCATTTCACAAGATTATTATTCAATTTACCCTTAGTTAATGCCTTATCAACTTGCTTTTGTTTTGCGATAACTTGACTATATAAGTCTTTTTTTAAGCGATATTGTGTTAATAATTGTGCTTTTCTTTCAGCAGAAATTGCTCATAATACCGACTGTAATGCTCCATATTCATTAAAAATAGTAGTCAAATTGTCTTTACTAGTATGATTACAAGATACTAAAAAGTTAGCACTTATTGTTAATGGGGCAATTGTTAATAACATATTTTTTAATACTTTTTTCATATTTAATACTCCTATATCTAGTTTATAAATTTAATCATTGCATTTTATTTTCAATAAATAATATCCTCCTTCTATTTTATTAAAAATAAAAATGCTTATATT
The DNA here is from genome assembly GCF_964030835.1 of Spiroplasma endosymbiont of Nephrotoma flavescens. NCBI lineage: Bacteria > Bacillati > Mycoplasmatota > Mollicutes > Entomoplasmatales > Spiroplasmataceae > Spiroplasma > Spiroplasma endosymbiont of Nephrotoma flavescens. The sequence continues at coordinate 334,402 of NZ_OZ034982.1, read as the reverse complement.
TTTATATAAGCATTTTAGCATCAAATTAGTAATAAATTTTTCGATTTAACGAATAAAATTTCTAAATTAATTATCTTTTAAATAAGCAATTAATTCCTTTGTTGTTGTTTTATTTTTAATAATAACATTTAATTCAGCAAATGAAACTGCTTTCATTTTTGTTATTGTTTCAAACTGTTGATATAACTTTTTAATAGTTAACTCACCTAATCCTTTAACTTTTTTTAACGAATTAACAAATAAAGAATTAGTTCGTTGTTGACGATGAAATGAAACTGTATAATTATGGACCTCTTCTTGAACTTTAGTTAATCAATGAAATAAAGCACTCTTTTTAGCAATATCCAACCGATAACCTTTATTATCTAATAAACAATCAGTTTTGTGATGACTATTCTTAACAAGACCGACAACCGGTAAACTAATATTTAAATTTTCTAATTGCAACTGCACACTATCAATTTGTAATTTACCACCATCAACAATAATTAACTCTGGCATTGGTTCTTTATTCATTAATTTTTTTCAATAACGACGATAAACTAAATTTTGTAAATAATGATAATCTCCTTGTTGTTCAATTTGAATTTTATAACGACGAAACAGTTTTTTAATTGCTTGACCATTTTGATAAACAATAACCCCACCAATAACATTATCATGTCCTAAATTGGCAATATCCATAATTTCGATATATTGTGGTGTCGCAATTTTTAAAAGCTTTCCTAATTGTTCAACAATCTCATAATAACGATACTTAATTTGATAGGAATCAACAAGTTGTTGCTTTAATAATTCTTGAGCATTCTTAGTAGCTAAAGAAATAATTTCTTGCATTTTTTTAGTAAGCTTAGTAATAATTTTAATATTTAATGCTTCTGCCAAATCATCTAAAACAATATTTGCAACATATAATTCTTGGGGAACAGTATTGTTAGTATATAACTGTTGCAAATAATTTCTCATTGCATCAGTTAAATCATCATTAAATAAAGTAAAAATTTGTTCATCTTTGGAAAGCAATTGTCCATTACGATAAAATAATGCTGTTATTGACAATTTATGATCTTTAATAGCATAACCAATAAAATCACGATTACGAAAATCAGGAAATTGAACAAACTGATGAGAAATAAATAATTGTAACTTATCTAAAACATTTTTTAATCTTTGTGCTTCTTCATATTGTAAATTAATCGCTGCTTGTTGCATTCGCTCAGCAATCTTATTTTTAATATCTTGATTTTTTCCTTGAAAAAAATCATTAATTTTCTTTTTCATCAAGGCATAATATTCCTCAGGAACCTTTTTAAAACAAGCACCTGAACATAATTGCAGATGATAATATAAGCACGGCGTTCCTAAACTTTCTTTACATCTTCGCAAAGGAAATAATTGTTGCAATATCTTTAAAACTTCTCTAGCTCCCGTACCATCAGGAAAAGGACCATAATACTTACCATTATCTTTTTGAACTTTACGAACAAAACGATATTCAGGATTATTTTCATCAGTAATTTTAATATAAGGATAGGTTTTATCATCATTTAATAAAATATTATATCGGGGACGCTTATCTTTAATTAAATTATGTTCTAACAATAATGCTTCTTTTTCATTAATTGTTAAAATATAATCCACATCAGCAATTTCACGAACTAATTTAGTAGTTTTAAAATTATGTACTTTATTAAAATAATTATTTACCCGCTGTTGAATATTTTTTGCTTTACCAACATAAATTAATTGTCGCGCTTCATTATAAAACTGATAACATCCCGAACTTTGTGGTAAATTTTTAATTTTTTCTTGTAAAACAAGGGGTTTAACTCACATCATTATCAAAATTCCTACTCTTTATTCATAATCAAAACTTCACGAGGTTTGGACCCATTTTGCGGTCCAACAATACCATTAGCTTCTAAACTATCAATTAATCTTGCTGCCCGATTATAACCAACACCAAATCTTCGTTGAATTAATGAAGCTGATGCCTTTTTATTGGCAATAACAAAATCACAAATCTCATCATATAATTCATCATCTTCACCTGTAATAATATGACTAGTATTCATCCTTTGTGTAGATTCATGGAATTGTTCATTAAACTGCGGTTTTTGTTGCTGAGAAATAAATTTAATTAACGCACTAATGTCTTCGTCATTAATATATACCCCTTGAGCTCTAGTTGGTGTTATTTGACCATAAGGAGCAAATAACATATCACCCCTACCAATTAACTTTTCAGCTCCCATACTATCTAAAATTATTCTAGAATCAATTGAAGAACTAACAGCAAAAGCAATTCTTGATGGAATATTATTTTTTATAATGCCAGTAATAATATCTGTTGATGGTCTTTGGGTTGCAATAATTAAATGAATTCCTGAAGCTCGTGCCATTTGCGTTATTCGCATAATACTTTCTTCAACTTCTTTTCCGGCAACAACCATTAAATCAGCAAGCTCGTCAATAATTATCACAATATATGGTAACATTTCTTCAATTGCCACCTTTTGATTATAACTAGCAATATTTCGCACGCCAATATTAGAAAAAATAATATATCTTCGTTCCATTTCACTAATAATTTGTTTTAAAGCACGATTGGCTTTTCTTAAATCAGTAATTACTGGTACTAATAAATGTGGCAAATTATTATATACTGATAATTCAACGCGTTTTGGATCAATTAACAAAAATTTTACTTCATGCGGTTTAACCCGAAGAATTAAAGAAGCAATAATACTATTAATACAAATTGATTTTCCACTACCAGTAGCACCCGCAATTAATAAATGTGGCATCTTATCTAATTCCGCAAATAAAATTTTTCCCATTACATTTTTACCAATGGCCATTAATAATTTACTATCTTTCTTATTAAGGGGAACATTTTCCATCACTTCACGAATCGTAACTAATGCTGGTGAAATATTTGGAATTTCAATTCCCACTGCTGACTTACCATGAATAGGTGCTTCTAAACGAATATCTTTTGACGCTAAAGCTAACTTAATATCATTTTCTAACGAAGTAATTTTACTTACCTTAACGCCCATTCCTAGTTCAATTTCAAACTTAGTTACTGCTGGTCCAATATTAATATTAGTAACTCGCGCTTTAATATTAAAATGTTTAAAAAGACGATGAATTTTTTCAACATTATTTTTTGCGGTTTTAATATTTAAATCACGATTAACACTAATTATTGGTTTTGTTAAAAGACTAACTGGTGGCAATTGATAATTAGGATTAATTATTGAAGGAAAATAATTACTTGGTATTATTGAAGAAGAAACTTTATTATCCAAAGGATTAATCTCTTCAATAAATTCTGGAGACAAATTGTCACTAATAACAACTGCTTGTTTTGCTTGAATATCGGATTGATCAATAACTGAAAATACCTCATCTAATGCTGATGAGCTAGTTGGATAAGATTTTATCCGTTCTTTTTGAATTGGTGGTTGTTCTTTATTAAAAGGTGTTAAATAACTATTAGCAGCAAAATCTTTACGCACCACATCTAATTCCATTAATGATGTTTGATCATAACCAAAATCATCACGAGAAAATGCTTGTTGATGATACTCTTGTTCTTTAATTACCTTCTCATTAAGATTAATTTTTGGTGTTAACTTCGAATCTCAATTATCAATATGGTGATAATTTTTATTACTATAAATATCATCAAATAATAAATCTTCATTCATTAATGAATGATGTAAATTAACGGATGGTAATTTAATTGTAATATCAGAATTTTTTGTTGTATGTAAAACTTGCCGATCATTACCATTAATATTTTTAACATTAACAGTTTCAAAATATTGCTGATATTTCTTCTCAGCATTTTTCTTATTTTTAACATTCTTTTTAGCCATAAAACTAACAATATGTAAACTATTATGTTCCTTATTAACTTTTCATTGATAAAGATATCAAGGATTTCCTGTTAAAATTCAAAGAATAATTGTCGTTAAAAAAACTAAACTACATATTAAAGAAACAATTGTTGTTAAATAACCAAATACTGTTGAAAACAACATTCCAATAAATCCGCCACCAGCAAAAGGAATAAAATATGAGCCATTAATATGAAAAAATTTCTTAATATCTAATCGTTGCATAAAAAGAGAATTTTGTAATCAATTATCCGTATAAGAACTAATAACTTGTGAAAACCAATTTTGTTCTGCATTAATAGAAGAACGATGATAACTAATCAATAATACAATATCATTCACAAATCAACAAATAGCTAAAACAAGTAATATTATCATTACTTGAACTCGTTTCTTAATTTTAATTTGAATACCACCAAAAATTGCAAAACTCACTACTAAAATAACAAAATAGATAATATATTTAAATCATCCAAAAAGAAAATTGAAAAGAACATCATCTAAAAATTGACCAATAACCGTTAAACGAGCAAGAGCCAAAATACTAGCAAAAATAATGAACAAAGCTCATATTTTTCCACCAATTTTATCACTACGCCGAATTTTCTTCTTTAACTGAATAATTTTGGATTTCGCTTGTTGTTCTTGTTCATATTTTGTAGTATTGCGAGGATTATTTTCAAACTCGACAAAATCACTACTTATTTTATCGCTATTCATCCTTTTATCTCCTCATATTTTTTAAGTAATAGTTAATTTATCTCATTAATTATTGCTAAAACCATTGGATTTTTACCCGTTTCTTGACGACATAACTCTTGCAACTCACTACTTATTTTATCGCTATTCATCCTTTTATCTCCTCATATTTTTTAAGTAATAGTTAATTTATCTCATTAATTATTGCTAAAACCATTGGATTTTTACCCGTTTCTTGACGACATAACTCTTGCAACTCACTACGGATTTGATTTTTAACTGTTGTACCATCAAACTCTGATTTTTTTTGATGTTCTTCAACAATAGTACGAACTTTCGCTTGCATTTTATTAGTTAATTCCTCATCATCTTGAATAAAAACAACCCCACGCATTTGCACATCAACTAAAGAAACAATCTCTTTACTACGACGATTTAATGTAATGCCACTAATTAAAACTCCATCACGAGCTAATTGCTTTCTTTCATTTAAAACAACAGCACCAATATCGCCAACCCCAAGACCATCAACATAAATATTATTATATTTTAAAGAAGATGGTGATGGTCCTAATTTACCATTAATAAACTCTAAAATTTGACCATTTTCCTTAATTAAAATATTATTAATTAGAATTCCTGCTTCTTGAGCACTATTTTGCGCACTAACAAAATTTTTATGTAATCCTTTAATTGGCATAAAAAATTTTGGTTTCATAATTCCAATCATCATCTTAATATCTTCATATGAAGCATTCATATCTCACACTTTTTTATCGGATAACGCCATAAAACGAGCATCAGTTCTTGCTAATTCATCCAATATTCTCGCATGTTTTAATTCATAACCAGGAATCGGTAGCGCTGCTAAAATCACAGTATCTGACTTTTTTATTTCTAAATGCTCATCATCGCCACTAATAATTTTATATAATCTTGTATAAAGTCGCTCACCACTACCTGTAACAAAAATTACTGAATTGTCATTAATAGCATCACTAGTTAAATTTCTAAACTTAATTTTATTAAATTGCAAATAAGTTCCTGACTTAAATTCTTCTAAAATTGATTTTAATGTGCCCCCCATAACGATGGCCTCACGATTAGTTTCACTAACCAACTCCAAAATTTCACTTATTTTATATAAATCTTGTTCATGACAAGCAATAATAATTTTAGACTTTGCTGCTTTAAAAGTTGATTCCACTAACTTCTTACATTTATGATTAGGAGCCGTATAATCATTACGACTAGCATAACCAGAACCACTCATCAATAATAAAATTTTATTATTAGCAATTTTTGCTAAGTGTGCCATATCTGTAGCAAAATTAGTTCGTTCTTCACTATCAAAAATATAATCACTCGTATAAACAATAGTTCCATCAACAGTCTTTAAAGCAAAACCAAAACTTCCCGGAATACAAGTTGTCGTATTAAAAACTTCAATTTCATTATCACCAAAAGATAACATATCCTTTTCTTTAATTTCAATTAATTCATTTTCACTATGTCATACCTTAAACTTGTAGAGTTTTTGTTTAATTAAAAAGATTGTTAATTTACTACCATAAATAGGAATTTTAATATCCTTTAAAAGATATGTTATTGCTCCAAAACATTCGTCTGATGGTTTAGAAATAAATAATCCTTTAATCCGATTAACATTTTCTTTTAAATAAGAAAAATCGGGAATAACAGTATCAATTCCTAATGCTTCTCGTTCAGGGATTTTACTACCAGCATCAAAAATAAATATATCACGGTTAACTTCCACCACATACATATTTTTCCCGCGTTCATCAAGTCCCCCTAATGCAAAAACTTTTATTGTTGCCATAACTATTTTTTCTCCTCTAATTTAATATAATTTTATTTTAAAATATTGCTTTTATTATTATAACACATTGATTATCCAGCTAAGCAGAGAATAATTTCTTATCTTATTTGTTTCCTCAATAATTAAAATTCATTCTGATTTTTATCTTTTAATTATACTATAACTATTCGCAAATGCAAAAATTTGATAAATGCTGTTTATTATTAAATTAACTGGACGCATAAAGTTTTGTTAGGTAGGAAAATATTTGAATAAGTATTAAGACAGTCAGCAATGATTGTCTTTTTATTTTATAAGGTGTTAAAAGTTTGTTCTTTGAAAATTAAATACAAGTGAATTAATAATGTTGGTATGTATTAAAGCACGATAAATTGTGGGTGGTCGCCATAACCAAAAGAAGTTTTACCAGTTAATAGATAACACCCTATTAGCTATAGCAATTTGTTTCATTTTGCAATAAAAAAATGAATGGGCGGATTTCCTAAAAATATACACGCTATTAAATTAGTTCCAAGGGTAGGATGCGGACATTAAAGTGTAGAAATTTCTATATAGGGGTATGCTAAGTTTAAAATTATTAAAATCTTTATCTAATTAAAAAAACAAAATTTACTAACAAAGCTTATTAAACACTTAAATCTGCGATATATAAGTGTTTAAAAAACTAAGTTAACTAACTTAGTTAATATAACTTAGTTTATAACAAATAAGAAAGGTAATTTACTATGAAAAACATTGAAAACATTTTCTTAAATACTAAAAAATATCTCTTAAAAGAAACGCAAAACGCAATGCTTATTAAAGCACCAAAAATTCCATGATTTAATGAACAAATCGGCATTTAGTTTCCAAAGCGATTTGTTTATAAAGGAAAATATGAAAATTCCATCTGCATCGGAATAATAAAAGATAATAAATATCAAGTAATCTCAATTAATCAAAAAGAAAATGAAACCAAATTAATTAAAGGACAAGAATTATTAGGTTTTTTCATTGCCGAAAAAGAAAACAACAAAAAAGATATAAATTATAACTATTTTAAAGGAGCTTAAAAATGAATATTGCGATTGGAATAATATTTATTATCATTTGCATAATGCTATTGGCATATTTTGCTTATAAAATTTATGCCAAAATAAAAATGCGAATTAAATATAAAAATGCCATTAAAAATAATACTGGTAATTTTACAAAAGACGAAAAAGTATTTATTGCTCGCTTTGAAGAATGAGTTAAAGCTCCTAATTCAAAAGAAAATAACGCGGATAAAAAATAATGTTTTGAGAAATTATTATGGAATTCTTAAAACTGTTTGTTCCGATAGAAAAAATGCCTGCACAAGTTGCGTTTATTGCCGGATTAATTATTATCATTACTTTTCTTTTCACACTAATTTCAATTATGTATTTACCAATAAAAATGATTTTCGGGAGATAAAAAATGACAATAAACTTAAAAGAATTTAATTGAGAACAAATTAAACAAACTTTCTGAGATTTATTTATTCAAATTACAACTATTCCGGCTCACATTACTGGTGGTAAAGAAATTAAATTAATCGAAGCACCACTTTGACTTTTAATAGCAAACATTGCTTTTTGACTCTTAACAGCGATTATGGTGTGATTTATTCTAATGCTACTTTGAAAAACCATATCAGTATTTAGATAGAGACAAAAGCAATGTCAAGAAGTTACATTGTGATGCATTCACAAAGAAATTCAAAATTAATTAGGAAAAAATACAATCGTGTTAAGGTTAATCGTGGCTTTAACAAATTTAAGAAAAACTTTGAATATAAATGATGAATGTTTTAAAAAGAAAGGGGGTGATTATATGATTGGAACTTTCTTAACAGAAGCACCAGCAGTAACAAAGATAACAGCTAGTGACGCGATGACTAAATTATGAAATGCGATTATAACAGCGTTTACTAAAATGTGAGAAATTATTGCCGTTAATATGCCAACAAGTCGGTAACTTCTTTGCTGACTACTGAATATTCATTTTTCCATTTATTTTGGCAATATTCTTTATTTGCTTTAAAATGTTTGAAAAATTACTTGGAGCAGTACGCTAACAAAAAAATAAAGTGAGGTGCAAGATGAAATTTTGCAAATGAATAATAGAAAAAAATAACCATTTTATTGAATTAAATCGCACCTCATTTTTAATTTTATGACATTGAGGAGCAATTTGATATATTTACAACGGTTATTTTAAAAACATTGTGAGCTATTTATTTTTAGCGGGTTGCATTTTAATTTTCATTTTTAAAATCAGTAATTTAACACAAATTAACAAAGTTATTAATTTGCTGAATTATACTTGTAAGTGCAAGTAAATAAAATTGCAAAAGATTTCATATAAAAATTTCATGATGCTAAGTTTATTTTAGAAAAAGTAAATTTAAGGAGTTTTTATATGGGATACAAACATCTTGGCATAGATGAAAGAATTTATATTGAGAATCAATTGAAATTTAAAGTAAAAATTAGTGAAATAGCTAAAAATCTTAATCGAAATATTAGTACTATTAATCGAGAAGTTAATAGAAATAAAGATAATAATCATTATTTTTCATTAATTGCACAAAATAAAGCAGAAAATAGAAAACAATTACATGTTTATTTTCATAAATTTAAAAATAGAGAATTAGTAAAATATGTACAACAAAAATTATTATTAGGTTGATCGCCTGAACAAATTTATGGCAGAATTAAAAATTTTCATCAAGAATGAATTATTAGTTTTAAAACAATTTACAATTGAATTTATTCTGGATTACTTGAAAAGGTTACTAGTAAAAATTTAAGAAGAAAAGGTAAGAAACGAAAATCTCAAGAAAATCGGGGTAAATTTAATGGTAAATCCATTAAAGAACGAAATGTTAATAATCGCATAACTCTTGGCCATTGAGAAGATGATACTGTAGTATCATCACGAGGTAAAAGTAAATCATGTTTAATAACTTTAGTTGAAAGAACATCAAGATTTACTTTAGCAATATTAGTTGAAAATAGAACTACTAAAGTTATTAACAAAAATATTAGTCATTATTTATCAATTCTTCCAAATAATCTTGTTAAGACTATAACATTTGATAGGGGTAAAGAATTTGCTAATTGACAACAACTTGAAAAAAATTTAAATGTGAAAATTTATTTTGCTGATGCATATTCACCTTGACAAAGAGGTACTAATGAAAATACTAATGGTTTAATTAGAGAAAAATTTCCTAAAAAATTTAATTTTTCAAACACTACTAAAAATGCAGTTCATAAATTTATATTGTCTTTAAACCAAAGACCAAGAAAAATACTAAATTATCTTTCGCCAATCGAATATTTGGTTAGAAAAATAATTTAGTTGCACTTAACTTTACAATTTGGCATTTTTTAAATAAACCTTTCACTTTAATAAATATTAATTTAATAACATTATGATATTATTTGTCATTAATTGTTTTATTTAAAAAATCTTGTTGATTTGTTTGTTTTTTATCAATAATTTTATCAATATCAATAAGTAAGTTTTTTACTTTTTCAAATTTTTCTGTTTCATTTTTAGTTTCTAAAATTTTCTCTTTTACAACTCCTAATGCCTCAATTTGACCATTTGACCATTTGACCATTTAAAATATCAAGTTGTTCAATCATTAACGTTGGGTATCTGCTGTTACTATTTGACTATCTATTAAAACCCTAATAGTATCCTCACAGTCAGCAAGTTGCAAAGAAATTTTTTGATTCATAGCATCAATATCCGCATCTACTTCTTGAAGTTTTATGGCAATAATTTTATCTTGAATAGAAATTAGCGAATTAGAATAGTTATTATATACTGTAATTTGATTTTTAATTCTAATGGCATTTTGCACATCACTTAAATTATTATTAGAATCAACATATTTATTTTGCAATTGTTTAATTCACACATTACGAGATTCAATGTCTTGACTAAGTCGCGAATAAATTCTTCAATAATCAACATGCGTAAAATTAATAGCAAAATCACTAAGTTCAAGTTGTAACAATTCTAATGCTTCATTAGCAGTATTTAATTTATCAATTTGTTCTTTAATAAATTGAATATCTTCCTTTTCAATCCCATTCAAATGTTTTTTAATTTTATCTTCAAGAATTTTAATTGTTTTAGCAACAAGATTATATTTACCAATTCGTTCAGCAACAATATTTTTTTCATTTTTCATAATCTTTAATTGGGTTTGAATATTCTTTTCAATCATTCCTGAATACAATTATTGAATTTGTTTTTTATCGCGTTCACTATCATTTGCATAATTTTTATTTACTAACTTATTAGTAATATTACTAATATTTAACGCTGGTGTTATTGAAATTGATATTGCCGCTAATAAAGCTACTAATCCTTGTTTTGAATTGTTCATTTTTTACCATCCTTATATATTTTTATTAATTACTAACTTAATAAAATACTAGATTAATATAAAATAATAAATAATTTAAGCCTATAACCCCCTTAATTAATAACCTTAATTTTATTATAGCATACAGAAATTTACTAGAATTATATTTTACTATATTTCAATTTAAAAAAATGTAACTAAATATATTTAGTTACATTTTTAAAATATTTTAATAAAAAATATCTAAAACCTTATTGTTCAATAATAAAATCATGAATCCCATCATCTTTGGTTTGCCTTTTAAGAATATTTAAAAATTCTTTCTCAGTTAATGGTCTTTCAGGATATGATGCATTTAATAAATCTTGATAAAAAATATTTAATGACTTTAATACCGTTTGACGAAATATTGCACCTCATTGTGTTAATGGTAGCGAGGCGGTTGTTATTTGCTTGGCATTCATCAATTCTCATACTTGCGCAATAACCTGTAAATAAGATTCTGTTGGAGCATGATGTAATTTTTGACCATAAGAAGAACCAGTTTCATAGGAAGCTTTATTAATTGGCAAATATCCCGAATCAAAAGCATAAACTTCATTAGCTTCTTGTGATGTTACATATTTAATAAATGCTTCGGAAATTTTATCTTTTATCGGATCATTCATTTTAAACATCGCAATTCCTGGACCTTGTTGAATAACATACTTACCACCTGTAGAAAATGGTACCGGTAACGCTCAAATATCGTCAGGTTTAAGGCGCTTTTTCTGTAACAAAAACTGAACTCCTGATGTTGAACCAATACCGACTAAAGCTTTAGATTGATTAAACAAGGTACTAGCAAATGTCCCTTGTGGTGATGTTGCTGTTGGTACTTTAACATGCAATCCTGTATTGCGCTTAATATCATTAGATGTACGATTAGCTAAATCTTTTAACTTTTGAAGACCACTTAAATGTTTCTGCAATATTTCAAAAGACTTTCCTTTTAAGTTTAAAACAAATTCACCACTACTATTTTCACGATAAAGAAATTCATTAAATTTTGTTTCAGAATTTAATGCCTCATTATTAGCATATTGCGCATATAATCCATTAGGCAAATCATCCATCGCTACTGCATACACTTCATTAAGATTCTTTAAATTAGCTAAATTATTTAATAAATGACTAGTTACTTGCACTAAACTAAGATAACTACTTCAAGTAATAATTCCCGCTTTCATTGTTTCCAGAGAATTTCACTCTTTTAAAACATTAAGTTGAGTTTGAAATTTACTTCAATCAATACTTTTATTAACTTTTCATTGTCCATTCATTCCTTGATAATTACTTAAATTATCGCCCAGTGGTAATAACAAATTTGCTTGCGGAGTTAAACCCTCAATTTTAGCAAATACTTCTAACAATAATTTCTTATTAATAAACATTAAATCTAATGACTTTCCAATCGGAACTGTATATTGTTTACCTTTATACATTGTTTCTTGTCAATAAGAATCAATAATGCTTGGTTTATCAATACAAGGACTAAGATCGGGAATCTTAACATCAACTAACTGTTCTTGTAAAGTTTTAGAGTATTTAACAACCTCATCAGCATAACTAGTAAACAAATTAGGTAACTTTCTCACACCATAATAACCAGCATTAACTTCCTTCTCAACACCATTATTTTGCACAAATTTTAAAATTATTTTGCGATGATCAAATTCCGAGTTATTAGCATTGACAGCATTAAAATTATTAATAACCTTTTCTAAAGCATTTCATTGAAATTGACCTTTTTTAAAATAAGTTGTCATAATGACATTTCGTTCCGGATGACTACAAGCAAAAGTTGTTAAAATCGCACCTAATCAAATTGTTGCTGTTAGCATTACCTTAATTTTTTTCATTAATTGTTATTCCTTCCTATTAATTCCTAGCCCTTAGTTCCACTACTATCTTTTGTAATACTATTAATAATGCGTTTCTTAGTAAGTAAATATAAAACAATCATTGGCAAAATAGAAATAACAGCAGATGCCATTTTTAAATGTTGTGGATCTCTTAGCGTACTTGGATTATTAGGTCCTGGTTCTGTTACTTGAATTAATTCTCATAATAACATTGGTAAAGTTACTCATTTTGAATCAGCATCTAAAACTGTTACGGGTCATAATACTGCATTCCAACTAGCAATAAAAGATATTAATCCCGCTGTTCATAATACTGGTTGAACTAATGGCAACGCTACTTTTCAAAAAAATTTAAAAGTTGATAACCCATCAACCTTACTAGCACTAACAATTGATTTCGGAATCCCTTCAAATGCTTGGCGTAACATAAAAATTGTAAAAGCCGAAGCAATAAATGGAATTACTAATGCTTCTAAGGTATTATCTCATACAATCCGTAACATTAGCAAATACTGCCCAATCATAATCGCTTCCCCAGGAATCATTAATGTTGATAACAACAAAATAAATATTGCTTCGCGAAACTTTGTCCGATAATGCGCTAAAGCAAATCCCGCTAAAGCACAAATAAATAATTTCAATATTGTGGAAAGAAATGCTACTAAAAACGAATTAAATAAATACTTGCCAACATTAATTTGTGAATTTTCTAAAAGATATGTATACCACTTAAAAGTTCAAATTTCAGGTCATAATCCTTGTGGTTTTGTTGGATCTAAATCAGCATCAGTTTTAAATGAAGTAATAATCATTCAGTAAAATGGAAAAACAACAATAATAGCCATAACTAATAAAAATAAGAAGCGAATTGCAATGCTAATTCATTTTTCTCAACCTTTATTTCCCGCCATTTGTTGTGTAAAATTGATTTTACGCACAATAGTTTGACGATTGACTCAAGTTTTAAATCACAAACCAATTTTATTGCAACGCATCTTTAACAATTCATTAATTTTCTTGCCCAAATTATTCATCAATAAAAATCTCCTAACTATATTTTCTTGATAATTGTTTACTAATAATTCGCGTTACAATTGTAATTAATAAAATAATTATCATTAAGATTATTGAAGCTGCCGCGGCTTCATTGTAACTAGCATTCATTCGGCGTTGAAAAATTCAAAAAACAACTGTTTGAATCTGATAAGTAGATGCTTGAATATAATTATCATATAATCCTAAAGGAAATATTTTAAACGAATCAATTAACCCAATAGTAAATAAGTAAATTAACATCGGAATAACTAAAGGTACTGTCACTTTAAATAACTGCTTACTTTTACGCATCCCATCAATAGCAGCAGCTTGATAATATTGATTATTTATTTTTAATAACGCTGTTGTTAACATAATGATATTAAAAGGTAATGATTTTCATATTCCATAAATAATTAAAACTCAAATCGCATAATTAGCATCATTTAATCAAGGTCGTTTTTCCAAACCAAAAAGTGCAAATAAAGTATTCATCACTCCTTCAGGACTAAAAATAAAAGCAAAAGTCATAGCAACAGCCATCGCACTAGTAACATATGGCAAAAAGAAAATACCTTGCAAAAAATTAAAAATTCGTTTTGACATAATGCTAGTTAACGACTTAGCAACTATTAATGAAATAATTAATGATAAAGGTACAACTGCTGTTGAATAAATTAAAGAATTTTTTAAAGCAATTTGAAATTCACGATTTTTTCATACTAATTCAAAATGCTTTCATGAAAATTTAAAAGCAATTTCCGGACCACCATTAACAGCTGTTCTAGCAACAATAAAAATTGCATAAAACATAAATATTCCTAATAATGCTAATGCTGGTGTTAATCAAATTAATGAAATAAGAGTACTATCGCGTTTTTGAGCACTATTAGGTTTTTTGTAATATCGCTTTAAATAATTAAAAAAATTTTGGGAATATTTTATTTGTAAAGATTTTTCAATCGGTTTTTTACTAGCCATTAAATAACCTCCACTGTTAATTCAGTTTCTGAATCAAATAAAAAAATCGTCTTTTTAACAAAATTAATTTTTACCTTTTCACCGTGTTCATAAAATTTATCTTCATCCATATCATAAACTGCTTTAACATATTCATTATTTCTAATCTTAATAGTTACAAAAGCACTGCGACCTAATTCTTCAAACAAAGAAATTTCACCAATTAAAGGTTCTTTATTAACAAACTTAGTATTTAAGGCATCACTATTTAATTTTAAATCTTCAGGGCGAATCCCAATAGTAATATAACCAGGTTTTGCTTTTATGGCTTTACCAATCTTAATTTCATCAATTCAAATATTATGTTGCTTATCAATTACGCCATTAAAAAAGTTCATTGCCGGATTACCAATAAATTGTGCAACAAATTTATTAACTGGTTGATTATAAACTTCATGTGGTGTTCCGACCTGTTGCAATACTCCTTGCTTCATAATATAAATATAATCAGATATTGACATTGCTTCTTCTTGATCATGAGTTACAAAAATTGCTGTCATTTGTGATTTTTGTTGAAAACGCCGAATTCACTCTCTTGTTGTTACTCGTAACTTGGCATCTAAATTAGATAACGGTTCATCTAACAATAAAATATCTGGAGCTTTAACAATGGCTCTTGCAATTGCTACTCTTTGCTGTTGACCACCAGATAAATTACCTGGTCGTTTCTTTAATTGATTAGTAATTTCTACTTGCTGAGCAACAAGATTAACACTCTTATTAACTTCTTTTCTAAATGAAGTTAATTGTTGTTTTAATGCTTGTAGTTCAGTATTTAACTGCTCAGCAGTTTTCATTGTTATTAATTCGGGTGACAACTGATAATATTCATTAGCAATTGCTGTTAACTTTATTAACATCTCATCATAAGCTGCTAATAAATTATTACCAATTTTCTTTTGATACTTATCAAGTCCCTTTTGTTCTTCTTTATCTCATAATTGCCGATGTTTCTTAAAAAAACTCACATACTTACTATGACTCAAACTATATTGTAAAGCATGATCTTTTTTTTGTTGTTGTTTAAAATTTTTAACTAATTCATTATATGCTTTTTGATGATCTTTCATTACTATTTTTAAAGCATTTAACTTGCTTTTAGCAGGATTTAAATAATTATATTTCATTTGCAGTAAAAAATTATTAATTGCAAAATCAATTTCCCGAGTTTTAAAATTCTTATTTGTTGCTTTAAAACTACTTAAATTATTATTAATAGTTATTTTTAACTGTGAAATACTACGATAAATTAAATTTAAAAAATCACAATATTTAATATGAACTGCTAATCTTGACTGATCATATCACTGACTATGAATCCGATTACGAAATGTTTCTAAATGCTTTTCATTATAAATTATTGCTGCTTCACGCTTATGAAATTTAAAAATACCTGCTAAATAATCAGCAATCATTTCATTAACTAACTTATCATAAGTTTCTAAATACTCCAAAAGTAATTTTGCAATCTGATCTTTAAATCCCTGTTTTTCAACATTTAAACCACTATCTTGCAAATCTTTAATTAATAACCGAATATTAGTATTACTGTTTCTAACAGTGCGTTTAAATTTTTTATCTTGATATAAAGGCAAAGCAATATTTTTAAAAACATTTAAATGCGGATATAAAGCATAATTTTGGAATATTAAACCAATATTACGATTTTGTGGTGACCGTTTGGTTACATCTTTGCCATTAAAAATAATTTGTCCCTGACTAACTTGTAATAATCCCGCAATCGCATAAAGCGTTGTTGATTTTCCACAACCAGACGGTCCTAACAAAGTAACTAATTGTCCTGTTTTCACATGCATATTAAAATTATTGACCGCTAATGTTTCACCATAATCAATACTAATATTTTTTAAAATAACACCCATTTAAAACTCCCTGAAATATTAATTTCCATAAGCAATTATATTAGAAAACACCAATTTTTAAAAGGATTTATAAAATTATGGTCGCGTTTAGTTTTCTTAGGTATTTTTAAAAAAAGAAAAAATAGTCATTTACTATAAATTATTTCAATATGCAAATTAAGTATATATTTCTTATGTATGATTTTTGTTGTAAAAAATTATTTTAATGTTGTTTTTATAAGCATTTTACTTAGTTTTTATAACCTTTTATTAAGAATATGTTTGTTAATATTAAATATTTTGTTTTATTAATTATTTTTCAAGTAAAAAGGTGCTGAATTATACTTGTAAGTGCAAGTAAATAAAATTGCAAAAGATTTCATATAAAAATTTCATGATGCTAAGTTTATTTTAGAAAAAGTAAATTTAAGGAGTTTTTATATGGGATACAAACATCTTGGCATAGATGAAAGAATTTATATTGAGAATCAATTGAAATTTAAAGTAAAAATTAGTGAAATAGCTAAAAATCTTAATCGAAGTATTAGTACTATTAATCGAGAAGTTAATAGAAATAAAGATAATAATCATTATTTTTCATTAATTGCACAAAATAAAGCAGAAAATAGAAAACAATTACATGTTTATTTTCATAAATTTAAAAATAGAGAATTAGTAAAATATGTACAACAAAAATTATTATTAGGTTGATCGCCTGAACAAATTTATGGCAGAATTAAAAATTTTCATCAAGAATGAATTATTAGTTTTAAAACAATTTACAATTGAATTTATTCTGGATTACTTGAAAAGGTTACTAGTAAAAATTTAAGAAGAAAAGGTAAGAAACGAAAATCTCAAGAAAATCGGGGTAAATTTAATGGTAAATCCATTAAAGAACGAAATATTAATAATCGCATAACTCTTGGCCATTGAGAAGGTGATACTGTAGTATCATCACGAGGTAAAAGTAAATCATGTTTAATAACTTTAGTTGAAAGAACATCAAGATTTACTTTAGCAATATTAGTTGAAAATAGAACTACTAAAGTTATTAACAAAAATATTAGTCATTATTTATCAATTCTTCCAAATAATCTTGTTAAGACTATAACATTTGATAGGGGTAAAGAATTTGCTAATTGACAACAACTTGAAAAAAATTTAAATGTGAAAATTTATTTTGCTGATGCATATTCACCTTGACAAAGAGGTACTAATGAAAATACTAATGGTTTAATTAGAGAAAAATTTCCTAAAAAATTTAATTTTTCAAACACTACTAAAAATGCAGTTCATAAATTTATATTGTCTTTAAACCAAAGACCAAGAAAAATACTAAATTATCTTTCGCCAATCGAATATTTGGTTAGAAAAATAATTTAGTTGCACTTAACTTTACAATTTGGCAAAAGTAAATTTAAGGAGTTTTTATATAGGATACAAACATCTTGGCATAGATGAAAGAATTTATATTGAGAATCAATTGAAATTTAAAGTAAAAATTAGTGAAATAGCTAAAAATCTTAATCGAAGTATTAGTACTATATAATCGAGAAGTTAATAGAAATAAAGATAATAATCATTATTTTTCATTAATTGCACAAAATAAAGCAGAAAATAGAAAACAATTACATGTTTATTTTCATAAATTTAAAAATAGAGAATTAGTAAAATATGTACAACAAAAATTATTATTAGGTTGATCGCCTGAACAAATTTATGGCAGAATTAAAAATTTTCATCAAGAATGAATTATTAGTTTTAAAACAATTTACAATTGAATTTATTCTGGATTACTTGAAAAGGTTACTAGTAAAAATTTAAGAAGAAAAGGTAAGAAACGAAAATCTCAAGAAAATCGGGGTAAATTTAATGGTAAATCCATTAAAGAACGAAATGTTAATAATCGCATAACTCTTGGCCATTGAGAAGGTGATACTGTAGTATCATCATGAGGTAAAAGTAAATCATGTTTAATAACTTTAGTTGAAAGAACATCAAGATTTACTTTAGCAATATTAGTTGAAAATAGAACTACTAAAGTTATTAACAAAAATATTAGTCATTATTTATCAATTCTTCCAAATAATCTTGTTAAGACTATAACATTTGATAGGGGTAAAGAATTTGCTAATTGACAACAACTTGAAAAAAATTTAAATGTGAAAATTTATTTTGCTGATGCATATTCACCTTGACAAAGAGGGACTAATGAAAATACTAATGGTTTAATTAGAGAAAAATTTCCTAAAAAATTTAATTTTTCAAACACTACTAAAAATGCAGTTCATAAATTTATATTGTCTTTAAACCAAAGACCAAGAAAAATACTAAATTATCTTTCACCAATCGAATATTTGGTTAGAAAAATAATTTAGTTGCACTTAACTTTACAATTTGGCCATTATATATTGAAATAATTTATAGTAAATGACTATTTTTTCTTTTTTTAAAAAATACCTAAGAAAACTAAACGCGACCAAATTTATTTTCATTGCATTAGCGAAACATTTGTTATATAATTTTATTGCTTTTATGCATTATAGCTTCGGTACAAGAGCAAAATGCAAAGGGAGAGATATAAATGCGACAAACGACAATTATTAATTCACAAGATGTGAAAAAAACATGATACATTATTGATGCCAGCGGTTTAATTTTAGGACGCTTAGCAACAAAAGTAGCAAGTATTTTAAGAGGTAAACATAAAGCAACATTTACCAGCCATGTTGATTGTGGTGATAATATTATCATTATTAATGCTCATAAAGTAATATTAAGTGGTAATAAGCTGAATAATAAAAAATATTATAATCACTCTGGTTTTGTTGGGGGTATGAGAGTGCGAACAGCTAAGGTAATGCAAGATAAGTATCCAATTGAGATGGTTGAAAGAACTATTAAAGGAATGTTACCGCATACTAGTTTGGGAAGAAAACAAGGTAAAAATTTATTTGTTTATGATAGTGAAAAGCACCCGCATAGTGCTCAAATGCCAAAACTATTAGTATTACAAGAAGAAGGGAGTTAATCGATTTAATGAAAATAAAAAAAGAAATTATTTATCGTGGTACGGGTAGAAGAAAAAAATCAGTAGCGCAAGTAGTATTAACTTCAGGAAAAGGGAATATTACTATTAATAATAAACCGGCACTTATTTTTTTTCCTTATGCAACATTAATCCAAGAGTTAGAACAACCATTATTGGTAACGGATATGAAAGAAAGCTTTGATATTAATGTTAAAGTTAATGGTGGTGGTTTTAGCGGTCAAGCTGGAGCTACGAGATTAGGTATTGCAAGAGCATTATTAGCATATTCACCAGATTATCGGATGAAGTTAAGGCAAAAAGGTTTAATAACTTGTGATTCACGAATTAAAGAAAGAGATAAGTATGGATTAAAAGGTCCCCGAGCAGGAAAGCAATTTTCAAAAAGATAATTTATATTTTAGCATATATCTCAAATATATGCTTTAATGGGACTATAGCTCAGTTGGTTAGAGCGCACGCTTGATAAGCGTGAGGTCGGTGGTTCAAGTCCACTTAGTCCCACCATTGATGGGCCCGTAGCTCAGCTGGGAGAGCACCTGCCTTGCACGCAGGGGGTCGGCGGTTCAATCCCGTTCGGGTCCACCATTTTAATTTCATTAATGACTTAAACTTAATTTTATTGTTTGAATAATAAATAAAATTAAGTTTTTTGTTAAAATCATTTACAACAATTTATTTATTGTTAAAATTGTTTTATTACTAGATGTAATGTATTTGGGAGACTTGTTGTAATGAAAAAAAGAGTAAAGTTTAAAAAGTCTAGTTTTTCCAAGCAAGTGAAATTATTTTTTCAAAAAATTCATAATACTAAATTTACTCGCATTATGAGAAGTTTGTTATTGCTAACATTAGCAGCATTACTATTAACTTTAACTTTTAATTATTTTATTAATCCCGTAGGTTTTTACAATGGTGGTTTTAGTGGGATATCGCAAATTATTGTTTATTCAATTTTTTCATCACCTAAAGAGCAAGCGATGTGGTTTTACATTGTTGTTTTAATGTTAAATATTCCTTTTGTAATTTTTGGATATTTTAAAGTTGGCCGATATTTTACTGTTTATACTTTATTTTTTATGTTAATTCAAACAGCATGAAACTTTATTTTAGGAGCAATTCCGATTTTAGATCAATTAAAAATTATGGAAGAATTAATTTTACCTAAGGATACTGATACGGGAAAAGCAGTGATGACTTTAGCGGCTTTTATTTATGCTTTTATTGGTTCAATTATTTGAGGTTTTGCTATCGCAATTGCTTTTATTGCTGGTGGTAGTTCTGGTGGTTCAGATTTTTTAGCTGCTTATTTAGCAGTGTGAAAAAAACAAGGTGTTGGTAAATTTCAAAAATATATGAATTATGCAATTATTGTTTTAGCAATTTTAATTAAATACTTTGTGCAAAAAAATGAAGATAATTTAATTTATGCTTTTTTTAAAAATTTTACTTTATATGTATCAATTATTTTTGCAACGATTAGTACTGTTGTTACTAATTTTATTTATCCAAAATTTAAATTAGTTAATGTGATGATTTTTACAAAATTACCATTAGATGTTTGTGAATATTTTAAAACTCATGAATATCCTCATGATACTACTTTAATTAGTTCTAGTGATATTAAGAGTGGTAAGGTTTCGGGAACAATTTTTGCGACAATTTCTTTAATAGAATATAAAAAAGTTAAATATAATGTAACAAGAATTGATAATAAAGCGTTTATTGTTGTTATTCCCGTGACGATGGTTTATGGTACCTTTAATATTCAAAGGTTTAATTAATATTCAAAATGCTAACCAAGGAGTTGACCAATGAAGCAAGGTTTTCTAAGATTTTTAAAAATAGTTGATTGGAAATTTATTACGATGGCAATTGCGATTATTTTAATAATTTTTTCATTACCAATTGTTATTTTAACGGAAAAGGAAACTATTATTCATAATGGTAAACCAGAATTGGTCGCGTTTAGTTTTCTTAGGTATTTTTTAAAAAAGAAAAAATAGTCATTTACTATAAATTATTTCAATATGCAAATTAAGTATATATTTCTTATGTATGATTTTTGTTGTAAAAAATTATTTTAATGTTGTTTTTATAAGCATTTTACTTAGTTTTTATAACCTTTTATTAAGAATATGTTTGTTAATATTAAATATTTTGTTTTATTAATTATTTTTCAAGTAAAAAGGTAATAAATTTTTAGTTGCTTTTCTTTCAAAATTATTCAAATCTTTACCCACCTAACAAAACTTTATGCGCCCACCAGAATTTGTTTTAAGAAATAATTTAACATCGTTATTAGCAATGGGATTTTTTACTTCTGGTAATAGTCTTTTTTTTCAAAGATTAATGACATCACCAGAGTTTTTAGCTTTAATTGTGCTAATAATTAATATTATTGTTTATAGTTTAGCTGGGATTTTTTATATGATGAAAGGAATTTCCAAAAAAAGCGTATTATTTCTACAATATCTTTTTTAACAATTATGGTTTTAATTGGTTTTATTTTGTTAATTTTATTTATTGTTCAAAAAAATCGTGAAATTAGTGGTTGAAATTATGTTTATATTTTCCATCGTATTAATTTACAAAGTGTGTATTTTTTACCATTTTTAGGTTATATTCTCTATTTTGTTAGTTTTGGTCTATACTTATATTATTTTTTTATTAAACGCAATAAAAAATAAGATTTAGATATTTTTTAATAAAAAAATAATATAATATAAATAAGGAGGTTTATAAATGCAATTCGTTATTCGTGGTAAAAATATTGAAGTAACTGAGGCGATTCGTGAACGCATTATTAATAGTTTAGAAAAAATTAGTAAATTAAAATTATTAATCTTGATGATACTATTCATGTTGAAGTAAGAACTTATAAAGAAAATTTAAGTCGAGTTCGTGTTGTTCTTGATTTAAAAGGAAAAGAGTAATCATTTACACGCTGAAGGTCAGCATATTGATTTATATGTTGCTATTGATGAGGTGCGTCATAAGTTAGAAGAACAATTACGAAGAATGAAGGACCGTTGAATTCCACGGGGTAAAGAAAAATTTACGAAAGTAGAATTTCCGGTTGATTTAACATTAGATGAGGATATCTAATGCCATTATTAAATTAGATAAAATATCTTTTATTTTAAAAATTTATTGTTATAATTAACCCATAGATTTAACTCTTAGTGGAGGTGATGGGTTAATTTAATAAATTAGTATTTGGAAATTAAATGTTTATTTTGTATAAAATAACCAAAGAAGTTATTGTAAAAATAAAATTTCAAAGTAAAATAACATATATAGTAAAATAAATGAAAAGGGAGAATTAAATATGAAATTATCAGGATTAAGATTAATAACAGCTTTAGCAGGACTTCCTGCTATCGTAGCATTACCAATTATTGGTTGTGGCACAAAAAAAGTCGCAGCAACTACAGTTACTGATAAAGCAATTGATAAGATTACGTTTGAAGAAGTTGATGCTTTTACAGTTGCTGACGCAGCAGGATGAAAAGATGATGCTATTCTTGCAGCGATTCAGGCAAAAGTTGATACGAAAGTTAAAGCTGCGAATAAGAGCGCTAAAACGGTTGAGGCAGCATTAGTTGGAGCACTTCCAGCAGTTCCCGGACCAACTAAAAGTGCTGAAGTTAAATTTAGTGTAAAAGCAAAAGATGCTAGTGATGGAACATTTTCAAAAGAATTTACAATTAAAGTTATTCAAACAGGAGAGTAATTTAGAAAAAGTGTTAAGAAAATACACTTACAGTTGTAAGTGTATTTTTTTTATAAAAATTATATTAATGCCAAATTGTAAAGTTAAGTGCAACTAAATTATTTTTCTAACCAAATATTCGATTGGCGAAAGATAATTTAGTATTTTTCTTGGTCTTTGGTTTAAAGACAATATAAATTTATGAACTGCATTTTTAGTAGTGTTTGAAAAATTAAATTTTTTAGGAAATTTTTTTCTAATTAAACCATTAGTATTTTCATTAGTACCTCTTTGTCAAGGTGAATATGCATCAGCAAAATAAATTTTCACATTTAAATTTTTTTCAAGTTGTTGTCAATTAGCAAATTCTTTACCCCTATCAAATGTTATAGTCTTAACAAGATTATTTGGAAGAATTGATAAATAATGACTAATATTTTTGTTAATAACTTTAGTAGTTCTATTTTCAACTAATATTGCTAAAGTAAATCTTGATGTTCTTTCAACTAAAGTTATTAAACATGATTTACTTTTACCTCGTGATGATACTACAGTATCATCTTCTCAATGGCCAAGAGTTATGCGATTATTAACATTTCGTTCTTTAATGGATTTACCATTAAATTTACCCCGATTTTCTTGAGATTTTCGTTTCTTACCTTTTCTTCTTAAATTTTTACTAGTAACCTTTTCAAGTAATCCAGAATAAATTCAATTGTAAATTGTTTTAAAACTAATAATTCATTCTTGATGAAAATTTTTAATTCTGCCATAAATTTGTTCAGGCGATCAACCTAATAATAATTTTTGTTGTACATATTTTACTAATTCTCTATTTTTAAATTTATGAAAATAAACATGTAATTGTTTTCTATTTTCTGCTTTATTTTGTGCAATTAATGAAAAATAATGATTATTATCTTTATTTCTATTAACTTCTCGATTAATAGTACTAATACTTCGATTAATATTTTTAGCTATTTCACTAATTTTTACTTTAAATTTCAATTGATTCTCAATATAAATTCTTTCATCTATGCCAAGATGTTTGTATCCCATATAAAAACTCCTTAAATTTACTTTTTCTAAAATAAACTTAGCATCATGAAATTTTTATATGAAATCTTTTGCAATTTTATTTACTTGCACTTACAAGTATAATTCAGCTTTTTCTAAAATAAACTTAGCATCATGAAATTTTTATATGAAATCTTTTGCAATTTTATTTACTTGCACTTACAAGTATAATTCAGCAAACTAATAATTCATTCTTGATGAAAATTTTTAATTCTGCCATAAATTTGTTCAGGCGATCAACCTAATAATAATTTTTGTTGTACATATTTTACTAATTCTCTATTTTTAAATTTATGAAAATAAACATGTAATTGTTTTCTATTTTCTGCTTTATTTTGTGCAATTAATGAAAAATAATGATTATTATCTTTATTTCTATTAACTTCTCGATTAATAGTACTAATACTTCGATTAAGATTTTTAGCTATTTCACTAATTTTTACTTTAAATTTCAATTGATTCTCAATATAAATTCTTTCATCTATGCCAAGATGTTTGTATCCCATATAAAAACTCCTTAAATTTACTTTTTCTAAAATAAACTTAGCATCATGAAATTTTTATATGAAATCTTTTGCAATTTTATTTACTTGCACTTACAAGTATAATTCAGCGTTTTAAAACAATTTACAATTGAATTTATTCTGGATTACTTGAAAAGGTTACTAGTAAAAATTTAAGAAGAAAAGGTAAGAAACGAAAATCTCAAGAAAATCGGGGTAAATTTAATGGTAAATCCATTAAAGAACGAAATGTTAATAATCGCATAACTCTTGGCCATTGAGAAGGGGATACTGTAGTATCATCACGAGGTAAAAGTAAATCATGTTTAATAACTTTAGTTGAAAGAACATCAAGATTTACTTTAGCAATATTAGTTGAAAATAGAACTACTAAAGTTATTAACAAAAATATTAGTCATTATTTATCAATTCTTCCAAATAATCTTGTTAAGACTATAACATTTGATAGGGGTAAAGAATTTGCTAATTGACAACAACTTGAAAAAAATTTAAATGTGAAAATTTATTTTGCTGATGCATATTCACCTTGACAAAGAGGTACTAATGAAAATACTAATGGTTTAATTAGAGAAAAATTTCCTAAAAAATTTAATTTTTCAAACACTACTAAAAATGCAGTTCATAAATTTATATTGTCTTTAAACCAAAGACCAAGAAAAATACTAAATTATCTTTCGCCAATCGAATATTTGGTTAGAAAAATAATTTAGTTGCACTTAACTTTACAATTTGGCATTAATATTTTCAATATTTCTCATATACATACATACATACCACCCTTACAATATTTAGTTATATTAACTTAGTTATATTTAACTTAGTCTTTTAACTTAGTTCAATATATTTCTCTTTAAACTCTTTCTTTAAACTAAATTAACATAACTTGTTAGTAAACTTCGTTTACTAAAAAACTTAGTTTATCAACAACAAGACACAAAAAAATACAAAGCATAATTAAAAATAATAAATATTAATTTAACCTTATATTTCTTGTAATAAATAAATGAGCTCGTATTTATTTATTAATTAACAGCAAGTTTGTAGAAACCAAAATCTTGTCATATGTATATGGTTTCTACAAAATTTTTTAAAATCACTATTGATTTTCTTTTTCACTGTTTTCATTTTCCATATCCTGATTATCGTGGTCATCGTGTCCATCATTTGGATGATGCTCTTGTTGTTCATTAGAATTTGGCATCTCATTATTTTCTTCTGGCATTGTACCATTACCATCAATCATATCATTTAAAATAATCATTTCTTCACCTCCTATTAAACTTAATTATAAACTTTAAGAAAATTAATTAAAGATAAATTAAAATAAAAATTTAATACTTAATATTCATTAAATACAACCCTTCACCAGATACTTGATATTTAGTTTTCAAAGCTAAAGGATTTAATAATTTTTCTTGCAACTGTGTTAACGATATTTTTCCTTCATAACAAGCTAAAATACTGCCAACAATCATTCTTACTTGATGACGAATAAAACTTGGGGCTTTAAGTAATAATTATCACTAAATCTTGATGTTTTTTAATTTTAATACTCTCTTAATATTTCGCACCCGATTAATAGTTTCCTTATCTTTTAATAAAGAAAAATTAGAAAAATCATAAGTTCCAACAAAAATCTTAGCAATCTTTTGTAAATTTCTTTTTCGTAACGGTTTGTTATATTGATAAATATATCTTTGTTGAAAGACATTGTAAGACCCACAATTAATCTGATAATGATATGTTTTCAAAACACATTTTTTTCGCACATGAAAATCATTAGCAACAATGCAACAATTAGTAATATAAATACCATTAGGTAATTTATTATTTAAAATTCATTGTAATTGTTTTGGTTCTAAGACAATATTAAATGATAATTTAACTTTTTGGTCATAACTATGAACTTTTTTATCGGTACGACTTGCTACTTGAATTTTAAACTCACAATTAAAAGCACTAGTAATAACTGCCATTAATGAACCTTCAACAGTAATTTTATTATTTTGACGGGCCCATCCCCAATATTTGCTACCATCATAACTAATGGATAATAAATAAGAAACCATTATTTTTAATATTCTATTAAGCGTCAAACAAACTGATCAACATAACGCATCGGTTTTCAAACATCACAATGATTTAATCATTCACTACCAATATTAGTAGATAACACCACCACTAATGCTAAAAAACAAAGAATTAAAATTAAAATGAATACATCTAAAAATCCAATCCGATATTGACGAAATCGCGTTCTTTTTTGATGGGGGTCATAACCCCGAGCATCCATTGCATAAGCCATATCCTCAGCTTTTTGAAATGATGATACTAGTAAAGGAATAATTAAAGAAACGATGGACTTAATTTTATCTTTAAATTTACCATTTTTAGAATCCATCCCTCTTGATGCTTGTGCTTTTTTAATTCGCATTGCTTCTTCAAATAAAGTTGGTAACATTCTTAATGCCATTGAAATGATAATTGAAATAATATGAACAGGAATTTTAATTAACTTCAAAGGTCACATTAAATCTTCCAAAGCTAATGTTAAATCCAATGGTTTTGTTGTTGATGTCAAAATCGTTGTTACTAAAACCATCAAATAAATTCTTAATGAAATATATAATGCCGTTAAAATCGCTTTTCAAGACACAATAAGAATCTTAAACTTAGCTGGTTGATATATGAGACCCACTGTCTCTCAAAGTGGTTGTTTATCCGCATTAAATTCAGGTTTAATAAGAAAAAAATTTAATACTAATAATACTAAAGTTACAAAAATTACAAACTTAAACAAAGAAAATAATAATCGCAATGGTAATTTAGAAATAAAGAAAATACTAATAATTATTGTTCCGGTTAAAATATAACCGGTAAAACCAGTATTAATAAAAACGGCTGCAATTAAAGCAATTATTGATAGCATTTTAATTCTAGGGTCAAGGCGATGAACAAGAGAATTATATGGTAAATACCGTCCAAATGATATATTCATAAATTAACTCCTTCTACTTACTATTAATTCTTTGTGCTAATTGGGTTACTAAATCTTCAACAGTCCGAGCATTGATATTACTAGTATCAAAACCATTATCTTTTAACTTTTGTAAAAAATGAAAAATTTTTGGTGGTTCAATATTAATTTCTTTAATTAATTGAACATTAGCAAAAAGACTAACCGGATCACTTTGATGATACAATTGACCATTTTTTAAAACAACAACTTCATCGGCATATTGCAAAACATGATCCATATTATGAGTAACAAGAATAATGTGTTTTTTATCTTGTTTATTAAACTTAAAAAATAACTTCATTAACTCTTCTTCCCCATCAGGATCTAACCCAGCTGTTGGTTCATCTAAAATTAAAGTATGACCTTCAATCGCCAAAATTCCAGCAATCGCTACTCTTCTTTTTTGACCACCAGATAAATCAAAAGGCGAACGCGTTAAATATTCTTGACCTAATCCCACAAGTTCTAAATACTTAGCAGCTCTAAGTCGGGCTTCATCCTTTTTAATTCCAAAGTTTAAAGGACCAAACATAATATCCTTTTCAATTGTTTCTTCAAATAATTGATATTCCGGAAATTGAAAAACTAACCCTACTGATTTTCGTAATAATTTTTGCTTTTTAATTTTTCTCTGCTTTGCTTTAATCAGAAAATCACCAACAATAATTTGCCCAGCTGTTGGAATTAACAATCCATTCATATGTTGAATTAAAGTTGATTTTCCACTACCAGTTGAACCAACAACCGCCGTAATAATAGAATCCTTTATTCACAGATTAACATCTTTTAAGGCTTGAAATTGAAATGGACTTTTAGGAGCATAAATATAACTAACATTATTAAATTTAATTAAATTCGATGGATTATCAATAATTATTTTTTTTGACATATTTGTTGTACCAATTCCTCTTCATATAATGTTTCGTCAATATTAACACCATACTTTTTTAATCCATAAGATACTTTTAAAATAAAAGGAATATCTAAATGAATACTTCTTAAAAAATCAACTTCTTTTAAAATTTCTTCTGGTTTACCAAAACGAACAACTTTTCCTTTATTCATTACTAATACCTTATCAGCATTAATAATTTCATCCATATCATGGGTAATTGAAATAATTGTTTTTTCACGCGATTCTTTTAATTGCACCATAATTTCTTTTACTTCTCTTTTTCCCTTAGGATCTAACATACTAGTAGCTTCATCAAAAATAATTAATTCTGGAGTTAATGCTAAAGCCGAAGCAATCGCTACGCGTTGTTTTTGACCACCTGATAATAATAATGGTTCGTGATCTAAATAACTTTCCATCCCTACCATTTGTGAATATTTCATAATAATATCCGGCATCAATTTTGGGTCAACACATTTATTTTCTAAACCAAAAGCAATATCATCACGAACTGTTGAACCAATAAATTGATTATCCGGATTTTGAAAAACAATTCCTAATTTACGCGAAACTAATTGACTATTTTCTTTAGTTACTAAATTACCAAATATTTCAATACTACCTTTTTGTGCTTTTAAAACGCCAATAATAATTTTTGATAAAGTTGATTTCCCACTACCATTATGACCAATAATAGTTATATACTCGCCGTGATTGATACTAAAACTAACACCATCTACCGCATTAGGATAACTCACCCGATATTTAAATTCAATATCTTGTACTTTTAAAGCAATATTATTTTTTCTTGTTAATGTTTCCAATTTTTCGTGGGCTTTTTTTTTCTTTCTCATTAATATACTCCTAAATATCTAAATAATTAATATTTAACTATTTAATTTTAACACACTAATAAAAGAATGTTAAATAGGAAACATTAAGCACACATTAATCGCTACTAAATAAAAGATAATTTATTGATATTTATAATTGATTTTCAGCTTCGTTTTTTTGCTTTCTATTTTTCAACATTCGTTTTTTACTTTGTTGATTTTTTTTTGCTTTTTTTATTAACTTCTTTTCATTTTTCTTATTTTCTTGTTTACGCTTTTTACTTATTATTTTTAATTCACTTCTTAATTGTTTTAATTGTTCACAGCATTTTTGCTTTGCCTCTTGATTTTGAATTCTTTCTCTTTTTTTAATTATCTTTAACGCTTGTTTTGTTTTTCGGCGTTCTTTAATAAATTGTTTTTTTTTCTTCACCTTGAAGACTTCGTCTTTTCTTAATTAACTTTATTTCTCTTTTTAAATTTATTTGTGCTTGTTTACAGTCTTGTTTTTCTTTCTTAATTTCTCTTGATCTTTTCTTTTTATTAATTCTTAGTTCTTGCTTTAATTTTTTGCTTTCTGCTTGATATTTTTGTTTTTCTTGTTTTTTTTCAGCTTTAATATTGCGTTTAACTAATTTTAATTTTTTTCTTAACACAAATCATTCTTGAATTGTTAATCTTGCTTTCTTATTTTCACTACTCTTTTTCTTTTCAATTAACTTTAATTCTTTTCTGATTTTTTTCTGTTCATTTTTGGATTTTATTCGTTCTTGTTTTTTTTCAATATTTCTTTTATGCTTAATTAGTTTTAATGCTTTTCTTAACTTGCTTTGTTTTTCAATACTTTGCTTTTCATTATCTTCATTTTCATTATTATCAAAATTTGTTTCTAACATCCTTATTCTTCCTAACTCCTAACATTTTTATTAACTTATTTATTGCTTTTTTATTATTCATCCATATGTTTCATTACCTTTCAATTGATTTAAAGAAATTAATTAATTTGATTATCAATATAAGAAAAATAGTTTTTTCTTCTTGAAGAAAAAACTATTTTCAAAATTAAACTTTTTTATTGCAGAGTACATTCCTGAACTACTCGATTTTACTTAATTAATTTCTCTAAACCTATTATGCAATAAAATAACAAAAGAATAAACTATAAATATTTATGTACCTTCATGGATTTTAACAATAACATATGCTACGGTTTTTAGTGTTTCATAAATTGTCATAAAAATTAAATATAAAATTCGAACTAAATAAATTCATTTAATTAATTTAGCTTCATTAGCAGTTAACAATGATTGCGCAAACTTATATACGGGTTGCATTGCCCAAATATAAAAATATATCGGAATACTAATTGTTAAAATAAAACAAATACTAGCAACGATACCAATAACAATTATTGCTTGATGTGGATTAGCATTACCAAATAATGCTTGACTATTAAGAATTAATAAAACCAAATTAATAATAAGAAATGATGTTACCACTAATGCTAAATTAACAATTAACGACCATCCAAAACTAAGAAATAATTTTCTTCCTTGTGAAGTAGAATATGCTACTTCCCCAGCTTTATTAGCTAAAGTATATAAACTACTACGATGATAAGTTCAAGGTAATATTTTAACTATTAAATGATGTGGTTGTTGCTTTTTGTAATGAAAAGGCGTTAATTGAAAAAACTGACTTTTAATTTCATAACTAGTAGTTTTTTGAACTTTTTTCCCAACAAAACCAAACTTCTTTAAATAAGCATCAATAAATTCTTTTCCTGTTAAATTAGCACTGTTAGTATTTCTAATAATTGATGAATATATTCAAGTAGCAAATCAAGTTATTAATAAAATTCCAACTAAAATCCCAAAAACTATTAATGCTATTAATGCTATTAATGCTATTAATAGTCCTATGGGAATATTACTAGCGATATTTATTTCCAAAAATAATGTTTTTAATTGCATATTATGCTCCTTTAATAAAATTATGACAATATTTTATCATATATTGCAACAACAAAAAATAACCTCAATAAATACTGAGGTTATTAATCGGATTTATTATTTAAACTAATTCAATATAAACCATTGGGGCATTATCGCCTTTACGGTCATCAGTTTTTAAAAGTCTCGTATAGCCCCCAGATCTTTCATTATATCGCTTAGCAATATCAGTAAATAATTTTTGTAAAACTGTTTCTGTTTCATTAACATCAATATTTCGTAAAATACTTGATGCTTGTCTTCTAGCATGCAAATCTTGTCTTTTTGCTAAGGTAATTAATTTATCAATTGTTTTTCTTAATTCTTTAGCTCGTTTTTCAGTTACAAGCAATCTTTCATGAACAACTAATTCTGTTGCTAAATTACGCATTAATCCTTGTCTTCAGCTAGTATTTTTACCGCGTTTTTGAATAAATGACATATTCTTTGTTCCTCCTTTTATTCTCGTTTAAAAGTTAGCCCTAATGCTAATAATTTCTCTTTAATTTCATTAAAGGATTTTCTTCCTAAATTTTTCGTTGCTAAAATATCATTTTCTGTTTTATCAGTTAAATCACCAATCATAACAATTTCTGCTCGTTTTAAACAATTATATGAACGCACCGTTAAGTCTAATTCTTCAATCAGTTTTTCTAATTCATCTGTTTCTTGTTTTTCAGAAATAGAAATAATTTCTAATGATTGTGCTTGTTCACTTAAACTAACAAAATGTTCTAAATGAGCAATTAAAATCTTCGCAGCAATCGCAATTGCTTCTACAGGAGTAACCGACCCATCGGTTGTTAATTCTAAAACTAATTGCTCTAAATCAGCACTTTTTCCCACTTTAGTTGGTTCAACACTATATTTAACATTAACAATTGGTGAATAATTAGAATCCATAGGAATAATCCCAATATTAGTAATTAAGCGTTTATTATCATCAAATGATTTATAACCACGAGAATTTTGAGCATACATTGTCATTTCTAATTTACCACCTTTAGCAACAGTAGCAATTAAATAATCACCATTTAATATTTCAACTCCTAACGGACAAACAATCATTGAAGCTAATACTTCACCAGCTCCAGCATCTACTTTTAGTGAAACACTTTCTTCTTCTTTAAAAACAGTACTATCAATTTTTAAAATAATACCTTTTAAATTTAAAATAATTTGAGCAACATTTTCAACAACCCCTTTAATTGTTGAAAACTCATGACTAGCCCCTTTAATATCAACACCATAAATTGAAGCTCCCGGTGTTGCTGCTAATAAAGTTCTTCGTAAAGCGTTACCAATAGTATTACCAAATCCTCTTTCTAATGGTTCTACTATAAAGCAACCGAAATTTTTACTAGTACTTTCAGTTTGTAATTTAAAATTTGGTCTAACAAATTGTTTCATTTATTAACCTCTTGGCCTTTTAGGGGGACGACATCCATTATGAGGAATTGGTGTTACATCTTTAATACTTGTAATTTCTAAACCAGCTGCTTGTAAGCTTCTAACAGCAGCATCTCTTCCAGGACCAGGTCCTTTACACTGAACTTCAATCGTTCTCATTCCATGTTCCATTGATACCTTAGCAACTTGTTCTGCTACCATTTGTGCAGCATAAGGGGTTGATTTCTTTGTTCCTTTAAAACCAATTGCACCAGCCGCACATCAAGCAATAACATTGCCTAATTCATCAGTCATTGTTACAATTGTATTGTTAAATGTTGAATGAACATGGGAGATTCCTTTTAAAATATTCTTTTTTTGTCTTTTCTTTGCAACTTTTTCTATTTTTGCCATCGTGTTACCTCCACTTCTTACTATTTTTTCTTATTAGCAACTGTTTGTCTGCGATCTCTTTTTGTTTTGGCATTTTGTTTAGTAGATTGACCATGAACTGGTAAACCTTTACGATGACGAATACCACGATAACAACCAATTTCCATTAATCGTTTAATATTTAATTGGGTTTCGCGTCGTAACTCACCTTCTACTTTATAATCTTTAGATATTTCTGTTCTAATATTTGTTAGTTGCTCTTCTGTTAATTGTTTAACACGAATATTTTCATCAATACTACATTGTTTTAAAATCTTTTGAGCATTTGATAAACCAATCCCATAAACATATGTTAAAGCAACAACAACTCTTTTATCATTAGGGATTTCTACTCCTGCAATTCTTGCCATATTTAACCTCCTATTTTTAACCTTGTCTTTGTTTGTGCTTTGGAGTTTTACAAATTACTCGCACACATTTTTTTCTATTAATTATTTGACATTTATCACAAATTTTTTTAACTGATGATCTTACTTTCATTTAATTTTTCTCCTTTTACTATTTTTTTACTTATGACGATAAGTAATCCGCCCACGTTTTAAATCATATGGAGAGAGTTCAATAATTACTTTATCACCTGGTAAAATCCTAATGAAATTCATGCGAATTTTACCAGAAACGTGAGCTAAAATAACCGCATTGTTTTCTAATCTTACCTTAAACTCAGTATTAGGTAAACATTCAATAACAATCCCTTCCACTTCAATAATATTTTTATTTTCTTTTTCTTTGGTGGCCATTTAATTCCCTTCTTCCATTGAGTGTGGATTAGCAGTTAAAACTTCATATCCCTTTGCAGTTACTAGAATTGTATGTTCAAAATGAGCTGAATATGTACCATCAAGGGACACAACTGTTCAATTATCACTTAAAACTCTAGTTTCATCAGTACCAATTTGTACCATTGGTTCAATACAAATTGTCATTCCTGCCACTAGTTTTAAGCCATAGTCATATTTACCATAATTAGGAATATATGGTTCTTCATGTAATTGTTTACCAATCCCATGTCCCGTATAATTTTTTGGTAAATGATACCCTTGTTGCTCAACAAATTGTTGAATTGTTGCCCCAATAGTACCAATTCTAACGCCCGGAGCAATAATTGCTATTGCCTTATTTAAGGCTTCTTCCGTTACAGTAATTAACTTTTGATATTCCGCTTTAATTTGACCAACGCCAACAGTAATGGCCGCATCCGCAAAGTGTCCATCAACAACAGCACCAGCATCAATTGATACTAAATCACCTGTCTTAATAATTTGATTATTAGCAATTCCATGAATTAATTCATTGTTAATAGAAACACAAATATGATTAGGAAAACCATAATAACCTTTAAACGCTGTTTTAGCATTATTTTCTTTTAACACTCTTGCTGCTATTATATCAAGATCGCGTTTTTTTATTCCGGGAATAATTGCCTTTTTAACTTCAGCTAACATTTTAGCAACTACTTTTCCCGCAGCACGCATTGCTTTAATTTCCAACTCATTTTTAACAGTAACCATTTATTTTACACACTATCTAAAATACTTTTAATATCATTAAATACTAATTTACTTGACTGATTAGCATCAACAACATGTAATAAGTTTTCTTCTTGATAATACTCTACTAAAGGTAAAGTCTCATTCAAATAAGTTTGAATTCTAATTTTAGCTTTTTCTTTCGTATCATCATCGCGCTGAATTAATGATGCACCATCATCATCACATTGCATCGCAATTTTAGGTTTATTAACTAATTTGTTATATGTTCGATTACAAATCGGACAAACTAAGCGATTAGTAATCCGATCAATTAAATGTTCTAAGTCAGCTTCTAAATAAATAACAAAATCAATTTGTTGTTCTTTTTTTTCTAAAATCTCTTGCAACGCATGCGCTTGTTTAAGCGTTCTTGGAAAACCATCAAGAATAAAGTTTTCGCTTAAATTATCAATGGTTTCTCGCACAAGATTAATGACTTGTTCATCAGGTACTAATTTTCCTGCATCTAAATATTCTTTAGTTTTTAATCCCAATGGTGAATTATTTTTTATCGCTTGACGAATAATATCTCCTGTTGATAAATGTATCAAACGGTATGCCTCACATAACTTTTGTGACTGAGTTCCTTTACCACTTCCGGGTGCTCCTAAAAAGATTAAATTCATTTTAAATACCACTCTCTTTTATCATATATTTTTACTTTGATTTTCATCCCTTTTAAATTGAATATACGATTGTTGCGTCAAATGTCCTTGAACTTGACGAATAACTTCAATTGCAACACCAACCATAATAATAACTCCTGTTCCACCAATTGCTAACATTGGCGGTAAATTTGTTAATTTAGAAATTAATGTTGGCAATATGGCAACAAAAGCTAAAAAGATACTACCAACAACACTTAAACGATTTAAAGTTGATTTAATATATTTCTCAGTTTCTTTTCCTGGTTGAATTCCAGGAATAAATGTACCATTCTTTTGAAAATTCTCTGCCATTTGTTCAGGATTAATTTGTACTTGAGAATATAAGAAAGTAAAGAGAATAATTAAAATCGCAAAAATGCTCATTCCTGACCATGAATCTAATGCCAAATAAGTCTCAGTAAAATTAGTAAACCCTGTTCCTTCGGGATTATTAGCTTTAACAATTTGGGCAATTGTTAAAGGTGCTGTTATAATTGCTGAAGCAAAAATCACGGGAATAACACCAGCCGAATTAATTTTTAACGGCAAATACGGTGCTTTTTCACTTTTTAACGCTAATCCACTTCCCGTCTGTTGAATCGGAATTCTTCTTTCTGATTCAGCAAAGAATACAACCATTAAAATTACTAAAAGAAATCCAACCATATAAAGTAAAAACTTTAAAAACCCACTAAAAACAACTATTGCTTCACTTTGACCACCAACTCAAAATTGAAAAGTTTTAGCAATATTAAATGGTAAACTAGAAGCAATTCCAGCAAAAATAACTAAAGAAACACCATTACCAATTCCACGAATTGTAATTTGATCAGCTAGTCAAAGAATTAAGAATGTCCCTCCCAAAAGCAATGTTGGTACCAAAATATAATAAAACACTGCCGATGTAGCAATATTTCCAGCATCTGCTTCTTGCCATTTAAGACTAATAATTTTTTGTTGTGCTAAGGTCATAATTGTCGCAAAACCTTGCATAATGCCAAATGGCAATGTTAATCATTTAGTTAATGAATCTAATTTTCGTTTCCCTTTTTCTCCTGATTTGGCTCAACGAGATAATCCTGGAACTAAATCAGTAGATAATAATTGGACAATAATAGAAGCAGTAATGTATGGCGATAACCCTAAAGCGAAAAGTGAAAATCGATCAATAGAGCCTCCACCTAACATTGCAATCAAATTAAAAAATTCTCTTGAATCCTTATTAGATTCATTAAGGTTTTTATTTATATTAACCCCTGGAACAGTAATTAATGCTCCCAAACGAATAATAAATAAAACCAATAATGTAAAAGCTAATTTTAATAAAATATCTTTATTATTACGATAAAATCTTTTAATGGTTGTTATCACTATTAAATCACCTCGGTTTTACCATTAGCCTTCTCAATAGCATCTTTAGCAACTTTTGAAAACTTATGAGCTTTAATAACTAATGCTTTACTAATTTTACCATTAGCAAGAATTTTTACTAATGATTTTTCACTATTAATTAATTTTTTGCTTTTTAAAACTTGGGGAGTAATTTCAGTTACATCTAATTGTTCTAAAACACTTAAGTTAACAATTTCATATTTTTTCTTTGTAAAATTGGTAAAACCGATTTTAGGAATTCTACGAAATAAAGGCGTTTGTCCACCTTCAAATCCAGGACGAACACCACCACCACTTCTAGCATTTTGACCTTTATGTCCTTTACCAGAAGTTTTTCCATGTCCTGAAGATGTTCCTCTTCCAAGGCGTTTTTTATCTTTACGAGATTTTTCAGTATATTTAAGTTCATGTAATTTCATAATTATTGTTCCCTTGCTAGTGATTTTTCACTAACTTTTTCTTTAATTTCTCGTAAACTATACACTTGTTCTTTAGTTCGCATTTGTTTTAAACCATCCATTGCTGCTCTAATCATAATAAGTGAGGTATTAGAACCTAATGACTTAACATAAATATCTTGAACACCAGATACTTCAATTAAAGTCCGAACTGGACCACCAGCAATAATTCCCGTACCTTTTCTAGCAGGTTTAATTAATACTCGGCCCCCACCATAATGACCAATAACCTCATGAGGAACAGTAACCCCAACCATTGGAATCATAAAAATATTTTTCTTAGCAGCTTTTGCTGCTTTTTTAATAGCATCGGGTACTTCATTAGCTTTACCAGTAGCAAAACCAACTTTTCCCTTATGGTTACCAACAATAACTACTACTGAGAAACGAAAATGTCGCCCCCCTTTAGTTACTTTAGTTACCCTTCTTACTTTAACGACCTTTTCTTCAAACTCTTCAACCGGTTTTTGAAAATTAGCGTTTGGTTTTTTAGTTCATCGTTTTTTATTTCGTTCACCATCACTACCTCGATTAGCAAAATTAGGCTTAGTTGGTGATGTCGTTAAATTTTGTTGATCTTTTTTTTCTTGCATTAACATACTTCTCCTCTACTAAAATTTCAATCCATGTTCTCTTGCAGCCTCCGCAAACGCAGCAATTTTTCCGTGATACAAGTACCCCCCACGATCAAAGACCACAGTGGTAATATTATTTTCTAAAGCTTTCTTTGCTAACATTTCTCCCAGAAGAGTAGCACTAGCTTTATTTAAATTGTTCTTACCTGTACCTGCCATTTGCAAAGTTGAGTAAGAAACTAGTGTCCGGTGCTGACTATCATCAATAATTTGTGCATAAAGATTCTTATTAGAACGAAATACATTAAGTCGGGGTCTTAATTCAGAACCAGTTATTTTTTTACGAATGCGAAAATGTCTAATTTTTCTTGCTTCATAGCGATTTGATTTCATTTTTAACTCCTTTGAAAGTAATCTAGACTATTGTCTATTTACCTGCTGATTTCCCTTCCTTACGAATAATGTATTCATTATCATATTGAATTCCTTTACCTTTGTACGGGTCTATTCGTCGAAAAGCACAAATATTGGCTGCTACTTGTCCAACTAATTCTTTACTAATTCCTGAAACAATAAGTTCTGTTGGTTTAGGGCAAACAACTGTTACTCCTTCAGGGATAGTATATTGAATCGGATGTGAAAACCCTAAACTTAAATTTAGTTTATCACCCTGAATATTAGCACGATATCCCACCCCATTAATTAATAATCTTTTACTAAAACCAGTAGTAACACCTGTTAACATTCCTTCTAACAATGAATTAGTAGTTCCATGTAATTGCTTAGTATGTTTTTGTTCATTCGGTCTGATAGTTTTAATCGTTTGGTTTTCAACGAAAATAGTAATTTTTTGTGGTAATTGTTTATTGAGTGTTCCTTTAGGTCCTTTAATAATTATGATATTATTTTTTGCAACATTTATTTCAACGCCATCTTGTACAGATAGAATGCGATTACCAATTCTTGACATAATTTATCACCCTATCAAACAAAGGCAAGAACTTCGCCACCTAAACGATTTTCTCTTGCTTTTGCATCAGTCATAACTCCAAGTGATGTCGAAATAATTGCAATTCCTAAACCATTTAAAACCTTTGGAATCTCACTATTTTTAACATATACTCTAAGACCTGGCTTAGATATTCTCTTTAAACCTCAAATTACCCTTTGACTTGCTTTATATTTTAATAAAATATCAATTTTACTATGAGTTCCATCTTTGGATTTCTCATTAATTTTAAAATCGGTAATATACCCTTCTTCTTTCAGAATTTGAGCAATTTGCAATTTTATATTAGAATTCGGAATGCTTACCTTTTTAAATTGTCGCTGGTTAGCATTGCGAATTCTTGTTAGCATATCGCTAATTGGATCTGTCATCATATTTTACTAACTACCTCCTATCATGAAGCTTTCTTAAGCCCAGGGATTTGCCCTTTATTGCCAAATTCACGAATACATATACGACATAATTGAAACTTTTTTAATACTGACTTTGGTCGGCCACAATTTTGACAACGAGTGTATGCGCGAACTGCAAACTTAGGAGTTTTTAATTGTTTTACTTTTAGTGATTTTTTTGCCATCAGTTTCTTTCCTCTCCTATTTCTTAAATGGTGCACCCATTTTTTTTAGTAAAGAAAATGATTCATTTTGATTATTACTAGACATTACAATAGTAATACTCATTCCTCTTGTTTTTACAACTTTGTCGTAATCAATTTCAGGAAAAATCAATTGTTCTTTAATTCCTAATGTGTAGTTACCCTGTTTATCAAAACCAGCTTTATTTAAACCACGAAAATCACGAACCCGAGGTAAATTAATATTAAATAATTTATAAAGAAAGTCATACATTTTAGTACCCCGTAAAGTTACTTTACACCCAATTGGCATTCCTTCTCGTAACTTAAAACCAGCAATTGATTTTTTTGCTCTAGTTATTACTGGTTTTTGTCCGGTAATTAAGTACAATTCTTGCATTACTATTTCAATATTTTTACTGTTACTAACAGCATCACCAATACCAACATTAACAACTACTTTGATAATTTTAGAAACTTGCATTGTAGAAGTAAAATTATATTCTTGCATCATTTCCTGAATAATTCCATCTTGATATTGTTTTTGTAAATAATTCATCAAATTTTAACTCCTTCAATTAAATTCTTGTCTTGGTTTTACGAGCAATCCGATATTTTTTACCATCTTTAATCTCATAACCAATTTTAGTTGTTTTAGTTTTATCTTTACTATCTAGTAAAGCAACATTGGAAAGATGAATGCTTGCAGGAATTTCTTTAATTCCCCCTTCATCATTTTGGGTTGGTTTTTGGTTTTTTTTAATTGTAATGCCTTCAATTTCCACACGAAGTTTTTTCTTTAAAATATTAGTAACTGGTCCTTTAAAACCACGGTGTTTACCAGCAATAACTAATACTTGGTCACCTTTTTTAATTTTTATTTTTATCATCTTATATCACCTCAGTTGCTAAAGAAGCAATTTTATTAAATCCTGCTTCTTTTACTTCTCTAGCAATCGGACCAAAAATTCTTGTTCCTCTTGGCATTTTATCATCTCTAATAAGAACAGCTGCATTTTCCGAAAACTTAATATATGTACCATCACTTCTGCGAACAGCTTTTTTAGTACGAACAATAACAGCTTTAACAACTTGTCCCTTTTTAACAGTTCCCCCCGGTGTTGCTTGTTTAACTGAACAAACAATAACATCACCAACACTTGTAAATTTACGAACCGAACCACCTAAGTTCCGAATTACTAAAATTACTTTTGCTCCTGTATTATCAGCGACCCTTAATTGAGACTCAGTTTGAATCATAATCTATACTTCCTTTTCTATAAAATAATTGCTTTTTCAACAATTTTTACTAAACGAAAGCGTTTAGTTGCTGATAATGGTCTTGTTTCCATAATTAAAACACGATCACCCTCTTGGGAAGAATTGTCTTGATCATGAGCTTTAAACTTTTTTGAATATTTAACGCGTTTTTTATATATCGGATCATTTTTATATGTTTCTACTAAAACAGTAATTGTCTTCTCCATTTTACTAGAAACAACAATACCCGTATAAACTTTACGGTTATTTCTTTCCATCATTATCGCCTCGCTTTTCATCAGTTTTTGTATTAGGGGTTATTGTTGCTGCTTTAGATTTAGTAACTTTTGCTGTTTTAACACTAGATTCTTTACTATCTTTACTTGTTATCGGCTTAGAAGCTTTCTTTTCTTCCATAACTGGTGCTCCACCATCTTTAACTTTTTTAATTTCCTTTGCCACTAATTTTTGATTTTCCAGTTCAATTTGTTCAGTAACAACATCATCTTGCTTTTCAACAACTAATTTCTTTTCTTTAAGTTTTGCTTTCTCTTCAACAACTTTAGTTTTTTGATCAATTTCTTTTTGTAATGTTTCAGAAATAATAACTTTTTGTTGATTCAATGGTTTAACAACTTCACCAGCATCTTTTCTCATTTGTAAATGCGTTAATATTCTAGCAACTTCTCTTCGTAATTCTTTAATCCGATGAGGCTTTTCTAATTGTCCAGTTGCTGATTGAAATCTTAAGGCAAACAATTCTGCTTTTAATTCTTCAGCACGATGTTGTAAATCATTAATGCTTTTATCTTTAAATATCTTCTTTGCCATTATTCTTCACCTCGTTTAACGATTTTACATCTGATTGGCAATTTATGCATTGCCAATCTTAATGCCTCTCTTGCTACTTCTTCAGTAACACCAGCAACTTCAAACATAATTCGTCCTTTTTTAACAACAGCAACAAACTCTTCAGGAGACCCTTTTCCAGAACCCATTCGCACTTCAAGTGGCTTTTTAGTTTTCGCCATCTGCGGAAAAATATTAATTCAAACTTTTCCGCCTCGTTTCATATATCTTGTCGCTGCAATTCTTGCTGCTTCAATTTGTTTTGAAGTAATTCAAAGACCTTGTAATTCAGGTTTTTTTTGTACTTGATCAGTATTGACAACAATACTTCTTTTAGGCATAACTAATTTGCCAACTGCTTGTAATCCATATTCACCAAACGAAACCTTAGTTCCTCTTGTTGCTTTGCCTTCATAAGAAACACGATGCGGACGGCGATATTTAGTTCGTTTTGGCATTAACATAATTACTTCGCCTCCTTAACAGAATTTTTCTTTTCTGATAAAATTTCACCCTTATAAATTCAAACCTTAATTCCAATCAAACCATAAGTTGTTAACGCTGATGCTTTAGCATAATCAATATCACTTCGCAAAGTTGCCAAGGGAACACTTCCTTCAGCATAACCCTCACTACGAGCCATATCAACACCGCCAAGTCTTCCCGACACTAAAGTTTTAATTCCCTTCGCTCCAGCTTTCATTGCTTTACGGATTGCTAATTTTTGTATCGTTCTAAACGATGCCCGATTAACAATTTGTTGCGCCATATTTTCAGCAACAAGTTGGGCATTCAAATCAGAAACTTTGATATCAACAACATTAATCTTAATGTCTAATTTACTATTAGTTGTCAAACCAATTGCGCGCCGAATAGCTTTAATAATATTTTCAATATTTGAACCTTCTTGTCCTAAGACAACACCCGGACGCGAAGAATGAATGAACAGCGTAATATTTTCTTTCGTGCGTTCAATTTCAACTTTAGCAATTGCTGCATTTTTCCATTTTTTCAAAATTACTTTACGAATTTTAATATCAGAATGTAATCAATTAGCAAAATTTTTATCTTTAGCATATCATCTTGAGTCTCAGTCTTTATTAATACCAAGTCGTAATCCATGTGGACTTGCCTTTTGCCCCATTATTGATTACCTCCCTTTTTGTCTGTTACGACAATTGTAATGTGACTAGTTCTTTTTAATATTTTATAAGCTTGTCCATGATCTGATGGTCGAAACCGTTTTAAAGTTGCACCCTCACTCACTAAAACCTCTTTAATTAATAACGCATCCCCATCCATCGCATAATTATTTACCGCATTAGCAATAGCCGATTTTAGAAGTTTAAGTACTGGCTCACTAGCTTTTTTATTAGTATTCATTAAAATCGCTAAAGCATCAGTAACTGGTTTTCTTCTTATTAATTCAGCAATTAATTGCACCTTTCTGGGGGCAATTCTAATTGTTCTTAAAATAGCTTTTGCTTCCATATTTTAAACTCCTTACTATTTCTTCTTCTTATCATTTCCGTGCCCACCAAACGATCTTGTTGGTGCAAATTCACCAAATTTATGACCAACCATATCTTCAGTTACAAAAACCGGAACATGCCTTCTACCATCATGAACAGCAACTGTATGATTAATGAAGGCAGGAGAAATAGTAGAGCGACGCGATCAAGTTTTCATTACTTCTCTTTTATTATTACTATTCAACAACTCAACTTTTTTCAATAAATGTGACGCAATATATGGTCCTTTTTTTAATGATCTTCCCATCCTTAACCATTTCCTTTCATAAGCATTACCCTATTTTTTCTTTCTTCTAATAATTAATTTTGTTGAAGCCTTACGAGGATTACGAGTTTTCATCCCCAATGTCTTCTTACCTCAAGGTGTTACAGGAGC
This sequence comes from Spiroplasma endosymbiont of Nephrotoma flavescens, assembly GCF_964030835.1. Classification (NCBI taxonomy): domain Bacteria; kingdom Bacillati; phylum Mycoplasmatota; class Mollicutes; order Entomoplasmatales; family Spiroplasmataceae; genus Spiroplasma; species Spiroplasma endosymbiont of Nephrotoma flavescens. The sequence goes on along the minus strand of NZ_OZ034982.1, from coordinate 290,592 downwards.
TACTCTTCCAATCGGCGCTTTTCCTTCACCACCACCATGTGGATGATCATTAGGATTCATAACTGAACCTCTAACCGTCGGACGAATTCCTCTTCAACGATTTCTTCCAGCTTTTCCTCAATTAACTAAGTTCCGATCTTCATTACCAACTTCACCAATTGTTGCTCGACAAGATGCTAATATCTTGCGAACCTCACCAGAATTTAAACGAATCGTAACATAACGACCACTTTCATCTTTTCCTAATAATTGAGCACTAGTTCCCGCGCTTCTAGCTAATTGGCCACCTTTTAAAGGTCGCAATTCAATATTATGAACTACTGTCCCCTCAGGCATTTTTCCCATTGGCATATTATTACCAACTTTAATATCCACCAGCGGACCACTAACAATTTCCATTCCCACTTCAAGAGTTTTAGGTGCTAAAATATATCTTTTTTCACCATCAAGATAATTAACTAATGAAATAAACGCATTACGATTAGGATCATACTCAATACTTGCTACTTTACCAATAATATTGTCTTTATCGCGTTTAAAATCAATAATACGATATTTTCTTTTATGACCGCCACCTTTATGACGCGTAGTAATAATTCCCCGATTATTCCGACCAAATTTCCTATTTAATGTAGTTAATAACGATTTCTCTGGTTTATCAGTTGTTAAAACTGAATAATCAAGAGTTGTCATATTACGACGACCATTAGTAACTGGTTTATATTTCTTTATTGCCATAACTCTTACTCCTTAATATTATTCGTTATTAAATAACTCTAATTTTTCACCTGGTTTTAAAGTAAAAATCGCTCTTTTACTAGCATTAGTTAATCCTTCAAACCGTCCCATTTTTTTAGCTTTCGTTTTCTTTTTAATAATATTTACCTTAAGAACTTTTACTTCAAAAATAGTTTCAAATGCTTTTTTAATTTGTGTCTTATTAGCCTTATAATTAACTTCAAAAGTATATTTACCATCAACATTAATTTTTAAATATGACTTTTCTGTTAAGACTGGCTTTTTAATTACTTCGGTAATATGCATTATGCCAATACCCCCTCAATGTTTACTAACGCCTCTAAAGTTATTAATAACTTATTAGCGTGCAATAAATCATAAATATTTAAACTACTAGCAGCAATGACATTAAATTTTGCAATATTACTTGCTGATTTAACAATCATTTCATCAGCTACTTTAGTAATTAATAATGTTTTATTATCCACTAACTTTAAATTTTGACAAATTTGTAAAACTGCCTTTGTTGAATATTTTTCTAAACTAATAGTATCAACAATAATAAGTTCATTATTTTGTGCTTTTAAAGATAACGCCGATTTTAATGCTAACTTTCTTACTTTCCGATTAACATGCAATTTATAATTTTTCTCAACTGTCGGACCAAATACAATTCCCCCACCTTTTCATTGTGGCGAACGAATTGAACCTTGTCTGGCTCGGCCTGTTCCCTTTTGCTTTCATGGTTTTTTACCACCACCCCTAACTTCACCACGAGTTTTAGTTTGATGTGTTCCCTGTCTTCAAGACGCTTGTTGAGCAATTGTCGCATCAAACATTGCTTGTTGATGAGGCGTAATATTTCAAACTTTCTCATTTAAACTAACATCTTTAACAACATTACCATTAATATCTAATACTTGTAACTTCATCATTTTTTCTCCTTAATAATTATGCTGCTGGGGCAACGCTACTAACATCTACTGTAGTAGTTTCAACAGGTGGTTGATTGTTAACTAAATTTGGTGGTGTTTTTGTTTTTAAGCCCTTAATCGCTTCAGTAATAACAACAAACTGTTTTTTAGGTCCTGGAATTGAACCTTTAACTAATAGCGCATTCTTAGCAACATCAATATGAATTACTTGCAAATTTTGCATTGTAACTTGTTGATGTCCCATTCTTCCTGGCATCTTTTTTCCTTTAAAAATTCGGTTCGGAGCAATCGCACCCATTGAACCAATTTCACGATGAAATCCAGAACCATGAGCCATCGGCCCTCTTGAATAATTATGGCGTTTAATAACTCCTGCAAAGCCTTTACCCTTGCTAATGGCTCGCACATCCACTAATTCACCAGGAGTGAAAATATCACAATTAATAATATCTCCCATATTAAACCCTGACATTTCACGAATCTCTTTACTAAACCTTTTCGGAGTTGTCTGAGCTCTTTTAAAATGTCCTGTCAATGGTTTATTAACTAAATTAGCTCTTTTATCTTCTACCGCTAATTGCAACGAAGTATAACCATTTTTTTCTGCTGTTTTAACATCAGTAACAACATTAGGTTGCACTTCAATAACTGTTACGGGAATTATCTTTCCTTCAACAGTAAAGACCTGACTCATAGCAATTTTTCTGCCTAAAATTCCTTTCATAAGAATTTTACCGTCCTTTCCAACTTATCATTATTGTGTATATCATTGCCTTTTAAAATATATTTCTAAAAGGTTGACTAGGTAATTGCATTTAATTTAATCTCAATATCCACACCACTCGGTAGTTGTAATCTTGATAAACTATTTACAGTTTTTGGCGTTGGATTAATAATATCAACGATTCTATTATGAGTTCGAATTTCAAACTGTTCACGAGCATCTTTATGTTTATGAACAGATCGTAAAACAGTATAAATTTCTCTTTTGGTTGGCAAAGGAATCGGTCCCTTAACTTTTGCTCCCGTCAATTGCGCTGCTTGAACAATTTTAAAAATTGACTGGTCAACAGTTTTGCTATCATAACCACATAAACGAATTCTAATTTTTTGAGCCATAACACGGTCTCCTTCCTGAATTAAAAATTACTTTTACTACAACGCTTCTTGGCGTATCAATAATGGTACATATAATATACACAATTAAATATTATACACTATTCCTTAGCAATTACAAATATATTTAACACGCTGGGGCGCATAAAGTTTTGTTAGGTGGGTAAAGATTTGAATAATTTTGAAAGAAAAGCAACTAAAAATTTATTACCTTTTTACTTGAAAAATAATTAATAAAACAAAATATTTAATATTAACAAACATATTCTTAATAAAAGGTTATAAAAACTAAGTAAAATGCTTATAAAAACAACATTAAAATAATTTTTTACAACAAAAATCATACATAAGAAATATATACTTAATTTGCATATTGAAATAATTTATAGTAAATGACTATTTTTTCTTTTTTAAGCCAAATTGTAAAGTTAAGTGCAACTAAATTATTTTTCTAACCAAATATTCGATTGGCGAAAGATAATTTAGTATTTTTCTTGGTCTTTGGTTTAAAGACAATATAAATTTATGAACTGCATTTTTAGTAGTGTTTGAAAAATTAAATTTTTTAGGAAATTTTTCTCTAATTAAACCATTAGTATTTTCATTAGTACCTCTTTGTCAAGGTGAATATGCATCAGCAAAATAAATTTTCACATTTAAATTTTTTTCAAGTTGTTGTCAATTAGTAAATTCTTTACCCCTATCAAATGTTATAGTCTTAACAAGATTATTTGGAAGAATTGATAAATAATGACTAATATTTTTGTTAATAACTTTAGTAGTTCTATTTTCAACTAATATTGCTAAAGTAAATCTTGATGTTCTTTCAACTAAAGTTATTAAACATGATTTACTTTTACCTCGTGATGATACTACAGTATCACCTTCTCAATGGCCAAGAGTTATGCGATTATTAACATTTCGTTCTTTAATGGATTTACCATTAAATTTACCCCGATTTTCTTGAGATTTTCGTTTCTTACCTTTTCTTCTTAAATTTTTACTAGTAACCTTTTCAAGTAATCCAGAATAAATTCAATTGTAAATTGTTTTAAAACTAATAATTCATTCTTGATGAAAATTTTTAATTCTGCCATAAATTTGTTCAGGCGATCAACCTAATAATAATTTTTGTTGTACATATTTTACTAATTCTCTATTTTTAAATTTATGAAAATAAACATGTAATTGTTTTCTATTTTCTGCTTTATTTTGTGCAATTAATGAAAAATAATGATTATTATCTTTATTTCTATTAACTTCTCGATTAATAGTACTAATACTTCGATTAAGATTTTTAGCTATTTCACTAATTTTTACTTTAAATTTCAATTGATTCTCAATATAAATTCTTTCATCTATGCCAAGATGTTTGTATCCCATATAAAAACTCCTTAAATTTACTTTTTCTAAAATAAACTTAGCATCATGAAATTTTTATATGAAATCTTTTGCAATTTTATTTACTTGCACTTACAAGTATAATTCAGCTCTATTAACTTCTCGATTAATAGTACTAATACTTCGATTAAGATTTTTAGCTATTTCACTAATTTTTACTTTAAATTTCAATTGATTCTCAATATAAATTCTTTCATCTATGCCAAGATGTTTGTATCCCATATAAAAACTCCTTAAATTTACTTTTTCTAAAATAAACTTAGCATCATGAAATTTTTATATGAAATCTTTTGCAATTTTATTTACTTGCACTTACAAGTATAATTCAGCTTAAAAAATACCTAAGAAAACTAAACGCGACCAACACGCTGAGCATGTAAAGTTTATTGGAGTTATTAGATTATGTTTTGAAAATTAATTCTTATATTTAAGAATTAATTGAAACTATGAGTATTTAACTCATCAGATAACTCATCAGACTTTTATTTTCACAAAAATTATTATAACTGAAAATAATGAATTTTTTTCTAAAATATACATAATTATTTTCATATTTATTCGATATGCTTTTACCATTTTAAAAATATCCATTCAGCAACATTAGGTCATAAAATTATATTTTGATTTTTTAATTTGTATTCATTATGTAAAATTAAGAAAAGTGCAATAAATAAGGAGTATTTTAAATGTCTTGATTACACAGTCTTATTACACAAATTCACTAATGTTTAACATTAGTGAATTGTAAATTATAGTTGTGTAATATCTCTGTCTTACCTTACAAATAAGTTTTCATTTTTTTCTTTGAATTTTTCTTTCACATTTTTTCTCCATTCAATTAATTAAAACAAATTAAAAAATGGCTGTGATAGCCATTTTGTTAAATTTATGTTTATTAGTAGTTTCTTTTATTGCAATTGCACTCAATATGAACAGCTTGTAAATTTGTAATATGGTTGCTTCCTCCTCTAGAAAGCGGAACGATATGATCCACATTCCATGCATATCTACTATTAGGTTAATTGCTTTCATGAGCCACATAAAGTATTGTATCTCGGCAAATACCACATAATTTATGGTTACTAAAACAATCATTTACAGAGCAAAAGCAAGAAAGTGCATTATCTCAAACTTGTAAAATTTTTTCATCTAAATCCATTAGTATCCTCTCCTTTTTAAAATAAATTTGATTTAATTATGCTGAATTATACTTGTAAGTGCAAGTAAATAAAATTGCAAAAGATTTCATATAAAAATTTCATGATGCTAAGTTTATTTTAGAAAAAGTAAATTTAAGGAGTTTTTATATGGGATACAAACATCTTGGCATAGATGAAAGAATTTATATTGAGAATCAATTGAAATTTAAAGTAAAAATTAGTGAAATAGCTAAAAATCTTAATCGAAGTATTAGTACTATTAATCGAGAAGTTAATAGAAATAAAGATAATAATCATTATTTTTCATTAATTGCACAAAATAAAGCAGAAAATAGAAAACAATTACATGTTTATTTTCATAAATTTAAAAATAGAGAATTAGTAAAATATGTACAACAAAAATTACTATTAGGTTGATCGCCTGAACAAATTTATGGCAGAATTAAAAATTTTCATCAAGAATGAATTATTAGTTTGCTGAATTATACTTGTAAGTGCAAGTAAATAAAATTGCAAAAGATTTCATATAAAAATTTCATGATGCTAAGTTTATTTTAGAAAAAGTAAATTTAAGGAGTTTTTATATGGGATACAAACATCTTGGCATAGATGAAAGAATTTATATTGAGAATCAATTGAAATTTAAAGTAAAAATTAGTGAAATAGCTAAAAATCTTAATCGAAGTATTAGTACTATTAATCGAGAAGTTAATAGAAATAAAGATAATAATCATTATTTTTCATTAATTGCACAAAATAAAGCAGAAAATAGAAAACAATTACATGTTTATTTTCATAAATTTAAAAATAGAGAATTAGTAAAATATGTACAACAAAAATTATTATTAGGTTGATCGCCTGAACAAATTTATGGCAGAATTAAAAATTTTCATCAAGAATGAATTATTAGTTTTAAAACAATTTACAATTGAATTTATTCTGGATTACTTGAAAAGGTTACTAGTAAAAATTTAAAAAGAAAAGGTAAGAAACGAAAATCTCAAGAAAATCGGGGTAAATTTAATGGTAAATCCATTAAAGAACGAAATGTTAATAATCGCATAACTCTTGGCCATTGAGAAGGTGATACTGTAGTATCATCACGAGGTAAAAGTAAATCATGTTTAATAACTTTAGTTGAAAGAACATCAAGATTTACTTTAGCAATATTAGTTGAAAATAGAACTACTAAAGTTATTAACAAAAATATTAGTCATTATTTATCAATTCTTCCAAATAATCTTGTTAAGACTATAACATTTGATAGGGGTAAAGAATTTGCTAATTGACAACAACTTGAAAAAAATTTAAATGTGAAAATTTATTTTGCTGATGCATATTCACCTTGACAAAGAGGTACTAATGAAAATACTAATGGTTTAATTAGAGAAAAATTTCCTAAAAAATTTAATTTTTCAAACACTACTAAAAATGCAGTTCATAAATTTATATTGTCTTTAAACCAAAGACCAAGAAAAATACTAAATTATCTTTCGCCAATCGAATATTTGGTTAGAAAAATAATTTAGTTGCACTTAACTTTACAATTTGGCATATAAATAATTTTTAAATCTTTTCTCATTAACAAGGGAACTAAAATTATATTTAACTGTTACAACTCTTATAGAGTTATTGCGAATGTGTAAAGTTATTATCAAAATATCCTTAAAGAAATAACCCAAATTATTTATTTTCAAAAAAGTCTAAAAGTGATTTTGTTAATGAAAAAAAATATCTGCTATAATAATTTTAAATCAACTAAGTTTGGAGTGATGTCATCAAAGATAAATTTTTAGTAACAGTACTAAAAATTTAAATTACGCCGGAGGTATAACTATGAACTCAGACTTATCAATAGTTAAAACAGAACCTAGTATTTGTGACACCGAATTTGAATGAGATACTAACAAAAATATTAGCAAGTTTTTGCAATTCATTAAATTCTCTCAGCAATAATATGACTCATTTTAAAGCATCATTTTTAGATTTTGTAAAAAATGCCGATTCAATATTTTTTCAAGAAAATTCCTTTGAATTACATTTTGAAACTAATTATGTAAAACCATTACAGCATTTACAAACTATCGTTCATCAAGATATTTATGAAAATCTTGATATTACAAAAAGTCAACAAATAAATATCCTTAATTTATTTTTAAACACTGCTTGAAATTTAGAGGACTTATTTATATGAACGGAAAAAGAAATTTCTACATATCAAAAAGAAGGTCAACATCAAAATGCTTTTCTTCCTAAAAAATCACATTTTGTTCAAAATGAAATTAAAAAAATTGAAAAAAGCAGTCATAAAATTAGTGAATTATTAGAAGTACTAACAGGGTTTAATTTAAATATTAAACGACTAATTGAAAAGAAAGTCCATGAAATTAGTAATTCATTCATTGACTCGGCTGAAGCTACTTTAAATAATACCCAATATGGTTTACAACAAAGAGTAGACGCCTACCAAGAAGTAATTAAAGGTCTAACAAACCGTATTAATGATATTGAATTAGAAATAAATCGCGAATTTATTAAAAATCCACAAATGCCCCACAACTATCAAAAAGAACTGCTAAATTTATATCTCATAGCACTTTCTAACTGAGATAAAGTATGTACAAGATTATTAAATATAATTAGTTCTAACACCGGTTATGGAAATGATGACAGTAAAGCAATGAACGATTTAACCCAAGAACTACAACAATATATTTTAGATAAAATTGCTAGCACGCAAACCAATTTAGATAAGATTAGTATTGCCCCTCTATTAGAAAAAATCAGAGATACAATGATGAAATATAATAAACAAAATCATAGTTTATTTTCAGAAATTGTTGATACCTTTGACCACAAAATTAGTGATGAAAATTACCAACAAATTAAAAAAAATTTAGAAAATTTTAAAAAATTCTTAAATAATATCAAAGACGCAACAGTAATAAACAATTTTAAGAAAATTGAAAAAGTTAAAGTTGACTTAATTAACGCTTTGATGTCAGTTAAACATATTATTAGTTCTACTGACAATACTGAATATCAACTAACCGCTTCAGAAATATCAGAAGATGAATTACAACAAAAAAGAAACCAATATTTTAAAGCAATTAAAGATAATTTTAACCAAATTGAAGAAATTTTCTTAAAACTATTTAATAAATATCAAAATGATTTTAATGCTTACGATAAACTTAACTTTACTAGTAAAAACGCTAATATTACAAATAAAGATTTTTGAACCGATGAAACTGAACTCTCAGATTTTGAAGTAAAAATTAATCAAGTAAGTTCTTTTATCAACGAATGAATCGGATACTTTAATAATAAAGATACCGAAAATAAATGATTAAAAGAAAAAAAATAATAGCAGAAAAAAATCAATTAATAAAAGAAAAAGAAAAAATAATAGCAGAAAAAAATAAATTAATAGTAATAAGAGATGAACTAATAACAGAAAACCATAAATTAATAAACGATAAGAATACAACCGAAGAAGAAAAAGAAAAATTAAGAGATAAAAATAAAGAATTAGAAAAAGAAATGTATTGAAAATTCAAAAACTTATTGAAAATTATAATGAAAAAAATTCCCTACCATATAACTTTGCGAAAGGTGAAACCAAAATTAGTGAACTTCAAAACACTGCTGAAAGGATAATACAAATAAAATTTAATAACCTACTAGATAACAGCCGAGCAACTATAGATCCGCACAAACTTCTTTCAGCAGGTAATTTTTTTCATAACGAAGAATTATTTGATTGAAACCAAGAAATTCAAGAAAACTTTATTGTAAAATCAAAAATAACCTTAAAGTTTAATGATGATAATGAATTTGTTGATTACCAATTACCTTACATAAAAGTTATTTTTGATAGTAATCGTTATAATCAAATTAAGCAACAAAAATTAGATTATGAAAAAATAATTACTGATCTTAATAAAAAACTTAAAGAAAATTCAGGTAAGTATGAGAAAGTAACTCATATCGGAAAAAATGAATTTATTAACTATTGATATGATGAAAACGAAAAACAAATATATTATAAAAGTAACAACGAAAAAAGAATCATTGATATCAATATCCCTCAATTAAAAGCACCAAATATCAAAATGGATTCAATTAAAATCAAAGAAGTAAATGTTGGTTATAATACCAATAAAGATTCTATCCATTATGAAAATATTTGAAGTCAAGAAACTAGTCAAGGTATTAAACAACTAAACATCATTAAAAATCATTTTCAACAACAAAAAGCTTTTACAGTAACATGAAATGCTATCCTTAATTATGAAGGTACTGGTTATGTTTGAACTAATGCCTATTCTGGCGATTTAGATTGAGGCAAAGATCAATCGATGGATGAATTCTTTTCTGCTGGGCATGTTAACCATAAAGAATATTTCTATCAAAAAAGCTTTTGATTTAACATTACCTATGAGATAGAAACATTAATTGATGATGAAAATATCAATACACAAATAAAAGATTATGAAAAGTTCATTAATGAAATTAATAAAGAGATTAAAAGTCTTAAAAATATCATTAAATTTTAATATTTAAATAATGTTGTCACATTACGCTAAGAATTATATTCTTAGCGTAATTTTTAATTACTCAATAAATAAAATATATAGATTAATTAAAAAATTAATTAAAACTCCTTTATAATTAAAATATAACATTGAGGGTATAGTTCAATGGTAGAACGTTAGTCTCCAAAACTAAATGTTGTGGGTTCAAGTCCTACTACCCTCGCCAATTATTCACCAGGGCGCATAAAGTTTTGTTAGGTGGGTAAAGATTTGAATAATTTTGAAAGAAAAGCAACTAAAAATTTATTACCTTTTTACTTGAAAAATAATTAATAAAACAAAATATTTAATATTAACAAACATATTCTTAATAAAAGGTTATAAAAACTAAGTAAAATGCTTATGCTGAATTATACTTGTAAGTGCAAGTAAATAAAATTGCTGAATTATACTTGTAAGTGCAAGTAAATAAAATTGCAAAAGATTTCATATAAAAATTTCATGATGCTAAGTTTATTTTAGAAAAAGTAAATTTAAGGAGTTTTTATATGGGATACAAACATCTTGGCATAGATGAAAGAATTTATATTGAGAATCAATTGAAATTTAAAGTAAAAATTAGTGAAATAGCTAAAAATCTTAATCGAAGTATTAGTACTATTAATCGAGAAGTTAATAGAAATAAAGATAATAATCATTATTTTTCATTAATTGCACAAAATAAAGCAGAAAATAGAAAACAATTACATGTTTATTTTCATAAATTTAAAAATAGAGAATTAGTAAAATATGTACAACAAAAATTATTATTAGGTTGATCGCCTGAACAAATTTATGGCAGAATTAAAAATTTTCATCAAGAATGAATTATTAGTTTTAAAACAATTTACAATTGAATTTATTCTGGATTACTTGAAAAGGTTACTAGTAAAAATTTAAGAAGAAAAGGTAAGAAACGAAAATCTCAAGAAAATCGGGGTAAATTTAATGGTAAATCCATTAAAGAACGAAATGTTAATAATCGCATAACTCTTGGCCATTGAGAAGGTGATACTGTAGTATCATCACGAGGTAAAAGTAAATCATGTTTAATAACTTTAGTTGAAAGAACATCAAGATTTACTTTAGCAATATTAGTTGAAAATAGAACTACTAAAGTTATTAACAAAAATATTAGTCATTATTTATCAATTCTTCCAAATAATCTTGTTAAGACTATAACATTTGATAGGGGTAAAGAATTTGCTAATTGACAACAACTTGAAAAAAATTTAAATGTGAAAATTTATTTTGCTGATGCATATTCACCTTGACAAAGAGGTACTAATGAAAATACTAATGGTTTAATTAGAGAAAAATTTCCTAAAAAATTTAATTTTTCAAACACTACTAAAAATGCAGTTCATAAATTTATATTGTCTTTAAACCAAAGACCAAGAAAAATACTAAATTATCTTTCGCCAATCGAATATTTGGTTAGAAAAATAATTTAGTTGCACTTAACTTTACAATTTGGCTTATAAAAACAACATTAAAATAATTTTTTACAACAAAAATCATACATAAGAAATATATACTTAATTTGCATATTGAAATAATTTATAGTAAATGACTATTTTTTCTTTTTTAAAAAATACCTAAGAAAACTAAACGCGACCATTACACCAATTTTAATTGACAATACATATTATCCAATTTATAATTATTATAAATAATTAGTACTAAAAATTATTATCAATTAATATTATGGAGAAAAATATGCTCAAAGAAAAACATATTATATTTAAAATTACCATTTCATCAATGGCATTAGCACTAGCACTAGCATTATCAATGCTAGAAATTCCTATTCCCTTACCTAACTTACCAGCAGCCAACTTTGAAATTGGTGATACCCTAATTTTATTAGTTATTCCATTAATTGGTCCTTGATTTGCAATGCTAATTGGTGCAATTAAACCTTGATTACATATGATAATTCCCCACCACATTGCTCACGGTAATATTGTTGTTAGTGCCACAATGGGAATGATGTTAAATGCTCTTGTTATTGGACTATATTTTCTATTAAACTGAATATGGAAAAGATTATTTCACAAAGAAAACATTTATACTAAATGCACCAGTATTCTTATTTGTTGTTTAGCAACTGCACTATTTGCTGCTGTAAATGCTCAATTGTGAGCTGCTGATGCTTTAGGTTTTCATACACACACTCATCCAATGACAATAAATCCAATAATAATAATTAATAAATGTAAGAATTTTTCTCTTCATGACCCAATCAAAGAAATATCCAAGCAACCACTAAAAACACAAATGCTAATTTTTTATGGCATTTATGGGGTTTTCATTTTTGTAAAATATCTCATCACCTTTGGTGTAATGTTAATTCTGGAAAAGCCAATCTTACGATATGCTGAATCAGCTCACTATTCTTATCACCAACGAGAAAAAGAAAAAGCAGAAGAAAAGAAACAAAAGAAAGTAAATAAATAAAAAATGTAGAATTATGTTGATGTTCATAATTCTACATTTTTAGTTTTTACAAAAACGGATATAAACCGTTACCTTCATCCCACGAATTTGTTCAAGTATCATAACATCTTCATCGTGAACGATTTGATATTAACTGCTTTGTACAATCAGTATAACGAACTTTTACAATATCATGTTTATTATATGTTTTAATATGCTTTTCACTCGGACCCATTTGTTTAACAATTAAACTTTGATCATCTAGTCAACCTTGTCGTCAAAAAACATTAATCCCGTTATTAAAATTATTACTAGCAGTAATCATATATTTTAAAATATCTAACTTTTTTTGACTTATAAATAATGAACCTCAAACATAATATAAATAATTTTTTTTATCCATTTTATCTAAAGCACTATAAGCAAAAAATACACCTTTTAAGGCACTAATAAATAGTTTCCCAGGAATTGGTAAATAATTAACAATCGTTAATAATCCCCCTAATGTTTTTTTAACAATTTCTTTCACATAGCTATCAGAATTATCAATTAATTCTCAATAATTGAAATTTTTTAAAGTTTTAATTCTTGAAAACAATGCCTCTTCTTGGATAAAAGATAAATCATCAAAATTACCAGTTTGAAATATATAATATATCAGCAAATCACAATTATTAATATAAAAATTATAATAATATGCTGTAGTTCAATAACCATCTCAATTTGTTTTAGTTATAATTTTGCGATCTAAATAACGAATCTCGTTAGCCATTAACATTTTAACAATACTTTCATCAAACTCATTTATTAATGGTTCACCAATTTCATCTTTTCAAATGCAATAGGGATTTTTAATAATATTCATATCCGGTGCAATAAATAATTGATTATTTACCTGAAACTGTTTTATTAAAACATCTATTTGGATAAGTTGATTAACAAAATTATTAATCTCAGAAAATTCAATTAAATCTTGATTACTGATTAATTTATAATAATAAGATTGTCGTAGTAATTCTTTACTATTGGTATCCAACTTATTTTGCCAAATTGTAAAGTTAAGTGCAACTAAATTATTTTTCTAACCAAATATTCGATTGGCGAAAGATAATTTAGTATTTTTCTTGGTCTTTGGTTTAAAGACAATATAAATTTATGAACTGCATTTTTAGTAGTGTTTGAAAAATTAAATTTTTTAGGAAATTTTTCTCTAATTAAACCATTAGTATTTTCATTAGTACCTCTTTGTCAAGGTGAATATGCATCAGCAAAATAAATTTTCACATTTAAATTTTTTTCAAGTTGTTGTCAATTAGCAAATTCTTTACCCCTATCAAATGTTATAGTCTTAACAAGATTATTTGGAAGAATTGATAAATAATGACTAATATTTTTGTTAATAACTTTAGTAGTTCTATTTTCAACTAATATTGCTAAAGTAAATCTTGATGTTCTTTCAACTAAAGTTATTAAACATGATTTACTTTTACCTCGTGATGATACTACAGTATCACCTTCTCAATGGCCAAGAGTTATGCGATTATTAACATTTCGTTCTTTAATGGATTTACCATTAAATTTACCCCGATTTTCTTGAGATTTTCGTTTCTTACCTTTTCTTCTTAAATTTTTACTAGTAACCTTTTCAAGTAATCCAGAATAAATTCAATTGTAAATTGTTTTAAAACTAATAATTCATTCTTGATGAAAATTTTTAATTCTGCCATAAATTTGTTCAGGCGATCAACCTAATAATAATTTTTGTTGTACATATTTTACTAATTCTCTATTTTTAAATTTATGAAAATAAACATGTAATTGTTTTCTATTTTCTGCTTTATTTTGTGCAATTAATGAAAAATAATGATTATTATCTTTATTTCTATTAACTTCTCGATTAATAGTACTAATACTTCGATTAAGATTTTTAGCTATTTCACTAATTTTTACTTTAAATTTCAATTGATTCTCAATATAAATTCTTTCATCTATGCCAAGATGTTTGTATCCCATATAAGAACTCCTTAAATTTACTTTTTCTAAAATAAACTTAGCATCATGAAATTTTTATATGAAATCTTTTGCAATTTTATTTACTTGCACTTACAAGTATAATTCAGCATTTCATAAAATAAATCATTTCTTAAAGTCTCAATACTTTTTCAAGTTAAATTTTTATTTTCTTTTTTTAAATTAGAATTAAATACTGGTTTCATATTAGGAATATGATTCATAAAGACTGGCAAAATAATAATTAATAATAATTTTTCCCCCCAACATAAAATTATTCATGTCCTTCCAACTATTAAATAATTTTATTTATCTTTTAATTGTAAATACGCAATATTAAGAGTTAATGCTGGCAAATAAATTAATAAACTTATGATTGAAGTTAAAAGTAACCCTGTTGTCTTTTTTACATAGAAATCCCCCTTAACTAATACCAAAAGAATAGTCATTACCAATGTTACATACATTTAGAACTAGCACTGATAAAGCAAAAAAGCGATATCGCAAATAATTTTTATATATCATTGTCAATAGCACCATTGTTAAAAATGTAGAAACCATATACATATGACAAGATTTTGGTTTCTACAAACTTGCTGTTAATTAATAAATAAATACGAGCTCATTTATTTATTACAAGAAATATAAGGTTAAATTAATATTTATTATTTTTAGTTATGCCTTGTATTTTTTTTGTGCCTTGTTAGTAATAAACTAAGTTAATTAGTAAACTTCGTTTACTAACAAATTTTGTTAAACATAAATGTTTAAAAAAATAAATATTTAACTTAGTTTAATATAACTAAATATTGTAAGGATGGTATGTATATGAGAAATATTGAAAATATTTTTTTAAATACTAAAAAATATCTTTTAAAAGAAACACAAAACGCAATTCTTATTAAAGCACCAGAAATTCCGTGATTTAGTAATCCTATTGGTATTTGATTTTCAAAACGATTTGTTTATAAAGGCAAATATGAAAATTCTATTTGTATTGGAATAATTAGAAATGGTGAGTATCAGTTGGTTTCAGTTAATAAAAAAGAGCAAGAGTCTAATTTGATTATAGGACAAGAATTGTTAAATTTTTTTATTGCTGAAAAAGAGAACGATAAAAAGGATATAAGTTTTAATTATTTTAAAAATTAATTTTAAAGGTGTTTTAAGGCGCATTAAGAATAGAGGTAAAAAAAAATCTTGGTTGATGTTTATAGTTGCGAAGCGGTGCGGAAAGCGTATGCTCCGCCCGCCAGTTATGGATGAGTTGAGTTATTTAACTAAGTTATTGCAATTTTTTGATTTGATGTAGTAAAAAAATAGTTTTGGAGTTTTAGAAATGAAAATGTGAGTTAGTGTGGATGAACCACCTAAAAATTATTGTCGAAAGTTTATATATTCTATTAATAAAAAAACTGGATTAGAACAAAAAATTTGAGCGTCTAAATCTGCAGTTGAATCTGTTAGAACTGATTTAGTCGGTGATAATTGACTTTGTGTTGATATTGCATATTAAAAAATTAAGGAGAAAAGAAAAATGAGTATTTTTGGATTAGTGTTTTTTACGATTTTAACATTATTACTAGCATACTATATTGCGGTTAATATTTATCGATTTTTTAAAGATAAAAAGAAATATGGTAGTGAAGCAAAACAGCTACCAAAAGATTTTACTTATTCACAACGAATATTTATTGCAAAGTTTAAACGAAATTTGTTAGAACAAGATGAAAAAGAAATTAAAAAGTAGGTTTAGAAAATGTTTAAAAAAATAATTATTGAATTAATTGAATTAATTTATCCAACTGCTGATTTACCACCCCAAGTTGTATTTTTGTTTTCAATTTTAATAATTGTAATGCTCTTCTCAGCAATTATTTTTCTACTCTTTTGACCTTTTAAGCGGTAATTATTATGTTTTTAGTTGCTTGAAAAGATTTAAATTGAGAAATGACAAAATTGTATTTTTGAGATTTATTTATTCAAATTAAAATTATTCCGGCGTGAGTTTCTGGTAAAGAAATTGATTTAACCAAAGAACTACTTTGACTTTTAATAGCGAATATTGCCTTTTGAATGGTATTAGTATTCATTATCTTATTTATGGTTATTTTATTTTATAAGGTTAAATCATATTTCGTTTAGAAGGGGGGTGATTATATGATTGGAACTTTCTTAGCCGATGTACCAGCAAAAATTACTGGCGAACAAGCGGTTACTAACTTATGAAAAGCATTAATTACAGCGTTCGGTAATATTTGAACTGATATTATTGGTGGTAATATGCCAAATGTCGTTAATTTCTTTGCTACATATTGAGTTTTCTTGCTTGGTGTGATTATTGGTTTATTTTTAATCGCTTTCAAAATGTTTGAAAAATTAATGCCCGGCAGATAGTAATAAAAATAAAGAAAGTGTGATTTAAGTGATGCTATTGTTTAAAAAAATAAATTTAAGATTATATGATTTTGTGACTTTAAATCGCACTTTATTTATTATTGCGTGATTTTATGGTGCGATTTTGCATTATTATAATCCCCAAAGTTGACGAATGTTATTTGATATTATTTATTTATTAATTGCTTTGTATATTTTATATACTAAAATTTCTCATTTCTTTGCTCGTCGAAGTTTTATTAATTTCTTATTAAATTCACCTTTAAATTTAGTAATTGGTGCTTTAGGAACTGGAAAAACCGCTTTAATGGTTTTAGCTTCTTACTTATTAAGTGGTTGAAAAACGATTTCTACTTTTCCGATTACAGATAAACAAATGCTTTCATTAGGGCATATGTCACTTTTAGATTATAATTATCCAATTTTAGATGAAAAGCATTTACTGTTATGAGATGAAACTAACTTATTTTTAGAAGGAACTGATTATAAAGAAAATGATAGAGTAACCCAAGGTTTACAAGAATATTTCGCTTCGGCTCGCCAATTTACCCCTATCATATTAGCAAGCGGACAACGAGCTGAACATATATGAGTTAAAGTTCGTGATATTGCGAATTCAATAATTGTTGGTATTAGAAAAAAACCAGTTAGTATTTTCCGGCCCTATTTACAAGTTATTTACGGCACTTTTAAATCAGTAAGCGAATACGAACAATGACGATTAACTCTGATTAATGCTAAAAATGATAAAAAAGGTCGCAAAATCAAGTATCGTAGCATTCCGGAATTAGACATTTATTTCTTTAAATTGAAAATTCCGATGTCAATTTTAAACCTTTATGATAATAAATATTTATCATTCTTGCGTGAATTAAGTAATCGTGCTTTGAATGATAATTATCAGCATAAATTTTGAAATGATAATGTGATGGATATTGAAGCATTAGAATATTTAAAAATGGAAAAATTTAGTAAGATACTTACTAAGTTAAAAAATAATCTAAATAAGAAAAATAAGTAAAGGAGTTTAAAAGATGGAAAACTTAGAAAAAATGGCTAGTTTGATTGGCGATATGCTTTATAAAGTTTTTGATTTAATTTGAACTTTAACCATTCCTGGAACAGATATTCGCATTATTATTTTTCCGCTAATTATGCTTGTAATAAATCTTGTAATTGGTGGTATTTTAGGTATTCATATTGAACGACCAAAAGTTGGTTTTCGTAAAAAATATCAAAAATCAGTTGCTAATTGAGGAGCTAAGAAAAAATCATCTAGTGGTCCAATTAAGAAATTCAGTGGTAATAGTCCTAAAAATAGACCGAGAGTTAACCAACATGGACGACGAATAAAAAGGTAGGTTTTTAAAATGTTTAAATTGATAATTTTATTTATTCTTGTTGCTGTTTTTTCTATTTTTGCTTTAAATGACTTTTTAGGTTTATGAGCCTATGTGCGTGAGGGTTTAGAATATTTTAATAAAGTTCTATCAAATAATATTAAAATTTTAGATTTATTTAAACCAATGATAAGGTTATTTTCTCAACATCCAATTTTCCAAATTTTAGGAACGATTTGCATTTTATCAACAATATATTTAATTTTAAGGACTTAAACATAGGAGAAAGGACAAATAAACATGTATAAATTTATGTCATGGTTAGTTATCGCTTTTATTGGTTTAGTCCCTATAGGTGCCTTCATTGATACAAAACAATTACCAAAACCCAATATGGAACAATCCTTTATGAAACGACAAAAACGAGCTACAAACCCCAGTCAATGTGGTAATAGTTGTGAATTAGAGTTTGCTAGCATTAAACAGAGTGCTTTTATTTATAATCCTTATTTTCAAAATAATTTTAATTCTAATCTCTTACAAGTTAAGAATCAGGGTTTAAATATTCCGTATGATATTCCAAGAAATGTTGGGGGTGGTTATTTTCCAAATCCTAGCCTTATTTTATTGGTTAAAGAAAAATCCAATGTTTATGATGAAGTTAATAATTTTTATCGTAATAATGGTACATATTCAAGTAATGCTTATGTTGTTGATAGCTTAGTTAAATTTAAAATTTCTATTTATGAATCAGAAGGTATATTTTATTTAAATTCATTTTCTGCCGAAATGCCTTATTAACTTTAGTAATTTAATAACCATTCTTGAAAATCGTATTTTTTGTAATACGGTTTTCTTTTAATGTTCGTGGTGGCAGATGTGATTTATATTTTGATTACAAAAATCTTCAAGTCGGCGGAATGTGGTCTTTATTTAACAATTTAAAAATTGGTTTTCACGATATTAAAAATTCAGAAGTTCCTAAAAACATCAAAACTTTTTATCGGTGAATTAAATCTGACCCTCGTTGAAAAGAATTAAAACAACAAATCAAACAAACTAAACGCCATTTTAAGCGTTATGAAGTTTCCGAGATTGGCCTTTTACAAATGGATGCTAAAATTATTACTACAACAAATTTTCCGGTTGATAAAAAATATTATATTTATGATTTCATTGACGAAATGACACGCATAGTATTTGGCTATGTTTATGATAGTTTAGGAACTAATAACGCAATTAACGCCGTGCAAAGAGCAATAAAAGATTTTGGTGAACTTGTGGCATAAGCATTAAACGCCTTCGCACTGATAATGCTCCGGAATTTACCACTACTAATTGAAGCAATAAAAAAGCATACAAAGTAAAAGAAAGGCCTTTTACAACCTTTCTTTCAAAGAATGGAGTTATCCATGAAACCACTCCAATTCGTTCACCACAAATCATTAAATAACAAAACTCCTTTTCAAATACTACAAAGATTTTTAAAAAAAATTTAAAAAAGTTGGAAATAATATATATATTATTTCCAACTTAATGCATTTAAACAAATATATTTACCTTAACTTAGCACTCTTAATTTTCATGCGTCGTAACTATCTCATAATTCTTTAACTTTTTTAGCACCAGCAGAGCCAATTTCTCCGGCAGGTCCTAATTTTCCGCTTTCTAAAACCTCTATTGCTTTGTTTTGAACTGCTTGTCTAACATCTCTATCCATTTCTACAGCCTTTCTCCCAACAGTTTTAACTCCACTTAATATATCGTCAAAAATACCTCTTTTAACACGAATTAAGTTTTGTAAATTATTATTTTCTTTAATTTTTGCTGGAACGTTTCCAACAAGTCCCGCCATTCCGCTTCCGGATATTGTTATTGTTCCTAAAATTCCTAGTAATTTTTTCATATTAATCAAATCCCTTTCGTGAATTTTTATTAATGCTGAATTATACTTGTAAGTGCAAGTAAATAAAATTGCAAAAGATTTCATATAAAAATTTCATGATGCTAAGTTTATTTTAGAAAAAGTAAATTTAAGGAGTTTTTATATGGGATACAAACATCTTGGCATAGATGAAAGAATTTATATTGAGAATCAATTGAAATTTAAAGTAAAAATTAGTGAAATAGCTAAAAATCTTAATCGAAGTATTAGTACTATTAATCGAGAAGTTAATAGAAATAAAGATAATAATCATTATTTTTCATTAATTGCACAAAATAAAGCAGAAAATAGAAAACAATTACATGTTTATTTTCATAAATTTAAAAATAGAGAATTAGTAAAATATGTACAACAAAAATTATTATTAGGTTGATCGCCTGAACAAATTTATGGCAGAATTAAAAATTTTCATCAAGAATGAATTATTAGTTTTAAAACAATTTACAATTGAATTTATTCTGAATTACTTGAAAAGGTTACTAGTAAAAATTTAAGAAGAAAAGGTAAGAAACGAAAATCTCAAGAAAATCGGGGTAAATTTAATGGTAAATCCATTAAAGAACGAAATGTTAATAATCGCATAACTCTTAGCCATTGAGAAGGTGATACTGTAGTATCATCACGAGGTAAAAGTAAATCATGTTTAATAACTTTAGTTGAAAGAACATCAAGATTTACTTTAGCAATATTAGTTGAAAATAGAACTACTAAAGTTATTAACAAAAATATTAGTCATTATTTATCAATTCTTCCAAATAATCTTGTTAAGACTATAACATTTGATAGAGGTAAAGAATTTGCTAATTGACAACAACTTGAAAAAAATTTAAATGTGAAAATTTATTTTGCTGATACATATTCACCTTGACAAAGAGGTACTAATGAAAATACTAATGGTTTAATTAGAGAAAAATTTCCTAAAAAATTTAATTTTTCAAACACTAATAAAAATGCAGTTCATAAATTTATATTGTCTTTAAACCAAAGACCAAGAAAAATACTAAATTATCTTTCGCCAATCGAATATTTGGTTAGAAAAATAATTTAGTTGCACTTAACTTTACAATTTGGCATATAATAAATATATTGCTAGTTTTAAATAAAATATTTTTAAAAAAACTGGTTTTTGTATAAGTCTCTCTCCTGATTTTAGACTAAGCATTTAGCAACTACCTCTCTATTTTTAATTACTTACATTTTTTAAACTTTCCTTGATAAATTCAAAAACTATCAACTCCTTAAAATATAAATATTTTTCTTAAACTTATAATGACATTATTATATCTAAAATTAAATGATTTCCATTGAAACTATTTTCTAAAAATGACATTGTGACCCATTTTAAAAACTAATTTAAAAAAGTCAGAAGTTTACTTCTGACTTTTAACATCTTTTATACAAGTTAATTTAGTTGTTATTTTAAAAGCTGTAATAATTTTTCCAATTCATCCAATAGTTGCTCCAAATGCTCCATTAACGGCACATAGGTTGCTTCCAGTGCTAAATCAATACCAACATCTTGCAAAATTAACATTGGTTCTTTATGATCCCCTGCTTTAAGAAAATTCAAAATGTTATCTTTATTGCCCTTTTCAAAATCATCATATAACTTAAACGAAGTTGTCACCGAAGTAGCATATTTATAAACATAATAAGGGGAATTAAAGAAATGTAAAATTCGCGGTCAAGCATAAATGCCATCATCAGCAATTTCATCATAAACATCATAACCATACTCAATTGAAACATCTTTAAACAATTTTGCTAAAATACTAGCATTAATCGGCTGCTCTTGTTCAACTATTTTATGAGCTTCCCATTCAAACTTAGCAAACTGAATTTGACGAAAGAAAGTAGCCATTAAATCATTAATTCTTGTTTCCAATAAATAAATTTGTTCATCTTTTTCTTTAGCTTGCGTATACAGATATTTAAATAAAAGATGCTCATTAAAAGTTGATGCCACTTCTGCTAAAATAATCGGATATTGTGCTAAATTAGGCGGTTGATATTTATTAGAAAATAATGTATGCACGGAATGACCTAATTCATGTGCTAAGGTAGCAACAGATCTTAATGAATCATCTCAATTCATTAAAATAATTGGTTCAACACCTTTACCTGATGACGAATATGCCCCACTGCGTTTGTTAGTGTCTTCAAAATAATCAATTCGCCCTGGTAATAAAGCGATATCTAACATCGTTAAATATTCTGCTCCCAATGGCTGAAAAGCTGCTTTTACCATTGCAATCCCTTGCACCACAGTATACTTATTATTTTCTGTTTTATTCATTAATAAATGACTATCAGTTGCATAAAATTTATCTAATTGAAAATATTTTTGTTTAATTTTAATAAAACGCCGATATAAATGAATATATGCTTTTCCAACTTCTAATAAAGTTAAATACATATCTGGCAATACTTTATCACCTAATAATGATGCTTGCAATGAACTTTCATAGTTTCTTAATTTAACTTCTTCAACACTATATTGAATAATATCTTCATACACTTTAGCTAATGAATGCTTCTTTGTAATTAAATGTTTGTTTAATAAGATACTAGTTTCTCGTCGTAATTTTTGATCTTCTTTGGGACGCGATAATTGTGCTATTGAAGTTGCTAATGATTCTGTTAATTCCTGTTTTTCACCATCATAATCAAGATATTGTTTTTCCTTATCAGCATATGCTAATAAATCATAAAGTTGATAACTAGTACTTCGCGTTTTAGCAACATTGTTTAATAATTCCTCTTGTTCTTCTGTTAATAAATATTTTACTTTTTCAAAAAATGACCGAAAATCATATTCAAAATTTTTTAATTCCGCATCATTTGCTAACATTTGCATAATTTTTTCCGCACCAATTTGTTTTAATTCTGGTTCAACAAATGACATCTTAGTTTGAATTTTTAATGACTCATTCATCATTAAATTACTTAAATTAATAAATCGTTCATCAGTAGTATCTAAACTACCATAATGTAAATATTGCGAAAGTTTTGCACCTAAAATTTCTCCCGCCTCTGACAATAAAATATATTGCTTAAAATTTTCTTGTTGATGTAATTTCCCTTTTAAATTATACAATTTACCATAATGACTAATATAATTTTGTAACGCCTTCGTTCATTCATCATCACTAGTAAATAAATAACTTAAATCTCATTGATACTTCTTATCAGCATTAATTCGTTTCATTAGTTGTATCCTCTTCCCTTATTAATCTATTTTATGATTATATCAATATATTACGGCATTTGTGCAATCAAAAATGTTATAATTTATATAATTTTATTATTAGGAGGAAAAATATGATTAACTTAACAAAAGAATCACAACAAAACATTGTAACTTTAAAAGCGATTTTTGAAGGCGCAGCAATTAAGGACACCGTTGAAAAATCTGAAGGAAATACAACCTTAATCGACTCAGAAAAAATCCTTTTCGTTTACTTTAAAGAAAAGAAAATGACATTTTGTAAATTACAGCAATGAATGAAAAAATTTAGCAGTACCAACACTCGGGAATTAAATATTGATGTTGCTAGTTTTACAACTGATGATTTTAATGAACAATTGGCATTACAAGCCATTAGTGAAGCCATTTTATATACCCAACATCAAGTAATATCTTATAAACAAGAAAAAAAGCAAGAAAAAGCAAACTATCATCTAATTACTAATATTAGTGATAGCACCGAAATTTTTAACACTGCTCAAATTAAACTAGATAGTGTTAATTTAACAAGAAACTTACAAGATACACCGCCAAACTTAATGTACCCAGAAATCTTTGCTCAAGATATTCAAAAAGTTTTTGAAGACATTGATAATGTTAAAATTACTATTTTAGATAAAAAAGCAATTATTGAAAATAAAATGGGTCTTTTACTAGCTGTTGCTAATGGTAGCCACAACGACCCCCGAGTTGTGATAATTGAATACACAGGAAATCCTAATAGCAAAGAAAAAATTGGTTTAGTGGGCAAAGGAATTACCTTTGATTCTGGTGGTTATTCATTAAAACCAGCAGCTTCAATGATTAATATGAAATTTGATATGTCGGGAGCAGCAATTGTTTGTTCAACATTATTAGCCATTGCTAAAATTAAACCCACAATTAATGTTGTTGCTGTTGCCTGTTTAACTGAAAATCGCATTGGAGGTCACGCCACCTTAGTTGAAGCTGTGGCAACTGCAATGAACGGTAAAACCGTTGAAATCTTAAATACTGATGCTGAAGGACGCTTAGTTTTAGCTGACGGAATTACTTATGCCATTAGAAATAACAACGCTACTAAAATTATTGATGTTGCTACTCTAACCGGAGCAATCGTAGTATCGCTAGGAAAACATGCTACAGGTGTATTTAGTAATAACAATGATTTTTACCACCAATTTGAACAAGCAAGTGATTTAAGCAAAGAACGCATTTGAAGAATGCCGATATACAAAGAAAATATTGAAGAAATGCAATGCTCACAAATAGCTGACTTAGCAAATATTGGAAAAATTCGGGATATGGGTTCTTCACAAGCGGCTGCTTTCTTACAAGAATTTGTTGAAGAAAAACCTTTCATTCACTTAGATATTGCGGGAACAGCTGATAGCGATTCTCGTGGTAGTGGGGTTATGGTTAAAACACTAGTTGAACTTTTAAGTAGAGTTAAATAGTAATAATTTGTAAAATTAAAAAGTTATCTATTTTAAATAGATAACTTTTTCTTTGCTTTTTATTTTAGTTTATTTTTTAAAATTTTTATTCTAAAATCTTATTAATTATTCCTGAAGCTACGGTTTTACCACCTTCACGAATAGCAAATTGTGTTCCTTCTTCTAAAGCAACTTTAGTATTTAACTCAACAGTTATTTCAGTATTATCACCAGGCATTACAAAGTCAACACCAGCAGGTAAGGTAACTGTTCCTGTTACATCTGAAGAATGTAAGTAAAATTGTGGTTGATAATTACTTTTAGTTGCCGTATGACGACCACCTTCAGCTTTTGTCAATAAGTAAATTTCTGCTTGAAATTTACTATGAGGCGTAACTGTTCCTGGTTTACATAAAACTTGTCCTCTTCGTACGGCATCTTTTTCAACACCTCGTAATAAGATTCCAACATTATCACCAGCTCTAGCTTCATCTAGCGTTTTGTGACCAGTTTCAATACTTGTAGCAATACTTTTAATTACCTTATCACCAAACCCAACAATTTCTACCGCTTCACCAGGTTTTAATATTCCCCGATCAACAAGACCAGTAGCAACTGTTCCACGACCTGGAACACTCACAACACTTCCAACTGACATCATAAATGGCTTATCTAAATCTCGCTCTGGCGTTGGAATATATTCATCAACAGCTTTCATTAATTCAAGAATTTTTGCTTCTTGTTCGGGATCACCATTTAATGCTTTTAATGCTGAACCTTCAATAATTGGTGTATTGCCACCATCAAAGCCATGTTTAGTTAATAATTCTCTAATATCTTCTTCTGCTAAGATTAACATATCAGGATCATCAAGTAAATCAACTTTATTTAAATAAACAACTAATTTTTTAATTCCCACATTTTTAGCCAATAAAACATGCTCATTAGTTTGGGGCATTGCGCCATCAGTTGCAGCAACAACTAAAATTGCTCCATCCATCTGTTTTGCACCCGTAATCATATTTTTTACATAATCAGCATGCCCAGGAGCATCAATATGTCCATAATGTCTTGCTTCAGTTTCATAATCAACATGGGCAATATTAATTGTAATACCTCTTGCTTTTTCTTCTGGTGCAGCATCAATTTCATCATATTTTCTTGCTTTTGCTCCACCTTGCTTTGCTAATACCGAAGTAATCGCTGCTGTTAAAGTTGTTTTACCATGGTCAACATGACCAATTGTTCCAATATTAACATGCGGTTTACTTCTTGAAAATGCTTCTTTTGCCATTTCATTTCTTCCTTTCATTTTTATTACTACTTTTTAAAAAAGATATTTATATTTTATCTTAAATTTATCTTAAAATTCAAGTTGCTAACAACAAAATTATTATCCTTGTTTTGAATTTTGGGCAACAATTTTTTCACTAACCGATTTTGGTGTTTCTTGATAGTAAGAAAACTGCATTGTATAACTTGCTCTTCCTTGTGTAAAGGACCTCAAATCAGTTGCGTACCCAAACATTTCTGCTAACGGTACTTTAGCTTTAATAACTTGAACATTACCTCTTTGCTCACTGCCTTCAATCTGACCTCTTCTTGAAGAAAGATTTCCGATCACATCACCATAATATACTTCTGGTGCTACAACTTCAACAGTCATAATTGGTTCTAACAATACTGGTTGCGAATGCTTCTTAATTTCTTTTAAAGCCATTGAAGCCGCAATCTTAAATGCCATCTCTGATGAATCAACATCATGATATGACCCATCAAATAATGTTGCTTTAATATTAATTAATGGATATCCCGCTAAAACACCACCAGATAAACTAGCTTCTAGTCCCGCTTTAACAGAACTAATATATTCGCGGGGAACTCTACCACCAACAATCTTATCAACAAATTCAAATCCTTTATCTGGATTAGGTTCAAATTTAATTCATACATGCCCATATTGTCCACGACCACCTGATTGTTTAATATATTTACCTTCACAATCAGATGAAGCTTTAATAGTTTCACGATATGATACTTGTGGATTTCCAACATTTACTTCAACTTTAAATTCTCGTTTCATGCGATCAACAATAATATCTAGATGTAATTCACCCATTCCCGCAACAATTGTTTGTCCAGTTTCATTATCAGTTCATGTTTTAAATGTTGGATCCTCTTCAGCAAGTTTTGATAGCGCTAAACTCATTTTATCTTGATCAGCTTTAGTTTTTGGTTCTAATGCTAAAGAAATAACTGGTTCTGGAAAAATCATTGATTCTAAAACAATCGCATGCTTCTCATCACACAAAGTATCACCAGTTGTTGTATCTTTCAAACCAACAGCCGCTGCAATATCACCAGCATATACTTCTTGAATTTCTTCACGATTATTAGCATGCATTTTTAATAATCTTCCAATGCGTTGTTGTTTATCTTTAGTAGCATTCAAGATATAAGAACCTGAGTTTAATACCCCTGAATAAACACGAAAGAAAGTTAACTTTCCGACATAAGGGTCAGTCATAATTTTAAATGCTAAGGCAGCAAAAGGTTCATCATCAGATGCTTTTCTTTCTGCTTCTTCACCATTACGAAGCACCCCTTTAATGGCTGGGATATCTAATGGCGATGGTAAATAATCAACAACCGCATCTAATAACAACTTAACCCCTTTATTTTTAAACGCTGATCCACAAACAACAGGAAAGAATTCAGCTGTTAAAGTAGCATTACGAATCGCTTGTTTAATTTGTTCAACACCAATCGCTTCGCCTTCTAAATATTGCATCGCTAATTCATCATCAAGTTTAGCAAGTGTTTCAATTAAACTACTGCGCTTTTCTTTAACTAACTCTTGTAATTCATTAGGGATCGGAATTTCCTCTACTGTTTCATGAATATCATTTTGATTATAATCATATGCTTTCATTTCAATCAAATCAATAATACCATCAAAATTATCTTCACTACCAATTGGCAATTGAATTGGATGAGCATTACCTTGTAAACGGTCATAAATTGTATTAATAGAATATAAGAAGTCAGCACCAATTTTATCCATTTTATTAATAAACACAATTCTTGGTACCTTGTAAGTATTTGCTTGCCTTCAAACTGTTTCTGTTTGTGGTTCCACACCTGACTGGGCATCTAAAACCACAACTGAACCATCTAATACTCGTAATGACCGCTCTACTTCAACAGTAAAATCAACATGCCCTGGCGTATCAATAAGATTAAGTCTGAATTCTCTTCAAACCGCTGTTGTTGCTGCTGAAGTAATCGTAATGCCGCGTTCTTGTTCTTGAGCCATTCAATCCATTTGTGAACCACCATCATGGGTTTCTCTAGCTTTACGAATTCTTTTAGTATGTACCAAAATTCTCTCAGTAACCGTAGTCTTACCAGCATCAATATGTGCTATAACACCCATATTGCGAGTTTTTTCTAAACTATATTCTCTTGGCATTCTCTATCTACTCCTCTTAAATTATCAACGGTAATTAGCAAAGGCTTTGTTCGCTTCTGCCTGTCTTTCGGTTTCCTCTTTTTTCTTAACAGCGCCACCTGTACCATTTGATGCATCAATAATTTCTGCTGCTAACTTTTCTTCCATACATTTTCCATTACGACTATGTGAATAATTAATTAATCATCTAAGACTCAATGTCATTTTTCGCTCTTCATATACCTCAATAGGTACTTGATAATTAGCACCACCAATTCTTCTTACTTTCAACTCCAATTGTGGTGAAACATTATTTAATGCTTTATTAAAAATATCCGATGGATCATCATTTGTTTTTTCTTTAATAATATCAAAAGCTTGATAAAGAATTGTTTGGGCAATTCCTCTTTTACCATCAACCATAATTTTATTAATTGCTCTCGTAACCAACTTTGAATTATATATTGGATCTGGTAAAACATCTCGTTTTTCTGCTCTTCTTTTACGCATATAATAACTCCTTTCTTAAACTATTACTTTTTAGGTCTCTTTGTTCCATAAATTGAACGACCTTGTTTTCGCCCTTCAACACCAGCCGCATCTAAAACACCACGAATAACTCGATAGCGCACTCCTGGTAAATCCTTCGTTCTTCCGCCTTGAATAAGTACCACTGAATGCTCCTGCAAGTTATGTCCTTCACCAGGAATATATGCTGTTATTTCTAAACCATTACTCAGTCGCACACGAGTAATCTTTCTTAAAGCTGAGTTAGGTTTCTTTGGCGTTTTTGTTTTCACAAGTTTACATACTGCTCTTTTTTGGGGAGAAGAACCAGTAGTTTGCTTTCTTCTTAATGAGTTATATCCTACTCCTAATAACGCTGACCTTGACTTACGAGTCTTTCCTTTTCTTGGCTTGTGAATCAATTGATTAATTGTTGGCATAATTAATACTCCTTTCATTCTTTCATAGTGTTATTATTTTATACACACGATACCGTGCGTATCTAAATAAAGTCCTTTATAATAATAACTAATTTATTATAAAAATGCAACATATCCCCAAAATAAAATCTAGAACTTATATATAATTAAGTTCTAGATTTTAGAATAACTAACCGCCTTGATAACAAATAGGACAACTATCATTAGTAAATATATAATTTGGATATTGCGAATGATAATGCTCTGCAATTGCTGCTACATCAAATTGTTGATTAACAACAGATTTATTATATGTTTCTTGATTCGGTAAATTAATATTTAATGTTGGTTGTTCATAATAATTAGATTTTGTTTGATATCTTGCTTGCACATATCCTTGTGGATAGGAAACTGCTTCTTGTATTCCTACTGGATTAGCTCGGCGCTGCATTGTTTGGTCAAAAATTCCATAAGAACGACTTTCGTGATTCTTCTTTTTGTCCTGTTTTGGTTTCTTATCTTGTTCTTCAATCGGATTATATTCATACACCGGACTTTCTAACTCATCTGGTTTTCCTGGAAGATTAGCAAATAAAAATTTTCTTGTCTTTTGTGGAACAATTTCAACAGTTTTTCCTGTCATCGATGAATGACAATAAATTTTATTAGGCTCAATGTCTGTATCATCAGCTTCATTTTGTTCACCTAATGCCACTATTTGTTCCTGAACTTGTGAATATTGCTGTCCTTGATAATACCCATTAGCAAATGACTGCTTCACAAAATCATCTTCCCTACTACCAGTTTGTGAACTATTACTCATCAATGGTTGTTTACCATCGTCATCCTCCAATTCACTTGGAGCAACATATGAACACTCCTCCGGTTGCTTAACTTGTAAATATTCATTATTAATATCCACTTGGTTTTTACCATCAGCTTCCTTTTGTTCACCTAATGCCACTATTTGTTCCTGAACTTGTGAATATTGCTGTCCTTGATAATACCCATTAGCAAATGACTGCTTCACAAAATCATCTTCCCTACTACCAGTTTGTGAACTATTACTCATCAATGGTTGTTTACCATCGTCATCCTCCAATTCACTTGGAGCAACATATGAACACTCCTCCGGTTGCTTAACTTGTAAATATTCATTATTAATATCCACTTGGTTTTTACCATCAGCTTCCTTTTGTTCACCTAATGCCACTATTTGTTCCTGAACTTGTGAATATTGCTGTCCTTGATAATACCCATTAGCAAATGACTGCTTCACAAAATCATCTTCCCTACTACCAGTTTGTGAACTATTACTCATCAATGGTTGTTTACCATCGTCATCCTCCAATTCACTTGGAGCAACATATGAACACTCCTCCAGTTGCTTAACTTGTAAATATTCATTATTAATATCCCCTTGCTCCTTATCATCAGCTTCCTTTTGTTCACCTAATGCCACTATTTGTTCCTGAACTTGTGAATATTGCTGTCCTTGATAATACCCATTAGCAAATGACTGCTTCACAAAATCATCTTCCCTACTACCAGTTTGTGAACTATTACTCATCAATGGTTGTTTACCATCGTCATCCTCCAATTCACTTGGAGCAACATATGAACACTCCTCCGGTTGCTTAACTTGTAAATATTCATTATTAATATCCCCTTGCTCCTTATCATCAGCTTCCTTTTGTTCATCTGATGA
This sequence comes from Spiroplasma endosymbiont of Nephrotoma flavescens, assembly GCF_964030835.1. Taxonomy (NCBI): domain Bacteria; kingdom Bacillati; phylum Mycoplasmatota; class Mollicutes; order Entomoplasmatales; family Spiroplasmataceae; genus Spiroplasma; species Spiroplasma endosymbiont of Nephrotoma flavescens. The sequence goes on along the minus strand of NZ_OZ034982.1, from coordinate 259,787 downwards.
TATCACATTATTTTTTGAATCTTTTTGATAAATCGGTTCTGCAATTATTTTACGAATCGCATCACCATCATCTTTATTCTCTTTTAACAACATTGGATTTAAAATATCTGGTAAGGATGCTTTTGACTTTACCACCAACTTATTGTTATCAATTTCATTAGTTTCATAGTCTTTATCATTTAAAAACTCTGACTGTAACTGTTCTTTTACTAAAGACAATGATTGTTGTGCTTGAATACTATTTTTTCTAATATTTACAATTTCGTTATTAATATCTAAATAATTTTCATTACTAATTTTTCCATCACCCGCAGTAATAATATTACCAATTTGGTATTCTTTATGATTAATAGAATTTTTAATTAATGATAAGAAGGAATTTTGTAAAAAAAATAACCCCATTGCTAAAACTGCTAAAATAAATGAAAATCATCATATTCCCGTAAAAATAATCATTAAAACCAAAATAGTAAAAATAATTCCCGTTAAAGCAAAATTTGTATAAAATAGTCTAATTGCCACTTTATGATTTTTACGATGACGAATTTGTGATATTACTATTGTTACTAAAACAAAAAATAAAGTAATTAAAATTCCAAAAAATACATAAATTACAAGATTACTCATTAAATCATTTTTTAATTTAATTAATGCAAAAGAAAAATTTTCTTTACCAAATCTTAAAAATAATTTTTCTAACCAAATTTCATTAGTAATAAAATTAAAAATAATTGGCATTGATAACACTAATAAAAATACCCCTAAAAGCGTAGATAAAAATATCATTATTGCTCCCATAATCATTAATGTCATTGCTTTTCACCCCTTAATATCCATTTACTTAAATTCAAGAAATAAACCATTATTTTCCTTTTATTTTATTAAATTATACACCATTTTATAAAAAAATTATTGAATAACTTCAATAAAATAAAGAGTTTTTATATATTATTAATTAAATTAAAAATGCCAAATTGTAAAGTTAAGTGCAACTAAATTATTTTTCTAACCAAATATTCGATTGGCGAAAGATAATTTAGTATTTTTCTTGGTCTTTGGTTTAAAGACAATATAAATTTATGAACTGCATTTTTATTAGTGTTTGAAAAATTAAATTTTTTAGGAAATTTTTCTCTAATTAAACCATTAGTATTTTCATTAGTACCTCTTTGTCAAGGTGAATATGCATCAGCAAAATAAATTTTCACATTTAAATTTTTTTCAAGTTGTTGTCAATTAGCAAATTCTTTACCCCTATCAAATGTTATAGTCTTAACAAGATTATTTGGAAGAATTGATAAATAATGACTAATATTTTTGTTAATAACTTTAGTAGTTCTATTTTCAACTAATATTGCTAAAGTAAATCTTGATGTTCTTTCAACTAAAGTTATTAAACATGATTTACTTTTACCTCGTGATGATACTACAGTATCACCTTCTCAATGGCCAAGAGTTATGCGATTATTAACATTTCGTTCTTTAATGGATTTACCATTAAATTTACCCCGATTTTCTTGAGATTTTCGTTTCTTACCTTTTCTTCTTAAATTTTTACTAGTAACCTTTTCAAGTAATCCAGAATAAATTCAATTGTAAATTGTTTTAAAACTAATAATTCATTCTTGATGAAAATTTTTAATTCTGCCATAAATTTGTTCAGGCGATCAACCTAATAATAATTTTTGTTGTACATATTTTACTAATTCTCTATTTTTAAATTTATGAAAATAAACATGTAATTGTTTTCTATTTTCTGCTTTATTTTGTGCAATTAATGAAAAATAATGATTATTATCTTTATTTCTATTAACTTCTCGATTAATAGTACTAATACTTCGATTAAGATTTTTAGCTATTTCACTAATTTTTACTTTAAATTTCAATTGATTCTCAATATAAATTCTTTCATCTATGCCAAGATGTTTGTATCCCATATAAAAACTCCTTAAATTTACTTTTTCTAAAATAAACTTAGCATCATGAAATTTTTATATGAAATCTTTTGCAATTTTATTTACTTGCACTTACAAGTATAATTCAGCTAATATATAAAAAATATTAATACAATAACGCCTAATATAACTTATGAACGAATAATAACAATCTCACTACCTGTAGCATCAATAATTGTTGAAGCCTTTTGGTCAATAATACCCCCATCAACAATAAAATCAACTTCAAGTTTATTCTCATTAACAGTTATAATTGGATTTTCATTATGAATATTAGCACTAGTGGCAAATAGTGGTCCTGTTTGATAAACAATATCTTGTAACCAGCGATAATTGGTAATTCTAATCGCTATCGTTTCTGTGACATTCACTTTTTGTTTAACAATAATTGTTATTTTCCCCCGAGGATACGATTCATATAACTGTTCAACTTGCGAAGTAATAACCCCAATATCTTTTGCCATTGCAATATCACTAACAATAACTGCCAATGGTTTATTTTTATCTCTTAATTTTAAATGCGAGATTCTTTTAGCGACAAATTGCGAAGAATAAATTCCCACTAAACCATATACGGTATCGGTAGGAACAATACCAACTTGCTCGTTTAATAAATTATGAATAACAAGATTTTTTTGTTCTAATGATAATATTTGCATAAACTAATAAAACTATCTCGGTACCGATTCTTGCAAATACTTTTCAATATCATTATCCATAATAGTTATTCCTTCATTAAGACTTTTCTTAAAAGCAGAACGACTAGTACTATAAAAATTATTTACCTTATTAGCATAAGAATTAAATCATTTACGAGCTAAATCAGAAATAAATTTGCTATCTAGTTTATATAAAATAGCATCTTTTAAATATCCAAAAAGCGGTTCGTGTTCTAACGCTACCCGATAGATTAAGAGCATTACCCGATCAACATCAAGATCCAAACCACGGTCATAACGATTATAAAAAATATTAATTAACTTCGCAACACGAGCATTACTTTGTGCCATATTAATACGATGCAATTCCTGAACTAAAACAAAATCCTTTTCATATTCATTTTTAATTTGCTGTGTAAATCCCATTGTTGCTGGTGTAATATTTGGTAACGGATTTACAACTCCCAAGCTATTAAATTCTTCATTTTCTTTTATTAATGGTTTAATATTATTATCCTGTAATAAATTTTCTTTAGCATAAAAGTCATTAATATCATCGCTTTTAATATTCATTGTGGCACTTAAACTACCATTATAACTAGGATTTACATAACCAGCATAAACATTATTAATATTAGGGATATATTCCGTTTTTGGTTCTTTATTATTATATTTCATATTTTGTAAATTAGAATTTAAATTAAACGCTGTTCCATCCTCAAAACTATTTTCTAATAGCAAGTTATATTTTAATAATGAATTATAATTCATTGCAAACTCAACAATAGCAACAATTTTAGCAACGATTACTACTCCGCCGATAATTCAAATTGAACGACTATTTAACCACGAAATACTTAAGCCACTGTTACCACCATCCATATATATTGCTAATGATATTTGTGAATAAAAAGATAACATTAAAGATATTGCCATTGATAATGATAATAAAAAAATTCAAGCAATAAGATATTTACTTTGTTTAGTTTTATAATTTTTAAAATTTAAAAATAAAGCAACAGCAATACTTATTAAACTAATAAGTAGCGATAATAATGGTAACAAAAGAATTTTTGTTGAAGACAATAGTAAAGAATCTTTAAAAACATCACTTCAAAGAACAACTTCACTACTTAGGTAATTAGCAATAATAAAATATACAAGGTTTCATATTAATATTACATTAGCAATTAAATAAAGCCATTTTTCTTTTCTAATCATATTATCTCTACCTCACACTAGAAACTAATTCTACTTTATTAGATGCTTTTTTTCGCGCTCTAATAATTTTTTATATTTGTAATTATATCACACAACAATTGCATTAAATATTAAGATTGGAATAAATATTAAATAAATTAAATAATCCGCATTCTGATAAACAGCATTTCCCACACTAATCGGCAATTTTCTTAAACTAAAAAAAGTCGTTATCATTAACAAAATAAAAGTAGTATAAGTAAGAAAACGATTCAAAAGATATCATTGATAATAATCACTAACAGTTAAAAATGGTCGGTTCCACAGCGGATAAAACTTAATCATAATAAATAATGCTTCACTCAAATAAAGAACAGCAACAATGCTAATACCAATAGCTCAAATTAATGTTGAAAACTCCAATGGGGCAGCTTTATAATTATATGTGCTGAATTATACTTGTAAGTGCAAGTAAATAAAATTGCAAAAGATTTCATATAAAAATTTCATGATGCTAAGTTTATTTTAGAAAAAGTAAATTTAAGGAGTTTTTATATGGGATACAAACATCTTGGCATAGATGAAAGAATTTATATTGAGAATCAATTGAAATTTAAAGTAAAAATTAGTGAAATAGCTAAAAATCTTAATCGAAGTATTAGTACTATTAATCGAGAAGTTAATAGAAATAAAGATAATAATCATTATTTTTCATTAATTGCACAAAATAAAGCAGAAAATAGAAAACAATTACATGTTTATTTTCATAAATTTAAAAATAGAGAATTAGTAAAATATGTACAACAAAAATTATTATTAGGTTGATCGCCTGAACAAATTTATGGCAGAATTAAAAATTTTCATCAAGAATGAATTATTAGTTTTAAAACAATTTACAATTGAATTTATTCTGGATTACTTGAAAAGGTTACTAGTAAAAATTTAAGAAGAAAAGGTAAGAAACGAAAATCTCAAGAAAATCGGGGTAAATTTAATGGTAAATCCATTAAAGAACGAAATGTTAATAATCGCATAACTCTTGGCCATTGAGAAGGTGATACTGTAGTATCATCACGAGGTAAAAGTAAATCATGTTTAATAACTTTAGTTGAAAGAACATCAAGATTTACTTTAGCAATATTAGTTGAAAATAGAACTACTAAAGTTATTAACAAAAATATTAGTCATTATTTATCAATTCTTCCAAATAATCTTGTTAAGACTATAACATTTGATAGGGGTAAAGAATTTGCTAATTGACAACAACTTGAAAAAAATTTAAATGTGAAAATTTATTTTGCTGATGCATATTCACCTTGACAAAGAGATACTAATGAAAATACTAATGGTTTAATTAGAGAAAAATTTCCTAAAAAATTTAATTTTTCAAACACTAATAAAAATGCAGTTCATAAATTTATATTGTCTTTAAACCAAAGACCAAGAAAAATACTAAATTATCTTTCGCCAATCGAATATTTGGTTAGAAAAATAATTTAGTTGCACTTAACTTTACAATTTGGCATGAAAATAATAAAGTGTTCAAATGACTAAAAAGTGACTAAAAAATAATAATATATTAGTCAAAAATCAAATTAACATTGAACGATTATATACAAAAAACATTTTATTTTCCTCTTTATTTTTTGGATATTTTTTTTACTTTCTTAACTCTTTTTTTCTTTTCTAAAATAAAATTAGGAATTGTCATTTTTATTTTTAAATTATCTTGTTGATAAATTTTCCATAACAAAATTGAAATAATAATTGAAAAGACAGCAAGAACAATAATTTCAACACTAAACACAATTCACTCGCCAGTATTAGAAATAGCACCCCCAAATAAGGATGATTTATAATATGATATATGAAAATCAGGATATTTTTCTTTAAGTTTATAAAGCATATCATTAGCAACAGCAATTAAATTATTAGTATTAGTTTGTGAATATGTAAAAAGAAATAAACCAGCAAAAAGAATTGGCAGAAAAAAAGTATAAAATAAAATTATTGAACCACGAGATAAATAAGATATCCTTTTAATAAAAACAAAAGATACACTTCAAATAATTATTAAAAATGTTAAACCTAAAATTGGCGCAAACTGCACAACAAAAACAGTTGGTAAATTAGGATAATAATAAATTGGTGCTAAAATTTCAATCAAAAAAGTTTCACGAATAATTTCTTGTGGTTGTCCAAGGATTTCAAGAATATTTCTAGGATTATTATGACCATAAGGAAATTTTGATAACAAATCATAAAGATTTACTAAATCTTTATTAAGAAAATTAGCAATAATTAAAATAACTTCAATTAAAATAAATATTGAAATTAAAAAAATTGAAATTCGCAAAACATTTCAAATTGTTGGTTGTTTAAAAGAAACCCAAGTTTTTCGAAACCAATTTTGACCAAATAATAAAATTTTTTCCCGTTTATTAAAAACAAAAGCCGGTTTCACTAAATGACTAGCATAACTAGTATAATCAAAAGCAACAATTAAAGAAACTAATGTTGCTTGAATAAGAAAAACTCATCAAATACCAACTTCACTAATTCAATCATTAGTATTTCCTTTTAAATTAATTAACTTTTGATAAAATTCTTTAAAAAGAAAATTTTTAAATCACTCAATAGCTTCAGAATGAATTTTTTTACCAGATAACGCCACTAAAAATTCATGAAATTCTTCACTCGCAAAATGATAAGGATTGGGAATAATGATAATATCTTTAGCATCCTTAACTTTTACTAGCGAATTTAAAGTTGCTTCATTAGTTCATTGATATTTATATTGCCCCACAGCTAATAATCCAAAACCAACAATTGTTATAATTCAAAAAATTAATAAAACAACTACTAATGCCCTTGTTGTTTTTCACTTTTTATTTAAAAAAAATGCTCCCCCTAAAATAATAAAAATTCCTAAAAATACTAATGAAGTTCCCGTAATTGTATAGGCAAGTTGTGCATTCATACTGGAAATTATTTTAAAATCATAAAAATCAGATAAATATTGCAAAAGGATTTTAGTATTTTCCAAAGAAAAATTATAGGTCTTTTGAAAATATTGTAAGTAATCTTCTTCTCTTGTAAAAACATTAAAATCATTAGTAAAAGTTGTAACTAATGAATCATTAACCAAAACAATAAGAAAAGCAATTCCCGGTGCTAACAAAAGAATTAAAAAAAGTGATATTAACAATGGTTTTGTTGCTTTACCCTTCATTTCATTTCACCCAATTCTTTATTTTCTAATGTCATTATTTTACTATAAAATTATTTATTATTCATTGTAAATAAAAAGCATTCTTCATCGACCACTAATATCTTTAATAAATTCATATTCACTAGTTGCAAAATATTCCTTTACTAATACTTCTAAAGCCGCTTTTTGTGAATAACCAAATTCAAAGGCTAATAAATATTTATTGTTCATTATTGTTTTTACTTGTTTAAAAATTAATTTATAGAAAAATAAACCATTATCAGTAGCAAATAATGCTAAATGCGGTTCATAGTCTTTAACCATATTTTCAATCTGTTCATCAATTCCAATATAAGGGGGATTACATACTAAAATATCAAACTTATCATCATTATTAACAAAGGACGCTAACAAATTACTATTAACAAATTTAATATTTTGACAATTAAGATTTAGCGTATTAGCTTTTGCAACTTTTAAAGCTTCACTACTAATATCACTAGCAACAACTAAAACTTTTGCTTCTTCTAACGCTAAACTAATAGCAATCGCACCACTACCCGTAGCAACATCAAGTACTTTAATTTGCTTTACATCTTGAAAATAGTCATCAACATAATACAAAAGATTTTCTACTAATTCTTGCGTTTCAGTACGCGGAATAAAAACATTGGGGTTAACAATAAAATCACGCCCCAAAAAAGTTTGATAACCTAAAATATATGCCAACGGTTTTCCCTGTAAATTAATATTAATTAAAGCATAAAAGTCTTCTTCACTAACTTTACTTTCAATATCTAAATTGGCATATAATTCTTGCAAGGAATAGTTTGCTAAATGAGCTAATAATCATTTACAATGGTGACTACGATAATCAACATATAATTTTTCACCCTTTTGTAATAACTGATGATAGGTCATAACTAATCTTCCATTCCCATTTTTCTTTTTTGTTCATCATCAATTAAAGCATTAATAATCTCATTAAGTTCACCCAGCATAATTCGATCAAGTTTATTTAATGTCAAATTAATCCGATGGTCACTAACACGATTTTGAGGATAATTATATGTTCGAATTTTTTCTGCTCGCACACCACTACCAACAGCACTTTTTCGTAATGTTCCCATTTCACTTTGCTGAGCTTCAAGTTTAGCTTCATAAATTTTAGCAAGTAACACTTTTAAAGCCTTATCCTTATTATCATGTTGACTGCGACCATCTTGTGAAGTTGCCACAATTCCAGTTGGTAAATGAGTAATGCGTACTGCTGAATCAGTAGTATTAACATGTTGCCCCCCAGCACCAGAAGCCCGATAAGTATCAATTTTTAATTCTGACGGTTTAACATCAACATCTAAAGCACTAGCTTCGGGTAAGACAACAACCGTAGCTGTAGAAGTATGAACTCTTCCTTGTGATTCAGTTTTAGGAATTCTTTGCACGCGATGACTACCAGCTTCAAATTTCATTTTTGCATAGACTTTTTCACCTTTAATCAAAAATGAAATTTGCGAAAAACCACCAGAATTTGATATTCGTGCATCCAAAAGTTCTGTTTTTCAATTTTGTGATTCACAATATCGTAAATACATCCGATATAAATCACCAGCAAAAATATTAGCTTCATCACCACCAGCAGCACCACGAATTTCAATAATAACATTTTTATCATCATTAGGGTTTGCTGGCAATAATGCAACTGTTAACTGCTGTTCAACAAATAATAATGATTCTTCATTACCTTTTAATTCTTCTTTTGCTAAATTTAACAAATCAGCATCTTTTTCATTTTGAAAAATATTTTTAATTTCTTGAAGATTGCTTTCAATACTAAGATATTTCATATATAGCAATACTGTATCATTAAGTTTAGCTCTTTCTTTAGATAACTTAGTTAATAATTCAATATTATTATTAATATCGGATTGACTTAGTAAACTATTAATTTCATTATAACGATGTTTCATTGTTTCCAATCGTTCTCGGGTTTTGACATTCATTTTTATTCTCCTTAATATTAGTTTGTGGATAATCATTAACAATATGACAATGACGACAACGCGCTTCATAAAATTCATTAGCACCAATTAAAACAATCGGGTCATGATAACTAGCAGGAAATCCATTAATTATTCTTTGCGTTCTTGTTGCCGGCGAATGACATTTTACACATATTGCTTCTAATTTAGTAACAAATTCAGCTCGCGTTAATAGTTCTGGCATACATTTAAAAGGTTCACCACGAAAATCTTTATCTAAACCAGCAACAATAATTCTCTTTCCCTGATCTGCTAATTGTTCTAAAACTATTAAAATATCACTTGTAAAAAACTGAATTTCATCAATCGCAATAACCTCGGTATCATCATCTAAAAATTCAATTAATTGTTGCGCATTACAAATTCTTATTGCTTTAATTTTTCTATTATTATGACTAACAATTTCTTCTTCTTCATAACGATTATCAATTAATGGTTTAAAAATTTGAATTTTTTTATTAGCAAATGATAACATATTTATTCGGCGGATTAATTCCTCAGTTTTACCAGCAAACATACAACCACTAATTACTTCAATTCATCCATCTTTATAACGCACATACATTATTTCCCCTCACTTTGATTAATATTTTTTGCTAACAAATTTAAATCATTTAATAAGGCATCAACAGTATGTCAAGAATTAGTTTTTACACCAGCTGCACGATGATGACCACCGCCACCATATTTTGCTGCTAAATCATTAATTTTCAAACCAGTACTCCGAATACTAATTTTAATAAACTCATCATTTTCATCTTGACTACAAAATGCTCATATATGTATTCCCAAAATCTTCCCTAAGAGATTAACTAAATTATTAGCTTTTTCTTTAGTAATTAAAAATTCTTTCAAAATATCTGGTGTTAACTTTAAAAAAGCAACGCCATTGTCAGTAACCGTAAAATTACTCAAAGCAAACGCTTGAAATTTTATAATATTCATTGGCCGTTGATACAAATTATTATAAAGTTGTTCAATATTAAAACCCGTTGTCATTAAAAAATTTGCTAATAAAAAAGTTTCTGGTCGCAAATTACCATAAAGAAACCTTCCCGTATCAGTTACCATTCCATGAAATAGTGCTTTAGCAGCCTCCTTTGTAACTTGCAAGTTATTATCTAAAGCTAACTTTGCTACCATTTCACTTGCTGATGGTGCCACATCATCAATTCACTCTAAATCAGCATATTGTTCATAAAATGGATGATGATCAATTTTAATCTTATATTTTCCTTTTTCTCATCCACTGCCATCAATTCGCTCGGCATTAGCACAATCACCAATAATTACTAAAGCATCACGATAGTCTTCTTCCTTAACATCATCACAGATACCAATATAACTCAAGTCTAATAAACTAACACCCCCAGTTAAAACTCTAATATGAGGCAAATTTAAACAAATTAAATGTTTTAAACCAAATTGGACACCATACGCATCACCATCAGGACTAATATGGCGCAAAATTATTACCGTGGAATATTCTTTTATCTTATCTCAGATTTGTTTTGTCATTTTTTATTATTCTCCTCTATCATCTCTTAATTAATTGATCGGTTTTACTATCAAACAAATAAATACCCCCTGACAAAATATCAAATTTAATTTCTTCTTTTAAAAATTTTTTATTATTTGATGGTGGAGTTATTACTTTAATAATTTTATTATCATTTAAAATTACATCAAGTAATCAATCACCTTTACGCATTTTTTTTAACTTAATAACTCATCCATAAAGGGGTTGCTTATTAATAATTTTTATTTTATGTTTGTAAAAATCAGGAACAATTTTTTCTGGTAAAATACCAACATTAAAACTAAAATTATTATTTTCCATATAAAGTGTCTTTAAACTGACAATATTAATATTATCAATTAATAATCACGATTCAGTATAATTAAAGTACGCAAACCAATTTAAATGTGGGGAACTAATCGCCTGTAAAACATCCTTATTAAAAGGTTGAGCAATAATATTTTCTTTTGTATCTTGCTGAACAATATCACCATTTTGTAAAATAATAACTTTTTGGGCAACATCAATAACACGATAACCATATTTACTAATAATAAGAATCGTTAAATTATAATGCTTTTGAAGTTTTTCAATTAAATAACCAAACTCATTTTTATACTGTTTAGATTGTTTAACTAAAGTATCATCAATAATAAGTAATCGTTTTTGTTGAATAAGAGCAATAGCAATTTGCAACTTAATGCGATCTCAACCCGTAAATTGTCAAATAAAACTAAACTTTAAGCCTTTTAGCTCAATATCATCAATAATATTCTTTACTTGTAATCAAGCTTGCTGACGAACCCTAATAACTGCTCTACTAGCAGTATGAACTTCATTTTTAAACTTTTTTACACTAATTTTATCAAAACCATTTAAAAGCAATTGATGATAAATATAGGTTTCATTCATAATTTTTCCTTGAAGCATTTTAATTTCTGAAACTAAAATTTCACTAATAATTTGCCCTTGTTGAAAATAAAATTCATTGCGGTATTCTCTTGTTACCTGTTTTCACTGCTTAAATTTATTACTTTTTTTTAAACGAATAAAATCAGCATTTTTATGTTGATACTCAATGCTTTTAACTAACTTTCAAAAATTTTTCGCATATGCTTTCGTATCAATTTCCGCTTGTAAAATATTTTTTCTTAACTCAGTAATTTCCCCATCTAAAGTTTCTAAAAACTCATTAGCAACAAATGTTACTTCTTTCATCTTAAATGAACGCTTATTTTCCTTATGTCCTTGATGACAATGACAACTTTTTTCCATTCTTGTTAAAATAAAAATTTTATCTCATAAAGCTTGTAAAAAAGTTAACCGACTATTTAAAATTGTTAATTTTTCCGCTTCTACAACTCAACTTTGAAATCTTTGCATTAAAATTGAAGTATTATTAGCATTAACATCATTCATAATTTGTTTAATTGCTGTTTGATGAAATTTGTTAATAAACTCATAATATTTATTAATCCGTGTTTCTTCAAGAATCCGACTATTTTTAAGAAAATTCTCATTAAAATCTCGTAATTGGTCTTTATATTTTTTCTTATCAAGATTAATACCATTATCAATTAAATCATTTAAATGATGTTTAGTATCACGATAATCTTGTTTAGCTTGCAAATAAAAATTTTTATTTTTTAAATATAAACTAGTTAATTTTCAAGGAATTGAAAAAATTGAAAAAAGAAATTTTTGTGGAAAAATTAATGCTAATGGGCGTTTTTTTGGTAATTGTGTTGTAATATTTTCTTCATTAAAAATTATTTGCCCAGTTTCTAAATTCTTGCCATCTTTAAAAGCTTTAAATAAAGCATTTTTTTCTTCATAAGAATTAGTAAGTAAAACACAAACATCATTATTAGAAATATTAAAGGAAATATTTTTTAAAATAACAATATCTTTTTGTTTAACAACAATATCCTTAAGTTCTAATATCACAAAATCACCTATTTCTTAGTCTCATTACATTATACGACAAACTAAAAATAATACGAAAAAACTCACTATAATTTGTTTTAGTGAGTTTTAAACTATTTGTTTAAAGAATCTTTCAAGTCTTCTAATGATATCTCTTTTAACTTATCACTTTTTTTACTTGCATTTTTAACGATTGGTTTTTGATTTTTAGCATTTGCAATTTGTTGCTTTAAAATTTCTTGTTGTTTTGCTTGTTGCTTAGCAAACTTTTCTACTTGGCCATCAGCACGCATTGATTGTTGTTGACCAGTATAAAAAGGATGACATTTTGAACAAGCATCTACTCTAATTTCTTTTCCCTTAGTTGAACCAACAGTAAAGACATTAGAACATGTTATACAAGTAATTTCTGCTTCATAATAGTTAATAGCATTCTCTTGATCTTTTTTATTCATTATTCCACCTCTAAAATATTTTCACTATAAAATAATAACATATATTATGTTAATTACAAAATCAGCGTTTTTAATCGGTCGCGTTTAGTTTTCTTAGGTATTGCTTTGAAGAAGTAAAACAATCAGCTAATTATATTATTTAATTACTAAACTAACCCTGCCTTCCCTTATTATTGTCATTTTTATTCATTACTATTTTATCATATTATTGAATTTTTACACAATAAAAATTATTAATTTTATTAAATTTTCACTAATATATATTAATTTTATATTTTTACTTACTTAAATCTATTATATTTATTTGTTACAGCATTACCTTTATAATTAATTCAACTATCATCATTTTTATTATTATATTTATTTCATAATGAATTTTTATATATTTCTTTTCTGATTTCTATTTCTGAATTAATATTTTCATTAATATAATGTAATACATTTAATTTGTTTAAATTTGCCATTCTTAAATGTAATAAGTTATTTAAATTCTTATGATTATATATTTTTGCTCCATATCCTAATTGTTGTTTTACTAAATGTGATACATCACTCTCGATGCTACAACCGATATTTCATTCTAAATTTTGATTATGAATGCCGTGCTTATTATTACTGAAATAATTACTCGCCCTCCTTAAATTTGTTTTAATATCTTTATTTAATTCATTTTTAGCGACATTACGAATGTTTTTTATCAATTCTTGATGATTTCCATTTTTATATAATTCAATTCAACTATTTAGTGTTACTTTGCGATTTTCAAAAATAATATTAAATGTCGCTTGTTTTAATTTTTTAATAGTGTGATAACCATCTAAAATATATCTAACATTACCAAAACTATTGGCAATTTCTCTAATTCAAGTAGCACCATCGCCACAAACAATTATTTTGTCATAATTAATATTCACATAATGTTTTTGTAATTCTCTAATTAATAAATCACGATAATCAATCGTATTTATTCGTTTACCAATTTTTAACATTAGAAAATGACCTCGTTTGTTTTCTAATTCTCTACGAGCATTTTTGTAATTATTTTCTTTATGTCCGGTATGAAAAGTAGCTAAACGAATTCTTTGGTCTTGTTTAACTTTATTATCTAATGTCGCTAAAAATGCCTCATCTAGTTGAATATATAAATCATTATTTTTAACATCAATTCTAGTTTTAGTTTCTTGTTCTGTTAGTTGAAAATATTCAGCAATATCGTATTTATTTAAAATATTTGAAATACTAGCTTTTGAAATATAACAATGATTTAGAGCATCTAAAACATCGCGATACCGTTTACCATCACCCAAAAGACTTAAAACTTTAAATTGGACATCAAAATAAATGCGTTGTTTGGGCAATAAACCAATTTCTTTATCTAATAAACATACATATTCAAATTTACCTGATTTTTGATTTCAATATTTATATCGGCGTCGTTTAAAAATAACTTCACCAAAAATTGTAATAATTGTTCTTGTTGCAAAATGAACTACTTTATAACCTTGTTTTAAACGATAATGATATTTATATAAGTATTCATCTAATTTTTCATATTCGTTAGCTAATTGTTCACATTTGTTAGTTTACATATTTTTATGCGTTGTAAATAAACTTAATCAATGCTTGTTTTCTATCGTTTTTAAATTATTATTAATTTTTAACATAAAAAATCACCTTTCTTGGTAGTAATTTTAATAAAGTTTAATTTATTTGCTTCAATAATACAATTTTCAGTTACTATCATAGTATTGCAAGAAGCCTATTATAGTAAAAGTAGAATTTTTTTGTTTGACGGTATATAATGAAACTGCAAAGTGAATAGATTCCAGACTAAGATTTGGAAAAAGCATGTTGATTATTTAATAAATTTTATTAATTGCTGAATTATACTTGTAAGTGCAAGTAAATAAAATTGCAAAAGATTTCATATAAAAATTTCATGATGCTAAGTTTATTTTAGAAAAAGTAAATTTAAGGAGTTTTTATATGGGATACAAACATCTTGGCATAGATGAAAGAATTTATATTGAGAATCAATTGAAATTTAAAGTAAAAATTAGTGAAATAGCTAAAAATCTTAATCGAAGTATTAGTACTATTAATCGAGAAGTTAATAGAAATAAAGATAATAATCATTATTTTTCATTAATTGCACAAAATAAAGCAGAAAATAGAAAACAATTACATGTTTATTTTCATAAATTTAAAAATAGAGAATTAGTAAAATATGTACAACAAAAATTATTATTAGGTTGATCGCCTGAACAAATTTATGGCAGAATTAAAAATTTTCATCAAGGCCAAATTGTAAAGTTAAGTGCAACTAAATTATTTTTCTAACCAAATATTCGATTGGCGAAAGATAATTTAGTATTTTTCTTGGTCTTTGGTTTAAAGACAATATAAATTTATGAACTGCATTTTTAGTAGTGTTTGAAAAATTAAATTTTTTAGGAAATTTTTCTCTAATTAAACCATTAGTATTTTCATTAGTACCTCTTTGTCAAGGTGAATATGCATCAGCAAAATAAATTTTCACATTTAAATTTTTTTCAAGTTGTTGTCAATTAGTAAATTCTTTACCCCTATCAAATGTTATAGTCTTAACAAGATTATTTGGAAGAATTGATAAATAATGACTAATATTTTTGTTAATAACTTTAGTAGTTCTATTTTCAACTAATATTGCTAAAGTAAATCTTGATGTTCTTTCAACTAAAGTTATTAAACATGATTTACTTTTACCTCGTGATGATACTACAGTATCACCTTCTCAATGGCCAAGAGTTATGCGATTATTAACATTTCGTTCTTTAATGGATTTACCATTAAATTTACCCCGATTTTCTTGAGATTTTCGTTTCTTACCTTTTCTTCTTAAATTTTTACTAGTACCCTTTTCAAGTAATCCAGAATAAATTCAATTGTAAATTGTTTTAAAACTAATAATTCATTCTTGATGAAAATTTTTAATTCTGCCATAAATTTGTTCAGGCGATCAACCTAATAATAATTTTTGTTGTACATATTTTACTAATTCTCTATTTTTAAATTTATGAAAATAAACATGTAATTGTTTTCTATTTTCTGCTTTATTTTGTGCAATTAATGAAAAATAATGATTATTATCTTTATTTCTATTAACTTCTCGATTAATAGTACTAATACTTCGATTAAGATTTTTAGCTATTTCACTAATTTTTACTTTAAATTTCAATTGATTCTCAATATAAATTCTTTCATCTATGCCAAGATGTTTGTATCCCATATAAAAACTCCTTAAATTTACTTTTTCTAAAATAAACTTAGCATCATGAAATTTTTATATGAAATCTTTTGCAATTTTATTTACTTGCACTTACAAGTATAATTCAGCATTAATTGAAATTATTTGATATTTACTATCTTTTATTATTCCGATGCAAATAGAATTTTCATATTTCCCTTTATAAACAAATCGTTTTGGAAACCAAATACCGATTTGTTCATTAAATCACGGAATTTTTGGGGCTTTAATAAGCATTGCGTTTTGCGTTTCTTTTAAGAGATATTTTTTAGTATTTAAGAAAATGTTTTCAATGTTTTTCATAATAAATTACCTTTCTTATAGATAAACTAAGTTATATTAACTAAGTTAGTTAACTTAGTTTTTTAAACACTTATATATCGCAGATTTAAGTGTTTAACAAGCTTTGTTAATAAATTTTATTTTTTTATTAGATAAAGATTTTAATAATTTTAAACTTAACATACCCCTATAATAGAAATTTCTACACTTTAACATCCGCATCCTACCCTTGGAACTAATTTAATAGCGTGTATATTTTTAGGAAATCCACCCATTCATTTTTTTATTGCAAAATGAAACAAATTGCTATAGCTAATAGGGTGTTATCTATTAACTGGTAAACTCTTCTTTTGGTTATGGCGACCACCCACAATTTATCGTGCTTTAATACATACCAACATTATTAATTCACTTGTATTTAATTTTCAAAGAACAAATTTTTAACACCTTATAAAATAAAAAGACAATCATTGCTGACTGCCTTAATACTTATTCAAATATTTACCTACCTAACAAAACTTTATGCGCCCTTTTTAATCTATCTTGTTGCCAACAACATTATCGCTTACGCAAGCAATTTTGTTCCAATAATCTCATAATACTTATTAGGTAAGTATTCCAAGAAAAACTCATTGAGTATTGTTCAGCGAACCGATAATTGATCGCTTGGCATACTAATCGGTTGTAACAACCATTGACTAAATAACTCTGCAAACTGTTCTTTTAAACTAACAAACTTACCATAGTTACTATCAACAAATAATTTTGATACTAAAACACTAATTTTTGCTTCTGAATTAGAAAAATATATTTTGCCATTTATATCAATAAATTTAATCTTACTTGGAAGATACCCCAATTTACTAGCAATAAAACGAACAAATTCTTGGGATGCAGAAATTTTTGTTTTTTTTAATTTTCACCCCTTTTTATATCACGCTTGATTTTTATTAGTAGATTTTTGTAATCCATTTTTAAATCATTTATCTAAACGAACTTCATCACTAGCATTAGTTTTATCTGGTAAAATATTACTATTTAACTGCTCAGGAAAAAAATTTAACAAGTTTTCTAACGCATGACCATACTCATGAATAATCCCAGTAGTAACATTACTAGTAGAAAATTGACCATTACAATATTGGGATTTAATATGGTCTTTATCAACAATACTTGGTCGCAAAGCAATAAACTGATAACCATATTGTCAATCTAAAACCGTAACCCCTAAGGTATTTTCTGAATCAGTCTGTAAATCAAAACTATTAGTAACCAAAAGGGCAACTAATAACTTAGCAACATTTTTTTTACCATAATATTTACTTAAATAATTATACATCGCTAACAAATACTTTGAATCATTACCAATTTTTTGTTCCAATAGTTTCAAATCAAGCATTGGTTTTTGTCCATCTCTTAAGTCAGTATTTTCAAGATTTTTTACTAAATCATCATAACTTGAATAATAATCTCTTAACAATAATGAACTTTGTTTATACTTATTATATTGCTCTGTACTTTTATTAGAAACTTTTAAAATCTCATTATAACAAGATTGTAACGCTTTTCTTTCAGCAATATTGTTTTTCTTTCTATTAATAGTTGCTAAATATTTCATATATTTTGAATCACCATCATCTGATGGTGATTCAAAATCTAAATTCCAACGATGAAAAATATCTTCTAAGTTTAACCCTTCACTTTTAAGATTAACATTCTTACCCTCAAAAGCACAATTATAATTAATTAACGAATCATTATCATTAGATAATTGATAATCATAAAAATTAAAAGCGTTACACCCTACTAACAAAAACAATATGATAATAATATTAACAACTAATGGTGTTTTTTTAATCATTGTTATCCTCCCTAATTATCACTTATTTTAATTACTTTATTTTATCATTTTTTATCATAAAATCTATAAAATTTAATGTTTTATCCACTCAAGAAGTATTAAAATTAATATCATGACTAGTCAATAATACTGTCCCAGAATAATTGGTTATTGCTTCTAATAATGAATCCTTAGCTAAATCATCTAAATGATTAGTTGGTTCATCCAAAATTAACAAACTACAAGGAATTAAAGATAAAACTGCTAACCGAACTTTAGTTTGTTCTCCCCCTGATAATTTATTAAGGGTTTGCATCGCTAACTCGCGCTTAATTCCAAAACTAGCTAATATTTTCCTAATTTCACCATCATCTATTTCCGGATTTAATGATTTTAAATATTGTATTGGCGATAATTCAGGAAAATTATAAAACTGCTTAAAATAACCAATCGTAACATTATCACCAATCGTAATTATCCCTGATATTGGTTTAATATTACCAGTTAAAGTTTCTAGCAATGTTGTTTTTCCAATCCCATTATAACCTTGCACCAATCATTTTTCACCTTCTTTAATCGTAAACGATAATGAATTAATTAACGGTTTAGTATAACCAATCGTTAAATCTTTTACTTTAAGAGTAACCGATGTTAAACTTCGGCGATACTTAAAATTAAAATTTGGTTTACTAATTTTTTGTGGTTTAGCAATAATTTCCATTTTTTCCAATTGTTTTTTTCGTGACTGGGCACTTTTTGCTGTTGACTTTCTAGCAATATTTTTATTAACATAAGTTTGTAACTTATCAATTTTCTTTTGTTGTCCTTGATATTCCATTAAATACTGTCGTTGATTTAATTGTTTAAGTTCTAAATAATGATCAAAATTACCAACATAACGAACTAAATTAAAATTTTCAATTGCATAAATAATATGAGCAACTTTATTAACAAATGCTTGGTCATGTGATATTAATAAAAATGCATACGGATATGTTTGTAAGAAACTTGCTAACCAATTAACTTGTTGGGTATCTAAAAAGTTAGTTGGCTCGTCTAATAACAAAAAGTCATTTTTTGATAATAATAATTTTGCTAAAAGAATCTTACTTTTTTGGCCACCACTTAAACTAGATAATTTTTGTGCTAATGATGATTTATCAATTGCTAAACCGATAACTAAATTATTAATTTCTTTTTCAACATTATAAAAATCACTATTATCAAGTTCAGTTTGCAGTTTTAAAGCTTTATTTAAAATTTTTTCTTCATAATTCAATGATAATTGATGATATAATTCATTAATCATTTGTTCCTTTAAAAATAAATCTTTATATGCTGTTTTTAAATAGTCTAATGCTGAAATATTATTATCAACCAATTGATGTTGATCTAAATATCCCATTTTAACATAAGGAAAAAAAATTAAATCAATTTTATCAGCACTAACTTTACCAGAAATAATATTTAATAATGTTGTTTTGCCACTACCATTAGGTCCAATCAAAGCAATATGCTCACCAACATTAATTTTCATTGTTGCTTTTTGATATAACGATTTACTACCCGTACTATGATTTAATTCTTTAATAAATAAAATACTCATTGCTTCTTTCACCTCAAATAATAAGTTAATGATAACTTGTTTTAAAAATTTTTTATATTTCATAAAAAATAATTAAGTTAATAATAACTTAATTTAAAAACCTTTATATTTTTAACTTTACAATAATATTATACTATAAAGATTTAATTAATGAAAATTCCTAAACTCAACAACTCCTAAAAAATTATCAACAGATTTTCAATACTCATTTGTTAAATAATCAAAAAAATCATTTAAAATATTTCATTTAATTGGCAGTTCATTTTGATAATAAGGCATTAAAAATCATTGCGAAAATAAATCACTAAACGAAACTTTTAAAGTATCATTTGCTCTTAAAATACTATTACCAGTAAGAAGAATTTTTAAAATCGTAATTAATTCTTCTTTTTGAAACTTTAAATATTTATCATTTTGATTTTTAAACTGCATAAAAAGTCATTCATCAAATACCTTATTAAGATTAAAATTAATTTTATTATTAGCTGAATTATACTTGTAAGTGCAAGTAAATAAAATTGCAAAAGATTTCATATAAAAATTTCATGATGCTAAGTTTATTTTAGAAAAAGTAAATTTAAGGAGTTTTTATATGGGATACAAACATCTTGGCATAGATGAAAGAATTTATATTGAGAATCAATTGAAATTTAAAGTAAAAATTAGTGAAATAGCTAAAAATCTTAATCGAAATATTAGTACTATTAATCGAGAAGTTAATAGAAATAAAGATAATAATCATTATTTTTCATTAATTGCACAAAATAAAGCAGAAAATAGAAAACAATTACATGTTTATTTTCATAAATTTAAAAATAGAGAATTAGTAAAATATGTACAACAAAAATTATTATTAGGTTGATCGCCTGAACAAATTTATGGCAGAATTAAAAATTTTCATCAAGAATGAATTATTAGTTTTAAAACAATTTACAATTGAATTTATTCTGGATTACTTGAAAAGGTTACTAGTAAAAATTTAAGAAGAAAAGGTAAGAAACGAAAATCTCAAGAAAATCGGGGTAAATTTAATGGTAAATCCATTAAAGAACGAAATATTAATAATCGCATAACTCTTGGCCATTGAGAAGGTGATACTGTAGTATCATCACGAGGTAAAAGTAAATCATGTTTAATAACTTTAGTTGAAAGAACATCAAGATTTACTTTAGCAATATTAGTTGAAAATAGAACTACTAAAGTTATTAACAAAAATATTAGTCATTATTTATCAATTCTTCCAAATAATCTTGTTAAGACTATAACATTTGATAGGGGTAAAGAATTTGCTAATTGACAACAACTTGAAAAAAATTTAAATGTGAAAATTTATTTTGCTGATGCATATTCACCTTGACAAAGAGGTACTAATGAAAATACTAATGGTTTAATTAGAGAAAAATTTCCTAAAAAATTTAATTTTTCAAACACTACTAAAAATGCAGTTCATAAATTTATATTGTCTTTAAACCAAAGACCAAGAAAAATACTAAATTATCTTTCGCCAATCGAATATTTGGTTAGAAAAATAATTTAGTTGCACTTAACTTTACAATTTGGCTTAATTAATATTAAAATGCGCAATTGCATAATTTTCTTTTCTCGCTTTTTGCAACATTGCTGTTGGATTAACTAATTTTGTCATTTCTATCCTCCAAGATTAAAATTTGTTAATATGCTTTAATTACTGCTTCAATAAATCCAATAAATAATGGATTTGATTTGCTTGGTCGGGAAGTAAATTCAGGATGAAATTGACTACCAATAAAAAACGGATGGTTCTTTAATTCAATAATTTCCACTAAAAATTGTTCTTTATACATACCACTAAAAATAATTCCTTTTTCTTTAAATAAATCCAAATAATCATTATTTACTTCGTAACGATGCCGATGGCGTTCTTGGATAACCTTCTTCTTGTATAATTTCGAAACATGCGTTTTATCTTCAATAGTAATATCATAATTTCCTAGTCGCAATGTACCACCAATATGATCAGTTGAGTTTTTTCCTCTAATTAAATGTAATATCGGATTTTTACATTCAGGAAAAAACTCCTCAGAATGAGCATCTGGTAATTTACAAACATCTTGGGCAAATTCAATTAATGCCGTTTGCATGCCTAAACAAATGCCAAAATAAGGAATATGATGTTTTCTAGCATACTTAGCAGCTAATATTTTTCCTTCAATGCCCCGATAACCAAACCCACCAGGTACAATAATACCTTTACAATGTTTAAAAATATTTTCATAATTATTTTCATCAATATCATTGGCACTAATTCATTGTACTTTAACTTCAACACCTTTTTCATAACCAGCTAACTTTAATGACTCTAAAACTGATAAATACGCATCCGGTAATTCAATATACTTACCAACTAAATAAATTGTAATAACTTTATTTTTAGCATCACTAGCTTTTTGTAAAAACAATTTTAATTTCTTTAAATTATTATGTTTAATTTTTAAATGTAGCAACGAAGCAAGCGTTGTTAAAATATCTTGTTCATAAAGAACAATTGGTACTTTATAAATATTATCCACATCATAAGCACTAAAAACAGCATTACGATTAACATTACAAAATAAAGAAATTTTATCAATTAATTGTGCTGATAATTCTTGTTCACTACGAGCAAGAACAATATCTGATTGAATTCCTAACGACAATAATTCTTTAACTGAATGTTGAACTGGCTTTGTTTTAAATTCACCACTAGCAGCAATAAATGGTACTAAAGCAACATGAATAAATAACACATTTTCTTTCCCTTTTTCCATTCTTATTTGCCGAATCGTTTCAATAAATGGTAATGACTCAATATCACCAACTGTGCCCCCAATTTCACCAATAATAATATCGGCTTTACTAACAGTTGACGCTAAATAAATCTTATTCTTAATAATATCTGTTAAATGCGGTACTACTTGAACTGTTTTACCTTCATAATCACCATTCCGCTCTTTTTCAATTACTTCTAAATATGCTTTACCAGCAGTAATTGATGAATAGCAAGTCAAATTTTCATCAATAAAGCGTTCATAATGACCTAAATCTAAATCAGTCTCACTACCATCAGCAGTAACAAAAACCTCACCATGCTCATAGGGATTCATTGTTCCTGGATCAACATTAATATATGGATCAAATTTTTGCATAAAAACCTTTAATCCACTATCTTTTAAAATATGACCAATTGAAGCGCCAGCAATTCCCTTACCTAAACTGGAAACTACACCACCCGTAATAAAAATATATTTTGTCATTATAATTCACCTTCTTTAACTCTAACAACTAGTTATTTTCTTCCATTTCTTTTTCAATTTCATCTCAATCAACTTCATCTTCTTCATCATCGCTATCAATTTCTAATTCATCTTCTTCATCATCAATACTTTCTTCAAAAGTATCATCAACTTCATCAATAATTTCAGTAACTTCTAATTTCTTAGGATCAATATCATCATTAATAGCAAATAAAAATTCTAATTGTTTCTTAATTTCATCATACTTATAATCTTGTCGTAACCCCCATTCGTTATCCTGAATTAACAAAAAACGATTATCCAATACCATATCAGTATATAAATTAACCATTTCTTTTGCTTCAGCTTCAATTGGTGTTTCCTTGGCAATCTTAACATAATCATAAATTTCTTTAAAACCAGCGTGTTTTCGCTTAATAAGAAATTCATATGCCAGATCAACTAAAGACTTATTCATATATTATCTCCTTCTAAATCTATGTTTGTACTAAAACTTCTTTTGGTAATAATACATATTGTTGTTTTTCAACTTGTTTACTACTTTGTTCATTAGTATTAATCAATTTAGATTTTTTTTCTAAATTAAATACTAGATCATTTTTATTAACTAATTTAATTGGTTGCTCCATTAAGTTTTGCTGATATAATGTTGGCTGATTAAATTCTTCAATAATTAAATAATAATCTAAATCATAATTTCCTGCAACTAACAATTTTTGATAGTTTTTTAAATCATTAGCATTGACATTAGGAATTAATTTAAAAAATCTTCGATTAACAATGCGGTCTGTTAAATCTTGCAAAATATTATCTTCTTCTTTAGCTAATAAACTAAAAAGACTCATTAAACTATAATCATCAAGTTGTAAATAATGACTTACATTTAATTGTTCGGAATTATTTTCTTGTAATAAAGGTACAACTAAAGCAATATCAGTTTTAAACTTAAAATTTTTTGTAAATAAATATTTTAAGCGTTTAAAAATATTTACTAATAAATAATCAAAACTAATGCCAACTTTATGATTATAAATTTGCCAATACATATGATAACGACCTAACAAATAATTTTCAATTGCAAATAATGCTTTTTCATCATAAACAATTTCATTATTAATAATTCGTAAATTTTCCATAATTCAATCAATATCAAAATTTCCATATTCAACACCTGTATGATAAGAATCTCTTAACAAATAATCCATCCGATCACAATCAAGTTGGGAACTTACTAATGATAAAAGAATTTTATTAGGATGGGTTTTAGCAATAATTTGACAAACAGCTTGCACATCAATATTAAATGCTTTTAAAACTTGATTAATTTGCGATTGTTCATTTTGAATAATGGCAATTGTTCATTGTTCATGATTAATTGGCGAAACTTTTTCAAAACTATGAGAAAAAGGACCATGCCCTAAATCATGTAATAAACCAGCAATTTTTGTTAAAGTTTTTTCTTCATTAGATACATTATCAAAACTAGAATTTCTAAAAATTTTATCAATTAAATAATAAACTCCTAATGAATGACTAAAGCGATTATGAACAGCACTAGGAAAAACAAATTGTCCACCACCTAATTGCAAAATTCTTCTTAAGCGTTGAAACTCTTTACTATTAATTAAAGCAATAATAACTGATTCTTGAACATTAATATTACCATAAATACTATCACGAACCATTCATTGACTCATCATCTTACCCCACCTTATTAAATATTTCTAATATTTCATTAATATTATTCATTACTTTTTTTTGACCTAAAAGTTTAATTGTTTTTACTAATTGTGGTCCTACCATTCGTTTTGAACTAGCAATTCTAATTGGCATCAATAAGTCTTTACCTTTAAGATTTTGTTCTTTTTTAATTGTAGTAATAATACCATTAATACTATCATCATCTCAATGCTTTAAATTTTGAATTAATTGCTTAAAATTATTAATGACTAATAAAACATCATTAGTTTTTAAATATTCAATAACTTCCGTAGCCACAATATCATCTTCAATAAACATCGCAACTAAACCACTTATTTGTTGTCCATAAATTAATTCTTGCTGATACAAAGCAACTACTTCTTGTCATCAAACTAACGGATATGCTTTTATTTCATAAACTTTACATAAAAATGGCAAACATAATTCTCAGTAAGCAATCGCATCTAATTTTTGAATATACTTATTATTAATTCAATTAAGTTTATTAACATCAAACAAACTACTAGATTTACTAAAACGATTTTCATCAAAAATAGCAATTAATTGCGATATTGAATAAATTTCTTGCGTATCTGGTGGTGATCAACCTAATAAAACAAAAAAATTAAATAACGCTGCTGGTAAATATCCTAATTCGCGATACTGACTAATAAATTGTACAATTGTTCCATCGCGTTTTGACAATTTTTTCCGATTTTCATTAACAATTAATGGTAAATGACCAAAAATTGGTGGTGTTCAATTAAAAGCTTCATAGACTACTAATTGCTTTGGAGTATTAGATAAATGCTCCTCACCTCGTAAAACATGACTAATTTTCATTAAATAATCATCAATAACAACAGCAAAATTATAAGTCGCCACCCCATTTGATTTAATAATAACAAAATCACTAATATCTTTACTAGCAAATATTACTTCTTTTCGTACCAAATCATTAAGAATATAAGATTTATTTTCTGGAATTCGGATTCTAATACTTGGTTTAATCCCTAAAACTTCTTTTGCTTTAATATCACTAATAGAAAGACTTCAACATTTACCATCATAACTTGGCGCTATTCCTTGATCAATTTGCTTTTGTTTCACTTGACTTAATTGTTCTGCTGAACAATAACAATAATATGCTAAATTATTAGTAACAAGCTCATTAGCATATTTAATATAAATTTGTAAGCGCTCAGTTTGTTGATATGGACCAAAATTACCTAATGTATCAATAGTTTCATCAATAACAATATTTAATCATCGCAAATTATCTAATTGTGACGCAATACCACCACTAACATTTCGTTCTAAATCAGTATCTTCAATTCGCACAATAAATATGCCATTATAATGTTTAGCAAATAGATAATTAAAAATTGCTGTTCTGGCACCACCAATATGTAAATATCCTGTTGGACTAGGTGCATAGCGTAATCGTATTTTCTTCATCCAGTATCTCCATTTCTTTTAATATATAAAAAAATAAATTAGTTTTTAACTACTAATTTATTTTACACTATAATAATTACTTTATTGTACATAAAAATGCTCAATGGTCGCGTTTAGTTTTCTTAGGTATTTTTTAAAAAAGAAAAAATAGTCATTTACTATAAATTATTTCAATATGCAAATTAAGTATATATTTCTTATGTATGATTTTTGTTGTAAAAAATTATTTTAATGTTGTTTTTATAAGCATTTTACTTAGTTTTTATAACCTTTTATTAAGAATATGTTTGTTAAATATTAAAAATTTTGTTTTATTAATTATTTTTCAAGTAAAAAGGTAATAAATTTTTAGTTGCTTTTCTTTCAAAATTATTCAAATCTTTACCCACCTAACAAAACTTTATGCGCCCATGCTCAATAACTTAAAGACTTTAAACATTAAAACGGAAATAACAAATATCACCATCAGAAACTAAATAATTTTTCCCTTCAAATCATAACTTTCCTGACAATTTAACGGCATTCTCACTACCATATTTAACTAAATCATCATAACTATAAACTTCTAATTTAATAAAACCACGAGAAATATCAGTATGAATAATACTAGCACATTCAACAGCTTCCATACCACTTTTAAATGTTCAAGCACGAACTTCTTTCTTACCAGCTGTAAAAAATGTTGATAAACCTAATGTGCGATATGTTTTTGAAATCATCTGATCTAAGCCTGATGTTTCTAAATTTAATGATTTTAAAAACTCTTCTTTATCATTATCTTCTAACGATGAAATTTCTAATTCTGTTTTTGCACAAATAACAATAACTTGTGATTTCTCAGCAATAGCATAATCCTTAACTTTTTCAACTCACTTATTAGTTTTATCCACTAAATCTTTTTCACTAATATTTGCAATATACAAAATTGGTTTACTAGTTAAAAAACTATAATGTTTAATCAAATTAACTTCTTCAACTGTTAATTCTAAACGCCGAATCGGTTTACCATCAAATAACGCTTCTTTAATTTTCTTTAATAAATTAATTTCTTTCAGTAAAACTGGATTTTTATCATTTTTAACAAGTTTTTCTAATTTTTGTAATATTTTAATAACGATATCATAATCTGCTAAAATTAATTCTAAATTAATAATTTCAATATCTCTAATCGGATCAATCGTAGTTTCAACATGATTAACATTACTATCATCAAAACAACGCACAACTTCACGAATATGACCTAAAAACTTATTACCTAAACCATGGCCTAATGATGCCCCTTTAACAAGTCCCGCAATATCTGTAAACTCAAAATTATTAGCAATAACTTTCTCAGGTTGAAAAATTTCTTCCAACTTATTAAGTCTACTATCGGGTACTTTAACAATACCAACATTAGGATTAATCGTTGTGAAAGGATAATTTGCAGCTTCAACTTTAGAATTGGTAATGGCATTAAATAATGTTGATTTTCCAACATTAGGTAATCCAACAATTCCTGCTTTTAAAGACATAATTTCTTTATTCCTCTTTCATATTTAATATTTAATTAATAAAAATGCTGAATTATACTTGTAAGTGCAAGTAAATAAAATTGCAAAAGATTTCATATAAAAATTTCATGATGCTAAGTTTATTTTAGAAAAAGTAAATTTAAGGAGTTTTTATATGGGATACAAACATCTTGGCATAGATGAAAGAATTTATATTGAGAATCAATTGAAATTTAAAGTAAAAATTAGTGAAAT
Organism: Spiroplasma endosymbiont of Nephrotoma flavescens; assembly: GCF_964030835.1. Taxonomy (NCBI): domain Bacteria; kingdom Bacillati; phylum Mycoplasmatota; class Mollicutes; order Entomoplasmatales; family Spiroplasmataceae; genus Spiroplasma; species Spiroplasma endosymbiont of Nephrotoma flavescens. The sequence goes on along the minus strand of NZ_OZ034982.1, from coordinate 231,627 downwards.
AGCTAAAAATCTTAATCGAAGTATTAGTACTATTAATCGAGAAGTTAATAGAAATAAAGATAATAATCATTATTTTTCATTAATTGCACAAAATAAAGCAGAAAATAGAAAACAATTACATGTTTATTTTCATAAATTTAAAAATAGAGAATTAGTAAAATATGTACAACAAAAATTATTATTAGGTTGATCGCCTGAACAAATTTATGGCAGAATTAAAAATTTTCATCAAGAATGAATTATTAGTTTTAAAACAATTTACAATTGAATTTATTCTGGATTACTTGAAAAAGTTACTAGTAAAAATTTAAGAAGAAAAGGTAAGAAACGAAAATCTCAAGAAAATCGGGGTAAATTTAATGGTAAATCCATTAAAGAACGAAATGTTAATAATCGCATAACTCTTGGCCATTGAGAAGGTGATACTGTAGTATCATCACGAGGTAAAAGTAAATCATGTTTAATAACTTTAGTTGAAAGAACATCAAGATTTACTTTAGCAATATTAGTTGAAAATAGGACTACTAAAGTTATTAACAAAAATATTAGTCATTATTTATCAATTCTTCCAAATAATCTTGTTAAGACTATAACATTTGATAGGGGTAAAGAATTTGCTAATTGACAACAACTTGAAAAAAATTTAAATGTGAAAATTTATTTTGCTGATGCATATTCACCTTGACAAAGAGGTACTAATGAAAATACTAATGGTTTAATTAGAGAAAAATTTCCTAAAAAATTTAATTTTTCAAACACTACTAAAAATGCAGTTCATAAATTTATATTGTCTTTAAACCAAAGACCAAGAAAAATACTAAATTATCTTTCGCCAATCGAATATTTGGTTAGAAAAATAATTTAGTTGCACTTAACTTTACAATTTGGCATTTAAATAATTTTAAGAACTTCCAAAATGCGATTCAAATCTTTATCATTAGAAAACTTAATGATAATACGATTATCATCAATGACAACCTTAGTTCCTAAAATTCTAATCATTTTTTCAGCGACAGGTGCATATTCTCACTTTGGCAAAACACCAACTTTTTGTTCATTTTTATCTTTCTTACCAATTTGTAATTGATAGGCCCGAACAATATCTTCAACCTTTCTAGATGTTAAATTTTCTTTAAAAATGCGTTCACTTAAACGAGAAACTAATTCCATATCATCTTGTAAAGCTAATAATGGCTTCACCTGCCCCATCGTTAATTGACCATTTAAAACATAATCTTGGATTTTTTGCGGTAAATTTAAAATTCGCATAATATTAGCAATATGTGACCGTGACTTTCCGACTTGCATTGCCACTTCACCTTGCGTTAAGTTTAATTTATTCATTAAATCACGATATGCTTGTGCCTCTTCAATGGTATTTAAATCAACTCTTTGAATATTCTCAATTAAAGCAATTTCCATCATTTGTTTATCAGATAAATTAATAATAATTGCTGGAATATAAGTTAATCCGACCTTTTTACAAGCCCGCATTCTTCTTTCTCCCGCAACAACTTCATAACCATTAATTGATTTCTTAACAATAATTGGTTGAATAACCCCATGCTTAACAATTGATTGTCCTAATTGTGTAATCTCAGCATCATCAAAAACAATTCGTGGTTGATAAGGATTACTACGAATTTCATCTAATGAAATTTTAACCGCATTTTGCTTAATTTCATCATTGGCTTCAATTTCACTAATTAAATCATTAATTTCTTCACCAAAAATCTTATCTAATCCTTTAACCGATAATCTTTTTTTAGTTATTAATTTGTTGTTCTGTGCCATTATTTAGCAATACCTCCTTAACTAGTTCCATATAAGCAATTGCCCCCGATGAATTTTCGGCATAACTAAAAATATCATCCCCATTTGATGGCGCTTCCGATATTTTAATATTTCGCGGAATATAAGTTTTATATACTTTCTCTTTAAAATACTTTTGTGCTTCTTGCATTACTTCATACGATAACTTTGTTCTAGTATCAAACATTGTTAATAAAATACCTTCAATAGTTAAATTTTTATTACTTCTTTGTTGAACAAATCTAATTGAAGTTAACAATTGCGTTAATCCTTCTAAAGCATAATATTCAGCTTGAATCGGAATAATTACTGTATTAGATGCACTTAACGCATTACGATTTAATAATCCTAATGATGGTGGACAATCAATAATAATATAATGATAATTATTAAGAATACCTTTTAACTTATCCAACAAAATATTTTGCTTATCCTTAGATTGTTCTAATAAATGTAAATCAGCACTTGCTAATGATAATGTTGCTGGTGCTAAATCAACATTTTGACAAACATTTTTTTGAATAATTTCACTAAGAGCAATATCATTAACTAAAACATCAAACATACACCTTTCAATTTTACTTTTATCAGCACCAATTCCTGTTGTACTATTTCCTTGTGGATCTAAATCAATCAGCAAAACTTTTTGTCCATATCTGCCCAAACCAGCAGCAAGATTTATTGATGTTGTCGTTTTGCCAACACCACCTTTTTGATTAGCAATTGCAATTACTTTAGCCATAAATTTTAACTTCCTTTTTTAAGATTCCCAAATATTTTACCTAATTATATTAACATTATAACAAGAGTTTATAAGCCAAATTGTAAAGTTAAGTGCAACTAAATTATTTTTCTAACCAAATATTCGATTGGCGAAAGATAATTTAGTATTTTTCTTGGTCTTTGGTTTAAAGACAATATAAATTTATGAACTGCATTTTTAGTAGTGTTTGAAAAATTAAATTTTTTAGGAAATTTTTCTCTAATTAAACCATTAGTATTTTCATTAGTACCTCTTTGTCAAGGTGAATATGCATCAGCAAAATAAATTTTCACATTTAAATTTTTTTCAAGTTGTTGTCAATTAGCAAATTCTTTACCCCTATCAAATGTTATAGTCTTAACAAGATTATTTGGAAGAATTGATAAATAATGACTAATATTTTTGTTAATAACTTTAGTAGTTCTATTTTCAACTAATATTGCTAAAGTAAATCTTGATGTTCTTTCAACTAAAGTTATTAAACATGATTTACTTTTACCTCGTGATGATACTACAGTATCACCTTCTCAATGGCCAAGAGTTATGCGATTATTAACATTTCGTTCTTTAATGGATTTACCATTAAATTTACCCCGATTTTCTTGAGATTTTCGTTTCTTACCTTTTCTTCTTAAATTTTTACTAGTAACCTTTTCAAGTAATCCAGAATAAATTCAATTGTAAATTGTTTTAAAACTAATAATTCATTCTTGATGAAAATTTTTAATTCTGCCATAAATTTGTTCAGGCGATCAACCTAATAATAATTTTTGTTGTACATATTTTACTAATTCTCTATTTTTAAATTTATGAAAATAAACATGTAATTGTTTTCTATTTTCTGCTTTATTTTGTGCAATTAATGAAAAATAATGATTATTATCTTTATTTCTATTAACTTCTCGATTAATAGTACTAATACTTCGATTAAGATTTTTAGCTATTTCACTAATTTTTACTTTAAATTTCAATTGATTCTCAATATAAATTCTTTCATCTATGCCAAGATGTTTATATCCCATATAAAAACTCCTTAAATTTACTTTTTCTAAAATAAACTTAGCATCATGAAATTTTTATATGAAATCTTTTGCAATTTTATTTACTTGCACTTACAAGTATAATTCAGCAAAACTAATACTTATTAATAAATAAATATGCCAAATTGTAAAGTTAAGTGCAACTAAATTATTTTTCTAACCAAATATTCGATTGGCGAAAGATAATTTAGTATTTTTCTTGGTCTTTGGTTTAAAGACAATATAAATTTATGAACTGCATTTTTAGTAGTGTTTGAAAAATTAAATTTTTTAGGAAATTTTTCTCTAATTAAACCATTAGTATTTTCATTAGTACCTCTTTGTCAAGGTGAATATGCATCAGCAAAATAAATTTTCACATTTAAATTTTTTTCAAGTTGTTGTCAATTAGCAAATTCTTTACCCCTATCAAATGTTATAGTCTTAACAAGATTATTTGGAAGAATTGATAAATAATGACTAATATTTTTGTTAATAACTTTAGTAGTTCTATTTTCAACTAACATTGCTAAAGTAAATCTTGATGTTCTTTCAACTAAAGTTATTAAACATGATTTACTTTTACCTCGTGATGATACTACAGTATCACCTTCTCAATGGCCAACAGTTATACGATTATTAACATTAACATTTCGTTCTTTAATGGATTTACCATTAAATTTACCCCGATTTTCTTGAGATTTTCGTTTCTTACCTTTTCTTCTTAAATTTTTACTAGTAACCTTTTCAAGTAATCCAGAATAAATTCAATTGTAAATTGTTTTAAAACTAATAATTCATTCTTGATGAAAATTTTTAATTCTGCCATAAATTTGTTCAGGCGATCAACCTAATAATAATTTTTGTTGTACATATTTTACTAATTCTCTATTTTTAAATTTATGAAAATAAACATGTAATTATTTTCTATTTTCTGCTTTATTTTGTGCAATTAATGAAAAATAATGATTATTATCTTTATTTCTATTAACTTCTCGATTAATAGTACTAATACTTCGATTAAGATTTTTAGCTATTTCACTAATTTTTACTTTAAATTTCAATTGATTCTCAATATAAATTCTTTCATCTATGCCAAGATGTTTGTATCCCATATAAAAACTCCTTAAATTTACTTTTTCTAAAATAAACTTAGCATCATGAAATTTTTATATGAAATCTTTTGCAATTTTATTTACTTGCACTTACAAGTATAATTCAGCTAAATAAAATCATTCATAATATTTTATCATTCTTTAACCTCCTTTTTGCATATAAAAAGCAATAAATTTTGGGTTATATTTATACGCCAACAAAAATTATGATAATATTTAAGAGTGAAAGAAGGGAATATGATGGCAACTTACAGTTTACAACTGAGTGAAGAAAATAAAAACCAAGTAATAACCTATTATGATGCCTATAAAGTACCTGTTAATAATCCTAACATTATTGCTAAATACAAATACCATAATATAACTATTTTATTATATCGTTCTTTAAAAATCGTTTTCCAAGGTGGTGATGAAGATGAAGTTAAAACACAATGAAACAAATGAAAACCAGAGATGATATTAAAAGAACAAATTAATATTATTGGCAGTGATGAATCAGGCGTTGGTGATTTTTTTGGTCCCTTAGTAGTAACAGCCTGTTATATTAAAGAAAAAGATTTAGCATTAATTAAATCATTAAAAATTCGTGATTCTAAAGTCTTATCAACAATACAAATTAATATTATCGCTAAACAATTAATCCAACAATTAGAATATAGTACTATCATCATTAATAACCGCCAATACAATAAGTTATATGAAATATATCAAAACAGTCATATTTTAAAAACCATTGGGCATCATCAAGTAATAAGAAAACTTGCCAATAAAGTTAACTGCAAAAAAGTAATTATTGACCAATTTGTTAACAAAAAAAAATATGAAGAATATTTAAAAATTCTTAATGTTGCTGATAATGATTTAAAGTTATCATTTACAACCCACGCCGAAGATAAATTTCTTGCTGTCGCATGTGCTGCCATTATTAGTCGTTACTTCTTTTTAAAAAGTATTAAACAATTAGAACAAGAATATAACCGGATTTTTCCTTTGGGTGCTAGTACAATTGTTGACAAAGCCATTGCGAAAATAAAACAAGACGGTCTTGAAGATAAGGCAATTGACTTTGGAAAATTACATTTTATAAATTGAAAAAAAGTAATAAAATAAATTAGTAATAATAAATCTACTCATCAAGGAGGAAAAAAATGAATCCCAATATTCATAGTCTATTAAATAAATATGCTGATGACCATAACAAACTACAATTAGATTGCTATGTAATGTCTTCCGTTAGTAACACGCTTGGATTTCCCGGAGCAAGTACTTGATTTCAAATTCAAGCACAAGATGAAGTCTTACATACAAGAAAAATATATAATTATTTAATTGGTCGGGATGAAATACTTATTGTTAATCCAACCCAACCAGAAGCACATCATGAAAAAAGTTTATTAGAATTAATGGAAAAATATCTGACTTACAAACTGCAATTTATTGAAAAAACTAATACTCTAATTGCAACCTGTCAAGAAGCCAAAGATTTCCTAACAATTAAATTTCTTGACTGATTCCTAATTGATTTCTACGAAGAAGTTGAACTCGCAAAAACCTATATTGATAAGATTAAAATGTCTAATAATAACTATTATGGTATTGATAAGCACCTTGCTAAACGCGAAGAACCGGATACTCTAAAAGTTATCCTTCCCTATACTGACAAATAAAAACTACGCTATAGCGTAGTTTTTTTACTAATTAAACCTTTATTGTAATTTCGCTAAACGCCAATTTCTTTAACACCACAGTAGCATCACTTAACATTCTTTTAGCAGCGATATTATTTTCGGTATTTTCATATTTATCTTCTTCATAAATAATGGTTTGAATTCCCGACTGAATAATTGCTTTTGCACATTCATTGCAAGGAAATAAACTAACATAAATAACACTATTTTCTCATTTAACTGTGGCACTTAAAATCGCATTCAATTCCGCATGAACAATATATGGATATTTTGTTTCTAAAAATTTTCCTGTCCGAGCTCAAGGATAGTTGTCATCATCTAAAAGTCGTGGTAAACCATTATAACCAGTAGCAATTATTTGCTGGCGGTCGTTAACAATACAAGCACCAACTTGCGTATTAGGGTCTTTACTCCTTAAAGCAGAAACTTTAGCAACACTCATAAAATATTGATCTCATGTTAAATAACATAAGCGTTTTGACATCATCTATCTAAATATACCAAAAATATCTAATTTTTCCTGTGAAATTAAACCTAGCTTAACATAATCTTCAAGAATTGTATGAGTTCAACCATCTTCATCAGTAAAAAAACGATTATTAGTTAAATACAAAATTAATACCACTAACACTAATACTAAAACAACAACAACAGCAACACCGCGCTTTCATTCTCATGCTTGCTTAGCATAACCTAAAAAATAACTAATAAAAAAACTAACGAAAAAAGTCAAAACTAATGGCATTGCTAAACGGTCACCACTTGAAATAAATGTTACCAACATAAAAACTGTTGGTAAAATTAGTCTTCTGCGAACAACAAAAGCTGAAAAATCCTTTTTAGTAAAACTAAAAATATAAAGTGGTGGAATTACCATTCATGCTCAATATAAAGGTCCTGTTAAAATATTTGGTATCTTTTGCGACTTAAAATGATACATCGCACTAGCAACAACTGAATGAGTAAAGCCAACAATTACTGTTGTACAAAGAATAATTAACCCTAACTTTCATGGTTTATAAAATGACTCAACTAAACGAGCACAATAAAAAATAACTAAACACGATAAAAATAAATTAAACATATTGTCACCCGCTAATGGATAAACTATTCATCGCCAAAACTGACCAGCTTGAAAAATTAAATGTTTATAAGAACCACCTAACATTAATTGTGACTCAAATCCCCCATCAATTAAACTATTATCATTTTTTCCTTGCAAAATCTCACGAATTTGTGGCACAAAAAATGGCACTAAAATTGGTAATAGCAAGGGAATAAATGTAAACACATAAGCTAAAAATATATTTTGCTTAGTTGTTAAATTATGAAAATCCTTCATTCGTTTTTGCAATAACGAACCTTCTTTTAAATCATCACTAGTAATTGACTTCGGATCAAAAACTTCGTCATCATTACTAGGTTTTTCTTGAAAAGTAATGGTTTCAATTTGATCAATTTGTGAATAAATTGGTTTCAATTGCGCAACTAAAGTTTCTGGATTAACAAAAACAATCCCATCGTTATTACTAAAAAGCAATGGTTCATGAATAACTTTAGTTAATACAATTGTTAATACTTGTAATTTACTATGACTACTAGTAGCAATTTCTTTACGAAAACTATCAATATCTAACTGATTTTGTTTTAAATCTTTTGCCGATCACATCTCTGAATGATTAAAATAATCCAAAATCTTAATAACTTGATAACTCTTATTAAATAAATTAATTAAATATAAATTATGTTCTTTATTTCGCTTTCAGCGTCATTTCCGCTGATGAATTTGATATTTTTCAATTTGTTTAAAATACTCAACTAATTGCATTTTTAAAATATCAAATGTATTTCTTTCCATTGTCATACTCCCTTATTAGATAAAGCTTATCACTAAGTGATTAAAAACCTTATTGTAAACTATCTAACCTTGTTTTAAAAGATTCTGGTAATTCACAATTCAACTGCATTTTTTTACCACTAATAGGATGAATAAATGCAATCTCATGAGCATGTAAATATTGTTCATAAGGTTCATCTAAATCTTGTTTAATTCCATATAAATGATCTCCTAAAATAGGATGTTTAATAGAACTTAAGTGAACACGAATTTGATGTGTTCTTCCTGTTAATAACTCACATTCAAGAAAAGTAATATTACTTTCTAAAAATCTTTTAATAACATTAAATTTAGTTTGAGCTGGTTTACTATTTTTAAAAACAATCGCCATTCGTTTACGATTTTTAGGATCACGACCAATGGGACCATCAATAAAGCCATTCTCTTTATTAATAATACCACGAACAAGAGCAAAATACTTTCTAGTTAAAGATTTATTTTGTAACTGACTAGTTAACTTTTGATGAACAGAATTACATTTAGCAATAATAAGTAACCCTGTTGTATTTTTATCTAAACGATGGACAATACCTGGTCTTGCGATATCATTATCAGATAATTTAATATCTTTAGCTAATAAAATATTAACTAGTGTATTATCTCAATTACCAACTCCGGGATGAACAACAAGATTTTTTGGTTTATTTATTACCAATAAATACTCATCTTCATAAACAATATCTAAATCTTTTTCATCAAGATTTTCGCCTTGTCAAGATTTCTCTTCTTGAAAATTAATTATAATCACATCATCTTGCTTAACATTATAGTTATTAGTAATAATTTGATTATTAACAATAACTTTTTTATTAGTAATTAATTTTTGAATTTGACTACGAGAAAGTCCTCTAATTGTAGAAAATTTTAATTGCAAATACTTATCAATTCTTTTAATACTTGGTGTATCTTCAACAATAATAACTAATTTCTTTTCCATCTTATTGTTCTCAATAACTAGTTATTGGTGTTAAAATAATTGCAAAAATAATTACCATTGTTCCGCCAACCACAAACATATCGGCAATATTAAAAATTGAATATGGTGGAAATAATTGTCAAAAAAAATAATCAACAACACCTCATTCAACAATTTGATTTGAAAACCGATCACCAAAATTACTTAATGCACCCGCAACAATTAATGCTAAACCAATATTCATCATTGTTGTTTGGGCAAATAAAAATCCTACTAAAATTAATAAAATAATAATACTTTGCACAACAACCATTAATTGAGGATTTTCAGCACCAATTCCAAATGCCGCTCCTGTGTTATATGCTAACTCTATTTGAATAAATCCTGGTAAAAAATTAACCATTTCATTTTCATTTAAATTATTAATAACAACATTTTTAATTACAAAATCAATTAAAATCAGAATAAAAATACCTATTAACAATAATAATTTTTTCTTTAAATTTCAAGTATAATTACTGAAATATTCCTTAACTGAATTTTTTCACTGTTTTAAATGACGATTCATTATTTATTTTCCTCTAATTTACTAATAACCTTTTGACAACGAGAACAAAGTTCATCCATCGTAACACTCACAATCATTCAACAACGAACACACTTATCACCAAGTTTTAATTTTACCGCAATTTTAGCCGTTGGATACTGAACACCCTCACTTAAATTATTAGTAACAATTAACTCACTAATAATAAACATTTGTCCTAAATTATTTATTGTTGCTAACTCTTGATAATTATCATTTAACTCCATAATAACTTGAGCTTGTAAAGACTTACCAATAATTCTTTCATTTCTTGCTAGTTCTAATGCCTTATTAACATCTTCGCGTAATTGTAAAAGTTTATATCCAATATTTTTAATTTCCTTAATATTTTCAAATGTTGGTAAGACAACCATATCCATTAAATGAATTGAAGATAATTTATTTGTTAACGGTAAATACTCATAAACTTCTTCACAAGTGTGAACTAAAATTGGTGCCAAATTAAACAATAGCGTTTGTAAAATATAATAAATTGTTGTTTGTACTTGTTTTCGACGCATACTATTTGCTTCTTCAATATACAAAATATCTTTAGTAAAATCAAGATAAAATGCTGAAAGGCTATTAACAATAAAATTATTTGTTAATACATATACTTCATTAAAATCATAATTATTATATGCTACTTGGGTTGCTTGATGATATTCTTGAGTTTTAACTAATAAATACTGATCAACTATTTCATACTCTTTAACAATATGTTCTAATTTAAAATCAAATAAATTTCCTAACATAAAACGCATTGTATTACGAATCTTACGATAGGTTTCACTAACTTGTTTTAAAATATCATTACCAATTTTCATTTCATCAGTATAATCAACTGATGAAACCCATAATCGTAAAATATCACTGCCATAAGTATTACATACTTCCAAAGGGTCAACAACATTACCTAATGATTTTGACATTTTTTTACCTTTTTCATCATTAATAAAGCCGTGAATAATTACTTGTTCATAAGGAGCTCGTTTTAATGGACTAATAACACCCGTAGTTAATGAAGAATTAAATCATCCCCGAAACTGATCACTGCCTTCTAAATAAAGATCCACAGGATATTTTCAATGCTTTTGTTGCCACAAGTTTCAATGCGAAATTCCACTATCAAATCAAACATCCATAATATCAGTTTCTTTACGAAACTTATCATTAGGGGCTTGATGATGCACATAATTTTTTGGCAATAACTTATCTAATGATCAACTTCATCAAATTGCTGTTCCATATTGCGCAATTAAATCACGAAAATGTTTAATTAATGCCACATCATAAATCGGTTCATTATCTTCACCATATAAAATAGTAATCGGTACTCCCCATAATCTTTGACGCGAAATACATCAATCATCACGATGCATAATCATCTGACGCATTCTTTCTTGCCCTCAAACTGGTAAATATTTAACTTGATTAATTTGTTCCAATAATTGTGATTTAATCGCACTAATAGCAACAAACCATTGTTCAGTTGCACGATAAATAATTGGCTTTTTAGTCCTTCAATCATGAGGATAAGAATGCTTAATAAAAGATAAAGCTAATAATCTATTGTCAGCTTTTAATCTGGTAGTAATAATTTTATTAGTATCTTCATAAAATTTACCATATAATTGTTCATCATTAATTATATCAGTAAAATAACCAGCATCATCAACACTAACAATTGGAGCAGTATTATTTTGTTGACCAATAATAAAATCATCAACGCCAAAACCACAAGCAGTATGAACTAATGCTGTCCCCTCAGTTAAAGTAATATGATGTCCTAAAACTACTTTATTAATAATATTGCTATATAACGGATGAAAATAAGTAATACCAACTAAATTAGCTCCAATTAATTGTTTAATAACTTTAACATCTAATAACTGACATTGTTCACTAACTTTTGCTAATAATTTCTTAGCAACGACCAATTTACCTTGGTTGGAGTTAATAACAACATATTCAATATCTTTACCAACAGCAATAAATTGATTACTAGTTAATGTTCACGGTGTTGTCGTTCATACTACTAATCGTACATCATTATCTAAAACACCATTACCAGCTTTCAAATCACAAGCAACAAAAATACTTGGTGATGTCTTTTCCATATATTCTACTTCTGCTTCAGCTAACGCTGTCTGACTACTTGGTGACCAATATACAGGTTTTAATCCCCGATAAATAAGCTTTTGTTCAATCATCATTATTAAAAAATCAATTTGATAACCTTCATATGTGGGAACACAAGTAATATATTCATCATTAGGAATATTTAATAACCCTAAACGAGCAAATTGTTGCTTTTGAATTGCTATTTGCTCTTGAGCATATTCATAACACTTATTACGAAATAAAACTGGATCTGATTTTTTTCACTCAATATTTAACTTAGTAACTGCGGTTTCAATTGGTAATCCATGTGTATCTCAACCAAATAATAATGGTGCATAATAACCATTAAAACTATGATTTCGCACAATAATATCTTTTAAAATTTTATTCAAAGCATGACCAACATGAATACTACCATTAGCATAAGGTGGTCCATCATGTAAAATAAACTTTTTACCAAATTCATTTTTCAATAAAATTTGTGACCATAATTGTTCTTTTTGCCACTTTTGCTGATAATGCAGTTCTTTATCTTTTAAATTAGCTCGCATTTCAAACATAGTTTGTGGCATTAACAAAGTACTTTTTCAATCACGCATCTACAATTCTCCTTTTTTTAAGAAATTCTCTTACTAACCTTAATAAACATCCAAAATCTAGTTTATTGACGACAAAATGTCTAACAACTGAAACAAAATAATATCACATTTATTAGCGACATTAAAACCTTCCCTAAATGAATTTATCGTGCACAACTAAGCAATCATTAGATAATCATTTCACAATAAATTATAACACTAACCTAAAATAACAAAAAGTAGAAGGTAAATATTTATTATCTTCTACTTAATGATTTATTTTTTATTTTAATTTACTAATAATAATATTAGTTATTTCATCAATTGACTTATCATCACTTTCAATAACTAAAAAATTAAACTTAGTTTTATATTTTTCATATCATTGTTCATACTTCTCATTTAATAAAACTCAATAATTTTCATCTACTAATAATTCACTAGTTCGGCCACGAACTTTTATGCGCTGAATCGCCGTTGCTGAAGACACGCGTAAAAAAACAATTAAGTCCGGAGTAATTAAATTATCTAAATAAATACTTTCTAAAACCACATTGTGATAAAAGTCACAATAAACTTGATAATCAATATCATTAATAAGTTGTAAGTCTTTTAACACTTCAACAAAAATAACATCTTCCATCACACTACGATCAAAAATTACATTTGTTTTACCCTTAGTTAATTTTAATTGCTGACTTCGTGCCATTAACATATATACTTGCATTTTAAAAGCTGTTTGTTGCGGATTGCGATAATATTCATCCAAATATGGATTTTCCTTTACTGGCTCATTCATTAATAAATAATCGACATATCTTTTTGATAATTTTTCACTAATAGTTGATTTGCCAGCCCCCACGACTCCTGATAATATAATTCGCATTTATTTAAACTCCTTATTTATGTTAATCTTGACTTTCATTTTTAAATTTATCACTGACAACCGTCGCTTCTTCAGTTGTTGTTATTGATTCTGATTGGTGAGCCAGTAATATTTGTTGACAACTACTTTTTGATGTTAAGAACAACAAATTCATTGTAACAATTATTTTATTTAAAATTAATTTGTTAGATTTTTTTGCTTGTTTTTTAGTAGAAAAAATTTTAACTAAATTACTACTTATTTTTAATAAAACTTTACTCATACTTCTTCTGATTAATGAACAATAATTAAAGATAATATCTATTTCTGCAAGTTCTACTGTACTACCAGCGATAGCAATAATTGTTATGTTGCTTAACAACTTTAAAATTTTTGCCATTTTTTATCCTCCCAAATAAATATATTTATCTAAATATTATTATTTATTTTACATTTTTTATCATTTTTTATCAATATTTTATTTAAAAATATTATTAAGAAAATTAATCCGTTTGAATGAACTTAATTACAAACATTTTATCGTTCCAACACTTGTGGTATTTTAATTCAAACTGTTTCGTTATTTGGAATCTTGTCCTATAATATCCTTTAAAAATTCATTTCATTTTTGTTGTTCTACTAATTGTGATTGTTTAATGACAAAACCATCATTAACCAAAACCTCAGTATCATTATTTTGTTGTTGTGATGTTTGTAATATCCTTTAAAAATTCATCTCATTTTTGTTGTTCCAATGCACTACTCTCATAATGAAAAATATTATTAAAATCAATTAATTCACTATCTTGCGAATTAACCGCTTTTAATTTTGAAAAACTGCCATATTTACCACCACATTTTAACAACAGTAATATTGTTAGCATAATGCAGTAAAGTATTACCAAAACTATCTTGTGCATTAACATTAGGATAACTTCCTAGTAATAATTTAATAACATCAGGATTAACATCAGTACAATTTTCTAGTAATAATTTAATAGCAGCACCATTAGGATTAACACCATTACCGATTAATAATTTAATAATATCAGCATTCTTAATTTTAGGAATTGATTTTATTATTAAATTATTGTCAATATTAGAATTAGCACCATTTTCTCTTAATAACCTAATAATATCAGAATTCCTAGTTTTCTGAATTGGTCTAATGCCTTTATTTATTATTGACAGCATTAACATCAGCACCATATGCAATTAAAATTTTAATATTAGCAAAATTTTTAGCTCGATGTAATGGGTCTCATCCAAACTATTTTTAATATTAGCTGAATTATACTTGTAAGTGCAAGTAAATAAAATTGCAAAAGATTTCATATAAAAATTTCATGATGCTAAGTTTATTTTAGAAAAAGTAAATTTAAGGAGTTTTTATATGGGATACAAACATCTTGGCATAGATGAAAGAATTTATATTGAGAATCAATTGAAATTTAAAGTAAAAATTAGTGAAATAGCTAAAAATCTTAATCGAAGTATTAGTACTATTAATCGAGAAGTTAATAGAAATAAAGATAATAATCATTATTTTTCATTAATTGCACAAAATAAAGCAGAAAATAGAAAACAATTACATGTTTATTTTCATAAATTTAAAAATAGAGAATTAGTAAAATATGTACAACAAAAATTATTATTAGGTTGATCGCCTGAACAAATTTATGGCAGAATTAAAAATTTTCATCAAGAATGAATTATTAGTTTTAAAACAATTTACAATTGAATTTATTCTGGATTACTTGAAAAGGTTACTAGTAAAAATTTAAGAAGAAAAGGTAAGAAACGAAAATCTCAAGAAAATCGGGGTAAATTTAATGGTAAATCCATTAAAGAACGAAATATTAATAATCGCATAACTCTTGGCCATTGAGAAGGTGATACTGTAGTATCATCACAAGGTAAAAGTAAATCATGTTTAATAACTTTAGTTGAAAGAACATCAAGATTTACTTTAGCAATATTAGTTGAAAATAGAACTACTAAAGTTATTAACAAAAATATTAGTCATTATTTATCAATTCTTCCAAATAATCTTGTTAAGACTATAACATTTGATAGGGGTAAAGAATTTGCTAATTGACAACAACTTGAAAAAAATTTAAATGTGAAAATTTATTTTGCTGATGCATATTCACCTTGACAAAGAGGTACTAATGAAAATACTAATGGTTTAATTAGAGAAAAATTTCCTAAAAAATTTAATTTTTCAAACACTACTAAAAATGCAGTTCATAAATTTATATTGTCTTTAAACCAAAGACCAAGAAAAATACTAAATTATCTTTCGCCAATCGAATATTTGGTTAGAAAAATAATTTAGTTGCACTTAACTTTACAATTTGGCATTTATCCTCTCTAATTTAAATTTATAAACAAAATAAAAAAATAACAAAATCTTATATAAACTTGTTATTTTTGCTTTTAAGTTACAATACCATAACTTAATATTAATCAATTATGCAATAAAAATTGTTAAAATTATGAATTATTTTTAACTAATTGTTCTAATTCAATTTTAAAGTTATAAGCAATATTAATGGCTTTAGCAAAAATAACATTAGCATTTTGATTAGCATTATTAATAATTTCATTTTGTTTAATATGCAAATTTCTTTGCAAATCATTAATATATTTTTCTAAAGTATAAATTCGTTGTTTTAAAATATTATTTTCTTGTTTTAATTTATCAATCACCATTTGTTTCTCATTCAATATATATTCTCTGGAATAATTCATATTCATCACCTATTAAAATCATAACATAAAAAAATAGACACCAATTATGCCTATTAAATATTTATTTTACATAAAAATCTCTGATCGCTAAAATAATAACTATTAAAAATTTTCATTACTAATAAAAACATAAGCACAAGCATCAATTTTTTGAGCTTTACCTTGCAAAGTATAAATAACACCACCTAAAAACTCTAAAGTGCGTTTGCGATCAATTGGTGATAAATTTGCAACATTAACAATTAAATTTTCACCAGCAACTAAACGGTCTGCTAAAGCAACAACTTGAGCATAAGCTTCTAATTCATATTCTAATAATGGTTTTGTTAAATTCTCATCAACTGCTAATGACTGCACAGTAGGACTTAAATCATTATCTTGAAGCCTCATTGTTGAATGTAACTGTGACAATATTGGATTAGATTGACTGTCATCATTTTGAACCAATATTGCTGATTTTTTTTGTCTTCTTTTGAACATCATTATCGCCCTCTTAAAAATGGTGGTAAATCATCATCATTACTTAATTCCTCTTGTAAACCATCTGGTGATGGTTTAAAATTACCAACTCTTTGCGGTTTATAAATAACACTTCGTTCTTGCAACTGATCATTTTCATAACCAAAATTAGACAAATTTTCTGCTCCTACGGGGCGAAATCTTTTTAATCGGGCTTCTTCAATAACCTGAGGATTAGCTTTCTCAATTTGTCTTTCATCAAAACCAGTAGCAATAACCGTAACAATCATCTCATCATCGAGATGTTCGTTCACAGCAACACCAAAAATAATATTTACTTCACTACCAGCAGCTTGACGAACAATATCAACAGCATCATTAGCATCAAATAATGACATAGTATTACCACCTGTAACATTCACAATCGCATTTTGAGCTCCTTTAATTGATGCTTCCAATAATGGTGAAGAAATCGCTTTATTAGCAGCTTCAATAGCTTTATTTTCACCAGTGCCAATACCAATACCAAATAAAGCACTACCTTTACTTTCAATGACTGTTTTAACATCAGCAAAATCTAAATTAATTAACGCGGGAACAGCAATTAAATCAGTAATTGTTTGTACTCCTTGTCGTAAAATATTATCAGTTTCATTAAATGATTCTGTTAAAGGCACACCACCAATTACTTGCAATAACTTATCATTAGAAATAATTATTAATGAATCAACATGCTTTCTTAATTCTTCAATACCTTGAACAGCATAAGAACTTCTTAAACGACCTTCAAAAGTAAATGGTCTTGTAACAATAGCAATTGTTAAAGCACCCAAATCTTTAGCAATTCGGGCAATAATTGGTGCCGCTCCCGTACCAGTTCCACCACCCATCCCAGCGGCAATAAAAACCATATCAGAATTTTCTAACATCTTTTTAATTTCCGGTTCAGTTTCAATTGCTGCTTGCTTACCAATTTCTGGATTAGCACCTGCTCCTAAACCTTTAGTTAATTGTTTGCCTAAAATAATCTTTTCACGAGCTTTAGAAACGCTTAATACTTGAGCATCAGTATTTGCAACAATGAAATCAACACCTTGAACTCCTGCCTCGATCATGCGATTAACAGCATTGTTTCCAGCTCCACCAACACCAATTACTTTAATATGAGCTACTTGATCATATTGTTCTTCTAGTTGAGTATCATTATTCATTTCTCTTCATCTCCTCTTTATGAATTAAACCGGCAAATATTACTAATACTTATGAACATAATCTAACTTATGATTCTTAGGTATGTTCGGATATTGTGGTTCTCTACTTATTCTATCAATTGAAAATACTTTTTCAATAGTATTTTTGTTTAATAAGTGTTGATAATAAGCATTACCAATAAGTCCTGACCAAATTTCATCATTAGCACCAATAATATTAGAATTATAAAACCGTAATGATGCTAAATTACTATTTTTATTAATATAATTAACAAAACCAGCAATCTTCATTACTTCACCCAAAAACACAATTGGCAAATTTCTCGCTTTCAAAATATGTGCCAAATGCTCCGTAATTTTAATTAAAACTGCCTCAACACGACTAATAATAATATTTTTTAATGTTTGATGACTATACTCCAAATATTTCTTTTTCTCATAATCATATTTAGAGTAAATAATCTTATTATCCAAAAAATTATTATCAATATTAATAATTTTATGTAAATAGTCTTCAGCAACATCTCATGGACATTGCAAAGCATATTGTAAATCAGCAATAAGATTTTTAAACCCATAATCAATAATATTTAAATCATACAGTGTTTCTTTAGCAAAAATACTTACTTGCGTATTATCATAATTTCAATCAATAATAATTGCTCCCTCTTGTAATTCTTTGCGAGAAACTATTGCTCAAGCATGACAAAAAGGCATTAAAACTAAAGATAACAACTCTAACTTACTATAATTTATTGCTTCTAAATGTGAATTATAAACTTCTTTTTTAATTGTATAGACTAACGAATTAACCGCAACACTTGTTGCTAACTCATCAATTGGCGGGTATGGTAGCTTTTTCTGCCCATTAACAATAAATTTATATGGTCGTGTCAAACAAATAACTTCATCATTAGCAAGAGAAATATTTTTACTCATTGCAATCAAATTACTAATATCTTCATTAGTAATCCGATGTTGTTTGCGATTAATTTCAATTATTGCTTGTCCCTGACGAATAGTTAAACCATTACTTACTAAATTCAAAGCCACGCGTTTAATTTGAATTGCTAATTGCAAATTAGCCTTTTTAACCATCATATTAATAAGTTTACCGACAATTTTAGGTTCTAATACAACACCATTATCACAAAAATTACCATTTTGCATATGATTAAACAAAACATTAAACTGTGATTTATGATAACTAAAAACCATAAATTTAATGCGTTTAGTATCTATTTCAATAACTGCATAAAGCTCTTGATTAATCACTAACAATACCTTCCTTAAATTTTTCTGATTGCCCTTAATTTAGCACTACGAGCACGAGAATTTTCTTGAATTTCTTGCTCACAAGGCGAAACAGCTTTTTTAGTTAATAATTCAAAACTAGGGTCCCATTTGATTGAGATTGGTAATTTAGATAATAATGGATCAAATTTAGGAACTACTTGTTCTTTAAATAATGTTTTAACAATCCGATCTTCCAAAGAATGAAAACTAATAACCACAAGCACCCCTTTTGATTTTAATAGTTGCAAAGATTGCTTTAACGAAACTCGCAAACTATCTAATTCATCATTAACGGCAATTCTTAATGCTTGAAATGTCTTTCTGGCTGGATGTTTAGCCTTTTTTAAAATTTTCATTGGTAAGGCACTCTTAACAATATCAACAAGTTGTAATGTTGTTATAATTTTACTATTTTCACGATATTTTACAATAGCACGAGCTATTGTTCTTGCAAACTTTTCTTCACCATAAATTCATAAAATATTAACAATATCTTCAAAACTTCAATTATTAACAATAACTTCTGCCGATAGCGTTTGATTTTGTTCCATTCGCATATCTAAAGGACCATCTTGATGATAACTAAATCCTCGCTCTGCTTCATCTAATTGTGGTGATGATACTCCTAAATCATAAATAATACCATCAACTTGTAAAATATTTCTTAATTGTAATTCTTTCTTTAAATGACGAAAATTAGTGGCAATAATTTCATAATTATGAAATTTATTTAAAATTACTTTAGCATCAACAATTGCTTGTTTATCTTGTTCTAAACAATATAATTTTCCAGTTGTTAACTTTTCTAAAATTTTCTCACTATGTCCTGCCCTTCCTAAAGTACAATCCACATAAATACCATCAGATTTAATATTTAATAAGTCTATGGTTTCTGACAATAAAACTGGTTTATGTTTTAACATTAATTTTTCTCCTCAATATTCATTATTAAATTTTGAGCAGATTGTTCTAAATTATTTTCAGCATTTACTAAATAATTTTCTCAGGCCTTAATGTCTCAAATTTCTATTTTATTAGCAAGTCCAATAATCATAACTTCTTTCTTAATATTAGCTAATATTAATAAATTTGCCGGAAGATTAATTCTTCCAACTTTATCAATATTAAGTTCTAAAGAATTAGCAAAAATTTGTCGTTGTAAGATACGACTATCCTTTAAACCTTCTGAACTTAATAAAATTTGCTCTTGTCATTTAATAAACACATCATACGCTCTTAATACTAAACAACCATCAAAGCCTTTAGAAATGACTACTTGTTCACCTAGTTTACTACGAAAGCGTGTCGGAACTATAATTCTGCCTTTATCATCAAGACTATGTTTAAATTGTCCTAACAGCATATTATAACCCACTTTCTCCCACTAGTAAACACATTATATTCCTAATTAACAAGTTTTTCAATAAAATTTAACACAATTTATTAAAAAGCTGAATTATACTTGTAAGTGCAAGTAAATAAAATTGCAAAAGATTTCATATAAAAATTTCATGATGCTAAGTTTATTTTAGAAAAAGTAAATTTAAGGAGTTTTTATATGGGATACAAACATCTTGGCATAGATGAAAGAATTTATATTGAGAATCAATTGAAATTTAAAGTAAAAATTAGTGAAATAGCTAAAAATCTTAATCGAAGTATTAGTACTATTAATCGAGAAGTTAATAGAAATAAAGATAATAATCATTATTTTTCATTAATTGCACAAAATAAAGCAGAAAATAGAAAACAATTACATGTTTATTTTCATAAATTTAAAAATAGAGAATTAGTAAAATATGTACAACAAAAATTATTATTAGGTTGATCGCCTGAACAAATTTATGGCAGAATTAAAAATTTTCATCAAGAATGAATTATTAGTTTTAAAACAATTTACAATTGAATTTATTCTGGATTACTTGAAAAGGTTACTAGTAAAAATTTAAGAAGAAAAGGTAAGAAACGAAAATCTCAAGAAAATCGGGGTAAATTTAATGGTAAATCCATTAAAGAACGAAATGTTAATAATCGCATAACTCTTGGCCATTGAGAAGATGATACTGTAGTATCATCACGAGGTAAAAGTAAATCATGTTTAATAACTTTAGTTGAAAGAACATCAAGATTTACTTTAGCAATATTAGTTGAAAATAGAACTACTAAAGTTATTAACAAAAATATTAGTCATTATTTATCAATTCTTCCAAATAATCTTGTTAAGACTATAACATTTGATAGGGGTAAAGAATTTACTAATTGACAACAACTTGAAAAAAATTTAAATGTGAAAATTTATTTTGCTGATGCATATTCACCTTGACAAAGAGGTACTAATGAAAATACTAATGGTTTAATTAGAGAAAAATTTCCTAAAAAATTTAATTTTTCAAACACTACTAAAAATGCAGTTCATAAATTTATATTGTCTTTAAACCAAAGACCAAGAAAAATACTAAATTATCTTTCGCCAATCGAATATTTGGTTAGAAAAATAATTTAGTTGCACTTAACTTTACAATTTGGTAAAATTTTAAAAAGAGCACTGTTATTATAAGCAATGCTCTTTTTTTATCATTTGAAATTAAATACAAATTTTACTCACCAATTTTAACTGCTTCTTTGCCTTTGTAATAACCACATTCTTTACAAACACGATGGGGCTTAATATTTGCACCACAATTAGTACAACTAACTAATGTTGGATGTCATAACTTAAAATGTGTTCTTCTTTTCGCTTTTCTTGTTTTTGATATACGTCGAAACGGAACTGCCATTATTTATCCTCCTTAATACTTTCTAATTTCAATTTTTTTAAGGGCATTCAACGACTATCTTGTTCTAAAGAATTATAAACTTCTTTTTCAGTAATAAATTGTCATTTTTTACCTTTCTTACATATTTTAACATCTTTTACTGTTAAATTGATAGGAGTTATTGCAAATATTTCATCTCACAAATACTTATCTAAATAAAATATTTTTTCATTAATATAGTTTAAATTACAATTAAAGTAATCAAAACCATACTCATCCTTTCAATTTCATTCATTAGTTCAACTAAAAGGTTGTAAACTTAAAGCACACAATAATGTTATCCTTACTGTCACTTGCACATCAATAATTAATGAATTAACTTGTGAGTTATAAATTATTGTCCCTTTAAGATGCGCATAATTAACTTCTTTAATATGACTATTACTAGCTCTTATCACTTCGGGATTAATCGTAATAACATTATCCAAATTAATAACTGGATTATTTTTTAAATAACTTTGTGAATATTCCACTACTCTTCCTCACTTTTTTTGCACTATTTATTTGCCAAATTGTAAAGTTAAGTGTAACTAAATTATTTTTCTAACCAAATATTCGATTGGCGAAAGATAATTTAGTATTTTTCTTGGTCTTTGGTTTAAAGACAATATAAATTTATGAACTGCATTTTTAGTAGTGTTTGAAAAATTAAATTTTTTAGGAAATTTTTCTCTAATTAAACCATTAGTATTTTCATTAGTACCTCTTTGTCAAGGTGAATATGCATCAGCAAAATAAATTTTCACATTTAAATTTTTTTCAAGTTGTTGTCAATTAGCAAATTCTTTACCCCTATCAAATGTTATAGTCTTAACAAGATTATTTGGAAGAATTGATAAATAATGACTAATATTTTTGTTAATAACTTTAGTAGTTCTATTTTCAACTAATATTGCTAAAGTAAATCTTGATGTTCTTTCAACTAAAGTTATTAAACATGATTTACTTTTACCTCGTGATGATACTACAGTATCACCTTCTCAATGGCCAAGAGTTATGCGATTATTAACATTTCGTTCTTTAATGGATTTACCATTAAATTTACCCCGATTTTCTTGAGATTTTCGTTTCTTACCTTTTCTTCTTAAATTTTTACTAGTAACCTTTTCAAGTAATCCAGAATAAATTCAATTGTAAATTGTTTTAAAACTAATAATTCATTCTTGATGAAAATTTTTAATTCTGCCATAAATTTGTTCAGGCGATCAACCTAATAATAATTTTTGTTGTACATATTTTACTAATTCTCTATTTTTAAATTTATGAAAATAAACATGTAATTGTTTTCTATTTTCTGCTTTATTTTGTGCAATTAATGAAAAATAATGATTATTATCTTTATTTCTATTAACTTCTCGATTAATAGTACTAATACTTCGATTAAGATTTTTAGCTATTTCACTAATTTTTACTTTAAATTTCAATTGATTCTCAATATAAATTCTTTCATCTATGCCAAGATGTTTGTATCCCATATAAAAACTCCTTAAATTTACTTTTTCTAAAATAAACTTAGCATCATGAAATTTTTATATGAAATCTTTTGCAATTTTATTTACTTGCACTTACAAGTATAATTCAGCATTTTAAATAAGAACGATATTTTTTTCAAGTCATAATTAATATTGGGATTGATATCAAAGCTGAAATTGGTGCTACCAAACCTAAAAATAAAAAATAATAATGAGCATTTTTAGTTACCAAAGCAACGAAATAACCAATAATAATACAAGGTATAAAAACAATTATTGAACGAAGCGCCGAAAAAAATAATGACATCTTAGGACGACTAATTGATTGATAAAAAATAATCCCAACATATGGCACAACAACTGTTGGATAAACTAAATAACTTAACAAGAAATATCACCGATAAGTCGTATCAACATTAGAAATAAATAGACTTAACATTTCATTACCAAAAATACCAATAATTAATTCGGTAATTATTAATATTAAAAATTGCACTAAAATTATCCTTTTAAGAATATCCCAAATCCTTTGATAATCTTTAGCACCATAAGAATAAGATAATAATGCCCTTCCGCCTTGACTAACACCAATTAAAGGAGAATCAGTTAACGCAATTCATGGCGCAATCCCAGCAAATAATTGCACAACTCATGGAACAGTAAAACCCGGCCGAGGTAATTCACTACTTAACATTGAAACAAAAAAATTAGATAGTGCTGATGTCACAGCAACTGAAATATTAATAAATAATGGTGTCATTCCGATAGCAATAATATTATATAAAATCGTTTTTTCAATTTTCAAATCTTCTCAATAAATTTTTAACTTTGATTTCGTATCTAAATAGATAACTAATAATGCAAAAATAATATTTCAAAGTCACGAAATAACTGTCGCAATCGCTGCCCCTTCTAATCCTAATTTACCATAAACCATTAATACAATATCTAAAACAACATTAACAATTACTGAAGTAAAAATAATAATTGTTGCTCAAAAACCTTGACCTTCAGATCTTAATAAATTAATTAAAAAATTACTTAGTAATACAAAAAATAAAAAGAAAATAAACCACTTCGTATAACCAACTGCCAACTGCAAAGTAATTTTATATACTTCAGGATTTGTCATTTGCGAATTTTTTGATTGCAAAGCAATTAGCGGTTCATTAGTAAATACTAAAATTGGTGTTAAAACAATAGCAACAATAATCATTAAAGAAATTCCATTACCAATAGTTCGCGATATTAATGGATTATTTCTTTCCCCATAAGCAATACCAAACCTTGTTGATGTCCCAATAGCAATAAATAAACTAAAAGCTGTCAATAAACCAATTGTTGAAGAAGAATATTGGGTTGCAACATTAATAATATTTCGAGCTAACATTTGCAAATTATTTTGTTCAATTAAAGGATTATTTTCTAAAAATGTACTAATAACATAACTATCAGCAAATTGTAATGCTAAAAACTTATCAATCAAATTATATGTTGACATAATAATCATAATTATAACGGTTGGCAAGCACATAAAAAATATTGCTTTTCAAGGATTATAATTACGAATTACTATTTCTCTTTTTGTTAATTGTAATTCATCATCATTTTTAAAATTATCATTAATTATTGTTTTCATTTTTATACCTTTCTAGTTAATAAATAACGATTAACGCACCATAACTTTTAAATCTTTCATTGCTTTTAAAAATAAATCATACTGCTCTTTTAAATCTTCATCAGTAAGTTGTTTTCTTGCATCATTAAAAAATAATCGTAAAGTTCAAGATTTTTTATCTTGACCAAGTTTATCAACATTTTCATACTCATTAATAAGTTGCAAATCAACTAACCTATTACTAATATTTAACAATGGCTTAATAATACTATCATAGTTTGTATCTTTATTAACTAAAAGCGACAAATCAAATCAAGAAAACATATTTCTAATAATTGTCTGATATTTAATATCGCCTTTAAAAAGTTCATTAATTAATGTCATATTTAATGAAATAATAAAATTATCATCTTTAAAATCTAATTCTTGTTGAATTTTTGGATGCACTTTACCAATTATCGCAATTTGCTGATTTTTTATTACAACATTAGCTTGTAAATGCGGATGCAAATCATCGTATGTTGAAGGAACATACTGAATATCTTGATCATTAAAGTTTAATTTCCGCAATATTCCTTGCAATAATCCCTTAGTATTAATGAAATCAACAGTAATTGCTTGTGATAAATAAGGAATATCCATTCATTTACCTTGCAATAAAATTGATAATTGTTGATGATGAAATTTTAAATCATCATAAATATCTTCATAACTATAAATTTTAATATCATTAATTTTTCGGAAATTATTATATTGGGCTATCGTTAACAACGAATTTACTAAATTAGTTCTTAAATACTGATGATTTAACGACATTGGTTGTAATACCTTAACAGGTTTTGTAACATTAAAAAAATTAAAACGATTTAAATTAATACTTGACTCTAAATTATAAGTTTTTGTTTCAAAAATATTTTGATTTAATAAATAACTAATAATTGTTTCTAAAATATATTTACTTCAATTTTTTTCTTTAGTTAATGGTATAAATAATGGCATTATATTAGGAATATTGTTATAACCATATCTACGAGCAATTTCCTCACTAATATCAGCCTCATTCATAATATCAAGACGATACTTAGGGACAGTAATTACTAAATCATCATTAATACCCGATTCCGAAATTAAAAACCCTAACGGTTTTAAAAATTCAATAATATCTTTTTTTGTTAAATCACTAATGCCTAAAATACTTTTCTGAATTTTTAATGATGTTTTTATCGTTACATTTTTTATCGCTAACACTTTATTATTAATTATTGGTGATACTTGTTTAATAGCTACAATTGATGTTAATAACTCTAAAAACCTTTGGATAGCAATTTCTAAATTATGCCCATTTGATGGTTTTGACCATCGTAATAAATTATTAGCATTAAGTAATGATAAATATCTTTTCTTTTGCTCATACATCTGCTTCTCATTTAAATGTAATGCTAAAACTACAAATTGTTTAGTTGCATTAATAATTTCATATTTCTTGTTAGTCATAACACCTAACACTTCAATAATATCATCACCAGCAATGACAAAATCTTGTAAAGATATCTCTTGGTCATTAACTTTCGTTTCTGCCATCGCTTTTTGAATTGATATTTCACTATTAATTTTTGAAAAATCATAACCTACTAATGGTTGTCCGGTTTCTCAAGAAACATAATTTAGTAAATCTTGAATTAAATTATTTGGACGAATATTAGCATAACAAAGTCTTGAAAATAATCACTTGGGCGTAACGACACTACTATCAATTAACACCGTAACATTTTTCATCGCTTTAACAAGATTATTATCAATTTTAATATCTAATGATAACTTATCATTAACTAAATTTCTTAAATGAGAAAAATCATCAGTTATTAACGATTTTAAAGGCAATTTAAAGAATGTTGCTATCTCGCGAGCTAATTCATAAGCACTTAAACAGTCACTACGATTATAGGTCAAATTAATAACAAAAGCAGTATCATTTTCAAAAATATAACTTAAAGGATTAGTATTACCTAATGGATAATTAACATCCTCAGGAAATAAATAAACCCCAACAGCATCTTGATTAGCTAAAACTTCCTTAGGGATTCCTAATTCTTGTAACGAACAAATCATTCCTAATGAAGGCTTATTAGCAATCATTCTTTCTTCAATAATCATGCCATTGGCTAAATGAGCACCAATTTTAGCAAAAATAACAAAACGATTTTCTTCAACATTATTAGCACCACAAACAACAGGAATCGGTAACTCTTCATTAATATCAACCATACAATACGATAACTTATCAAAATTAGCAAGTTTAACTTTTGATAATACTTTCCCAATAACAATATTAGTATTTAAAGTATCAAAACTAAAAACTCTTTCAACTTCAAAACCACTATCATTTAATGCTTGTTCAATATCTTCATTACTAATATTTTTTAAATCAACATATTCATTTAAAAATTTACGGGTAAAAATCATATATACGCTCCTATTATTCTAAAAATTTCTAAATTGCTTTAAAAAACGATAATCATTCTTATAAAAATGACGAATATCTTCAATACCATATTTTAACATTGCAATCCGCTCAATACCAATACCAAAAGCAAAACCTTGTAAAGAAGCAACAAGATTATTTTTAATAAAAACATTCGGACTAATCATTCCAGCACCTAAAATTTCTAATCACCCTGTATGTTTACAAATACTACATCCAATACCAGCACACTTAGTACAACTTACATCCACCTCAACTGATGGTTCCGTAAAAGGAAAATAACTGGGGAGCAAGCGCATTTTACTTTCTTCGTTAAATAAGCGTTTAATTAAATAATTTAAAGTTCATTTCAAGTTAGCAAAGGAAATATTTGGTGCAACTAAAAAACCATCAATTTGCATAAACTGATGACTATGCGTAGCATCATCATCATCACGACGATAAACATTACCAATAGAAACAATAGCTAACGGTAAAGAAGCATCTTTATATTTTTCTAAATAACGAGCCGTAACATTAGTACAATGTGTTCTTAACAAATAATTACTATCTAAATAAAATGAATCTTGCATCTCACGAGCTGGATGATTTTTAGCTAAATTTAACCTTTCAAAGTTATATTCATCAGTATCTACTTCCTGTCCTTGCACAATTTCATACCCTAACTGTTCAAAAATTTCACTAATCTCACAAATAATTAAATTTATAGGATGACGATTAGCAATCAAAAAACTATTCACTGGTAAACTAACATCAATTGTTTCTGATTTTAATTCTAATGCCAAATTTTTTTCCTTTAAAAATTTTTCTTGAGTTTCAAATAAACTAATTATTTCCTTTTTAAAAACATTAATCATCCTTCCTAAAGCAATTCTTGCTTCATTTTTTAAATTATGCATTGTTCCTAACAAAGTAGCTAATTGCGATTTTTTACCTAAATATTTTATTTTTAAAGTTTGTAAAAGGTCTAAATCTTGACATTCATTAACTTCCTTTTTTGCTTGCACTAATAATTCCTGTAATTGTTGTTCTGTCATTTACTTCACCCTACTATCATATAATAACTTGTTTAATTATAACAAATTCTATGTAAACCCTAATAAAAAAAGAAATTATATTTTAAATATAATTTCTTTTTTTATCTTTCTTTTATCACAAGTAAATATTAAATCTAATTATAATAACTATAAATTCTATTCATTTTCATTATCGTGATACGATTTATTTCATACTAATGATAATAATATACAAGCACTTACACCACAAACTATTAAAAATATAAAGGTTGCATCCCAACGATTGCTTAAACTTTGTAATCCCGAACCAATAACAACTTTAGATATCACAGCATCACCAAAATAACCAAATATCCCCGTAAAACCAGCAGCTGTCGCTACAACTCTTTTATTTGATAAATCCATCGCTTGCATCCCAATAAACGCAACTGGACCATAAATACAAAAACCAGCAATTCCCATAAAGAGAGCAATTTGTCAAATACTTTGATATTGAGCTTGTCATAAACCAACAATTGATAATGTCGTAATAGCAATTGCTGCTATCATAATCGGTGTTAATCTTCCTTTAAATAATGTTTTAGCAGTAAATCCCATTAATATCGTTCCTGGAACTGCCATTCATTCAAAAATACTTCATAATCATTTACCTTGATTTTTAACATCAAAATTATGCTGTTCTTTAAAGAAAGTTAATGTTCAATCAGAAACACCATTTCTTAATACATATATAAATAAATTAGCAAAAGCAATAATTCACAAATTTTTATTTAATAAAACATATTTTTTAAAATAATAAAATCAAGTTTTTTCAACAAGCTTATTTTTATTACCATTAGCACTAACAAATTTTTTAACTTCAATATCTAATTTTTCAGGGTAATACTTTTTATAATGTTCTTCAACTGATAACAAACCTAAACTTTCTGGGCGGTCTTTCATAAATATACAAATTAATATTCCCCCAACTAAAGCAATAGCACTAGGCAAAATAAAGTAACCTGCAATACCAATATATTCTTCTAATAATGAATGCGATATTATAATTATTATCGCAATTATTGCTGTTCCAAAATTATGCGATGTATTCCAGAAAGTCATCCGCATTTGTTTTTCTTTCGGAATAAACCAATTAGTCATACTTCTAGCGCTAGCCGGTCATCCCATTCCTTGAAATCAACCAATTAAAGCCATTGAACTCATCATTAATACAATATTAGTAATATTAATACCAACCGTTCATCCCATTACAAAATTCATTAATGATGACAAAATTAAACCGATTCCTAAGAATCAGCGCGCATTACTACGATCACCAACAGAACCCATTACAAATTTAGAAACTCCATAACTAAGTCCCATTGCCATACCAACTAATGAATAAATATCTTTCGTCATTAAACCATTATTAATTAAATCACTTCCAGCAACACTTCATTGTCTTCTAATAAAATAATATAATATATATGATATTATTGCTATTCAAAATACTCGCTCTTGATGAGATTTAAAATATTTTTTAATTAAAAAATCTTCAGTTAATTGTTCTTTTGCTTTTGCTGGTTTCATAAACGCAAACATTTTTGCAAATCAAATTTTCATATTTTTTATTACCATCCTTAATAATCTTTATTAATTTTTATTTTTTAATTCTTTTTCTTGAATCATATTAACAACATATTTAGCAATCGCCGGACTTGCACTTAAACCAGGACTAGATATACCAACAACATTAATTCATTTTTCAGAACCCCATTCAATATGAAAATCATTTTTTGCTTCAATTGACCTTGAACCAGCAAACATACTCGTAATGTTAAAATTTAAATCAGGTTTTATTTTTTTCCCTGTTGCAATTAATTCCTGAATAGTTTCTGTTTTTAAAACAATTGTATTGTGATTATGATAATCATTATGATTTTCTGCTGTTGGACCAATAATTATTTTATTTTCAAAGCTTGGAGCAACTAATATCCCCTTTCCTAAACTAGTTGGTGGTAAAAAATATATCACATCAATATTATCTTCATTTTCACAAACTAAATACTGACCTTTTCTTAATGACAAACTAAAGTTTTTTGTTTCTTCAATATTAAACTGAGCCCCATGACCAGCACAATTAATAATTAAATCAAAATCAGATGAGATAACATCTTTATGACCATCAAAAAATAATTTAGTTGTTAATGCCACAAAACTACAATTTTTAATAATTTTAATGCGATCATTATTTTCTCATTGTTCAAGCAATAGCGTTACATATTTCTTAACATTTAAAATATAAGAATCAACGCCTAATAAATATTTGCTAACATTTTTATTACTAGATGAATTTGCATTTAATGTTAACAAATTACTATTAATACCATTAACAATTCCTTGCTTTAAAAGCCGATCTAATATTTTAACATCATCTTCATTAAAACCCAATACTTGTGAAGGAGCATATTTTATAATCTCATTATTAGCTTTTTTATCCGCCAAATATCTTTTTTTTCAAATATTATGACCTTGCATTCCCAAAATTGCTTTTAAAGTTCCTGGTGTTGCGTCAAAACCCATATGAATAATATTTGAATTTAAAATTGATGTTTCGGAACAAACATCTTGATTTTTTTCAATAATTGTTATTTTATTATTAGATTGTGCTAATAATTCCTTTGCAAGTTCAAGACCAACAATTCCCGAACCAATAATTAATATTTTTTTCACCGTAACATTCCTTCTTTCCTTACTAACTAATTTAATATCTTAAAGCCAACTTTATTTTAATACGCTATAAAGTGAAAAAAAATTTTTTTTTGAAACATTATTTCATTATTAGTTTATTTTTTTAAAATTTTTATTTTTTTAGCTGAATTATACTTGTAAGTGCAAGTAAATAAAATTGCAAAAGATTTCATATGCTGAATTATACTTGTAAGTGCAAGTAAATAAAATTGCAAAAGATTTCATATAAAAATTTCATGATGCTAAGTTTATTTTAGAAAAAGTAAATTTAAGGAGTTTTTATATAGGATACAAACATCTTGGCATAGATGAAAGAATTTATATTGAGAATCAATTGAAATTTAAAGTAAAAATTAGTGAAATAGCTAAAAATCTTAATCGAAGTATTAGTACTATTAATCGAGAAGTTAATAGAAATAAAGATAATAATCATTATTTTTCATTAATTGCACAAAATAAAGCAGAACATAGAAAACAATTACATGTTTATTTTCATAAATTTAAAAATAGAGAATTAGTAAAATATGTACAACAAAAATTATTATTAGGTTGATCGCCTGAACAAATTTATGGCAGAATTAAAAATTTTCATCAAGAATGAATTATTAGTTTTAAAACAATTTACAATTGAATTTATTCTGGATTACTTGAAAAGGTTACTAGTAAAAATTTAAGAAGAAAAGGTAAGAAACGAAAATCTCAAGAAAATCGGGGTAAATTTAATGGTAAATCCATTAAAAAACGAAATGTTAATAATCGCATAACTCTTGGCCATTGAGAAGGTGATACTGTAGTATCATCACGAGGTAAAAGTAAATCATGTTTAATAACTTTAGTTGAAAGAACATCAAGATTTACTTTAGCAATATTAGTTGAAAATAGAACTACTAAAGTTATTAACAAAAATATTAGTCATTATTTATCAATTCTTCCAAATAATCTTGTTAAGACTATAACATTTGATAGGGGTAAAGAATTTGCTAATTGACAACAACTTGAAAAAAATTTAAATGTGAAAATTTATTTTGCTGATGCATATTCACCTTGACAAAGAGGTACTAATGAAAATACTAATGGTTTAATTAGAGAAAAATTTCCTAAAAAATTTAATTTTTCAAACACTACTAAAAATGCAGTTCATAAATTTATATTGTCTTTAAACCAAAGACCAAGAAAAATACTAAATTATCTTTCGCCAATCGAATATTTGGTTAGAAAAATAATTTACTTGCACTTAACTTTACAATTTGGCAATTTAATAAAATTTATCGAGCAATCAACGACCTTTCTCCAAAAATTAATCTATAGTCTCTTTACCTTGGAATCTAATTATAAACCATTTTTAAAAATTTTCTGCAGTATTTTATAATTTATCATTTCTTTTTTAAAAAACCGCTTGTACTTGTCATAAGTCTGTGGTATATTACAAATGATTTAAAAAACTATCAAAAATTGTTAGTTGCAGGAAATTATGATTTAGATTATTATTTAATTATTGAAGAATTTAATCAGCCAACATTATATCAGCAAAACTTAATGGAGCAACCAATTAAATTAGTTAATAAAAATGATCTAGTATTTAATTTAGAAAAAAAAATCTAAATTGATTAATACTAATGAACAAAGTAGTAAACAAGTTGAAAAACAACAATATGTATTATTACCAAAAGAAGTTTTAGTACAAACATAGATTTAGAAGGAGATAATATATGAATAAGTCTTTAGTTGATCTGGCATATGAATTTCTTATTAAGCGAAAACACGCTGGTTTTAAAGAAATTTATGATTATGTTAAGATTGCCAAGGAAACACCAATTGAAGCTGAAGCAAAAGAAATGGTTAATTTATATACTGATATGGTATTGGATAATCGTTTTTTGTTAATTCAGGATAACGAATGGGGGTTACGACAAGATTATAAGTATGATGAAATTAAGAAACAATTAAAATTTTTATTTGCTATTAATGATGATATTGATCCTAAGAAATTAGAAGTTACTGAAATTATTGATGAAGTTGATGATACTTTTGAAGAAAGTATTGATGATGAAGAAGATGAATTAGAAATTGATAGCGATGATGAAGAAGATGAAGTTGATTGAGATGAAATTGAAAAAGAAATGGAAGAAAATAACTAGTTGTTAGAGTTAAAGAAGGTGAATTATAATGACAAAATATATTTTTATTACGGGTGGTGTAGTTTCCAGTTTAGGTAAGGGAATTGCTGGCGCTTCAATTGGTCATATTTTAAAAGATAGTGGATTAAAGGTTTTTATGCAAAAATTTGATCCATATATTAATGTTGATCCAGGAACAATGAATCCCTATGAGCATGGTGAGGTTTTTGTTACTGCTGATGGTAGTGAGACTGATTTAGATTTAGATCATTATGAACGCTTTATTGATGAAAATTTGACTTGCTATTCATCAATTACTGCTGGTAAAGCATATTTAGAAGTAATTGAAAAAGAGCGGAATGGTGATTATGAAGGTAAAACAGTTCAAGTAGTATCGCATTTAACAGATATTATTAAGAATAAGATTTATTTAGCGTCAACTGTTAGTAAAGCCGATATTATTATTGGTGAAATTGGGGGCACAGTTGGTGATATTGAGTCATTACCATTTATTGAAACGATTCGGCAAATAAGAATGGAAAAAGGGAAAGAAAATGTGTTATTTATTCATGTTGCTTTAGTACCATTTATTGCTGCTAGTGGTGAATTTAAAACAAAGCCAGTTCAACATTCAGTTAAAGAATTATTGTCGTTAGGAATTCAACCAGATATTGTTCTTGCTCGTAGTGAACAAGAATTATCAGCACAATTAATTGATAAAATTTCTTTATTTTGTAATGTTAATCGTAATGCTGTTTTTAGTGCTTATGATGTGGATAATATTTATAAAGTACCAATTGTTCTTTATGAACAAGATATTTTAACAACGCTTGCTTCGTTGCTACATTTAAAAATTAAACATAATAATTTAAAGAAATTAAAATTGTTTTTACAAAAAGCTAGTGATGCTAAAAATAAAGTTATTACAATTTATTTAGTTGGTAAGTATATTGAATTACCGGATGCGTATTTATCAGTTTTAGAGTCATTAAAGTTAGCTGGTTATGAAAAAGGTGTTGAAGTTAAAGTGCAATGAATTAGTGCCAATGATATTGATGAAAATAATTATGAAGATATTTTTAAACATTGTAAAGGTATTATTGTACCTGGTGGGTTTGGTTATCGGGGCATTGAAGGAAAAATATTAGCTGCTAAGTATGCTAGAAAACATCATATTCCTTATTTTGGCATTTGTTTAGGCATGCAAACGGCATTAATTGAATTTGCCCAAGATGTTTGTAAATTACCAGATGCTCATTCTGAGGAGTTTTTTCCTGAATGTAAAAATCCGATATTACATTTAATTAGAGGAAAAAACTCAACTGATCATATTGGTGGTACATTGCGACTAGGAAATTATGATATTACTATTGAAGATAAAACGCATGTTTCGAAATTATACAAGAAGAAGGTTATCCAAGAACGCCATCGGCATCGTTACGAAGTAAATAATGATTATTTGGATTTATTTAAAGAAAAAGGAATTATTTTTAGTGGTATGTATAAAGAACAATCTTTAGTGGAAATTATTGAATTAAAGAACCATCCGTTTTTTATTGGTAGTCAATTTCATCCTGAATTTACTTCCCGACCAAGCAAATCAAATCCATTATTTTTTGGATTTATTGAAGCAGTAATTAAAGCATATTAACAAATTTTAATCTTGGAGGATAGAAATGACAAAATTAGTTAATCCAACAGCAATGTTGCAAAAAGCGAGAAAAGAAAATTATGCAATTGCGCATTTTAATATTAATAATTTAGAATGAATTAAAGCAATTTTAAAAGCAGTACAAGAAACTAATAGTCCAGTAATTTTAGGAGTATCCGAAGTGGCAATTAAATATATGGGGGGAGTTAAAACGGTTTATGGATTAGTTACTAATCTAATGGATTTCATTAAGGTGACTGTTCCCGTAGCATTACATTTAGACCACGGTCAAACTGTTGAATCGTGTATTGCAGCGATTGATGCTGGTTTTTCTTCAGTAATGTTTGATGGTAGTCATCATCCTCTTGCTGAAAATTTAAAATTAACTGCCCAAGTAGTAGATTATGCTCATCGTAAAAATGTTGCTGTTGAGGCCGAAGTGGGAACTATTGGTGGTGAAGAAGATGGTGTTATTGGTACGGGCGAATTAGCAACCCTTGATGAATGTCAAGCAATGAAAAACTTGGCGGTTGATTTTTTAGCTGCCGGAATTAACAATATTCATGGTCCATATCCTAAAAATTGGGACGGTTTAAAATTAGATTTGTTAAAAAATATTTCTGAAAATATTTCTTTACCACTAGTATTACACGGTGGTTCGGGAATTGATATGGAACAAATTAAACAAGCGATTAGTTTAGGAATTAGTAAAATTAATGTTAATACGGAATTACAATTAGAATTTCAACAAGCAACCCGACAGTATATTATTGCTGAAAAAGATCAAGTGGGTAAAGGTTATGATCCGCGAAAATTATTAAATCCGGGAACTGTTGCTGTTGAGAATAAAGCGAAACAATTATTAGCAGAGTTTGGTAGTTTAGGTAAAGCTTAATTTAAAAAAGAATATTAATGTATTAAAAGAACGCCTTTAAAGGCGTTCTTTTTTTATTTATCATAATCCATAATCCAGATAAAGGATAAATCAGTTAATTGAAAAGTAAAACTTTTAATATTGATTTACTATCAAATAATACTTTTTAAAATTATGTGATAAAATATTTTATATTAAAGAATGCTGAATTATACTTGTAAGTGCAAGTAAATAAAATTGCAAAAGATTTCATATAAAAATTTCATGATGCTAAGTTTATTTTAGAAAAAGTAAATTTAAGGAGTTTTTATATGGGATACAAACATCTTGGCATAGATGAAAGAATTTATATTGAGAATCAATTGAAATTTAAAGTAAAAATTAGTGAAATAGCTAAAAATCTTAATCGAAGTATTAGTACTATTAATCGAGAAGTTAATAGAAATAAAGATAATAATCATTAT
Organism: Spiroplasma endosymbiont of Nephrotoma flavescens; assembly: GCF_964030835.1. NCBI lineage: Bacteria > Bacillati > Mycoplasmatota > Mollicutes > Entomoplasmatales > Spiroplasmataceae > Spiroplasma > Spiroplasma endosymbiont of Nephrotoma flavescens. The sequence goes on along the minus strand of NZ_OZ034982.1, from coordinate 195,304 downwards.
TTTTCATTAATTGCACAAAATAAAGCAGAAAATAGAAAACAATTACATGTTTATTTTCATAAATTTAAAAATAGAGAATTAGTAAAATATGTGCTGAATTATACTTGTAAGTGCAAGTAAATAAAATTGCAAAAGATTTCATATAAAAATTTCATGATGCTAAGTTTATTTTAGAAAAAGTAAATTTAAGGAGTTTTTATATGGGATACAAACATCTTGGCATAGATGAAAGAATTTATATTGAGAATCAATTGAAATTTAAAGTAAAAATTAGTGAAATAGCTAAAAATCTTAATCGAAGTATTAGTACTATATAATCGAGAAGTTAATAGAAATAAAGATAATAATCATTATTTTTCATTAATTGCACAAAATAAAGCAGAACATAGAAAACAATTACATGTTTATTTTCATAAATTTAAAAATAGAGAATTAGTAAAATATGTACAACAAAAATTATTATTAGGTTGATCGCCTGAACAAATTTATGGCAGAATTAAAAATTTTCATCAAGAATGAATTATTAGTTTTAAAACAATTTACAATTGAATTTATTCTGGATTACTTGAAAAGGTTACTAGTAAAAATTGCTGAATTATACTTGTAAGTGCAAGTAAATAAAATTGCAAAAGATTTCATATAAAAATTTCATGATGCTAAGTTTATTTTAGAAAAAGTAAATTTAAGGAGTTTTTATATGGGATACAAACATCTTGGCATAGATGAAAGAATTTATATTGAGAATCAATTGAAATTTAAAGTAAAAATTAGTGAAATAGCTAAAAATCTTAATCGAAGTATTAGTACTATATAATCGAGAAGTTAATAGAAATAAAGATAATAATCATTATTTTTCATTAATTGCACAAAATAAAGCAGAAAATAGAAAACAATTACATGTTTATTTTCATAAATTTAAAAATAGAGAATTAGTAAAATATGTACAACAAAAATTATTATTAGGTTGATCGCCTGAACAAATTTATGGCAGAATTAAAAATTTTCATCAAGAATGAATTATTAGTTTTAAAACAATTTACAATTGAATTTATTCTGGATTACTTGAAAAGGTTACTAGTAAAAATTTAAGAAGAAAAGGTAAGAAACGAAAATCTCAAGAAAATTGGGGTAAATTTAATGGTAAATCCATTAAAGAACGAAATGTTAATAATCGCATAACTCTTGGCCATTGAGAAGGTGATACTGTAGTATCATCACGAGGTAAAAGTAAATCATGTTTAATAACTTTAGTTGAAAGAACATCAAGATTTACTTTAGCAATATTAGTTGAAAATAGAACTACTAAAGTTATTAACAAAAATATTAGTCATTATTTATCAATTCTTCCAAATAGTCTTGTTAAGACTATAACATTTGATAGGGGTAAAGAATTTGCTAATTGACAACAACTTGAAAAAAATTTAAATGTGAAAATTTATTTTGCTGATGCATATTCACCTTGACAAAGAGGTACTAATGAAAATACTAATGGTTTAATTAGAGAAAAATTTCCTAAAAAATTTAATTTTTCAAACACTACTAAAAATGCAGTTCATAAATTTATATTGTCTTTAAACCAAAGACCAAGAAAAATACTAAATTATCTTTCGCCAATCGAATATTTGGTTAGAAAAATAATTTAGTTGCACTTAACTGGGCGCATAAAGTTTTGTTAGGTGGGTAAAGATTTGAATAATTTTGAAAGAAAAGCAACTAAAAATTTATTACCTTTTTACTTGAAAAATAATTAATAAAACAAAATATTTAATATTAACAAACATATTCTTAATAAAAGGTTATAAAAACTAAGTAAAATGCTTATAAAAACAACATTAAAATAATTTTTTACAACAAAAATCATACATAAGAAATATATACTTAATTTGCATATTGAAATAATTTATAGTAAATGACTATTTTTTCTTTTTTAAAAAATACCTAAGAAAACTAAACGCGACCCACTTAACTTTACAATTTGGCATAAATTGTTTCTTTGTTATAATTTAAATAATATTATTTTAAAAGGATGGTAGTAAAAATGATTAAAGGTGTGGGAATTGATATTGTTAGCATTAAACGAATGCAATTAAAAAAATCATTTATTAATAAAGTATTACATTTAGAAGAAATTAGTTATTTACAAACAATTAAAAGTGAAACCGAAAAAAAACAATTTTTAGCAGGAAGATGAGCATTAAAAGAAGCATTGTATAAAGCAATAAATAATGTTAATGAGGTTTTAATTTTTTGTGAAGTTAATATTCAATTAGTAAATAAGCAATTACAATGGATTGGATTTGAACATAATAGTTGATTATCAATTAGTCATGAAAAAGAATATGCCATTGGTATGGCAATATTAACATTATAAATATACGACAGCAATATCTTTTAACTTAAAAATCGGTGCTATCTTTTACAATAAAATGGGAAAGGTAGGTGATATAATGTTAAATAATCTTGTTTTAGTAGGAAGAATTGTTAATCCGCCAGAAATTATTCATAATCAAACTGGTGAAAGAACATCAAAAATGATGCGATTAACTATTAGTGTAACCCGACCTTTTAAAAATAAGTTAGGTCATTATGATGAAGATTATCTTGTTATTAAAGTATGAAATAATTTAATTGCTGATATCGTATCATTTTTAGTAATTGATACGATGATTGCTATTAAAGCTAGAATTCAATCATTTCAATATAAAGATAATGAGAATCATTATTTGGAAATTATTGCTGATCGCATTATGCGGGTTGGTCATTATATTCTTGAATAAATAATCTGCTTGATAATTATTACCCTTGATATTTTTATTATGCCAAATTGTAAAGTTAAGTACAACTAAATTATTTTTCTAACCAAATATTCGATTGGCGAAAGATAATTTAGTATTTTTCTTGGTCTTTGGTTTAAAGACAATATAAATTTATGAACTACATTTTTAGTAGTGTTTGAAAAATTAAATTTTTTAGGAAATTTTTCTCTAATTAAACCATTAGTATTTTCATTAGTACCTCTTTGTCAAGGTGAATATGCATCAGCAAAATAAATTTTCACATTTAAATTTTTTTCAAGTTGTTGTCAATTAGCAAATTCTTTACCCCTATCAAATGTTATAGTCTTAACAAGACTATTTGGAAGAATTGATAAATAATGACTAATATTTTTGTTAATAACTTTAGTAGTTCTATTTTCAACTAATATTGCTAAAGTAAATCTTGATGTTCTTTCAACTAAAGTTATTAAACATGATTTACTTTTACCTCGTGATGATACTACAGTATCACCTTCTCAATGGCCAAGAGTTATGCGATTATTAACATTTCGTTCTTTAATGGATTTACCATTAAATTTACCCCCATTTTCTTGAGATTTTCGTTTCTTACCTTTTCTTCTTAAATTTTTACTAGTAACCTTTTCAAGTAATCCAGAATAAATTCAATTGTAAATTGTTTTAAAACTAATAATTCATTCTTGATGAAAATTTTTAATTCTGCCATAAATTTGTTCAGGCGATCAACCTAATAATAATTTTTGTTGTACATATTTTACTAATTCTCTATTTTTAAATTTATGAAAATAAACATGTAATTGTTTTCTATTTTCTGCTTTATTTTGTGCAATTAATGAAAAATAATGATTATTATCTTTATTTCTATTAACTTCTCGATTATATAGTACTAATACTTCGATTAAGATTTTTAGCTATTTCACTAATTTTTACTTTAAATTTCAATTGATTCTCAATATAAATTCTTTCATCTATGCCAAGATGTTTGTATCCCATATAAAAACTCCTTAAATTTACTTTTTCTAAAATAAACTTAGCATCATGAAATTTTTATATGAAATCTTTTGCAATTTTATTTACTTGCACTTACAAGTATAATTCAGCACATAATAAAAAGTGTAATTTAGTAGTAATTATATAAATTATATTTAAAAATTGGATTGGTCTACTCCAATGGTAAAGATAGCCAGTTTTTTAAAATTATTTAAAAAACTATAGCAGTTCAGGCATGTACTCTGCAATAAAAAAGTTTGTTTAATTTTAAAGATAACTTAATTTATCTTTAAAAAAATTAGCACTTTAATTTTTAGTTAAGAATTAAAGTGCTTTTAATTTTTATTTTTTATATAGTAATCAGAAAGGAATATTAGATGTGGATCCAAATAAGGTATTTTTAATGCGCAGAATTAACCAAATAATCCCAATACCTAAGTTTTTCAATCAATTTTTAGATTTATCTCAGAATCTTAATTGAGATGAATTTAAAGTAAAAATTATTAGTTATGAAACTGAACAACGAATAAAAAATCTTAATAAAGAAAATTACAAAATGCCTAATATTAATTAAAGATAAATATTATAAATTTCGTAATGATTATTTGCTTTTTTTAGATATGGATGAAGATATTGAACAAATAAAATTAAATTTTAAGGTCATTGAGGTTGATAAGCGTATTGCTGTAAAATTAACTAATACTAATATGACAATTAGTTATAAGTTTTGTTATTGGACGAAGTCAAATAATAGAGATTCATTAAAATGTATGGAAAATTTATTAAAGTTAGGGGCTGACCCGAATGCCGTAGCATTTTCTGGTTTTGGTAGAAATCCACTTCATTTAGCTAAAAATAGTGATAAAATAAATCTTTTGTTAGATAATGGTGCTAATATTAATCTTCAAAATGTATTTGGCGATACTGCCCTTTTAATAAATACAAGAAAACATCTCATTTGTTATTCGCGTCATAATGTGAAAAATTATCTTATCAATGTACAAACTTTATTGAATCGTGGCGCTAATATTTATATTAGGAATCGTGATGGTATGAATTTTGGTAAGTTAATTGCTGATTCTAGATCTTTAAGCGGTAAAAAAGCAATTATGGAAGTAGTTAATAAATACAAAATTAATATTGAACAGTTAGCAAAAAGAGCCGTAGATGAAGCATCACAACTTCAGACATTAGAAGAACAAAATAGTCTAAGAACAGTTAATGAATCGGTAAGAAAATTAAGTGTCGAGCAATATGCGAGGAACAGGTTTGAGCAAGAAAGCGAGCGTGTAGGAGTAAATTTCTCAGAAGATGCTTTTTTAGAACCGTCGTCTTGTTCAGTAGCAAATTCATTGGCAATTAAAAATGAAATTGAAGATTTTCAACCTGATACAATGAATTTTGCCCTTAGTAATTTTAATAACTATCGAATGGATTTTGAAGTTGATGCTGTTGATGATTGTCAAATGGATTTTGAAGTTGAACAAAGTTATACTTTACCTGCGTTGTCAGACACTACTCTAAAAACTATTAAACTTAAAAATATTTCTTTGCAAACATACAAAAAAGAACCAACAAGAAAGTTCATCAACAAAAGTGTTAAAGAATGAGACAAGCAACAACAAGCATGGCCAAGAGAAACAGAACAACTAAAAAAAGAAGCAACATCATTTAAACAATTGCAAACAGATAGAGAATGGGCCGTAAGAACTAAAGCACGAGACAGGCAAGAATTTTTAAAACAGAAAAATAAATTAGTTCAATATGAAAAAATGCAAGAAGCAAAAGAAAAAAGAAAGTTAGAAAATAGTCGTAAACTTGAAGCAGAGACTGTCAAAGTAGCAAAAAAAGTAGAGAGAAAAAAACAAAAAGAAAACTTCTTATCTAGTTAAAATTTAATTTAAAATAATTAGCAAAGTAATGGTATTTAATTAGACGAGGAGAGATTATATATCGGACAAAATATTAGTAAAGAAGATAGCAAATATATATATATAGAGTTTATGAAGAAAAAAATCGTTCTATTAATGAACATATTAAATTTGATGTTTTATCAAAAATGAAAGACTTTGAAACTTGAACAATAAAAAATCAAAATCAAGACAAAGAAAATATTTGTACATATGTTAACATTTGAATTCCTAAGGGTACAACAATTAATTCAAGAGCAATAAATATTGTAAATAAACTTGTTAGCTTAGTTAAAACTAAATGATATTTTAGGATTTAAAAAAGCATATCAAAAATTAACAAATTATAACTTTGAAAATGCTGCCATTAAATATGATATCAAAAATTATCGTAATATTTTTGGAGTCGGCAATCAAAGGATTATTTTTCCAACAAGTAAAATGATATTTTTAATAAAGCAATTATATTTACAAGGTGAGAGTTTTGAAACCTTTCTTAATTTAGAAGGGGAAGCTAATGTTTTGCAAGAATAAAATATTAATATGTTTCTAAATAATATCTTAAAATTAATAGGTGGGAAAAGATTTGAATAAGTATTAAGACAGTCGGCAATGATTGTCTTTTTATTTTATAAGATGTTAAAAATTTGTTCTTTGAAAATTAAATACAAGTGAATTAATAATGTTGGTATGTATTAAAGCACGATAAATTGTGGGTGGTCGCCATAACCAAAAGAAGTTTACCAGTTGATAGATAACATCCTATTAGCTATAGCAATTTGTTTCGTTTTGCAATAAAAAAATGAATGGGTGGATTTCCTAAAAATATACACGCTATTAAATTAGTTCCAAGGGTAGGATGCGGATGTTAAAGTGTAGAAATTTCTATATAGGGGATATACTAAGTTTAAAATTATTAAAATCTTTATCTAATTAAAAAAAAATTTACTAACAAAGCTTGTTAAACACTTAAATCTGCGATATATAAGTGTTTAAAAAACTAAGTTAACTAACAACTTAGTTAATACAACTTAGTTTATTCATAAGAAAGGTAATTTACTATGAAAAACATTGAAAACATTTTCTTAAATACTAAAAAATATATCTTAAAAGAAACACAAAACGCAATGTTTATTAAAGCACCAAAAATTCCGTGATTTAATGAACAAATCGGCATTTGGTTTCCAAAGCGATTTATTTATAAAGGAAAATACGAAAATTCAATTTGCATTGGAATAATAAAAGATAGTAAATATCAAGTAATTTCAATTAATCAATCAATTAATCAACAAGAACAAGAAACCAAGTTAATTAAAGGCCAAGAATTATTAAGTTTCTTCATTGCTGAAAAAGAAAACAATAAAAAAGATATGAATTATAACTATTTTAAAGGAGTTTAAAAATGAATATTGCAATTGGACTAATATTTATTATTATCAGCATAATGCTGTCAGCATATGTTGCTTATAAAATTTATGCCAAAATAAAAATTAGAATTAAATATAAAAATGCCATTAAAAATAATACTGGTAATTTCACAAAAGACGAGAAAGTATTTATTGCTCGCTTTGAAGAATGAGTTAAAGCCCCTAATTCAAAAGAAAATAACAAGGATAAAAAATAATGTTTTGAGAAATTATTATGGAGTTCTTAAAACTGTTTGTTCCGATAGAAAAAATGCCTGCACAAGTTGCGTTTATTGCCGGATTAATTATTATCATTACTTTTATTTTCGCATTAATTTCAATTATGTATTTACCAATAAAAATGATTTTTGGGAGATAGAAAATGACAATAAACTTAAAAGAATTTAATTGAGAACAAATTAAACAAACTTTCTGAGATTTATTTATTCAAATTACAACTATTCCCGCTCATATTACTGGTAGTAAAGAAATTAATTTAACCGAAGCGCCACTTTGACTTTTAATAGCAAACATTGCTTTTTGATTATTAACAGCGATTATAGTGTGATTTATTCTAATGTTACTTTGAAAAACCATATCAGTATTTAGATAAATACAAAATTAATGTCAAGAAGTTACATCGTGATGCATTCTGGAAGAAAATCAAAATTAATTAGGAAAAAATACAATCGTTTTAAGGTTAACCAAGGTTTTAATAAGTTTAAGAAAAATTTTGAATATAAATGATGAATGTTTTAAAAAGAAAGGGGGTGATTATATGTTTGGAACTTTCTTAGCTGATGCACCAGCAAAAATAACAGCTAGTGACGCGATGACTAAATTGTGAAATGCAATTATAACAGCGTTTACTAAAATGTGAGAAATTATTGCCGTTAATATGCCGCAAGTCGGTAACTTCTTTGCTGACTACTGAATCTTCATTTTTCCATTTATTTTGGCAATATTCTTTATTTGTTTTAAAATGTTTGAAAAATTACTTGGCGCAGTCCGCTAACAAAAAAATAAAGTGAGGTGCAAGATGAAATTTTGCAAATGAATAATAGAAAAAAATAACCATTTTATTGAATTGAATCGCACCTCATTTTTAATTTTATGACATTAAGGAGCAATTTGATACATTTACAACGGTTATTTCAAAAACATTGTGAGCTATTTATTTTTAGCCGGTTGTATTTTAATTTTACTTTTTAAAATCGGTAATTTAACACAAATTAACAAAGTTATTAATTTCTTAAAAAATTCACCATTAAATATTGTGATTGGTTCATTAGGAACTGGAAAAACTGCTTTTCTAGTATACGCAGCAAAATTACTAAAAAAGAAGAAATATCACATCGCATCAACCTTTCCATTACTAGAAACCCAAAAATTAAGTTTAGGGCATATGGGATTATTAGACTTTGATTATCCGGTGTTGCCAGACAAAACCTTACTGTTATGAGACGAAACCAATTTATTTTTAGAAGGAACTGATTGAGAAAAAAATAATATCAAAAACGAAGAAACCGGTATCCAAGAATATTTCGCTCTGGCACGCCATTTCGGTCATATTGTGCTGGCTAGCGGTCAAAGAGATAAACATATTTGAGTTAAAGTTCGTGATATTGCCAATAATGTGATTGTGGGAATTCGTAAAAAACCCGTTAATATTTTTCGCCCTTACTTAAAAGTCATCTATGGCACCTTTACGAGCATTGAAGAATATGAACGCTGACGAAACACCTTAATTGATGCGAAAAATAGTAAAAAAGGGCGTCGCATTAAATACCGTGATATTCCTGAACTTGATATCTATTTTTTTAAACTAAAAATTCCTCTGCCAATATTAAACACTTACAATTCTTTTTACCTAGCGTTTTTAAGAGATTACTTAAATTCAAAAGTAAATCCCGACTATGAAGACAAATACTATACTGACACCGCAATTGATTTAGAAGACTTGGAATATTTAAAAATGGATAAATTTAGCAAATTTTTAAGAAAAATGAAAGAAAAGGAATAATAAAAAATGGAAAATCTCGCAAAAATGGCGGACTTTCTCGCCCAAATGCTTTATAAGGTTTTTGATTTAATTTGAAGTCTTGAAGTACCGGGAACGAATATTCAATTAATATTTCCTTTATTCTTAACGCTGGCTGTAGAATTTCTTATGGCAATTATTCTTGGATTTGGTAGTCAACAAGTTAATTTAGAAAAACAACGCCAATATGCGGTTAAAAATAAAGGGCGTTTAAGTGCGTGAGGAAAAACTAAAAAACAAATAAAACCAATAAAAACAAAGCAAGGTAACTAACAATGTTTAAACTAATTATTATTTTTATCTTAATAACTGTTCTTGGGTTATTAGCAGGTAGTCATTTTGAAACCTTAACGAACTATATTAGCGAAGGGCTTGCTAATTTCCAAAAATTTATTACTAGCAATTTAACAATTTTAGAACTATTTAAACCAATGGCTCGGACATTTTCGCAACACCCAATTTTTACCATTCTTGGCGTTACTTGTGTACTTATTGCCTTATTTATTGTGATTAAAGGACGATAAAAATATGAAAGGAGAATTAAAATGAAAAAACTTTTAGGAAAATTATTTAAAAAAGATAACTCAAAAGAAAAAATGCCATTAAAATTAAAAATTCTTTTAAAAAACAGTGGTTAAAAATAGTATTAAGTATCATTTTTATCTTTATAAGCTTGTTAATTTGTGCATTAACAGTAAGTGATACTAAAAATGAATAACTGGAACAAGTGACGAATTTAATAATTTTATGAATAAACAAATGGTTGAATTCTTTGGCAAGTTCAATAGTGGTATTATGCTCGCGGGAATATTTGTTTTTTGATGAGGCAGCGCAATATATTTTGCAATTAAATTTGAAAAATTAATCCGCTTGATTATTCAAAAAATTAAAGCAAAAAGAGTCTTGAAAAATGAAATCAAACAAACTCATTAATTCTTTAAAAAAATATTGATGAATAATACTTAATTACATTATATTCATATCTTTAAGTATAGTTTTATTATTACATACAGATATTGAAAATTTGCAACAATTTATTAAAAATTTTGGAGCAATTGGTAAGTTAATGATTATAGGTTATTCATTAGTGTGAGTAACCACAACAGAAATGGTAAACTTTTTAATTCGCTTTGTATTAAAAAAGATTAAAAATAAAATATTTTAAAAAGGAGTGATAAAAATGTTTATGAAAATATTTACCATATTAATTATTAGTTTCAATAACATTTTTACCATTCCGCAAAACATTAACAATGACAAAACAACAACAAATTCATTAATTAGAAGTAAAAGACAAAGTAATAAAGTTTATAATTTTGAAATTAAAAATTTAGAAAAAGTGAATTTTTGGGTTTTGAATTCAAAAAATAGTATTGCAGAGGTTAACATATATAAAAAAGATAATAGCAATCTAAATGAAAAATTACCAGAATTAAAAAACTTAAACGATTTTACTTTCCAATTTACAAAAGAATTGCAAAATAATCAGGATAAACAAGAAAAAATTAGAAACTTAATAACAACATATGGACAAAAAATAAAAGAAAATAGCACTTATAAAACATGAGTAATTAATAAAAAAATAACAATTAAAGCACAAGGCACAGATTTATATAATTTCAAAGATTTTTTCGATAAAACAAATTATAGATTAAATGAAACAAATAATTTTCAAATTGAAATTGAAAAAGACAGTACCGACATTGATTTACCGATAACAACTACTAAATTTGATGGTAACCACAAATATAATGATATCATTGATAATCTTGATTATTTAATGATTCATCGTGGCGATTTTGATAAATTTAATTACTCTTATCTCTATTGAACGCCAGTATTCAATTTCATTGACACTTTAGAAAAAGGTTACTATAAAGAATTCACCATTAAAAATCATGGTTTTAAAAACGAAAGCTATTTTTATCACAAAACTTCTAGTAGTGAAGATGAAATTAATACAAATATTTTAAAAATTAAAGCTTTTAATAAAACCTTAATCGCAGGTAATGACTATTTACAATTATTACACGGTGGAAATGAAATCTGAAAATATAACACCGAAAATACTAACGATTATTATCTAATTAAGTATCTTTTCGGAACATTAAATTATCTTAATGTTAAATTTAGTTTTCTACGCTATGACCCCGATTTACGAAATGACATTTACTTTTATTTTAAAAATAACATTCCTAGTATTAATAACAGCGATTGCAAAAATATTTTTGATGAAATCTATGAAATACTTGGCAATTTCTTTGCCAGTTTATTTTATGCTACTTTTGATATGGACGAAAAAACTCATACCGAAATTGATTTTAAGGGTGTAGATAATTACAACAAAGATTACTTTATTCAAATCGGTTTCTTTTATCGTTCGTTAATTACCTTTTATCCCAAAAAATATTTAATCAATGTTACTGGTAATTCGGAATTATTACTAAGAAGTTATTTCTTTACTTTTGATAAAAAAACGCATCAAGAAAATTATAATGCGATTAAAAATAATAACAGCATCTATCAAATTGAATTTAATGTCCTTAAATCCTATGATAACAAACTCATTACCTTGCCAACCAACAAGACTGTTAATAGTATTAATTATCTCAATACCGATATTGATATTCGTTACGGTATTAATATTTTTACCTTAACCTTTCCGCTTTATCACAAAAGTAATTCCTCTAACTATAATTTTAAAATTTATGATTTTAATGTCCTTAATTCCACAGCATTTATCCGTGATGGTTGTTCCACCAATTCAGAATGGGATGACACCTAATTCCGCCAGCAAATTGCAAATATTCTGGACGATGAATACCAACCTTTAATGATATTGGTTGTGCCATTCAAAATGCTGGTATCAAAATGATAAACTGAATGCTGACAGCTTCACAAGTAATTACCATTTTACGACCATTAACAATTATTGCCAAAGCAACAGTTAACTTTTCAACCGCTATTTTCCCAGTTTTTTAAACCGTACCAGCTTTTTACTATACCTTTCAGTTTTTAATCGGTTTTGCCATTTTTCTAATGATTTTAAGGATTTTCGTATAATATATATATATATCGAAAAAACAAAATGAAGGAGTTAATTTTATGAAATTTTTAAACATAACCGCTATTTTAGGATTAATAACACTGCCAATTATTGGCTGTTCTAAAAAAGCAAATGAATCAGTAGAACAAAAAAATAACAAAAATAAAACTTATGATTTTGAAATTAGAGACCTAGAAAAAGTGAATTTTTGGGTTTTGAATTCAACAAATAGTATTGCAGAGGTTAACATATATAAAAAAGATAATAGCAATCTAAATGAAAAATTACCAGAATTAAAAAACTTAAACGATTTTACTTTCCAATTTACAAAAGAATTGCAAAATAATCAGGATAAACAAGAAAAAATTAGAAACTTAATAACAACATATGGACAAAAAATAAAAGAAAATAGCCCTTATAAAACATGAGTAATTAATAAAAAAATAACAATTAAAGCACAAGGCACAGATTTATATAATTTCAAAGATTTTTTCGATAAAACAAATTACAGATTAAATGAAACAAATAATTTTGAAATTGAAATTGAAAATCCATAATAACTAAATTCAAAATTGGGGTAGCACAATCTCGCATTTAATGATAAAACTTGAGAGCCTGTCCAAAAACTGTTAAAATCACTGCCCTATAAACGTAGTTTTCTATGGTGACAACGCTCTTAAACAACTAAACAACTTTTCATTTTTTCTATTTTAACAAAATAAAACCAGTAATTAATTAAAATTACTGGTTTGAATATTTTTTTTATTTTTCACAAGAAATTAAATTTGTTGTACTTATTCCAATTAAAGTAATTGCATATTTAAAGTTCGTCGTGTATTATTTTATTTTTTCAATATCAAAATTAATACCATACGTATCTGTTGAAAAAATTAAAGAATTACTTGATTGAAAATAATCATTTATTTCTATAAAATGACGAATTAAAAAAGAAATTAAAGTATTTCTATCTTGTTCATTATATTTTTCAACAAAACTATGATCGCTTACAGGGAATTTACCTACGACATTTATTATTTTTTGAATGTGAGGTTTAATTTCTTTGTTTCAAGTTTCTTTATTAATGCCAATTTTTAACTGATCTGGTTGTAAAAATTTATATCATTTTTCAATAGAATTAGAATGTTCTGATTCTTGTTCTATAACATAATCGTAATAATCGGTATAATAAAAGCTTTTATCTAAAAATATGTGTCCAATCGTTTTATCAATAACCAAATATTTAACATTATTTTTTAAAAAAATATCATTTATTTTTGTATAATTATATGCAATACTTCCAACCATCATGTTTCTATTTTCTTCATTAAATTTTTTAAACGAACTATGATCGCTTACAGGGAATTTACCTACGACATTTATTATTTTTTGAATGTGAGGTTTAATTTCTTTGTCTCAAGTTTCTTTATTAATGTCAATTTTTAACTGATCTGGTTGTAAAAATTTATATCATTTTTCAATACCATCACTATTAAATTGTTTATTATTAAAATTTGTTTGTTCACATTCATTATCAGAATCAGATGATCAATCTTTTGTAAAAAAAGTATCTTTTTTTTTTTTGTTTGTTGATGATCCGCCACTGCACGATCCACCAAAATTATTTTGATTATTAACATTATTTTGATTAATATTTTGATTTGTATTAGAATCTAATCTAAAATTAACTTGAACTTTACCAAAAAAATCACTGCTGTTTCTTGGATTTATACTTATTATTGCAGTATTTTCTGTAATATTATTTAATGTTAAATTAATACTTTCAATTTCATTTAGATTATTTAATCTCATAAATTCATTTATAATTATTGCCCCCCTTTCATTTGGCTCATGATTTTCTAATAATCCCAAATCATTTGTAACAATAATATTTTGTATGTCATTAACTAAAAAAAAATTTGTATCAAATTCTATAAAAAAAGTTATGTTAAATTCTGGATCAATACTATTAATATTTATTTCTAATAAATCTTCGAAAATATAATCTATTTTTATTGATTGTCTATTTATTGATATCTTATGTTGTTCTTTTATATAATTAAGTATAATCGGAATTATTTCTTCAGGACTATTGTTACTTATTCTCCCAATATTTATAAAATTATTATTTTGTTTATCATCATCATCTGAATCTTCTTTTGTTATTGTATTTGTTTCTTCACAAATTGATAATTCTTGTTCTAATGTATTAAAAGTTACCAGTATTGCACCATAATAATCAAAATTAAGTCTAGCACCATAAAGACCATAATTACTAAGTGAGATTATAGCTGAATTTTCGGTTACACTATTTGGTATAACATGTAAATTTTGTAATGTTAATAATTCCACAGGGATATTATTGTTATTTGAATTAACATTTATAAATCTTTCTAATATTTCTTGATAATTATTTTGATTATCAATATTTTCTATATTACCTAAATTAATTATTTTAATAAAAGGAATGAGAATATTTGTTAGCGACAATTCAACAAGAAAAAGTAAAGTGTATTAATGAATATATTAAATTTGATATTTTATCAAAAATGAAGACTTTTAAAGTTTGAATATTAATAAATGAAAGAGGAGATGAAATAAATAACTTGGAATATATTTATTATTGAATTCCTGATGAGAAATTGTTTGACTTTGAAATCTATAAGCGAATAAGAAGTCTTTCTAAATTAGTTAAAATTAATGATATTTTAGGTTTTAAAGAAAAGTATGAAGCAATAACAAATTATAATTTTGTTAATAGTGCTATTGAATATTATGTCGGAAATTATCATCAAATTTTTTTCTTGAAAAAATTTAATGTTGATTTTTTAATGAATAAAACAAGGAAAATGTTAAATTTTTTTAAAAAAATCTATTTACAAGGTGAGAGTTTTGAACAATTTCTCCAAAGATAAGGCAATAGTTAAAGAACAATAATAATTAATGAAAAGAAACGATTTAATGGAACTTGAAAAAAATATTTATAATGCGTAAAAATAATAATTTAGAATTGCTGTCCTTATTAATTTCAAAGGGAGCTAATATTAAAAATAATAATGATAATATCCTGCTTCATATTCCAATAATGTTGAATTGTGTCAGAGATGCAAAATTATTATCAGCAAGTGGTGCTAATATTGAAATGATTGAATTAATCTTAGAAAAGGGCGCTGATGCTAATATCAAAGATAATGCTGGTAGGTCGGCACTTTATTTTGCTAGAATAAGAAAAAATTTAGATATAATTAATCTTTTATTAGCAAATGGGACAAATTTAAATATCTAAAAATTAAGAAATTTTAATTATCTAAATAGTAAATAAATAGTAATTTATTAAAAAATAAAGGGAGAGAATATTTATGAATGAAAAAATTAGTGCGGAAATAACAAAACGCATCAATGAATATATTAAATTTGATGTTTTATTAAAAATGAAAGATTTTCAATTATGAAAAGTTACCAATGCTTGTCAAGAAGTAAAACAATATGCCTATATTAATCTTTTGTGTGCTCAAATTAATAAACGGTTTAAAAATGATTCTGCTACCAATCAATCAATTGAAAACTTAATTCGGTTAACTAAACTTAATGATATTGTTGGGTTTAAAGTAGCGTATCAAAAATTAACAAATTATAATTTTGAAGCCGTTGCTATTAAAAGTCTTAAAGAGCACTATATGCATTTTATGTTTGATAATGAATATGGAATATATTTTCAATTTAAAAATTATAATTTTAATAGTTTTATTGACTTTATGCAAATAAGAGAAAATAATCATCGTTTATTTTCAGAACCAAAGGTAGGACAAAGAGCTGTGCCCGATGAATTAGATAAAGGTATGGGCAAAAACGAACAATGTACGATAGTTAAACGCCAAGCGCCACCTGTGCCTGTAAAGCCAGCAATGAAACCAGTAAATTGACAAGCAAAAAATGAACAAGGAGCAAAGTCTAATTTAGAAATGGACGATTTGAAAATGACTCTTAATCGGGAAATAGAACAAGTGGTCGCAAAAAGAAATGAGTGCAATCTTTATCAAGATGAGTTTGATAGTAATGGGAATTTTAGAACATTAGACAATGGAAATAAAGAATATGGTAATTCGCAATTAGCAAGTATATTAAATCCTGTGGTTGAAGAATTTAAACAAAAATATAACATTGGGAATTGTAAAACTTTAGATGAAAAGCCAGACGATGAATTTACTGCCCTGTAATTGTTAAAAATAAAATTTTATAACTAAGAAATCTTTATTAAGCGTAATAGTTTGTTATTAGATTTTATGTTAAAATTAAAAACAGAATAGAAATTATCGTGAGGTGAAACAATGGAGCAGTATTTAAGTTTATGTCGTCAGATATTAGAAAAAGGTCAAAATAAACCTAATCGTACCCTTATTGATACAATTAGTTTTTTTGGTTATCAAATGCGGTTTGATTTACAAAAAGGGTTTCCACTATTAACAACAAAAAAAGTATATTTAAAAGCTGTTATTTATGAATTATTATGATTTATTAAAGGTGATACTAATATTAGAACATTAGTTCAAAATAATGTTAATATTTGAAATGAGTGACCGTATAAAAAATATCAAAATTCACCTGATTTTAAAGGTGAGCAATTACAAGATTTTATTTCTAAAATTAAAAATGATGAGCAATTTGCTAAAAAATATGGTGATTTAGGTCCAGTTTATGGTAAACAATGGCGAAATTTTAATAGTTTTATTGACTTTATGCAAATAAGAGAAAATAATCATCGTTTATTTTCAGAACCAAAGGTAGGACAAAGAGCTGTGCCCGATGAATTAGATAAAGGTATGGGCAAAAACGAACAATGTACGATAGTTAAACGCCAAGCGCCACCTGTGCCTGTAAAGCCAGCAATGAAACCAGTAAATTGACAAGCAAAAAATGAACAAGGAGCAAAGTCTAATTTAGAAATGGACGATTTGAAAATGACTCTTAATCGGGAAATAGAACAAGTGGTCGCAAAAAGAAATGAGTGCAATCTTTATCAAGATGAGTTTGATAGTAATGGGAATTTTAGAACATTAGACAATGGAAATAAAGAATATGGTAATTCGCAATTAGCAAGTATATTAAATCCTGTGGTTGAAGAATTTAAACAAAAATATAACATTGGGAATTGTAAAACTTTAGATGAAAAGCCAGACGATGAATTTACTGCCCTGTAATTGTTAAAAATAAAATTTTATAACTAAGAAATCTTTATTAAGCGTAATAGTTTGTTATTAGATTTTATGTTAAAATTAAAAACAGAATAGAAATTATCGTGAGGTGAAACAATGGAGCAGTATTTAAGTTTATGTCGTCAGATATTAGAAAAAGGTCAAAATAAACCTAATCGTACCCTTATTGATACAATTAGTTTTTTTGGTTATCAAATGCGGTTTGATTTACAAAAAGGGTTTCCACTATTAACAACAAAAAAAGTATATTTAAAAGCTGTTATTTATGAATTATTATGATTTATTAAAGGTGATACTAATATTAGAACATTAGTTCAAAATAATGTTAATATTTGAAATGAGTGACCGTATAAAAAATATCAAAATTCACCTGATTTTAAAGGTGAGCAATTACAAGATTTTATTTCTAAAATTAAAAATGATGAGCAATTTGCTAAAAAATATGGTGATTTAGGTCCAGTTTATGGTAAACAATGGCGAAATTTTAATGGTATGGATCAATTAAAAAATTTAGAAAAGCAATTAAAAGATAATCCCCATTCACGAAGACATATTTTATCTAGTTGAAATCCTGAGGAAATTGAAGAAATGGCATTACCGCCTTGTCATACATTATTTCAATTTTATGTTAGTGCTGACAATAAATTATCTTGTCAGTTATATCAAAGAAGTGCTGATGTATTTTTAGGTGTTCCTTTTAATATTGCTAGTTATGCTTTATTTAACTTATATGCTAGCATCTGTTTGTGGGTATGAAGTTGGTGATTTTGTGCATACAATTGGTGATGCGCATATTTATACTAATCATTTAGAACAAATAAATGAACAATTAACAAGACCTCCAAAAAAATTAGGCAAATTAATAATTAATCGTTCAGTAACTTCAATTTTTGATTTTAAATATGAAGATTTTTCATTATTAGATTATGAATCGCATCCGGCGATAAAAGGACAAGTGGCAGTTTAATTATGGTAATTTTGGTATGAGCAATGGATAAGAATGGTGTTATTGGTAAAGATAATAAATTGCCGTGGTGTTTAAATCAAGAATTACAATATTTTAAAGAAATTACTATCGGAAAAACAATTTTAATGGGAAGAAAAACTTTTGCTAGTTTAAAAGTTAAACCTTTATCACAAAGAAAAACTATTGTTGTTAGTTGAAATCCTAATTATGAATTTAATCATCCTGATGTAATTGTGAGTAATGATTTAGAAGGGATTTTAAAACAATATGAGCATAGTGGTGATGACTTATATGTTTGTGGGGGGGCTTTGATTTATCAAATCGCAATCCCCTATGCCAGCAAATTATTTGTTTCACTTATTAATGATTCATATGGAGGCGATACTTATTTTCCAGAAATTGATTTCCATCAATTTAAAGAAATTAGTAAGAAACAATATGATAAATTTGTTGGATTAATTTATGAAAGGAAAGTTACTAATGAATAAATGAAGAGTAATAATTACATTGCCATATTTGCTACAAACTTTAAGAAAAGCAAAAAAAATGACAAAGAAAGTGCTTCGTGATCCTAATTCAGTATCAGAAGAATATCGTTATAAATGATTGCAAAAGCGAGCGCGATATTTTGCATGGTTATATAATGTTAAAGTTTATCCCCAAGGATTAGAAAATTGAGTTAATAATAAGGGATGTGTGATGATTGCCAATCATCAATCAAATTTTGATGCTTTATTATTACTTTTAATTAATGATTTTAGTAAATTTGCTCCCTTAGCATTCATTGCTAAGCAAGAATTACAAGAACATAAAATATTTAAACGCTTTGTACAATTAATTGATGTGTTATTTTTAGATCGTAATAATCCAAGGCACGCATTAGAAGTTTTTAGTGATGCGAAAATGTTAATTCGTGTCCCACGAACAATGGTTATTTTTCCAGAAGGAACGAGAAGTAATAGTTCAACAGTACAAGAATTTAAGCCAGCAGCACTTAGAATTGCGTATCAAGCATATGTTCCAATTATTCCGGTTGCTATTATTAATTCGTATGAAGTTTTTAATAAAAAATCTCAAGGAAAGAAAAAAATTTATCTTGTGATTCAAAAACCATTAGACCCTGCTAATTTTATTAATATTACTACTGATAATTTAGCAAGAAATATGCAAAGTAATATTCAAAAAATCATTAATAATTTTAATTTAAAAAATAAGGATGAAAAAAAATAATGTGAATGTTAGATTTAATTAATAAGAAAAAACAAAATCAACAATTAACAACAAAAGAAATTGATTTTATTATTAGTGGTTTTACTAAGGGTGATATTCCTGATTATCAAATGAGTGCTTTTTTAATGACTGTTTGATTTAATGGTTTAAATAATCAAGAAACATTTGATTTAACAAAATCATTAATTAATTCTGGTGATTCATTAGATTTATCATCAATTAGTGGTTTTAAAGCTGATAAACATTCTACAGGTGGTGTTGGTGATAAAATAAGTTTACTTTATGCTCCTTTGTTAGCAAGTTTTGGCATTAAGGTAGCAAAAATTTCTGGAAGAGGATTAGAACAAACTGGTGGAACAATTGATAAGTTAGAAGCGATTCCTAATTTTAATGTTAATTTGCAATGAAATGATTTTTTAAAAGTAATTAATGAATGCGGAATGAGTATTATTAGTCAAACGCAAGATTTTACTCCGGCTGATAAGAAAGTTTATGCTTTAAGAGATACTACGGGAACTGTTGATTCCATCCCTTTAATAGCAGCCAGTATTATGGCTAAGAAAATTGCTATGGGTAGTGATGGTCTTGTTTTAGATGTTAAGTGTGGTAATGGTGCTTTTATGAGTAATTTAAATGATGCTAAAAAATTAGCAAGACTAATGTTACAAATTGCTCAAGAATTAAAGGTTAAAACCGCTGTTATTATTAGTGATATGAATCAACCATTAGGAAGAATGATTGGTAACATTTGTGAAGTTTATGAAGCATATGAATTTTTACAAGGTAAAAATCAAGATTCAGCATTGTTAGAACTTGTAACCTCTCTAAGTGCAATTAGTTTATTACAAGCAGAAATTTGTAGTAATTTTGATGAAGCAAAACAAAAATGTATTGAGCAACTAAAATCATTAGCGCCATTGAATATTTTTAAACAATTTATTAAACAGCAATCTGGTGATATTGATTTTGTTACTAATTTTGTTTGAAAAGATGCTGTTAAATTTGTTATTGAAATTAAGGCATCAGTTTCAGGATTTGTTAATTTTCATAACTGTTATGGTTTAGGTAATTTAGCAATGCATTTAGGAGCAGGAAGAGAAACAAATTATTCATCAATTGATTATATGGCCGGAATTTTTATTAATAAAAAAACCCAAGAAAAGGTTAATGCTAATGAAACGGTATTAACTTTATATACTAATATTAATAATGTCAGTGAGTTTACAGCAATGGCAAAAGAATTATTTACAATTGAACAATCTTTACCGCTAATTAATAATATTATTTATGAAATAATGCAATAAAATAATTAAGATAAGGTGGATAACTAAATATGAGTAAATATCTGATTAACATTGATAATTTTCAAGGACCATTAGATTTACTTTTACATTTAATTAAAGAAAAAAATCTTGATATCTTTACTGTTGATGTTAGTATGATTACAACGCAATATTTAGATTATTTAAATAAAATGGAAACATTAAATTTAGATATTGCTAGTGAATATTTAACAATGGCAGCATATCTTTTGGAATTAAAATCACGGCGATTATTACAACAGACTAATTTAGAAGAAGATAATAGTGATTATGAAGCCGATAATCGTCAAGAATTAATTCAAAAATTATTAGAATATCAAACTATTAAAGAAACAACTGGTTTTTTTAAAGAACAAGAAATTGTTCGTCAGCAAGTTTTTACGAGACCAGCAATTGTTTCTAATTCTCAACAATATGCATCGTTAGCAAAGGAAACTAATTGAGATTTTAACTTAGAGCAGTTGAGTTTTCAATTACAAGAAGTGTATAAAAGGTATCAATTAAATATGCCAATAACAACACGCGTGGCTAAACAACAAATATCACCACAAAAGCGGGCATCAGAAATTTTTAATTTTTTAAAACAAAATCCCCAAAAAAGTTATAATCTTTATGATATTTTTGTTGAAAGTGATATTATTACAAATAATTTGCTTGTTGTTAGTTTTAGTGCCATTTTGGATTTAGTTCGTAGTCAGCAAATATACATTGAACAAGCAGATATGTTTGCTCCCATCACATTAAAATATCGAGGTGAATTTAGTGAAGAAAATGAATAATTATGCTTTAATGGAAGGATTAATTTTTATTGCTGGTGAAGAAGGCATTAGTAATCAAAAAATTGCTAAAAAGTTAAATCTTAGTCTTAATCTTGTTAATGAAATGTTAATTACTATCCAACAGCAGTTAGAAGCGGATGAATCGCGAGGCATAGCATTAATGAATAATAATAATGTTTTTAAGTTTATGACAAAACAAGAACATTTTAATATTTATGAATCATTAGTTATTGAGCAAACTAGTAAATTATCAACGGCTGCATTAGAAACGCTAGCAATTATTGCTTATAAAGGTCCAATAGTAAAAAGTGAAATTGAAAGTATTCGTGGTGTTAGCAGTGATTTTATGGTTGCTAAATTAAAAGCCCGAGAATTAATTGTTGAATTGGGAAGAAGTGATGCTCCGGGGCGACCAATATTATATGGTGTGAGTCAATATTTTTTAGATTATTTTAATTTATCTTCGTTAGATAAATTACCACCATTACCAGAATCTTTTTTTGATAAAGATGAAGACACTAATTTGTTTATTAATTAAGGATAATGATAATGAAAAAAGAACGATTACAAAAAATAATTGCTATGCGTGGTTATTGTTCACGGCGAAAAGCAGAACAATTAATTTTAGCAGGTAAAGTTGCAGTTAATGAACAAATTATTACGGAATTAGGATTTAAAGTTGAAGTAAATGCTAAAATTACTGTTAATGGTGAATTATTGCCAGCAGAACAAGAAAATATTTATTTAGCTTTTAATAAACCAATTGGCTGTATTACTACTTCTTTGGATGACCCCCTCGGAAGAAAAACTGTCTTTGATTATTTACAAGATATTACTGTGCGAATTTATCCGATTGGCAGATTAGATTATTATACTAGTGGGTTATTATTATTAACTAATGATGGTAATTTTGCTAATTTAATTATGCATCCAACCCACGGCATTAATAAAGTTTATGAAGTAGCGGTTAAAGGTAAAATTACTTTCACAACGATTAATAATTTATTAAATGGTGTTTTAATTGATGATGATTTTTTAGCTAAAGCAGTACAAGTTAAATTATTAAGAGTAAATAGTAAGCAACAATCTTATATGTTAGCAATAACAATTCAAGATGGTCACAATCAACAAATTCGGAAAATGATTAAAGCAATAAATGGTAAAGTTTTAGCATTAAAACGGGTTGCTGTGGGAATATTAACCCTTAGTGGTATTAGTGAAGGTCATTATCGGTTATTAACAAATAATGAAGTTAAGCAATTAGAAATAATGGCGAAAAAAAATAATCCCTAAGGATTATTTTTGTATTTCTTTAAATTTTTCTAGTAATTTTTCTTTTCCTTCATTAATTAGAAGTTCGTTATATTTAGTATATAGTTCACGACAATGAGCTAACTCTTTTAAAGCTCATTGTTCATCTTTTCATTCTTTAACAATAACTGCTTTTTTTTGTAACTGTTTATATTGGATAAAGAAATTTTTAATTTTTGCTAAAGTATGTTCAGGAACATCTTTTAAAGATTTAAGATGATTAAAATGCGGGTCATCGGCTAAAACACCAAATAGCTTAGTATCAATTTCACCACCATCAATCATTTCTAAGGCTCCAAGAATTCTAACATTGGCTTGACATCCAGCAATTGTTGGATATGTTGCTAAAGCAATAACATCAAGCGGATCACCATCTCAGTCTAAAGTATTTTCAATACAACCATATTCGGCAGGATAAACATTAGCACCATATAAAACACGATCTAAAATAATTCTTTTAGTTTCAAAATTATATTCATATTTGTTACTACTACCAGTAGTAATTTCAATAATTACAGGAACGATATTATTTTCCATTAATAAATTTTCTCCTTTTCTTTATTTGTAAAAATATTATACAATAAATATGTTGAAATAACGGTAATTAATTAAGGAGTAATAAATTAATGAGAAAGACAACAAGATTGTTATGAGTAACATTTAAAAATGATAGTCAATTAACAATTAAAAAGCTAGTTTTAATTGCTAATTTTTTAGCTATTTGTTTATTAGTGGGTTATATTAGTAAATTTATTCCGCCTTTATTTTTGCCTTACTTAAAATTAGAATTTATTGATGTTTTTATTATTATTGCTTTTCCGTTTTTAGGAATTATTTATACTTATTTTTTAGTATTTTTAATTCCTTGAATGTTAATGCTAATTACTAGTGTTAGTGGTCCAATTGCTTATTTAGCTTTAAT
Organism: Spiroplasma endosymbiont of Nephrotoma flavescens; assembly: GCF_964030835.1. Taxonomy (NCBI): domain Bacteria; kingdom Bacillati; phylum Mycoplasmatota; class Mollicutes; order Entomoplasmatales; family Spiroplasmataceae; genus Spiroplasma; species Spiroplasma endosymbiont of Nephrotoma flavescens. Next base: position 171,375 of record NZ_OZ034982.1, on the reverse strand, counting down.
GTTAGCAACAGGAGGATTTTATTCAATATTTTTAATTGTCCAAATACCATTATTTTTTATTATTCAATTTTGTGGATGAACAAAAAATAGTTCTGGTAAATTTTTAACAATTATTGTTTGAATTATTAGTATTTTTTTAGCAGCCATCATTAATTCATTTTGAATGACTTTTTTAAATTGAGCTTTTATTTTGAAATTATATGGGATGGCATCTTTACGAAATCAATTATTTGTAGTTTTTTTACCATTTAATTTAATAAAATTTTGTTTGGAAGCTTTAGTTTATAGTTTAATCATAACAGCAACTTGACCATTAATTGAAAAAAATGCTAACGCAAGTTATTATATTTTATTATAATTATATTAGAGAAATGAGGCGGTAGTAGTGAAAATTGAACAAACAAGGATGGAACGATTTTCGCTCTTACGAGAGCAAATTAATCGTGAAATTGAGTTAGATCAAGCATTATTACAAGAAGAAGAGTTATTGCAAGATTATATTACGCGTTTTAGTCATATTGATAAGGAATATTTTCAAGAATTTCTTGATAATATTAATCAAGAATGAGAACTATTAAGTCCTCAACTACATCAAGACCATTCAAAAGATTTTATTAATTTTGAAGTTAGATATGAAATTAATCAATATTTAACCGATATTCGTAGTAAGTATGATTGTGATTTAAATGATAATGTTAATTTACAGCAAATTTTACAAGACCATAATTATCATCATAAGTTTGGACAGCATTTAAATGGTACTAGTGAAAGTAAATATCAAGAAATAATTTTAGCATTAGAAAATTCTGTTAAAAATTTACAAACTAAAATTTCTTCAGAAACGGAATTGGCCCAGCAAGTAATTAAAATCTATCAAGAAGATTTAAAAAAGCATCCCGAGGCGTTAATGCCTAGTAAAAAACCGTTAGTAGAATTATTATCCAATTCAGCAGTAATTACTGATGAGCAATTTAATCAGTTAGTAACAAGGTTTAAAAAACAAAAAATTAGTTTTAAATGATTGGTATTGTTAATAATTGGTAGTATTATCTTGATTATCGCATTATTAATTGTTCTTTTACTTTTATTAATTCAATAATATCATTATATTAGATGTATAATTTATTAGAGGTGGAATAAAAATGAAACAGATAAATATTGCTATTGATGGACCAGCTGGAAGTGGTAAGTCAACAACTGCTAAATTAGTCGCTAAACGGTTACATTATATTTTTATTGACACTGGCTTAATGTATCGGGCTTTGACACTTTATTGTTTAGTAAATAAAATTGATATTGATGATAATCGAGCAGTTATTAAGGTGTTGACTAATATTAGATTTAGTTATGATGCTAATGGCAATATTTATGTGAATGGGGTAAAACAAAATTCTTATGATTTAAGTAGTAAAAAGGTTGTTGAGTATGTTAGTCCTATTAGTGCTATCAAAGCAGTAAGAACATTTATGGTTAAAAGTCAAAGAGCAATTGTTCAAGGTTTTGGTTATATTCTTGCAGGGAGAGATATTGGGACGGTTGTTTTACCTAATGCGCAATTAAAAATATTTTTAACAGCAACAGTTAGTAAAAGAGCACAAAGAAGAGTGGAACAAGCACGACAACAAGGAATAGTTTTAGAATTGTCTAATATTCAAAATAATTTACAAGATCGTGATCGTCAAGATTCCGATCGTAAAGTTGGTCCCTTAAAGAAAGCAAATGATGCGATTGAAATTGATAATAGTAATTTATCTTTAGATCAAATTGTTGATTTAATTGCAACAATGGCTTATGAAATTAAAAAGAAATCAATGCTTTTTGCAAATGCATAGTTAGGAAAAAATAAAATGAAAAATTCTGCAATTGTCGCTATTATTGGGCGACCTAATGTTGGTAAGTCAACATTATTTAATCGCTTGATTAAAAATCGTTTATCAATTGTTGATGATACAGTAGGAGTTACGCGGGATCGGATTTATCAAAAGGCACAATGACTTAATCGTGAATTTTGATTAGTAGATACAGGTGGTCTTGGTTTTGGTAATGATGAATTACAAGAACAAATTTTGTTACAAGCACAAATTGCGATTGAACAAGCGGATGTTATTATTTTTACTACTAACTATCAAGAACGCTTGCAAGATGAGGAAAAACAAATTGCTAAAATGCTTTATGGAATTAATAAACCGGTTATTTTGGTTGTTAATAAATATGATAATCAACAAGTTAATAATGAACTATATGAGTTTATTCAATTAGGCTTTGGTGAACCAATTGCTGTTTCGTCAACGCATGGGATTGGGATTGGTGATTTGTTAGATAAAATTATTTTTAGTTTAAATCAGTTAAATTTAGAAATAAAACCAGATCTTGAAAATGAAACTAAAATGGCTATTATTGGCCGACCGAATGTTGGTAAGTCTAGTTTAACAAACGCATTATTAAATGAATCGCGGGTTGTGGTTTCTAATGTTCCAGGCACGACAACTGATGCGGTTGATAGTTCATTTGTTAGAAATGGGCAAAAATTTGTTGTTATTGATACGGCGGGAATTAGAAAACGAGGAAAAGTTCAAACAAATTTAGAAAAGTATAGTGTTTTGCGGGCTTTAAAAGCTGTGGAACGAAGTGATATTGTTTTATTAGTATTAGATGGTAAAGAAGGTATTAGAGAACAAGATGCTAAAATTGGTGCCATTGCGAAAGAGGGTTATAAACCGGTAATTATTGTTGTTAACAAATATGATGAAATGGAAAAAACAAAAAAAACCTTAGATGATTTTCGTAAAGAAATTCAAGTTCATTTTAAATATCTTCATTATGCTTTTGTAATTTTTGTTTCGGCATTAAAAAATGTCCATCTTGGAAAGATTTTTCAAAATATTAATAAGATTCAAGAAAAACAAAATTTACGAATTCAAACTAGTGTTGTTAATGAAATTCTTAGTAAGGCTCAATTATTACATCAACCACCTATTTTTCAAGGTGAACGATTAAAGATATATTATGCTACGCAAGTAAGTAAGCACCCGATTACTTTTGTTTTATTTGTTAATAACCCGAAACATTTACATTTTTCATATGCAAGATTTTTGGAAAATCAGTTACGAGAATATTTTGACTTTCAAGGAATTCCTTTACGATTGATTTTTCGTCAAAGAAAATAAATATTTAAGGAAGGTAAAAGAATGCAAAAAATTATTATTTTAGGAACTGGTGCATTTGCTAGTGCTTTGGCACAAGTTTTAGCAGATAATAAAAATGAAGTATTAATGTATGGTATTGAAAAAAGTGAAGTTGATGATATTAATAATAATCATCAAAATAGTAAATATTTTCAAGAAATTCGTTTAAATGAAAATATTGTGGCGACTAATGATTTAAAACAAGCTTTATGTGATGCTAAAGTTATTGTTTTTGCGGTTCCTTCGCTGGTTTTACCTAGTGTTTGTCAGCAAATTAATGAGTTAGTAACTTATCCAGTGCATTTTATTAATATTGCTAAAGGTTTTGACCCTAATAGTGGTGAAAGGTTATCATTAACAATTCGCAAAAATTTAAATCCTGATATTATTGAAGATTTGTCAGGACTATATGGCCCTAGTATTGCGATTGAAATTGTTCAAAGATTTTCCACACAAGTAACAGCGGTTAGTGAGAATTTATTATATGCAAAAAAAGTTCAACAATATTTTAATAGTGAAAATTTTTCGGTGATGATTACTAATGATTTTATTGGTGTTGAATGTGCTAGTGCATTAAAAAATGTTGTTGCGATTATTTCGGGAATGTTAAAAGGTCAAAATGCTAGTGATAATACTGTCGCATCTTTTATTACTATTGGTTTAAATGAAGCAATTAAATTTAGTAATAAAATGGGGGGAAAGTCAGAAACATTTTTAACGCCAGCTGGAATTGGTGATTTAATTTTAACAGCAATGTCACCGAAATCTCGTAATTATCAATTTGGTTATGAAATTGGAAAAACTAATGATCCAGAAACTGTTATTAAGCAATTGCAAAAAACTGTTGAAGGTTTTGGTACTTGTCGGTTGGTTAATGAACAAATGCTAAAATTAAAGTTAAACCTCCCTTTATTTGCATTATTATATAAAATTCTTTATTTATATGAAAATCCGCAAATTGTAATTAACGACTTTTTAAAACATTTTCCAATTGAATAAAAATAATGAACATAAATTCGTTAAATATTTTTCATAAGTGAAGACTTTTATTACAGTTTTATAAGGTTCTTTTAATTACTGAAGATGAATTAATTATTTTGTTATTACTAATGCATTTATTATCGGAAGAATATCAATTTATAACTCCGCGGGAATTAGAAAATTTTTCTAATTTTGATGTTAACAAAATTGATAAATTATTAGTTCAATTATTAGAAAAAGATTATTTACAAATTAGTAATTTTAATGATAAGTTAACAATGTCATTAACGCCATTATTTAATAGGATTTTTCAGATGTTGCAAGATGATAATGTAATTATTGAAGATAAGTTTGTTGATATTAATAGTGTTTTAGTAACACCGTTATCTTTTGAACAAAAATTATTTATTGAGCAACATTTGAATGATGAAAATTTAATTAATAAGGTGCAATCGTTAAAAAGTAATAATAAAAAAACTAATTTTATTAAATTACAACAATTGATTTTAAATTCTAGTAATAAAAAAGGTTTATCACAATTTAATTGATTAATTACTGATATGATTGATGCCATAAAAAAGGAGGAATAATTTTATGAAAAATGATAATAGTTTTAAATTGGCAAAAGAGGATATTTTAGAAAAAAAATTTCAAATTAATTTTAAAGGTTATGATGCCCAAGAAGTTGATCGGTTTTTAGATATTGTTCAAAAAGATTATGATGCTTTTAATAAAATTATGGAAACTCATATTGATGAAATTTCGCGTTTAAAAGAAAAACTTAAAGAAATAATTGAAGAACATGAAAAGTTAAAAAGTAATTATGAAATTGTTATGCAACAACGAGATAAGTTAGAAGAAAAAGGTTTACGAAATGTTGATATCATAAATCGGTTAAGTAAACTTGAAAGTAAAGTTAATAAATAGTAAAATGGATATGAGATTAAAAATCCGTGCTAATCGCTGTTAGAAATTTATTTTTAATAGAGGAAAGTCCACACTCACACTAGCTGTGATGCTAGTAATGTTTATGCTTGGATAAAAAATAATCCAAGGATAAGAAATAGCATCTGCTGTTTCTTAGATGGCTAATTAATAACCTAAGTTAATTATTTAATATGGTTTAGTAGTTTATAAAAGTGCCATAGTGACGATGCTAATGAGAAATTATTAGAGTGGAACGCGGTAAACCCCATAAGTGAGAAACCCAAATTATGGTAGGGGAACTATTAATTGCGAATGATAAGTAATTAATGGATATTTGTTAACATTTAAAGGTTAATTAATATAGATAAATGATTAGCACTTAAAGCATTGATGTCTTTAAGAACAGAATGTGGCTTATGAGATTTTTAATCTCGTTTTTTTATTTTTAGGTTATAATTATTTAATATAGGAGGGTTGCTAATGAATTTACCAAATAAAATAACATTAGTACGAATTATTTTAGTACCAATAATTTTAATTTTAATGTTGTTAGGCGGACCATTTGATAACTATAATTTTGTTAGTGGTAGTATTAATATTGATAGTAATGTTAAAATTAATATTCTTTGAATTATTGCAGGGTTCCTTTTTATTATTGCTTGTTTTAGTGATTGATTAGATGGTTATCTTGCTAGAAAAAATAATCAAGTAACAAACTTTGGTAAGATTGCTGATCCGATTGCTGATAAGATGTTGACTAGTGGTGTTTTAATTATTATGACAATTCCGCAAATTATTCCGGTTTGAGTAACATTAATTTTGATTTCTCGCGATATTTTGCTTGATGGGATAAGAATGTTTTTAGCAACTAAGAAAGTTGTTATTGCTGCTAATTATTATGGTAAATTAAAAACGCTAATGCAAATGGTGGGGTTAACATTATTATTTTTTATTAATCATATTTGATTTGGATGAGATAGTGGTTGAGGTTCATGAAAGTATCATATTATTTTAATACCAATGTATTTATCATTATTGCTTTCAATTTGGAGTGCAATTACTTATATTCTTGGAATTAAACAAAGCAATCAAAAATAAATACTAATTAGGAGGAAAAAAAGTTGCACGATTTAGTTAAATTATTAGAAAAGAAAAATTTAACCATTAGTAGTTGTGAAAGTATTACAGGAGGAGCTTTTAGTGAAGCATTAGTTAAGACGGAAGGAGCTAGTAAAGTATTTCGTGGTGGGTTAATAGCTTATAGTGCTCATTCTAAAGTTCATTTAGCAAGAGTTCAGTTAACAACTTTACAATCATTTGGTGCTGTTAGTGTTGAAACAGCTATTGAAATGGCACAAAACGCAAAAAATTTATTTGATAGTGATATGGCAATTAGTTTTACTGGTAATGCTGGTCCTGAAAATCATGAAAATAAGCCATTAGGTTTAGTATATATTGCATTGGCTTATAATAACAAATGTTTAATTTATGAATATCAATTATCGGGAAATCGCAAACAAATTATTAATAAATGTGTTAAATTAACTAAAGAATTAATTAAAAAAAATTTAAAATAAACTAGGAAAAGTTTATTTTTTTTTTTGTTAATTTATTTAGTGGAGGTAAGAAAATGTCAAAAAATAAAACAAATACTACCGAAATTATTAATCGCGAAGAACTTTTACAACAAGCATTACAAACAATTATTAAGAATATGGTCGGGATGCGGTTGTAGATATGAATAAAAAACTGCCATCCAAAGATAATTTCATTAGTTCGGGAAGTTTATTATTGGATATGGCAATTGGGATTGGTGGGTATCCTCGGGGCCGAGTTATTGAAGTTTATGGTGCTGAATCTTCAGGAAAAACCACTTTGGCATTACATGCCATTAGTGAAGTTCAAAAGAGTAATGGCAAAGCGGCTTTTATTGATGTAGAACATGCGTTAGACCCAAATTATGCTCAAAAAATTGGTGTTATTTTAGAACAATTATTAATTGTTCAACCAGATTCAGGTGAGCAAGCGTTAGGGATATTAGAAGTTTTTGTTAAATCAAATGCTATTGATTTGATTGTAATTGATTCTGTGGCAGCATTAACTCCCCAAGTTGAATTAGATGGTGAAATGTCTGATCAAACAATTGGTGCGCAAGCGCGATTAATGTCAAAGGCATTACGCAAGTTAAATTCATATATTGCTAAAACTAATTGTTTGGTTTTTTTTATTAATCAAATTAGAGAAAAAGTAGGAATTATTTTTGGTAATCCAGAAATAACCCCCGGAGGTAGAGCATTAAGATTTTATTCATCATTACGAGTTGAATTAAAAAGAAGTGAACAAATTCTACTTAATAATCAATTGGTTGGTTATAAAACTAAAGTTAAAATTGTTAAAAATAAAGTTGCTGCTCCTTTTCAAATGACAGTTTTAGATATTTACTTTGATCGGGGAATATGTAAGTTAGAAGAATTGATTTTATTAGGTTTAAAGGCTAATATTTTACAAAAAAATGGTTCTTGATATAATTATGGTGAGCAGAAACTTGGTTTAGGTCGTGATAAGGTTAGAGAATTTTTTATTGCTAATGTTGATTTACAAGAACAGTTGCATTGTAATATTGCTGAGTGATTACAGACTGTTAAGTAATGTTTAATCGCAAGTCTTTTAACAAATGATTTGCTTTTTGTTTTTTAATCTTGATATTGGTATTTAATTAGTTATTAAAAAATGATATTATTTAATAGGTAAACATTAAAGTAATGTTTTAAACTAATTATCTATTTTTTAAAAAAAAAATTAAATTTTATTAGCTGAATTATACTTGTAAGTGCAAGTAAATAAAATTGCAAAAGATTTCATATAAAAATTTCATGATGCTAAGTTTATTTTAGAAAAAGTAAATTTAAGGAGTTCTTATATGGGATACAAACATCTTGGCATAGATGAAAGAATTTATATTGAGAATCAATTGAAATTTAAAGTAAAAATTAGTGAAATAGCTAAAAATCTTAATCGAAATATTAGTACTATTAATCGAGAAGTTAATAGAAATAAAGATAATAATCATTATTTTTCATTAATTGCACAAAATAAAGCAGAAAATAGAAAACAATTACATGTTTATTTTCATAAATTTAAAAATAGAGAATTAGTAAAATATGTACAACAAAAATTATTATTAGGTTGATCGCCTGAACAAATTTATGGCAGAATTAAAAATTTTCATCAAGAATGAATTATTAGTTTTAAAACAATTTACAATTGAATTTATTCTGAATTACTTGAAAAGGTTACTAGTAAAAATTTAAGAAGAAAAGGTAAGAAACGAAAATCTCAAGAAAATCGGGATAAATTTAATGGTAAATCCATTAAAGAACGAAATGTTAATAATCGCATAACTCTTGGCCATTGAGAAGGTGATACTGTAGTATCATCACGAGGTAAAAGTAAATCATGTTTAATAACTTTAGTTGAAAGAACATCAAGATTTACTTTAGCAATATTAGTTGAAAATAGAACTACTAAAGTTATTAACAAAAATATTAGTCATTATTTATCAATTCTTCCAAATAATCTTGTTAAGACTATAACATTTGATAGGGGTAAAGAATTTGCTAATTGACAACAACTTGAAAAAAATTTAAATGTGAAAATTTATTTTGCTGATGCATATTCACCTTGACAAAGAGGTACTAATGAAAATACTAATGGTTTAATTAGAGAAAAATTTCCTAAAAAATTTAATTTTTCAAACACTACTAAAAATGCAGTTCATAAATTTATATTGTCTTTAAACCAAAGACCAAGAAAAATACTAAATTATCTTTCGCCAATCGAATATTTGGTTAGAAAAATAATTTAGTTGCACTTAACTTTACAATTTGGCATTTAATTTGAAAAGAAAATTAACTATTCAGAAAGGAAAAATTTATGAGTAAATTAGAATTCGGTCTTTTGGTTGGAATTTTTTTGGCATTGGCGATTGGCATTGGCGTTGGTCTGTTAATTAAGTATTTTGTTCGTACTAGTAATGATAAAAAGAGTCAAATAAAATTGGAGCAAGCAGAACGAGAAGCAAAAAATATTATTCAATCAGCAAAGGCAGATATCAAAGTAGAAATTGCGCAAATGAAAAAAGAAGTAGCAATGGATTTAGAACAAAGAAGAAGTCAAAGTAATAATTATGAAGCCTTATTAATAAAACGCGAAAAAAATATTATTGAACGCGAAGAAGTGATGGAATCTCAATATCGTGAAATTCTTCAAAAAAAAGATAATATTAAAAAAATTGAAGAAAACTATTATGATAAGTTAGACAAAATTGTTTTGGAATTAGAAAAAGTTGCGGGACTTAGTCAACAAGAAGCAAAAGTAGTTTTGTTTAAGGAATTAGAGGAGAAACTTGATTTAGAGTTAGGACAGTTAATTAAAAATCGTGAAAATGATGCTAAAATTAAAGCAAAAAATATTGCTGACAATATTATTGCTGTTGCTATTGAAAAGTATGCCCATGATGTTGTTGCTGAAAAAACAACAGCATTTGTTAAGTTACCTAATGATGAAATGAAGGGACGAATTATTGGTAAAGAAGGTAGAAATATTAAGGCTCTTGAACAAGCGGCAGGTGTTGATATTATTATTGATGATACTCCAGAAGTGATTCAAGTGGCATCTTTTAATCCGATTAGACGAGAGATTGCGGTTCGAACTTTAAATTCATTAATGCGCGATGGGCGAATTCAACCAATAAGAATTGAAGAAGTTTTAAAGAAAACCCAAGATGAGTTGGAAACTTTAATTCAAGAAACTGGACAAAAGGTACTTAATGACTTAGGAATTACTAATATGAAGCTTGGATTAGTTTATTATCTTGGAAGATTACGATATCGTACTAGTTTTGGTCAAAATGCTTTACAGCATTGTATTGAAGTAGCAAAATTGGCAGGAACAATGGCTGCTGAGTTAGGATTGGATGAAAAATTAGCAAGAAGAGCGGGTTTATTACATGATATTGGTAAAGCAATTGATTATGAAATGGATGGTTCGCATGTTAATTTGGGGGTGCAATTAGCAAAAAAATATGGTGAACACCCGCTAATTATTAATGCTATTTATGCGCACCATGGTGAGGTTAGTCCGCAAAGTATTTATGCAGTTTTAGTAATGGCAGCGGATACTTTATCGGCAGCTAGACCGGGAGCAAGAAATAACTCTTTAGAAGAGTTTATTCAAAGAATGCAACAAATTGAAGAAATTTGTCAATCAATTCCTGGGGTACAAAAATCTTATGCTGTTCAAGCTGGAAGACAAATTAGAATTATTGTTGATCCTGGTAAGGTTAGTGATGCTAAGGTTTATAAAATTGCTCATGATGTGAAAATTAAAATTGAAAAAGAAATTACCATTCCTGGCGATATTCATATCACTGTTATTAGAGAATTAAGAGCTAATGAGGTTGCTCGTTAAAATTAAATAATAAAATAATTAGGAACAATTTATGATGATGTTGTTCCTTTTTGATATTAAGTGGTTAAATGCTTGTATTTTTATTTTAAAGTGATTAAAATAATAGCAAGTAAAAGTAATTATTAAATTATCTATAAAAGTATTATTATCAATAGATAGCCAAATTGTAAAGTTAAGTGCAACTAAATTATTTTTCTAACCAAATATTCGATTGGCGAAAGATAATTTAGTATTTTTCTTGGTCTTTGGTTTAAAGACAATATAAATTTATGAACTGCATTTTTAGTAGTGTTTGAAAAATTAAATTTTTTAGGAAATTTTTCTCTAATTAAACCATTAGTATTTTCATTAGTACCTCTTTGTCAAGGTGAATATGCATCAGCAAAATAAATTTTCACATTTAAATTTTTTTCAAGTTGTTGTCAATTAGCAAATTCTTTACCCCTATCAAATGTTATAGTCTTAACAAGATTATTTGGAAGAATTGATAAATAATGACTAATATTTTTGTTAATAACTTTAGTAGTTCTATTTTCAACTAATATTGCTAAAGTAAATCTTGATGTTCTTTCAACTAAAGTTATTAAACATGATTTACTTTTACCTCGTGATGATACTACAGTATCACCTTCTCAATGGCCAAGAGTTATGCGATTATTAACATTTCGTTCTTTAATGGATTTACCATTAAATTTACCCCGATTTTCTTGAGATTTTCGTTTCTTACCTTTTCTTCTTAAATTTTTACTAGTAACCTTTTCAAGTAATCCAGAATAAATTCAATTGTAAATTGTTTTAAAACTAATAATTCATTCTTGATGAAAATTTTTAATTCTGCCATAAATTTGTTCAGGCGATCAACCTAATAATAATTTTTGTTGTACATATTTTACTAATTCTCTATTTTTAAATTTATGAAAATAAACATGTAATTGTTTTCTATTTTCTGCTTTATTTTGTGCAATTAATGAAAAATAATGATTATTATCTTTATTTCTATTAACTTCTCGATTAATAGTACTAATACTTCGATTAAGATTTTTAGCTATTTCACTAATTTTTACTTTAAATTTCAATTGATTCTCAATATAAATTCTTTTCATCTATGCCAAGATGTTTGTATCCCATATAAAAACTCCTTAAATTTACTTTTTCTAAAATAAACTTAGCATCATGAAATTTTTATATGAAATCTTTTGCAATTTTATTTACTTGCACTTACAAGTATAATTCAGCATTAAAAAATACGATTTTCTCAATTTAAGGAGTTTTAAAAAATGAAATATATTATTTCTCAAGCTGATTTAGCGGATTTAAAAGCAAAAATCCAAAGTTGACTAAGTGCTAATTGCCGTAATCCTTATTACTATAAAACTAAAAAACGCATTACTGCCTATTTAAATTTATGTACTTATTTCTATATTGAAGAGACAACTTTAACAAAACTTATTAAGAAATATTTTAAGAATGCAACGAAAACATTTTATCGTTGAGCCGAAAAAATTGTGACCACTTATTATTCTGACAACTTAGATTTGTTATTGTTTAAAAGTACAAAACCACAAAATCTTAATTATCAATATAATTTAAATTCTCGCAAAAAAGTATGTGATTTATATTTTGATTACAAAAATCTTCAAGCCGGCGGAATGTGGTCTTTATTTAACAATTTAAAAATCGGTTTTCACGATGTTAAAAATTCAGAAGTTCCGAAAAACATCAAAACTTTTTATCGTTGAATTAAATCTGACCCTCGCTGAAAAGAATTAAAACAACAAATTAAACAAACAAAACGCCATTTTAAGCGTTATGAAGTTTCCGAGATTGGTCTTTTACAAATGGATGCTAAAATTATTACCACATCAAATTTTCCGGTTGATAAAAAATATTATATTTATGATTTCATTGACGAAATGACACGCATAGTATTTGGTTATGTTTATGATAGTTTAGGAACTAATAATGCAGTTAATGCTGTGCAAAGAGCAATGAAAGATTTTGACGAACTTGGCATAACAATCAAACGCCTTCGCACTGATAATGCTCCTGAATTTATTACTACTAACTGAAGTAATAAAAAATCGTACAAAGTAAAAGAAAGGCCTTTTACAACCTTTTTTTCGAGGAACGGAATTGTTCCACGAAACCACACCGATTCGTTCGCCACAGAGTAACGGTAAAATCGAGCGGTTTCATCAACATTATACCAAATTATTTTATTCTAAGGATAAAAAATTAAATCAAAACGAACTTCAGCATCATTAGTAGCAGCAACAGTCATTTCAAATATTACAAAAATTTTTACTACTAGCTTCCTAAAATAAATGCACTTCCGTTTGGTGATAATTCAATTAATTTTACAGAATTATTTATTTCATTAATTTTTTGAATATCTGAGGAAATATTAACTTTTAAATAAATACCATCATTTTTCCCAAAATAAACACTATTTTTTTTAACAGAATTTATAAATGTATCTTGTTTAACGCCTGCAATTATATTAACATTATTTATTTCATTAACTTTAGTTACTTCTCAAGAATCAAAAGGAACATAATAAACATTCCCATTAGAATCTAAAGAATATGCATCTCCATTTGGTAATATTTCAATTAATTTTATAAAGTTATTGTCTTTTTCATCAACTTTTCGAATAGTGTCGTTGCTACTATTTTTAGATTTGAAATAAATTCCATTTGTTGTCCCAAAATATATGTCTCCTTTTTTTACACTAGAGTTAGGTGTATCTTTTTCAAAAACAGCAATGCTATTTAAATTATTTATTTTATTTACTCTTTTTGGAGTTCAAGAATTTAGAGATACATAATAAACAGTATCGCATAAAACTTTAAAATATAAATTTCCATCTAAATCAAGAAAAAGTTTTTTAATGTTATTTTCAGGGCTATCACAATTACATTCTGTTATTAAGTTTATTTTTGCTACTGAATTTTGAGAATTATGATATCTAAAATAAACACCATTAGTAGTTCCAAAATAAACACTTCCAGCTTTTATATTAGGATTAGGTGTATCTTTTTCAAATATAATAAAATCATTAACAGGATATTTTATTTCATCCATAATTCTAACATTTGTTTGGTCATAACCTAAATAAAATACTTTCCCTTGTTCATTTAAAATATAAACATTTCCTGTTGGATCAATTTCAATTTTTTTTATTATACCAGTAACGTCGTTAATCTTTCTTGATTCTCAACTATTTTTATAAATAAAATAAACACCATTAGTAGTTCCAAAATAAACACTTCCGGCTTTTACGCTTGATAGCAGTGTATTTTCTTTAAAACTTTAATAAAAGTAATGTTTTGTATTTCATCAATTTCTTTTGATTCTAAAGAACTAGAATTTAAAAGCTGAATTATACTTGTAAGTGCAAGTAAATAAAATTGCAAAAGATTTCATATAAAAATTTCATGATGCTAAGTTTATTTTAGAAAAAGTAAATTTAAGGAGTTTTTATATGGGATACAAACATCTTGGCATAGATGAAAGAATTTATATTGAGAATCAATTGAAATTTAAAGTAAAAATTAGTGAAATAGCTAAAAATCTTAATCGAAGTATTAGTACTATTAATCGAGAAGTTAATAGAAATAAAGATAATAATCATTATTTTTCATTAATTGCACAAAATAAAGCAGAAAATAGAAAACAATTACATGTTTATTTTCATAAATTTAAAAATAGAGAATTAGTAAAATATGTACAACAAAAATTATTATTAGGTTGATCGCCTGAACAAATTTATGGCAGAATTAAAAATTTTCATCAAGAATGAATTATTAGTTTTAAAACAATTTACAATTGAATTTATTCTGGATTACTTGAAAAGGTTACTAGTAAAAATTTAAGAAGAAAAGGTAAGAAACGAAAATCTCAAGAAAATCGGGGTAAATTTAATGGTAAATCCATTAAAGAACGAAATGTTAATAATCGCATAACTCTTGGCCATTGAGAAGGTGATACTGTAGTATCATCACGAGGTAAAAGTAAATCATGTTTAATAACTTTAGTTGAAAGAACATCAAGATTTACTTTAGCAATATTAGTTGAAAATAGAACTACTAAAGTTATTAACAAAAATATTAGTCATTATTTATCAATTCTTCCAAATAATCTTGTTAAGACTATAACATTTGATAGGGGTAAAGAATTTGCTAATTGACAACAACTTGAAAAAAATTTAAATGTGAAAATTTATTTTGCTGATGCATATTCACCTTGACAAAGAGGTACTAATGAAAATACTAATGGTTTAATTAGAGAAAAATTTCCTAAAAAATTTAATTTTTCAAACACTACTAAAAATGCAGTTCATAAATTTATATTGTCTTTAAACCAAAGACCAAGAAAAATACTAAATTATCTTTCGCCAATCGAATATTTGGTTAGAAAAATAATTTAGTTGCACTTAACTTTACAATTTGGCAAAAATAAAACATTATTAAACAATTCTCTTTTTATTCGTTTTAAAGTTTCTAAATTATTTGTTTGTAAATAATTGACTTCCTTTTCGTGAATTTTTACTAATTAATAAAATTCGCCAAACAAGCAACAACCTTTCTCCAAAAAATTAATTTACAATTTCTTTGCCTTAGAATCTAATTATAAACTATTTTTAAAAATTTTCTGCATTATTTTATAATTTATCATCTCTTTTTTAAAAAGCCTCTTGTGTTTGTCATATGTCTGTGGTATATTACATAATTACAAATATTGTTATAACTAAAACCATAAATAAAAAAATATTTAATTATTAAAAGTTAATAATGCTGTTATTTATAAAATTTAATCGCTCTCCTAATCAACTTAATTTAAAATCACAACAAATGCAATTAGACTTCACGATTGACACATTAGACAAAGAATATACCCAACTAATTCTTAAAAAAATTCAAGAAGCTGGCTATAATGTAATAATTAGTTAGCATTGCTAACCATTCAATTTATTCAATGTTATAAATAAAGGAAATTAAAAGATTACTAAATATAATATTGAAATTGAAAGGACTACATAATGACTTGTCTTATTTGTAAAAAACTAATTAGCCCCGAAGAACTAAAAGAATTAAAGGAGCAATATCATCACTTAATACAAATCCACGAAAATAAACTTTTACAAACTCATTTCCAATGTGCAGGTGATGGTATCATATACTAATAAAATGAACCACGGAGTAATCCGTGGTTCATTTTCATTGTACTTAATACTATAATTTAGTTCCTTTAAATTTTCCAGCAGCGATTTCTGCATTAATTCGTTTTTTAAATACTAATAAATAAACCATTGGTAATACCACACTACCACCAATAAAATTACCTAACAATGTTGGTAGCATATTCATTATTGAAAATGTTCCAAAATCTTGACCAACCATACCATTATTTAAAAATAAACCAGTCATTCAAACATAAGCATTAGCAACAATATGTTGAAAACCAGAAATTCCAAATGCTAAAATTACAAAGAAGCATAATAATACCTTAGTTGCTGAATTTTTAACAGACATATTCATTCAGAACAACCCCGCAATTAAAATATTACAATAAATGCCACTAACAAAATTTTTTAAAAAAACTGTCCAATTAAGATTACTCGGACTAGAACCGATTTTCTTATCATAAATATACTTAAAAGCATTATAAAACTCAGAATCAACTTTCATATGTCCCATTAAATAAGTAGATATCGCAACAATTAATGCTCCTAAACAATTACCAACTAATACTAAAGATAAATTTACAAGCATGCGACGCAGTTTTGCTTCTCTTTTAATTATTGGTAATAATGTCAATGAATTAGAAGTAAATAATGTCCCACCAATAAAAATAACCATTAATATTGCTGGCGTAAAAGTTAGTCCTGTAATTAAAGCAATCATACCAGAAGGCATCCCATTAGGTTTTAAATTTCCATTACTGTCTTTAATAATAAATCCTGATAAAGCAACAATAACAATAACATAAGCAATTGCTACAAAAAAACCTGCCATAATGCCAAATAGAAATGTCTTATATCACGGATCGCGTAATTTTTGAAAAGCATATTCAAATACTTCAACAAATGTCTCTTCATGTGAAATATGATCTTTAATAAGGACAGCATTACTATCATCAAAACTATGTAATGGTTTTTCTTTTGAACTCATTTATTAATCTCCTTTGAATCTCATATTAAAAAATAAATAAATATTTTCAATTATTTATATTATGTAATAAAAGATTAAAAATTACAAGAAAAACAAAATAAAAAAAAGCAGAATATTCTGCTTTAATTTTCTTTATGGTACCTAAGGTCGGACTCGAACCGACACAAACTTTAACCGTTTACTGGAGCTTAAACCCAGCGTGTCTACCAGTTCCACCACTTAGGCACTAATGGTACCCCGTGCAAGGCTCGAACTTGCGACCCTCTGGTTAAAAGCCAGATGCTCTACCGACTGAGCTAACGGAGCATATTAAATTTGGCTGGGGAGGGTGGATTTGAACCACCGCATCAAGGAGTCAAAGTCCTTTGCCTTACCACTTGGCTACACCCCAACATTATGGTGGAGGGAGAGGGATTCGAACCCCCGAACCCTAAGGAGTTGGTTTACAGCCAACCGTGTTTAGCCACTTCACTATCCCTCCAAATAATTTATGGTGCTGGCTATAGGAATTGAACCTACGACCTACCGCTTACAAGGCGGTTGCTCTACCTGCTGAGCTAAGCCAGCAAATGGTGGGTTGTGACGGGATTGAACCGCCGACCGCTCGCTTGTAAGGCGAGTGCTCTCCCAGCTGAGCTAACAACCCATTTAATTTAGGACTTTATAATAATATAAAAAAACATTCTCATTGTCAATTATTTTATCTTTAAAAATCCTAAATATAATAATTTTAAAGTATTAATTATTTAAAAATTAAATAATCCTTTAAATTATTAACTCTTACCTAATAACTTAAACATTTTTTTCTTATATACTTCAACACCCGGTTGATTAAAAGGATTAACTTCTAGTAAATAAGCACTCATTGCACAAGCTTTAAAGAAAAAGTACACTAAGTAACCAAACATTATTTCATCCATTGTTTCTAACTCTAAAATAATATTAGGAACTTTCCCCTCATTACTATGCGCATCAATTGTTCCTTCTAAAGCTAAAGCATTAATTTGATGTAAAGAATAATTAGTTAAATAATTCAATTGATCTACATCATCACTATTAGTAGCAATTTTAACATCCAAAGAGGGCTTTTTAACTTGTAAAACTGTTTCAAATAAAACTTTACTTCCCTCTTGAATAAATTGTCCTAAGGAATGTAAATCAGTAGAAAAATTAACACTAGCAGGTAAAATTCCTTTACTATCTTTTCCTTCTGATTCACCAAATAACTGTTTTCATCATTCAGCCAAACTAGACATCTGACTTTCATAACTAACTAACATTTCTACAGGATATTGCTTTTCTTGATGTAATATTGTTCGCACAACAGCATATTTATATGCTTGATTTTCTAAAGTATCATTACTTAAATCTGTATATGCTTGATTAGCTCCCAGCATAACCTTATCAATATCAATTCCGGCCATTGCCATTACAAAAATACCAACAGGCGTTAATACTGAAAATCTACCACCAATATCATCAGGAATAACTAAAGTTTCATAACCTTCTTGATTTGCTAAGTTTTTTAAAATCCCATTTTTAGCATCAGTCGTAGCAATAATCCTTGTTTTAGCAATTGCTTTATCTTTTTGTTGCTCTAATAAATCTCTAAAAAGACGAAAAGCAATCGCTGGTTCGGGTGTACTTCCGGATTTAGAAATAACATTAATAGCAAATTCTTTATCCTTAACATATTCTAAAACTTGATTAGTATATGTTGATGATAATGTATTACCAACAAATATTATTTCTAATGAATCTTGGGAATATAATCCTTTAATCATATCAATAGCTGCTTTAGCGCCTAAATAAGAACCACCAATACCAATAACAATTAAAACTTGAATTTCAGGAATTAATCGTTTAGCAATGACTTTCATCGCCTCTCATTCAGTTTTATTATAATTTTTTGGCAAATCAACTCAACCTAAAAAATTACTGCCAAGACCTTTTCTTTCAGTAATCATTGTTTTATGAATTGAATGAATTTTATCTTGATATTTATTAAGTTCTTGATCTGTTAAGTGTGTATAACTAATATTTGTTTTAATCATCTATTATTCGTCACTTTCACTGATTTGTTCACTATTATCAATTCATTGCGATAAGTTATTAGATAAATCTTCAAATCCTGCTCCTGATTCTTTAATATGTACGGACCCACGATTTTGTTCTTTTTTATGAAGTGCTTTATGACTTAAACTTAGTTGCTTTTTATCAACATCAAAATTTAACACTTCTAAGCGATAAACTTTTTCAACTTCTGCAAATTCATTAATATCTTTAACATATCCATCAGAAAACTGACTAATATGACACATCCCAGTTACTCGCTCTGGCTTTGACTGTGAAGAAGTACTGTCTTCATTAACGTTATCAACGATGTTTTCAATAACATAAAATACACCTCATGGTAAAACAGCAGTACACTTTGCTTCAACAATGTCACCTTTTTTATACATAAAATCTCTCCTTTGATTTCAGTAAATATTTTCATATATTCACATGATACCTAATTATAACATTGAGAAAAATAAATATTCATTTTTATTTACAAAAAATTTACTTTTTATAAAAAATATAAATATCTTTAAAAATTAAAATTTTTCAATTCCAATTTCCGTTATTACTTGATGCATTAAAATATCATTTTTATCAACTGTTATTTCTTCTATAGTTTTTTGTCAACTATAACCAATTCCAATAATTGGATTTTTAAAATCTACTAAAGTTCGGTCATAATATCCTTTCCCATAACCAACCCTAGCGCCGCTACTATCATACGCTAAAAACGGTAAGAAACAAATATTAATTTCCGAAGTCATTAACATTTTACATTGCAAATTAGGTTGTAAAATATTGTAATTATTATCAATTACTAAATCATCAAAACTAGTAATTTGATAAAATAATAAAGAATTATCATCTTGCATTCTTGGTAACCCAACAATCTTGTCATTATTAAAACAAAAACTAATTAAAAGATTAACATTAACTTCTCCCCTAATAGGTGAAAATAAACCAATTATTTTTGCTTTTTGAAAATCGTCATTACTTAGTAATAAAATTAATAATTTTTTGATCATATTGTTCTTTATCATCTTTTACCATTGCTAATCTTACTTTTAAAGCTGATTTTCGTAATAAATGTTTATCAAACATCTAAGCACCTCCTTATAATTTATTATAACATCATTAAAAATCCACTACTTGCTAATAATGAGCACTGCTTACGATTTGGTTGCTTTTTAGTATGAGCAAATACAATTAAGTCTTCTAAAATATCACTATCATAATCTTTAATATTAATCATTAATGAATAATTATTTAAAGTTGCTATTGCTTGATATTTTGATTTATTAGTAATAGTTTGACAAATCAAGTCAGCACTAGAAGTTGCAATTGCACAAGCATAACCCATAAACCGAGCTGAGACAATAACATCATTGATAACTACTAACTGTAAATTTAACTGATCAGCACAACTTAAATTAGGTTGCAATCGCTCAATTGCTTGGTTATGTTTAATAAAACCTTGATACTGAGGATTTTGATAATGATTAATAATTATTTTTCTTCATTCATTATAAGAAATCATCAATAAAATTACCTCCTGTTTTTAATGCGATAATTAATTTATCAACATCTTCTTTAGTATTATAAATATAAAAACTAGCTCGTAATGAACTTTTAACACCAAGTACTTGATCAATTAAACTAGCACAATGACTACCACTGCGAAGACAAATATTGTGGTTATTAGCTAAATTAACTGATACATCGTGGGCAACAACATTATTAACATTAAAAACTAAAATGCCACTTTTAGCATTAGGATTATAAATTGTTACATTTAAATTTTCCCTTCGTATTTCATTAACAGCATAATCTTTTAAACTAGTAATATGATTATGAATTGTTTCTAAACCAATATTTTGTAAATACTTAATCGCTTCTTGTAAACCAAAAATACCAGCAATATTTTGCGTTCCTGATTCAAAACTCATATATCCTTGTAGTAAAGAATATGTTCCATTCTCATTAATAATACCATTATTACCGCCGCCTAATAACATTGGTGCTAATTTAGATAACATCATATTTTTTCCTCATAAAATACCAATACCCGTTGGTCCTAACATCTTATGACCAGAAAATACTAAAAAATCAATATCTCAATCTTGAACATCAGTTTTAATATGACCAACTGATTGAGCACCATCAATAATAACAATAATGTTAGGATTATATTGTTTAATTGCTTGACAAATCGCTTTAGTATCATTAACAGTTCCTAAAACATTACTTATATTTGCAAAACTAACAATTTTAGTTTTCGGTGTTAATAATTTTTTAATATTAGTAATAGTAATCGTTAAATCTTCCAAACCAATATATTTAATCTTTGCTTGTTTAGTTTTTGCTAAACGATACCAAGGTAATAAATTAGAACTATGTTCAGCCATTGTTAATAAAATCTCATCATCCTTAGAAATTAATGTTTCTAACCCTAAAGCCAATTGATTTAATCCAAAAGTAGTTGAAGGAATAAAGATAATCTCACTATCCTTACCATTAATAAATTCAGCAACTAGTTTACGAATTTTTTGAATATTCTCATTACAATCATAGGCTAGTAAAAAATCAGTATTATGAGGATTAGTAGAATATTTTAAATAATAATTAATAATATTGTCAATAACACATTGTGGTTTTAAACTAGTAGCACTATTATCTAAATAAACAATATTTTTATTTTTCTGAAAAAAGGGAAAATCTTTCTTAATATTTTTTATATCTGTCATTAATTAATTTCTTCCTTTCTATCTTTAACTATTTTAATAATTCATTTAATTATTGTCTATCTACAAATATTAGATATAAGAATTTTTAATAACTTTAAGAAATTATTATTTAATTAACTACTAGTATATTTTACCTAATTTAGGCGATAATTGCTATCCTTAACATAAAGTGCCCGTATTTTAGAAATTACATTTTTACTATATAGTGTATAATATGTATTGTAAAATTAAATATTTTATGAAAACTAATATTTAAGGAGTGATTGAGATTAATGAAGAAAAAGATAGTTTTACCATTTGCTTTGGTGTTATCAATAAGTCCAATAATGACATCAGCAGCTTGCTCCAATAAATGAGAATTTATTGGTGATGATGGTTCGCAAGTACTTCTTGACCTTCCAACATTAAAATTTAAAGAATTAGATGATTTTTCAGGAAAATTAGATCGAATTACAATTGATCAACTTTTCAATAATTTCATTAACAATAATGAAATTAAAAAAGAACAATTTGTTGAGTTTACTAAACGCTTACAACTATCTGTTCTTAAAAGCAAAAAAAATGATCCGATATTTAAAAAAAGTTACGATAATATGATGACTAATTTAAATACTTATATTGAAGGAACTTTACATAAACAATGAGGAAATAATAAAACCAAAGAAGAAGCTAAAGAATATAAAAAATGAGGCGGTGCAGAAGGATTTAAAGATCATTTATTATTAGATAATTCTACTCCCAATAATGTTTATGAAACTTTTCGAAAAAAATTTATTAATGACTTTCAAATTGATTATGATCGCTATAGTATAGAGCAAATTAAAAGAATTGCCAATGATTTAATAAAGAAAATCAACAGCGATGGTGATAATTTTAACATTGATTTATGATATGGTAGTAAAACCGAAACCGAAACCGAAACTCGGAACCGAGCATTAAGAAAAGCATATGAACTTAATAATAATAATGAATTAAAAGAAAAAATTAAAAGTCTTTTCAATACTTTTGCTATCAAGCCAGAAAACCTTGTTAAATTTGATGAGAGCAATAAGGTAATGATGAACCCTGATGCTCAACAATCAAATAAATTAAGTAAAGAGCAAAAATTTATTGCCGAACAATGATACTTTAATTTAAAACCGTTATTAGTTTCTCAAATTAATTTTAAATATGATGGTAAAGACAAAAATGGTTTAGAAGATGGCATTGAAGCAAAAGATTTTGATGAAAATAAGAATTTAAAAAACATTAATGATTTTTTAAGTGATGCTAAAAGTAAATCTTTTGAACAATTGGCTGGTTTGTATAGCGATGATAACAAAACAACCTTTGGTCAATTACCTAATTTATTAACTTTAGATAGTTCTAATGATAAATTTAGTCCAATATTTAAAGCAGCAACTTATGATTTAGCATACGATGGTACTGATGGCGGAAGTATCCCAACTGATTTTAATGCCTTTTTAAAGGATTTAAATGACGAACGAAAAGATAGCAACAAAAATATTATTTTTAAAAAAATTAAAATTGGTACTGATAAAGTTGTTTTTATTGCTGATACGAATGAAGTGCGTTTTATTAAAATTAATGGTTATGACAAGTTACGAAAAGGTTATGATGCTGATGGTGATATTGGCGAAAATCAAGAAAGTGACGGCAAATATCCGGCAATAACTTCAGATGAAAATATGCGTCTTGCTAAAACTCCCTATTTACAATATTTATTTGATGAATTTAAAAAACGCGTTGATAATAATCCTCAAAGTGAAAGTTCTGGTTTTAATCCTTTGAATGAAATTAAAACTTATACTGATTTTTCCCAAAATAATATTGACAATAATGAAAACTGATGATTTTGATTTTGAGATATGATGACGTGATTAGAACGAGATGATGATAAACCAAATAATGAATGATATAAAGAATATATTGAATTTGACCAAGATAAATGAAGTGCTATTTTAGGTAAAATATTTAAAACTTCTCGTTCATCACTTTTAGGAACTAAAATTAATATTTTAAGTAAAAATCTAAATGATGAAAATGATGCCATTAATAAGATTCCTAATAAAAATCAAACTATTGGAGCGTTAATTGATGTTAATACAGTTATTAATGATAACTTTATGAATAATAAAGATAACTTATGAACTATTAAAGCGATTACTCCCCCAACTCCTATTAAACCTAAAAACAATCATTCTTCAAAAGGGAACCTTTATTCATCAACAGAAATTAGTAACTACTGATTAGCATTAGAAAAGGAGAAACATTAAGATGCAAATACTAAAGAAATTAGTCAGTTTCACGAGTACAATTTTAATATCTTCATCTCCTATTGTAACTGTTATTGCTTGTAGTAAATCTAAAGACCGCATTGATAGTAATATATCTGAAAAAACTCAAGAAGAACAATTTATTAAATTATTAGAAATAACCGATAAAAATAATATTACTGGAAAAGCATTATTTGATAAATTTAAAGGTAAGATTAGTGAATATGGTTTTAATGCTATTAAAGAGATTATTGCTCGTAATGAATTTGTTACGATATATGCGAAAATGCGAGGCAAAAAAATTGAAAACTTATCTGAGACAGAAATTACCAATTATTTGCAACAATTTGATAACCTTTGAAACCAAATAGCAGGTGATAAATTATATCAAGAATACTTAAAAGCAAGATTAAATAATAGTTTCTTAGAAGCAATAGTTACTAAACAAGGATACGACATTAAGCAATCAGCGGAATGGCATATTTTAGGAACTTGAGATGAAGAAAAAGATGAGGCCTATACTAATACAATTCAACCAAGCATTAATGATTTAATGACAGCCAAAATCACAAGCACCAACAATGAAACCATAAATTATAAAGTTAAAGTTCGTGAACGATTTGCTGATTACTATAATGCACAAATTAAAGCTACTATTCTTGATAATTTAATGACAATGACTTGATTACAAGATCGGATTTTTGAATTAAAAAAAGATGGTAATTATTCATTGCCAATAAGTTGAACTGTTCCTAAAAATGTACAAACATTTGATTCAGGTAATGTTTGAGATAGTAAAATAAAAATGGTTTGAGAAGTAAAAGTTAAAAAGGAAAATGAAGCAAATTTACCTAACGATGATGTTGTGTTAATTTCTGATAATGATACTTTCAAAAATAAATTTAAACCTGATAATAATGAAATCAAAACAATTTTTGATCCAATATTTAATATGGCCGGTTTTCGTGGTTTTGTTGCTTATGGTAATGATAATAATCCTTATGGTGATAACACAATGGAAGATTTTTATAAAGAACAAGTGAAAGAGAGACAAATTGTTGGCTTTGCTAGCAGTAAAGCTCCTAACGATTCTGAAATAAATAAATTTTATACTGAAGACCGTCGTTATGTATCTAAAATTTATGTTCTCCCAATTTTTGTCACTGATTTGTTTAAAGGTTATAAAATTGATGATGATAAAGAAATTCAAATTGATAATGGGATAGAATTTGAGTGAAAAAATAATACTAATAAAACGGGAACTAAAAAAAATAGCGCCCGCAATAATACGGGAATGCAAAATCTTCCTAATAATCAAAAAACATCATTAATTAATGAATTATTATTTACAATTTCCAAAGATGATAATTTAAAAAAGAATGCTAGTCAATATTTATATACAAAATACATTGTAACTAAGAAAAATATTTACGATAAAAAGATATGAGAAGATTTATCTACTTATTTCCAAGATGAAGAAGATGATTAATTTACAAAAAAAGAGAACAGTTAACTGTTCTCTTTTTTAAACAAGGAGGATTATTAAATGAATGAACAATCTTGTTTATTTTGCAAAATAATTTTGCACGAAATTCCTAGTCATATAATTTATGAAGATGAACATACAATTGCCTTTTTAGACATTATGCCTCTTGACAAAGGACACACCCTAGTTATCCCTAAAATTCATAGTACAAATTTTATTAATACTAATGATGACATCATTTCTTTTGTTAATATTACTGCTAAAAAAGTCGCTCAGCAAATTGAAATGCAACTTAATACTTCAGCATTTAATTTTATTTCTAATAATGGTATTCTTGCTGGACAAACTATTGAACATTATCATTTACATATTATCCCTAAATATTCTTCCCACAGTGGTTTACAATTACCAAAAAGTCAAATCGTTGTTGACAGTAAAAAACTAACAGCATTAGAAAAAAAACTTAAATTTAATTAAAAAAGAATTCCTAGATTTGTTAGGAATTCTTTTTTAAATAGCCAAATTGTAAAATTAAGTGCAACTAAATTATTTTTCTAACCAAATATTCGATTAGCGAAAGATAATTTAGTATTTTTCTTGGTCTTTGGTTTAAAGACAATATAAATTTATGAACTGCATTTTTAGTAGTGTTTGAAAAATTAAATTTTTTAGGAAATTTTTCTCTAATTAAACCATTAGTATTTTCATTAGTACCCCTTTGTCAAGGTGAATATGCATCAGCAAAATAAATTTTCACATTTAAATTTTTTTCAAGTTGTTGTCAATTAGCAAATTCTTTACCCCTATCAAATGTTATAGTCTTAACAAGATTATTTGGAAGAATTGATAAATAATGACTAATATTTTTGTTAATAACTTTAGTAGTTCTATTTTCAACTAATATTGCTAAAGTAAATCTTGATGTTCTTTCAACTAAAGTTATTAAACATGATTTACTTTTACCTCGTGATGATACTACAGTATCACCTTCTCAATGGCCAAGAGTTATGCGATTATTAACATTTCGTTCTTTAATGGATTTACCATTAAATTTACCCCGATTTTCTTGAGATTTTCGTTTCTTACCTTTTCTTCTTAAATTTTTACTAGTAACCTTTTCAAGTAATCCAGAATAAATTCAATTGTAAATTGTTTTAAAACTAATAATTCATTCTTGATGAAAATTTTTAATTCTGCCATAAATTTGTTCAGGCGATCAACCTAATAATAATTTTTGTTGTACATATTTTACTAATTCTCTATTTTTAAATTTATGAAAATAACCATGTAATTGTTTTCTATTTTCTGCTTTATTTTGTGCAATTAATGAAAAATAATGATTATTATCTTTATTTCTATTAACTTCTCGATTAATAGTACTAATACTTCGATTAAGATTTTTAGCTATTTCACTAATTTTTACTTTAAATTTCAATTGATTCTCAATATAAATTCTTTCATCTATGCCAAGATGTTTGTATCCCATATAAAAACTCCTTAAATTTACTTTTTCTAAAATAAACTTAGCATCATGAAATTTTTATATGAAATCTTTTGCAATTTGGGCGCATAAAGTTTTGTTAGGTGGGTAAAGATTTGAATAAGTATTAAGGCAGTCGGCAATGATTGTCTTTTTATTTTATAAGGTGTTAAAATTTGTTCTTTGAAAATTAAATACAAGTGAATTAATAATGTTGGTATGTATTAAAGCACGATAAATTGTGGGTGGTCGCCATAACCAAAAGAAGTTTACCAGTTAATAGATAACACCCTATTAGCTATAGCAATTTGTTTCGTTTTGCAATAAAAAAATGAATGGGTGGATTTCCTAAAAATATACACGCTATTAAATTAGTTCCAAGGGTAGGATGCGGATATTAAAGTGTAGAAATTTCTATATAGGGGTATGCTAAGTTTAAAATTATTAAAACCTTTATCTAATAATAATAAAAAAACAAAATTTACTAACAAAGCTTGTTAAACACTTAAATCTGCGATATATAAGTGTTTAAAAAACTAAGTTAACTAACTTAGTTAATATAACTTAGTTTATCTATAAGGAAGGTAATTTACTATGAAAAACATTGAAAACATTTTCTTAAATACTAAGAAGTATCTTTTAAAAGAAACGCAAAACGCAATGTTTATTAAAGCGCCAAAAATTCCGTGATTTAATAAACAAATCGGCATTTGGTTTCCAAAGCGATTTGTTTATAAAGGAAAATACGAAAATTCAATTTGTATTGGAATAATAAAAGATAGTAAATATCAAGTAATTTCAATTAATCAACAAGAACAAGAAACGAAGTTAATTAAAGGCCGAGAATTATTAGGTTTCTTCATTGCCGAAAAAGAAAATAACAAAAAAGATATGAATTATAACTATTTTAAAGGAGTTTAAAAATGAATATTGCAATTGGACTAATATTTATTATTGTCAGCATAATGCTGTCAGCATATTTTGCTTATAAAATTTATGCCAAAATAAAAATTAGAATTAAATATAAAAATGCCATTAAAAATAATACTGGTAATTTCACAAAAGACGAAAAAGTATTTATTGCTCGCTTTGAAGAATGAGTTAAAGCTCCTAATTCAAAAGAAAATAACAAGGATAAAAAATAATGTTTTGAGAAATTATCATGGAGTTCTTAAAACTGTTTGTTCCAATAGAAAAAATGCCTGCACAAGTTGCTTTTATTGCCGGATTAATTATTATCATTACTTTTCTTTTCGCATTAATTTCAATTATGTATTTACCAATAAAAATGATTTTTGGGAAATAAAAAATGACGGTAAATTTAAAAGAATTTAATTGAGAGCAAATTAAACAAACTTTCTGAGATTTATTTATTCAAATTACAACTATCCCGGCTCATATTAGTGGTGGTAAAGAAATTGATTTAACCCAAAAAACACTTTGACTTTTAATAGCAAACATTGCTTTTTGATTCTTAACAGCGATTATGGTGTGATTTATTCTAATGCTACTTTGAAAAACCATATCAGTATTTAGATAAAGACAAATGACGAATGCCTCAAGAAGAAAGGGGGTGATTATATGATTGGAACTTTCTTAGCCGATGCACCAGCAAAAATAACAGCTAGCGATGCGATGACTAAATTGTGAAATGCAATTATAACGGCATTTACTAAAATGTGAGAAATTATTGCTGTTAATATGCCACAAGTCGGTAACTTCTTTGCTGACTACTGAATCTTCATTTTTCCATTTATTTTGGCAATATTCTTTATTTGCTTTAAAATGTTTGAAAAACTACTTGGCGCAGTCCGCTAACAAAAAAATAAAGTGAAGTGGGCGCATAAAGTTTTGTTAGGTGGGTAAAGATTTGAATAATTTTGAAAGAAAAGCAACTAAAAATTTATTACCTTTTTACTTGAAAAATAATTAATAAAACAAAATATTTAATATTAACAAACATATTCTTAATAAAAGGTTATAAAAACTAAGTAAAATGCTTATAAAAACAACATTAAAATAATTTTTTACAACAAAAATCATACATAAGAAATATATACTTAATTTGCATATTGAAATAATTTATAGTAAATGACTATTTTTTCTTTTTTTAAAAAATACCTAAGAAAACTAAACGCGACCAAGTGAGGTGCAAGATGAAATTTTGCAAATGAATAATAGAAAAAAATAACCATTTTATTGAATTGAATCGCACCTCATTTTTAATTTTATGACATTGCGGAGCAATTTGATACATTTACAACGGTTATTTCAAAAACATTGTGAGCTATTTATTTTTAGCCGGTTGTATTTTAATTTTCCTTTTTAAAATCGGTAATTTAACACAAATTAACAAAGTTATTAATTTCTTAAAAAATTCACCATTAAATATTGTGATTGGTTCATTAGGGACTGGAAAAACTGCTTTTCTAGTATACGCAGCAAAATTACTAAAAAAGAAGAAATATCACATCGCCGCAACCTTTCCATTATTAGAAACCCAAAAATTAAGTTTAGGGCATATGGGGTTATTAGACTTTGATTATCCGATATTGCCAGACAAAACGTTACTTTTGTGAGATGAAACCAATTTATTTTTAGAAGGAACTGATTGAGAAAAAAATAATACCAAAAACGAAGAAACCGGTATTCAAGAATATTTCGCTTTGGCACGCCATTTCGGTCATATTGTGCTTGCTAGAGGTCAAAGAGATAAACATATTTGAGTTAAAGTTCGTGATATTACCAATAATGTGATTGTGGGAATTCGCAAAAAACCCGTTAATATTTTTCGTCCCTACTTAAAAGTCATCTATGGCACCTTTACGAGCATTGAAGAATATGAACGCTGACGAAACACCTTAATTGATGCGAAAAATAGTAAAAAAGGGCGTCGCATTAAATATCGCGATATTCCTGAACTTGATATTTATTTTTTTAAACTAAAAATTCCTCTACCAATATTAAACACTTACAATTCTTTTTACCTAGCATTTTTAAGAGATTACTTAAATTCAAAAGTAAATCCCGACTATGAAGACAAATACTATACTGACACAGCAATTGATTTAGAAGACTTAGAATACTTAAAAATGGATAAATTTAGCAAATTTTTAAGAAAAATGAAAGAAAAGGAATAATATAAAAAATGGAAAATCTCGCAAAAATGTCCGACTTTCTGGCTCAAATGCTTTATAAAGTTTTTGACTTAATTTGAAGTTTAGAGGTGCCGGGAACAAATATTCAACTAATATTTCCTTTGTTCTTAACACTGGCTGTAGAATTTCTTATGGCAATTATTCTTGGATTTGGTAGTCAACAAGTTAATTTAGAAAAACAACGCCAATATGCGGTTAAAAATAAAGGGCTTTTAAGTGCGTGAGGAAAAACTAAAAAACAAATAAAACCAATAAAAACAAAGCAAGGTAACTAACAATGTTTAAACTAATTATTATTTTTATCTTAATAACTGTTCTTGGGTTATTAGCAGGTAGTCATTTTGAAACCTTAACGAACTATATTAGCGAAGGGCTTGCTAATTTCCAAAAATTTATTACTAGCAATTTAACAATTTTAGAACTATTTAAACCAATGGCTCGGACATTTTCGCAACACCCAATTTTTACCATTCTTGGCGTTACTTGTGTACTTATTGCCTTATTTATTGTGATTAAAGGACGATAAAAATATGAAAGGAGAATTAAAATGAAAAAACTTTTAGGAAAATTATTTAAAAAAGATAATTCAAAAGAAAAAATGCCATTAAAATTAAGAATTAAAAATTCTTTTAAAAAGCAGTGGTTAAAAATAGTATTAAGTATCATTTTCATTTTTATAAGCTTATTAATTTGCGCATTAACAGTAATCGATACTAAATGAATAACTGGAACAAGCGACGAATTTAATAATTTTATGAATAAACAGATGGTTGATTTTTTTGGCAAGTTCAATAGTGGTATTATGCTCTCAGGAATATTTGTTTTTTGATGAGGCGGAGCAATATATTTTGCAATTAAATTTGAAAAATTAATCCGCTTGATTATTCAGAAAATTAAAGCAAAAAGAGCCTTTAAAAATGAAATCAAACAAATTAATTAGCTCTTTAAAAAAATATTGATGAATAATACTTAATTACATTATATTAATATCTTTAAGTATAGTTTTATTATTACATACAGATATTGAAAATTTGCAACAATTTATTAAAAATTTTGGAGCAATTGGTAAGTTAATGATTATAGGTTATTCATTAGTGTGAGTAACCATAACAGAAATGGTAAACTCTTTAATTCGCTTTGTATTAAAAAAGATTAAAAATAGCTGAATTATACTTGTAAGTGCAAGTAAATAAAATTGCTGAATTATACTTGTAAGTGCAAGTAAATAAAATTGCAAAAGATTTCATATAAAAATTTCATGATGCTAAGTTTATTTTAGAAAAAGTAAATTTAAGGAGTTTTTATATGGGATACAAACATCTTGGCATAGATGAAAGAATTTATATTGAGAATCAATTGAAATTTAAAGTAAAAATTAGTGAAATAGCTAAAAATCTTAATCGAAGTATTAGTACTATTAATCGAGAAGTTAATAGAAATAAAGATAATAATCATTATTTTTCATTAATTGCACAAAATAAAGCAGAAAATAGAAAACAATTACATGTTTATTTTCATAAATTTAAAAATAGAGAATTAATAAAATATGTACAACAAAAATTATTATTAGGTTGATCGCCTGAACAAATTTATGGCAGAATTAAAAATTTTCATCAAGAATGAATTATTAGTTTTAAAACAATTTACAATTGAATTTATTCTGGATTACTTGAAAAGGTTACTAGTAAAAATTTAAGAAGAAAAGGTAAGAAACGAAAATCTCAAGAAAATCGGGGTAAATTTAATGGTAAATCCATTAAAGAACGAAATGTTAATAATCGCATAACTCTTGGCCATTGAGAAGGTGATACTGTAGTATCATCACGAGGTAAAAGTAAATCATGTTTAATAACTTTAGTTGAAAGAACATCAAGATTTACTTTAGCAATATTAGTTGAAAATAGAACTACTAAAGTTATTAACAAAAATATTAGTCATTATTTATCAATTCTTCCAAATAATCTTGTTAAGACTATAACATTTGATAGGGGTAAAGAATTTGCTAATTGACAACAACTTGAAAAAAATTTAAATGTGAAAATTTATTTTGCTGATGCATATTCACCTTGACAAAGAGGTACTAATGAAAATACTAATGGTTTAATTAGAGAAAAATTTCCTAAAAAATTTAATTTTTCAAACACTACTAAAAATGCAGTTCATAAATTTATATTGTCTTTAAACCAAAGACCAAGAAAAATACTAAATTATCTTTCGCCAATCGAATATTTGGTTAGAAAAATAATTTAGTTGCACTTAACTTTACAATTTGGCAAATAAAAGAATAATGAAAAATAAAATATTTTAAAAAGGAGTGATAAAAATGTTTATGAAAATATTTACCGTGTTAATTATTAGTTTCAATAACATTTTTACTATTCCCGCAAACATTAACAACGAAAAAACCACAGCACAACTAGTTAGAAATAAAAGAGAAGATAATAAAATTTATGATTTTGAAATAAAAGACTTGCAAAAAGTGAAATTTCATTTCTCACCAAGCAAAAATTATCTTACACAAGTTCAAGTAAATAAAATAGATAATAACAATCTAAATGAAAAATTACCAGAATTAAGATATTTAAACAATCTTAGTTTCAAATTCACACAAGAATTACAAAATAATCAGAATAAACAAAATAATATTAAACAACTAATAACTACACACGGACAAGAAATAACAGAGATAAATGATTCCAAATTCTGAGTAATTAATAAAAAAATAACAATCAAAGCACAAGGCACAAATTTAACTAATTTCAAAGAATCAGTTATTAATAACATGTGAAATTACACATTAAATAGTACAAATGATTTTGAAATTGAAATTGAAAATCCTTAATAACTAAATTTAAAAACTGTTAAAATACTACCCCAAAAGGTGGTTTTTTATGATGACAATACTCTTAAACAACTAAACAACTTTTTTATATTTTGACAAAATAAAAACCAGTAATTTAAGTAAAATTACTGGTTTGAATGTTTTTCTTATTTTTCACGAATAATTAAACTATTGAAGTATTTATAATTAATTTTGGTTCTGCTTCTTGTGTCAAAGAAATTTTTGCTTTTCCATTAAAAGTTATACTGTGTTTAATTATCAGGATTTTTAAAGAGATTTTTAGAATTTACAGCCAAAGTAGTTCCTGCGGAAATAACTGTAACTGTTGGACCAATTTTTGCTGCAATTGCACTAATTTTTGAACCTAATCCAGCCAATGTAGCAGTAATTCCAAGCGAACCCGATGTAGCGGCGGCGGTTGTGCCAACACCAGCAACTGCTATCCCGACCCCGGCCCCGATACCAGCTCCACCTCCTGCCGCTGCAGTTAAACTAGTAGCGGCAGTTGCATATGAAGCAGTTGTTCCTACACTAACTATAGATGCTTCATATGCAGCCACTCCTCCTGTGGCTGCAGCTGCTCCAGCTCCGGCTCCCCCAGCCACCGCTGCAGCGGCTCCGGCAGTTGCAACAATTGCAACAGCAATGCCGGCGCCTACACTGACTCATTTAGTTATAGTACCATTTTTTTCATTGATCTCATCAAGTATTTTTTCATTAAAATTTAAATATACACCCCAAAAAAAATCATTATCCTCATCATCAGCTTTTGCTCAATATGAATTTCGGTTTGTTTTTATAATTAATCCCATTTCATCAAATCTTTTTATTTTAAAGAAGTCGTTAATTTCACTAAAATTATAAACTATTACATTTGCAAGAATTTTTAAATCATCATCTGAGAAATAATTAGCTTTATTAATATCACCAGATGAATTTCTTTTTTCAAAATTATTTAATAAACCTCTTACATAATTATAATCTTGTTCTAATGAAGTTGTTTTTGCATAGTTATCAGATATTTTTTTTCATGTATCATGACTTATTTTAGCAACTAAACGATTAGGGCATAAAAAACAATAGTAATTTTCAATTTTATCATTATTTTCTCTTTTACTTCTGTTTAATTTTTCCAAATTATTTGTTTGTTGATAATTAATTTCATTATTTATTATTTTATTTTCTGATATTTCTGCTGGGGCATTCGCCAAAATTATTGGTGTTATGCCCGATAAGCTTGTAATTGTTGTTAACATAGCGAGTAATTTTTTCATATTAATCAAATCCTTTTCGTGAATTTTTACTAATTAATAAAATTTATAAGAGATTCCTCTTTCTCCAAAAATTAATCTACAGTCTCTTTGCTTTGGAATTTAATTATATATCATTAAATAAGAATTTCTATCATTTTTTCAGAATAGTGAATACTAATTATAAAAAAAAATTTATCATTAAAGCAGAAAAATAAGCTAACTAAACTTTATTAAAATTACTACCCAGAAAGGTAATTTATTATGTTAAAAATTAATAATAATGTAAAAACCCCAGAAAATAAGCATTGATTTAGTTTATTCACAACCCATAAAAATATGTACACCAACAAATGCGAACAACTAGCTAATGAATACGAAAAATTAGATGAATATTTATATAAATATCATTATTGGTTAAAACAAGGTTATAAAGTAGTTCATTTTGCACCAAGAACAATTATTACAATTTTTGGTGAAGTTGTTTTTAAACGACGCCGATATAAATATTGAAATCAAAAATCAGGTAAATTCGAATATGTATGTTTATTAGATAAAGAAATTGGTTTATTGCCCAAACAACGCATTTATTTTGATGTCCAATTTAAAGTTTTAAGTCTTCTAGGCGATGGCAAACGCTATCGTGATGTTTTAGATGCTCTAAATCATTGTTATATTTCAAAAGCTAGTATTTCAAGCATTTTAAATAAATATGATATTGCCGAACATTTTCAACTAGCAGAAAAAGAAACTAAAACTAGAATTGATGCCAAAAATAAGGATTTATATATTCAACTAGATGAGACATTTTTATCGACATTAGATCATAAAGTTAAACAAGACCAAAGAATTCGTTTAGTCACTTTTCATACCGGACATAAAGAAAAAAATTACAAAAATGCTCGTAGAGAATTAGAAAACAAACGAGGTCATTTTCTAATGTTAAAAGTTGGTAAACGAATAAATACAATGGATTATCGTGATTTATTAATTAAAGAATTAAAAAAACATTATGTAAATGTTAATTATGACAAAATAATTGTTTGTGGTAATGGTGCTACTTGAATTAGAGAAATTGCCAATAGTTTTGGTAATGTTAGATATATTTTAGATGGTTATCACGCTATTAAAAAATTAAAACAAACTGCATTTAATATTATTTTTGAAAATCGTAAAGTAGAACTAAATAGTTGAATTGAATTATATAAGGATGGAAATCATCAAGAATTAATTAAAAACATTCGTAATGTCGCTAAAAATGAATTAAATAAAGATATTAAAACAAATTTAAGAAAAGCGAGTAATTATTTCAGTAATAATAAGCAAGGTATTCATAACCAAAATTTAGAATGAAATATCGGTTGTAGCATTGAAAGCGATGTATCGCATTTAATAAAACAACAATTAGGATATGAAGCAAAAATATATAATCATAAGAATTTAAATAACTTATTACATTTAAAAATGGCAAATTTAAACAAATTAAATTTATTACATTATATTAATGAAAATATTAATTCAGAAATAGAAATCAGAAAAGAAATATATAAAAAGTCATTATGAAATAAATATAATAATAAAAATGATGATAGTTGAATTAATTATAAAGGTAATGCTATAACAAATAAATATAATAGATTTAAGTAAGCAAAAATATTAGTTAAAATTTAATAAAATTAATAATTTTTCATTGTGTAAAAATTCAATAATATGATAAAATGGTAATGAATAAAAATGACAACAACAAGAAAGGCAGGGTTAGTTTAGTAATTAAATAATATAATTAGCTGATTGTTTTACTTCTTCAAAGCAATACCTAAGAAAACTAAACGCGACCTTGCAATTTTATTTACTTGCACTTACAAGTATAATTCAGCATAATTAATTATTTAATTTTCACTGTTAAAATAATTGTGACGATAAAAACTACGATTTTCTAGTCCGCCAATGCGTTGTGAAAAAGCTTCATTTTCAATTTGTTCTAAACCACTATCAATCGCATAA
Organism: Spiroplasma endosymbiont of Nephrotoma flavescens; assembly: GCF_964030835.1. Classification (NCBI taxonomy): domain Bacteria; kingdom Bacillati; phylum Mycoplasmatota; class Mollicutes; order Entomoplasmatales; family Spiroplasmataceae; genus Spiroplasma; species Spiroplasma endosymbiont of Nephrotoma flavescens. Next base: position 135,339 of record NZ_OZ034982.1, on the reverse strand, counting down.
ATTCTCGCATCTAAATTATCAATATGATGCAAAATTTCTGCTTCCATAATTTGTGGTAAAACTGGCGAACCATATTCATTTTTACCATGACTTGCTAAAATCATATGTTGTAATAAAACTACTTGTTGCATATCTAATTGTAATTTCTCGCCAATGGTAGCAATTTCACCAGCCATAATTGAAATATGTCCTATTAATTTACCTTGCACACTATATTCAAATGTTAAATCACCTTGTAATTCTTTAGTTTTTCCCATATCATGTAAAATAATTCCCACATATAATAAACTTTTATTAATTTTACGATCATTATAAATTTCACAAATCGCTTTTGCTGTTTGTAACATAGTTAGTGTATGTCACATTAATCCCGAATGAATATTATGATGATGTCTAATCGCTGCTGGAGAAATTTTAAAACGATCTTGTTGCGTCTTTAAAATTTCTTCAACAATTTGTTTTCAAACATTATTTTTAATCTCCCCAATAAACTCATTAATTTGTTCTCACATTAAACTTTCACTAACTGGAGCACTTTTAACAAACAAATTAAGATCTGCTTCTTGTAAAGGAATAATTTCATAATTATTAATTTTAACTTGTAAACTTCTTTGATATTCTGAAACTAAACCATTAATTTCAACAATTACTCCTGCTTGTAATCTAATTGCATCTTCGCGTTGTGAATTTCATAAGCGGGCTTCAATAAGTCCTGTTTTATCTTTTAAAGTTACTGTTAAATATGTTGCTCCATTACTTGCTGTTCCTTGATTAACTTTTTCAACTAAGAATTTATCAAGAACATTACTATTTGCTTTTAAATCTTTAATCATCTAATTTCCCTTTCTTTAAATGTAAATAATTTTTTTCTAAATCGGAAAACATTAATTCCATTTTTATTTTTGCTGCTTTCACTGATTTATCAACACAAACAAAATAAAATTTAATTTTTGGTTCGGTACCACTAGCTCTTATTGCCAACCACGAACCATCATTAAAATAAAATTTTAATAAATCTTGGGGAGGCATATTATATAAACCTTGCAAATAATCTTCTTTTTTTGCTAATTTAATATTATTTAAACTAACAATTGAATCTTTTCTTAACTTTGCTAAAATCGTCTTAATCGCTTTTTGCCCACTAGTACCTTTTAAAACAACATTAACCGTATTAAAGTAAAAATATCCATATTTTTGATAAATATCTTCTAAAACATCTACCAATGACTTATTTTGTTGGCGATAATAATTGCAAGCCTCAGCAACAACCATTGCTGCGGCAATACCATCTTTATCACGAGTTAAATCTTTAACAACATAACCATATGCTTCTTCAAAACCAAAAACAAAATTTATATTCCGTGTCTTTTCTTTTGCCATTTCATTACCAATTCATTTAAAACCAGTTAATGTTTTAATAACTTCACAACCATAAGATTTTGCTACCAAATCACTTAAATGACCAGTAACAAAAGTATTATACATTACTGGATTAGATGGCATAATTTTTTGCTGTTGATAATGACTTAATAAGTATTCTAACAAAATTGGTGCTGTTTCATTACCATTTAATAAAATATACTCATTATGATGTAAAACTGCAATGCCAATTCTGTCACTATCAGGGTCATTAATAATAATTAAGTCAGCATTATTTTTCTTAGCATATTTAATAGCTAATGTAAAAGATTCAGCAACTTCGGGATTAGGTGATGGTGTATTACTAAAATTAGGATCAAAATCTCATTGTTCTTTAACAGGAATAACTTGATAATTACTACTTTGTAAAACATTCATTACTCAATCACGACTAGTACCGTGCTGATTAGAAAAAACTATCTTAATATCCTTTTGTTCATTAGGATAAAATTGTAATGCTTTAACATCTTTAATATATTCTTCTTCAACAATAATCGGAACAGTTTTTATTAATTGTTTTTGAATTGGTTTTAGTAACTTAAAGACATCCTCAATAGCAATATTTTCCATATTATTACCAACTTCATCAGTAACAACTGGTAAAAATTGACAACCATTTTCATCATAAATTTTAAAACCATTATATTCATGCAGATTATGGCTAGCAGTAATTACAGCACCAGCTAAAGCATTTAATTTTCTCACACTATATGATAATAATGGTGTTGGTCGTAAATCATTATTAGTAAATAAGTATACAGGAATACTATAACTAGTAAAAATATTAGCTACTTCTTGACTAAATTCTAATGAATAATGACGATTATCATGAGCAATAACAATTCCTTTTTGTAATTCATCCATTTCATAATGTTTTTGTAAATATTGGATAAAAGCAATTGTTGCCTTCCTAATATTATAAATATTCATTCTGGCAATTCCAGGTCCCATAATCCCACGAATTCCTGCTGTACCAAAACTTAATGAATTACTAAAAGCATCAATAATTTCTTTTTCATTCATTGCAATTAACTGCTCTCTTAATTGTGGTTCTAAATCATTATTATTTAATCATTTTTGGTATTCTTTTTGATACGCCATATTTTCCTCCTATTAATTGTTAATCCTTATTAATTTTACTATAAATTTAAAGTAATATCTTATTTTTAATTTATAAGCCAAATTGTAAAGTTAAGTGCAACTAAATTATTTTTCTAACCAAATATTCGATTGGCGAAAGATAATTTAGTATTTTTCTTGGTCTTTGGTTTAAAGACAATATAAATTTATGAACTGCATTTTTATTAGTGTTTGAAAAATTAAATTTTTTAGGAAATTTTTCTCTAATTAAACCATTAGTATTTTCATTAGTACCTCTTTGTCAAGGTGAATATGCATCAGCAAAATAAATTTTCACATTTAAATTTTTTTCAAGTTGTTGTCAATTAGCAAATTCTTTACCCCTATCAAATGTTATAGTCTTAACAAGATTATTTGGAAGAATTGATAAATAATGACTAATATTTTTGTTAATAACTTTAGTAGTTCTATTTTCAACTAATATTGCTAAAGTAAATCTTGATGTTCTTTCAACTAAAGTTATTAAACATGATTTACTTTTACCTCGTGATGATACTACAGTATCACCTTCTCAATGGCCAAGAGTTATGCGATTATTAACATTTCGTTCTTTAATGGATTTACCATTAAATTTACCCCGATTTTCTTGAGATTTTCGTTTCTTACCTTTTCTTCTTAAATTTTTACTAGTAACCTTTTCAAGTAATCCAGAATAAATTCAATTGTAAATTGTTTTAAAACTAATAATTCATTCTTGATGAAAATTTTTAATTCTGCCATAAATTTGTTCAGGCGATCAACCTAATAATAATTTTTGTTGTACATATTTTACTAATTCTCTATTTTTAAATTTATGAAAATAAACATGTAATTGTTTTCTATTTTCTGCTTTATTTTGTGCAATTAATGAAAAATAATGATTATTATCTTTATTTCTATTAACTTCTCGATTAATAGTACTAATACTTCGATTAAGATTTTTAGCTATTTCACTAATTTTTACTTTAAATTTCAATTGATTCTCAATATAAATTCTTTCATCTATGCCAAGATGTTTGTATCCCATATAAAAACTCCTTAAATTTACTTTTTCTAAAATAAACTTAGCATCATGAAATTTTTATATGAAATCTTTTGCAATTTTATTTACTTGCACTTACAAGTATAATTCAGCATAAATTAATTAAAAGCAAATAAAATAGTACTCTTTATTAAGAGTACTATTACCAAAATTTTCTATCAGTTTTTAATCAGTTACTTTCTAATTATTGATTTTGTAAAATTATTTTAATTGTTAACGATTTATTAATTTTCTTTTGATATTCTTTAGCAATTTGCAATGCTTTGGGCAAAGAAAAAACCTTATATAATCATTTATCATTATGCATAATTCGAAATAAATTTAAGTCTTTTTGTTCAATAATTAACATTCCGATATCACATCCTCATAATATTCTTGATAATTAATAAATGGTGAATAAATAACCTTTCCTTGTCAATAATCAGGACTATCCAACTCCATTAATCAAGCCAATGTGGCTGTAATATCATATTGAATAGTTTGCTCTAAAAACTGCCCTGTATTTTTAACACCAGCACCATAAAAGAAAACTGGTACTTTAATCTCATAATCATTAAAATTACCGTGGCAATCATCACCTTGACCTTTGCCACCATGATCAGCAATAAAAACAAATAATGTATTATCTTTCATTTCGGGAATATGACTAATCGTTTCTAAAACTTGTTTTACCCACAAATCAACTTGCAACGCCATTGTTTTAATTTCTGTTGTTTGATGACCAATCTTATGTCCAACAGTATCTGGTTCATTAACATAAACAAAAGATAATTCCGGTTTTTTAGCAATTAAATATTGACAATAATCATCAATAATCATCTGATTAGGTTTAATGTTATCATTACTACTAATTCAAATAGTTTTCTTAGTTGGTTTTCAAGAATCAACATCTTTAACCATCACATTACTTCAATAATCTAATGAATTAACATCTAAAATATATTGGAATTGCGATCACCGAAAAAATGCTGCTGTTTTCAAATTAGTTTGCTTTTTAAACAATGTAAAAATACTAGGGACATTTTTATTATTCACATAATCATAAACACTTTTTGCGTCACCCGTTTCGGAATCTCATTGCGTACGCCCATGAAAATTAGGTGCGGTCCCACATAATAACGATGTTCAGTTAACACTAGACATAATCGGAACAACACTCCGACTATTTAACGAATATGCGCCTTTTTCCATTAACATTTTAAAAGTACTTCCAGCATTATCTTCTAGTAAATATGATCCATAAGCATCCGACCCAAAAATAACAATATACTTAATATTATTCAACATATTTTATTCCTACCTTATGCAAAACCTCATAAATATTAGTCGTTGAAGCTTGAACTAAATCAACACCAAGTAAATAAGCAATTATTGATGCAATATCAACATTACTAGTTGGTCTAACAATTTTATGAGTTTTCCCTTGTAAATGACTATCAATTATATTTAAAGGAATAACTAATTCACGCGAATCTAATCCGCCTTGATTCTCAACTCCTTGATGATATCCACCAGATGTTGAAGTAATAATAACTGTTGATTGGGGATTTTTCAAAATCATTTCATTAATAGCAATAACTTTTTCTTGCAATAATGCAGCATACTCATTAGTATTGAAACCTTGTTTAATACCAATATCATACATTTCGTCATCATAAATAGTTAATAACTGATATTCATTAATATTAACATCAACATAATTAATGGTATCCTTAACAATAAACTCATCTAACAAAAATTTTTCCAACATATTTTCAATCATATGAAAATTAGTAATTATACTTAATTTATAATCAGGCTTTTGCTTTTTAATACTATAAAAAATTGTTGGATACATATTATCCTTAGTATTCAAAACCGCCGTAACCAAACGATTGTTTTCTCAATTAGTAACCCCATGAAACTCCAATGGCGCACCTGTTAAAATTGAAGCCATATTATATGGTGGTAAAGTTGGTAAAATGGCACGATGCTGTTGAAAATAAATCATATTTTCTTTTGGTAATGTTTGCTTTAAACTATTAATTTTAGTTGTTAGCCCTGCAAGAACTATTAAAATAATATTTGTTCGTGGTTTAACAATCTTCTTAGTTTTTTGATAAAGCATTAAAAGTCTCCTTCCTTCTATCTAGTTGCTATTATAACGCAAAAAAAATGAAAGAAAATTCAAAATTAATAATAATATCCCACACCCAAATAAAAACTGCTTCTTAATAAAAATAAGAAGCAGTTTTTAAAATTATTAAATAATAAATTACTTAAAACCGTTGGTGTTGTCTTTTAGTATCAATATTTGATAAATCAATAACTAGCGGTTGATCATCTTTTTGAAGTAATGCTTGAAATACTTGATAAACAATAGTATACATAAAAATTAAATTTATCGTTGCTCCAATATTACTAAAAAATCCACGATCTTCACGACTAAACATTTGACTTAAATAACCAATAGTATTAATTACAAGAACAATAAGCATTTTAACTAATATAAAAATAATACTAAAACCAATCATTAACTTAGCAAACTGATCATTAAATGACTTTACTGGCACATTTTGTAAAGAATTACTATCTGGTAAATTAACATTTTTTAATTTACTAATTGACAATAAGCCCATCACCCCAAATAATAAGAATACCCCAGCAATACTTAAAGTAATAATAAAGGGTTGTTTTATATTAACAATTTCACTATTAAGATTTTTTGTCAATAGTAAAACAGCAGTAAAAATTATTAACATCGCACCTGATAAAGCAAAAACACTTGATTCATGTAGTGCCATTTTTCTTTTCGCTTTAATACCCGTCTCAATTCTTTTTTGATCTAATGAAAGCAACATAAATCCAGTAAAAAATGTCATATTAAAGAAACTATAAACTAAAATTAATCAACGATGTTTAATAAATTGCTCATCATTAAGTGATATTGCTCATTTAATAATTAAAGCACTATAAATTAATTGCATTGCTCCAATATAAATAATTAATGCCATAACTGGAAAATAACCCTTATTTATAATATCAGTAATTACCGTACGAAAATCATTATCATAGGCTGTTAACTCCGTAATTTCATTTCTTAATACTGCAATTGTATAAAAAGTAATCATTGTTAACACAAAGAACGCGCCAATAAACACAAAAACATTAGCAAAAATTATAAAAAAACGGCGAAATGCAAAATTAGAATTTCTCATTATAAAAAACCTCCTTCATTTAATTATATCCTATCTTGTTTAAAAAAGAAAAACAAAATATCTAAACGGTCGCGTTTAGTTTTCTTAGGTATTTTTTAAAAAAGAAAAAATAGTCATTTACTATAAATTATTTCAATATGCAAATTAAGTATATATTTCTTATGTATGATTTTTGTTGTAAAAAATTATTTTAATGTTGTTTTTATAAGCATTTTACTTAGTTTTTATAACCTTTTATTAAGAATATGTTTGTTAATATTAAATATTTTGTTTTATTAATTATTTTTCAAGTAAAAAGGTAATAAATTTTTAGTTGCTTTTCTTTCAAAATTATTCAAATCTTTACCCACCTAACAAAAATTTATGCGCCCTATCTGACATTTTTTAAAGCATCTAGTCAACTAGCAAGCAATATTATAAAATAATACCGTTCCTTGAAGATAAATAACAAAGTGAAAGATTTTTGCAGCATTAGAAAAATTAACTACCACTTCAATATTAGAATCAATTTTTTTTAAATCATTATTAATTTTTTCTGTTAAATCATCAAGATTTTTAAGATTAAAAAATATTTGGTTATCTTCAAAATATTCATCAATTAATCTTCGCTCATTTTCAATATTATATTTAATATTTTTTAATCTTAACTTAAATATTTTTGTCGGATTGTTAACTAGTATAACTTCTAACTCATCTCTTAAATATTTAAAACGCCGATTACCATCATCACTGTTAATATTAATAACCTTTAAGTTAGCAATCTTTTGTTCTAATTGATAATTAATTTTTGCCAAAATATCATTAATATTACTAGTCGGGGAAACATCTAAATCATATTCTTGATTAAAAAAATCTTCAACTTCATCAATATCATTAGTACCAACATTAACTTTATTAATTGTAACTTTAAAAATAAATTTATTAATACCAAAATTAAGACTAAACTCTAAATCATTATTAGCAAAAGCTTTAAGTTTTGTTGTTGCTTCACCAGCATTAGTTAATTTTAATGTCATTTGCGAATGAATTTTACTTTGCAGATTACTTTGAATCTTATTCACAGCAATTGCTTTAGTATCATCACTAGTAAATAAAATGCCAAATTGTAAAGTTAAGTGCAACTAAATTATTTTTCTAACCAAATATTCGATTGGCGAAAGATAATTTAGTATTTTTCTTGGTCTTTGGTTTAAAGACAATATAAATTTATGAACTGCATTTTTAGTAGTGTTTGAAAAATTAAATTTTTTAGGAAATTTTTCTCTAATTAAACCATTAGTATTTTCATTAGTACCTCTTTGTCAAGGTGAATATGCATCAGCAAAATAAATTTTCACATTTAAATTTTTTTCAAGTTGTTGTCAATTAGCAAATTCTTTACCCCTATCAAATGTTATAGTCTTAACAAGATTATTTGGAAGAATTGATAAATAATGACTAATATTTTTGTTAATAACTTTAGTAGTTCTATTTTCAACTAATATTGCTAAAGTAAATCTTGATGTTCTTTCAACTAAAGTTATTAAACATGATTTACTTTTACCTCGTGATGATACTACAGTATCACCTTCTCAATGGCCAAGAGTTATGCGATTATTAACATTTCGTTCTTTAATGGATTTACCATTAAATTTACCCCGATTTTCTTGAGATTTTCGTTTCTTACCTTTTCTTCTTAAATTTTTACTAGTAACCTTTTCAAGTAATCCAGAATAAATTCAATTGTAAATTGTTTTAAAACTAATAATTCATTCTTGATGAAAATTTTTAATTCTGCCATAAATTTGTTCAGGCGATCAACCTAATAATAATTTTTGTTGTACATATTTTACTAATTCTCTATTTTTAAATTTATGAAAATAAACATGTAATTGTTTTCTATTTTCTGCTTTATTTTGTGCAATTAATGAAAAATAATGATTATTATCTTTATTTCTATTAACTTCTCGATTAATAGTACTAATACTTCGATTAAGATTTTTAGCTATTTCACTAATTTTTACTTTAAATTTCAATTGATTCTCAATATAAATTCTTTCATCTATGCCAAGATGTTTGTATCCTATATAAAAACTCCTTAAATTTATTTTTTCTAAAATAAACTTAGCATCATGAAATTTTTATATGAAATCTTTTGCAATTTTATTTACTTGCACTTACAAGTATAATTCAGCAATTTTATTAATTGTTTTTGTAATTATTATTTTTCTTGTTAAAAAAGATATTAATGATGAAAAAATCCATATTGGATTGTTAAAAGCAATAGGATATCGTGATTGAAAAATTAGTTTTAGTTTTTTAGGCGTAATTAGTTTTTCAAGTATTGTGGGCTCGTTTTTAGGTTATGGAGCTAGTTTATTTGTGCAATATTTGTTATCAGTAGTGTATGTTAATCATATTCAGTTACCATTATCTTATATTACTTTTGATTGAGTAATTTTCTTAATTGTTGCGTTAGGACCGTTACTTTTTTTACTAATGATTACTTATATTTTTGCGAATGTATTTTTAAAAAAACCACCGTTAGTATTATTAACTCCTAATATTTCACCACAAATAAATGGTATTAAGTTGTTTTTTTAAGATTAGGTTCATTTGCGCCTTTTAAAGTTAAAGTTTCATTTTCATTAGTTATTAAATCATTTAGTCGGGTTGTTGTTATTATTGCAATGATTTCAACAACAATTCTGTTAATGTTTGTTTTTGTAACTTCAACGGTTGTTAATGATTCAATTAATAAGTCTTTTTCGCCGATAAATTATCATTATAATTATTTTTATGATAGTAGTTTTTTACTGCAAAATGATAAAAAATCTTTTAAGTATCCTTTTGTTAAAGTAGAAGAAATTAACATTAAAAAAACAAAACTTGGTTTGTTTGACTTATTAATGTTATATGGTGATAATAAATTACAATTAGAAACAATTTTTAAGGATTATTATCTTCCTGCTCCGTTATTAGATTTAATATATAGTCAATTAAATGGGTTTATTAGTAAAATTGAAAACAGTCCTGTTAGTGAACACGAAGCAATATATAATAAATTAACAATGGCAATTAATAACTTATTTTCTTTTAAAGAAACTGTTAGCGTTCAACAAACACAAATGGTTATTGAAAACTGATTTATTTTACGGGAATTAGCGGATCTTTCAAAAACAACTAAAACTGATGCTGAGGGTAATGTTAGAAAAGTAATTACAACAAATATCGGTTTTGATTTTGTTCCTTATCAAGAAGCTAATGAGTTACCATATTTGTTCTTCTTGGTGAAGCGATTAGTAATAATAATAAGGCATTAGGAAGTTTGATGGTTCATAGTGTTGATTTTGAACATCACAAAGCGTTTTTAAAATTAGAAGATGAGAATGAAAATAATTTATATCCATTATTAGAACAAGAATTAGTCAATTGAAATGAAGCTAAAGATATTAATGAACCAATACCATTAGTAATTAATTCAGTAATGGCAACTTTGCACGATTTAACAGTTGCTGATTATTTTGTAATTGAGTTTAAATATAATGATACTATCCAAAAAGTAAATTTTAAAATTGTTGGGATTGCTGATTTTTATCAAAATTCTTATGTATATGCACCCCTTGATGCGATGCGTTTTGTTTTTGGTTTAGATAATAATTCTTATAATGCTAAATATTCACAACAAGATAGTTTAGAAGTTCAAGATTGAATAACTTTAAGAACTGGATGGTAATAATAATTTACAAGGTTTAAAACCATTGTTAAATTCATTATTGGATATGAGTGCTGTTAAGCAAATTGCTTTGAAATATAATATTATCATTGCAATTATGATTGCAATGATAATATTTTTTGCAACGACAATTTCTGTGGTTATATTAGTAATGATTACTAATATTGTTATTACTGAGAATAAGAAGATGATTATTGTTTTTCAAACTTTAGGTTATAAAATTCATGAAGTGTCAAATATTATTATGAGTGTCTATATTCCAACGATTATTATTGCATTTTTAGTTGACGTGCCAATAAGTATTATTATTTTAAAAGAATTATTTATCTTTGTTGCGAAATTAACTGAATTTAGTTTACCGGTTAATTGACAGTGATGACATATTATAGTAGGGATTGCTATTGAGTTAGTAGTATATTTGGTATCATATTTTGTTGGTGTTTTTAAACTTCATCAACAAAATATTGTGCAAAAAATTAAGGAATTTCAAGAATAGAATTTTTTAATGTATAATTTAAATAATGCGAAAAAAGCAGGATAACATATTTAAAAGGAGTTTAATAGTGAAAAAAAGGAAATGACAAGGTTTTAATCTTGGAAAACTCAAAAACTATTACATTCTTAAAAACGCTTTTAAATCAATTTTAAGAAATAAGATTCAAATGATAGGATTAGTTCTTTTAATAGTTTTAACGGCAGTTATTTTTACTTTAATGTATACAACAACACAAAGAATTAATAATTCTTATGAGAATTTTATTACGGCATCTAATTTACATCATTTTGTTGTTGATTTAAGAAATAAAAATCGGATTCCAGGAAAAGAAGCTGATGAAACTGATGTTAATGTTCAAAAGGCATTAGTTGAGAAAACTGCTTATGTTCAATGAGCAATGGAAAAAGTCAGAGTTGCTAATGAAACAAATAATAATTTTGTGTTTGCATATCGTGAAGGACGAATGGTTTCTCGTGTTATTGATAATAATGTAAGTTTGTTTAAAGTTATTGCTCTTGAAATTCAAGATACAATTGATAAATTAGTTATTACAGAAGGTCGCAATATTGAAGCTGAGCAGGAAGTGGTGTTATCACCTGAATTTGCTAATGAAAATAAATATCGTGTTGGTGATATTATTTGTTTACAGTCAGAACAGTGTGATGTTAATAATCCTGATAACAATGCTTTAGAAATTGTCGGGCTAGGAACTTCTGTTGATTATATGTTTCCCCAACTTGATTTAACAACGCCAATTCCTAATCAAGCGCGTGAGGGAATGGCATTTGTTCATCCGCACCAATTAGGACTTTTTAGTCCTAATAATACGCAATTAATTGAAAAAGGTATTAAATGACAATATAATAAAAGTGTTGAAAAAGTTTCGTTAACTTCTGAAGTTGATCGTGAAGGATATTTTGTTGCTCAGTGAACTGCTGGTAGTGAACAAAATATTTCCTTAATTCAAAAACAATTACAAGATTATTTTCTTAGTAATGATGGTAATAATGATTTTGTATTTGCGGTTAATGATGCCAATTATCCTGAATATGATTTTAGTGGTCGTGTTAATACGCTAAAAACAATTTTGGTTGCTTATCAAATTATGGCGATTGCTTTGCTATTAATGGTGCTTATCATTGCGGGATTTGTGATTGCATTAGTAACAAAAAAACGCGTTCAAAATTCTCGTACGCAAATTGGTGTTTTAAAAAGTTTAGGTTATTCTTCGTTTAGTATTGCCCAAGGGTTTTTAGTATATCCATTAATTTCTGCTATTGTTGGGGGAATTATTGGATATTTAGTTGGTATTTTTTTACAAATTCCTATTATAAGTGTATTTAATTGATATTTTACGCTTCCATTAGGGAAATTTAGTTTTAATTGGCTATCATTATTATTTTCAATTGGTGGAACTTTTCTTTTATTAGGTTTAATAACAATTGTGGCCTCAATTTGATATATTAAAGGTAGTCCTTTGAAATTATTGCATCCTGAAGAAAATATGGGGGCAACGATTTTAACAAGATGATTTAATTATTTAAATCGTGGCAAACAATTTACAACGCGGTTTCGTTGAGCAGTTTTTTCAAAATCAATTACGAAGATGTTAACAGTAATGATTACAATGGTTTCAGCAACATTGTTATTAACATTTTCCATTACGGGTCCAAAAGCTTTACAAGATATGCGAACCGCAACTTATAAGGGAATTAATTATGAATCAATTACTGAATATGAAACTCCGATTTGAAATTCAATGCTTTCATCATATGGTGTTTATAATCCAGAAATTACAAATAATCAACAAGGGATTAATGGTGATCTTTATTCTCCAAAATTAATGGTTGAAGAGGAAATCAAGCCGAATGTCAAACGCTATCGTCCGATGTTGTTAGAATTAATAAAGCTCGCAACTTTAAATTATCGTCTTTTTGATTTAAATTTTTACCTTAATTCAATTTTAACGAAGTTAGAGCCAACAGCTACATTAACACCGTTTAAAGATATTACTTGCATGCTGGCGGTTGATGGTTGGAATGATAAAACAGAAGCCGAGCAGGCAAAGTATGCAATTACTGATTGTATCATTATTGGTACGACAAAAAAGTCGCCTTATTTTGTTCGTAGTAAGTTATCATCATTAGAATTAACTTTAAGAAAAATTGAAGTTAGTTTAGCAATTGATATTTTACAGTCGGGAGATTTAATGAATCCTACTGCAGAGTTTACTAATGGTAATCCGTTAACTTTACAAGAAAATAATGGCTTTATTGATGAAATGACTGTTGCTGCTACTAATGATGCTGATTATAAAAACCGCTATGATGTGGTGTTAAAAATTTATGAAGAAATTAAAAAGCGACTTAATAATGGTCAAAGTGCTAATCCAAGTAAAGATGATGAACAATGAAATCGGTATTTAAATAAGGTGATAATAAAACTGAAAGCAATTGCTAATGATTTAGAACTTACTAAAACCTTTAATATTCAATTTGGATTGACGCCCTATAATCCTGATGAAGATGAGTTAGCAACTTATTTTAAACCTAATATTGAAACAATTTCTCGTGGTAATATTACTTATGAAAATAAAAAAATGTTAAAGCTTAAAGCTTATGGTATTGAACGAAGTAGTAAAATGAATCTTTTGTTAGATAAAGATAATAATAATCTTTTAGAAGCAATGTATGAAAATCATTCGCTTAATGCGGAAATTATTCCTGTAGTTATTAATCAAACTATTGCTAAACATTTGCAAATTAATCAAGGTGACATTTTAGATATTAATCCTAATAAGCAATCATTATATTCTAAAATTGCTATGGCTGATAGTAAGATTGTTGACCTGAAAAAATGGCATCTAAAAGGATTAAGTACTGGTTTTCAACAAGTGACAAATAATGATATTGTAGGAGTTCAAGGATTGTATTTTTCAATGGGTGATGTTCCTTCACCAATGTATGAGAAAATTACTAGTGGTGATGTTTATATTAAAACTGAAGATAATCAAAATCAAAAAATGCGCGTTATTGGTATCCAAGAGGGTTATGGTGATCCTAAAATGTTTTTACCTAAATATGATGCTGATGTGATGTTAGGTTATATTGAAAAAGGTAAAAGTTGAGAGCTTTCAGAACATTATGAGAAAATTAAAGATATATTTCAAGAAATTACTCACTTTGCTAATGATACAACGCCAGAATTTAAGCAAAGATTTCCTAATATGACTTATGATGAGGCTGTGCAGGCAATGTTTCCTTTGTTTAATGCTAAATTTTCATTAAATAAAAATATTACTGATATTACTGATAGTATTAGTGTGGCGCAAATGTATGGTGATTTTACGCAGTTAACATTAAATGGTATGGTAACTAAAGATGAGGTTTCTGGTGATTTAGTTCAAAAGTATATTGGATTAGGACAAGGAGCAATTGCTTTTGCAATGCCGATTGCAACACATCAATCGGTATTTGATGAAATTAAAGGTATTGCTGATTCAATATTATGGGCTTTTATGGCGATTTCTTTATTAATATCATTTGTGACAATTTTAATTACTTCTAATATAATTATTACTGAAAATAGTCGGTTAATTGCAACAATGAAAGTTATTGGTTATAGTGATTATAAAATTAATTGATTAACATTAGGAATGTATTTACCCATTGTGTTTATTGCTTTTGTTATTGGTTTTCCTGTGGCGTGGGTAATTATGAATCAGTTAGTTAATTATTTAGCATTGAATTCAACCTGAGTTATGCCGTTTTACTTTAATTGAGGACTAATCTTTGCGGTTTTAGTGATTATTTTAGCAATTTATGCGATTACATTTGTTGTTGGTTGATTTATTTTAAAACGCGTCAATCCAATTGAAGCTTTAAAAATAAATGATTAATTTAGATATTTAAATTAATTGCAGATAATTGTATAATAAAATAAAAAGGAGTTGGTTTAAGTGAGAAAAAATTTAATCGTTTTTTCTTTGTTAGGAACATCATTAATAACACCTAATTTAATTAATTATCAACAGAGTAATCGTGAAAATGTTAGACAAATGAAAGTATATCGGGATATGAAAAAACATTATGTTAATACAAAGTTTTATGCTGAGCATACAGGATATGAATATATTCCAATATATAATTTTCATTATGTAAATAATTTTATTAAATCATATTCTGCTTTAAGAAATACGATGATTAAGGTTATTGAAAAATATCAATATCAAGGTTATAGTGATTTTCTTTGAAGGCAATTTTCAAAATGGAAAAAAGAATCGCAGGTTCCAATATATACTGAGGAATTAGCAAAACGATTTTACCATCATATTGCCCCAACATATTGAACCTTAATTTAGTTTAATTTGTACCTTATCATCGCTTAATGATAAGGTATTTTTTGTTATTAAAACACAAGTGGTTTTTTTGATGTGCATAGTGTTATTCTTAGTAAGAACAATTACTAAATAGAAGGAGGATTAAAGTTATGCGAACAATTATTATTGGTGGTGGGGCATCGGCAATGACTTGTGCTAGTAAACTACGAAGAAATGATGCAACGATGGAAATTATTGTTTATCAAGCAAGTAGTTATGTTTCATTAGGCGCTTGTGGGATTCCATATTATATTGCTGAAGAATTTGATAATGTTAATGATTTATTAGCAAGAACGCCCGATTGATTTGAAAAACAAAATATTCAAATTTTTTTAAACTCGCAATTAACTGCGGTTGATTTTGATAAAAAAGTAGTTATGATTGGTAATCAAGTAACTTCTGAGATAATTACTAAACAATATGATAATTTAGTTATTGCTACGGGGGCGATGCCAATTGTTCCTAAATTTGAAAATGACCATTTAGGAAATATTTTTACAGCCGTTAGTAAAGAAGATGCTTACAATATTAGAAAACAAGTTAAAGATAAACAAAAAATTGCTATTATTGGTGGTGGTTTTATTGGTTTGGAACTGGTTGAGGCATTTAGTCATTTGCAGAAAGAAGTTATTCTTGTTGAAGCGTTAGAACGAGTTGGTGCTAAAGCTTTTGATGTTGAGATTACCACTATAATACAAGAATATTTATTAGCAAAAACTGTGCAAGTGCATTGTTCCAAAGAATTATTAGGTTTTCAAGGCGAAAATGATGTTCAAGCAATTGTATTAGCAAATAATGAAATTATTGCTGCTGATTTAGTAGTTTTAGCACTGGGATTTCGTCCGCATACGCAATTATTTAAGGATACGGGTTTAGAAATGCTAGATAATGGGGCAATTGTTATTGATCATCAAGGAAAGACTAATATTGCTAATGTTTATAGTGTTGGTGATTGTGCAACAATTACTAATTTAGTAACTAAAAAACAATCATATCTTCCTTTAGCAACAACAGCAGTTAAATTAGCTCGCGTTATTGCTAATGTTATTGCTAATGTTGATGATCGCTTAGAAGGAACTTTGGGAAGTGCGATTTTACAAATTGTTGATTTGCAAGTCGCTCGGACTGGATTAAGTGAATGAGAAGCAAAAGCAATGAATTTTAACTATCAAACAATTATCATTGATGATTATGATTTACCAAATTATATGTCAAAGCAAATGCCTTTAAAATTAAAATTGCTTTATGAAGTTGATTCCTTAAAATTATTAGGAGCACAAATTGTTGGTTATAATAAAGCAGTTTTAAGAATTAATGCTTTAGCGGTTGCGATTTGCAAGCAAATGACATTACCAGAAATTGTCAAGTTAGATTTGGTCTATGCACCACCTTTTGGACGCACTAGTGATATAATTCATATTGGTGCTAGTAAAATTAAGAAATAATTAAAGGAGAAGTTAATTTATGTCAAGAAAATTTTCAGAACAGGAAGTTGTGCGACGCGATAAGTTAGAGCAATTAGTAAAAGCAAACCATAATCCGTTTGCTATTTCTAAGGTAGAACGCACGCATACTACTGCTGAATTTAAAGAACAATATGATGTATATAGTAAAGAGCAATTGCAAGGAAAACCGGATGTGATTACGATTGCGGGAAGAATTAGGGCTTTAAGAACGGCTGGCAAAGCAATTTTTGCTAATGTTCAAGACCAAGATGGTCAAATTCAAGTTTATCTTCGTCTTGATGAAGTTTCTAAGGAAGAATTTCTTGCTTTTGAACAATTAGATTTAGGCGATATTATTAGTGTTACTGGTAGGGCAATGAAAACACAAGTTGGGGAATTGACTTTAAGACTGGTAGCGTTTCAATTGCTTAGTAAGGCATTAAAACCGTTGCCTAATAAACATGATGGTTTAAAGGATACCGAAGAACGATATCGTCGGCGATATGTTGATTTGATTGTTAATGAAGAAGTTAAAGCAGTATTTATTAAAAGAACGCAAATATTAAATTTAATTCGGCAATATTTACAAACAAGAGACTATTTAGAGGTGGAAACGCCAGTTTTACAACCAATATTAGGTGGGGCAACAGCGAAACCTTTTAAAACGCATCATAATACTTTGGATATGCCATTTTACTTGCGAGTTGCTCCTGAATTGTATTTAAAAAAACTTCTTGTCGGTGGTTTTGAGAAAGTATTTGAAATGGGACGATTGTTTCGTAATGAAGGTATGTCAGCGAAACATAACCCTGAGTTTACTGCCATTGAAATTTATGTTGCTTATCAGGATATGAATTTTATGATGCAGTTAACCGAAGATTTAATTAGTTATTTAGTTAAGGCAATTTTGCCTAGTAGTGAAATAACTTACGATCATCAAAAAATTAATTTTCGGCAATGAAATAAAATGAGTATGGTGGAAGCAATTAAAAATGTTAGTGGAGTAGAATTTAATCGCGAAATGACATTAGTGCAAGCACGAAAGTTAGCTAAAGAGCATAACATAATTTTAGAAAAGCATCAGCATACGATTGGTCATATCATTAATGCATTTTTTGAACAATTAGTTGAAAAAACCTTAATTCAACCGTCATTTATTTATGGATATCCACTGGAAGTGTCGCCATTAGCGAAAAAGAGTTGTTCTGATGAACGGTTTACTGATCGTTTTGAACTATTTATTGGCGGTAGAGAGTATGCTAATGGTTATTCTGAATTAAATGATCCCATTGACCAATATAATCGTTTTGAACAGCAGTTAGCATTAAGAGATTTAGGTGATGAGGAAGCTAATGAAATGGATTTAGACTTTGTTGAAGCCTTAGAATATGGGATGCCACCAGCTGGTGGTTTAGGGATTGGTATTGACCGCTTAGTAATGTTATTAACGGAACAATCATCAATTAAAGATGTGTTATTATTTCCTCATATGCGAATTAAAGAATAAGAGGATGCTAAGAAGCGTTAAAAAAGAGTAAGGAATTAAAAATTCCTTACTCTTTTTTGTTAATTCTAAGATGTTATAATCCACATTGCAGTTGAGCACTGCAATTATCGCAGGTATTGCATCCTCCCGCTTCAACGATGTTGCCTTCATTGCAGAAAGCACAGAGGTCGCCGATATTAGTTCCACGGGTGCGGTCTTGTTTAATACCACGGTATTGGTTTGTAGGAAAGGCGTTGCTAGGGGTTGTGGGATTAGGACTAGTGACAATGGGTGTTTCTAATGGTGACAGACCGAGTTGTTCTTGGATTGGCTCGCTGTCATCGGTTAGCGATAGCACTTGGGCGTTTCTTGATCCATCAACATAGACAGTACCACCTTTGGCACCGTTTTTGTATAAGTGCATATATAGTTTTTCCACATTTTTAACTGTGTAGCCAACAGGAGCATTAACGGTTTTGGAAATTGATGAGTCAACTCAGCGTTGAATAATACATTGTACATCAGCATGAGCAACGGGAGTTAGTTCCATCGCGCTAATGAAAATATTAGGTAGCGGTTTATTAACATATTCGGGATGATATTTTAGTCATTCATCAACAATTTTAGCATTAACTTTAATATTTTTACCAAGGCGACCACTCCGATAAAAGTTAAAAGCAAAGTATGGTTCTAAGCCAGTAGAAACACCAACCATTGTTCCAGTTGTTCCCGTAGGAGCGATAGTTAGTAAGTGGGAATTACGAATCCCATATTTTTTAATAGCATTACGAATTTCGGGGTTCATTTTTTTCATATAACCCGTATTAATAAAGGCGTTGTGGTCTTTTAAGAAGGGAAATGAACCTTTTTCTTTGGCAATATTTACTGATGTTAAATAAGCAGTTTCGGCTATTAATTGAAATATTTTGTTAACAATGCTATTTCCTTCAATGGAACCATAAACGACATTGGTTCATATTAATAAGTCGTGTAATCCCATAACGCCTAAACCAATCCGGCGTTCACCCAAAGCTTGGATTTTGTTTAATTCTAAAAAGTAAGGGGTACTGTCAATAACATTATCTTGTAAACGAATAGCAATATTAACGGTTTCTTTTAACTTATCTCAAAGAATTTCTTTTGTATTGCGGTTAACAAAGTTAGCTAAGTTAATTGCCCCGAGATTGCATACTGAATAAGGAGCAAGTGGTTGTTCACCACAAGGGTTAGTAGCAACAACTTTCATACCATAGGCTTTAGCGTTAGTCATATCGTTGGCTTGGTCAATGAAAAATAATCCAGGTTCGGCTGAATAGGTGGCACAAAAACTAATTAAGTCTCATAAGTCGCGAGCTTTCATTTGATAATAGTTTTTAAGTTTGAATCCCATTTGTTCTCATTGTTTAATATCACCAATTGTGTGCCAAAGAGTATCATATTGTTCTTTTTCTGCTTGTGAATAGTTATCTAAGTCGGGGAATTGTAAAGTTCATTGAGCATCATTTTCTACTGCTTGCATAAAGGCGTGGCTAATGGTAACAGAAATGTTGGCGCCGGTTAAAAATTCAGGACGATTTACTTTTCATTCACCGCCATCTAAGAGTTTTTTGCGGGCAGTTTCAACAATAGTAAGAGCTACGGTGTTTTCGTTTTCAATAATAGCTTCTAATAATTGTTTTTCAGCTGGTAATATTGGTTCAAATCGGAGTTTTTTAGTTGCTTCTTCGCGAATTGCTTGGTCTTGCGAATTTTCTTTTAATCATTTTAAAATTTTGGGGTTTTGCATTTTACAAACGATAAATTCAATAATATCAGGATGTCAGTCGGCTAACATAATCATTTGGGCTCCGCGCCGACTGCCACCTTGCTCAACTAAGTGGGTTAGCGAAGATAAGTCGTTTAATCATGATACAGAACCTGATGATTTGCCACCAACACTTTTAGCACCGGTTCCTTTGGGTCTTAAAGTTGAACCGTTGCTACCAACCCCACCACCGTGAGACATAATTTCCATTACTTCTTTACGATGTTCAGAAATACCATTTCTTGAGTCTTTAATCATTGGCATTACAAAGCAATTAAAAAAAGTAACATCAGAGTTGCTTCCTGCACCGTAAAGAATTCTTCCCGCGGGAACAAAGTTAAGATTTTTTAATTGTTCATAAAACTTATTTTGTCATTGCTCTTTGTTGTTAGTTTCAACAGTTGCTAAGTTAGTAGCAACGCGAAAAGCAATTTGTTCATAAAATAATTCTAATGGTTTATCAAGTTCATGTTTTTGTTTAATAACAATATTGTTTATTGCTGAGTTTTGTAAAATATTCGGGTCAATACCGTTAATATATTCGTTTTCAATTAATATTGCATAGTAATTATTTGCTAATTGTTTGTGGACATATCCAATTGCTCGCGTGGGAAATGTGGCATCATCACGAACAATTGTAACTACTAAATCACCAACTTTGAGACTTGCTAATGTTTTGTCTTTTTGGGAATAACGGTCAAGCATTACCATTCGTGACACCCCACTATGAACAATGTTAAATGAATTGTCAATAGTTTTAATATGAGGGAAATATTTTTCAATATCACCATTTAATGAATTAATTAGTTTTTGACTATACATAAATAATTAAATTCCTTTCTTTATTTTATGACTGTATTATTTAGTATAGCGAATTATTTTTATAGTGCGAGATATATTTTAAATTTTTTCTCAAACAAAAACCACTGCTTCTGTTAAAACAAATGTAGATTGGGAAATTAAAGTGATGATTAGGCATTAACATAATAAAAATAAATAATAGTATTATTATGTTGAGGATTGTTATATAATTACTGTTGAATTAATAAATTCCCATATTAATTTCTTGTTCTGTTAAAAGAACCAATAATATTTATTGTCCAGAGGAGGTTGAAGTGATGAATAAGTACGAAATTATGTATATTATTAATCCAGAATGTAAAGATATTAAAGCATTGCAAGAAAAGATGCATAATATTTTAAAACAAACGGAAAAAGTTGAAAGTGTTACTGATTGAGGGTTAAGAGATTTAGCTTATCCAATTAATCATAAAAATAAAGCTTATTATACAATATTAAAAGTTACGGTTAATAAAGAAGCAATTAGTGAGTTTATGCGTGTTGCTAAAATTGAGCAAGATATCTATCGTCATTTAATTATTAATCTTGATACTGAACAAAATTATAGTGATAAAATGATTGCTGACTTAAAGTTAAATACTAATGAAAATGATGAGCGACCAAGTCATTATAACGGTGAAAGAAGACAAAGACCTTATGTACCGCGTGAAACTTATAAAAAACCTGAAAATAAGTAAATACCATAAAGGAATGAATATATTATGTTAAATAAAGTAATTTTAATTGGTAGAATTACTAATGATTTAAATTTACGGTCAGCAAAAAATAATAAATCATTTTTATATTTTACAATAGCCATTAATAATTTTAATAATCAAGCAGATTTTATTAATTGTGTTGCTTGAGAAAAGGTAGCAGACTCAATGTATAATAATCTTCGTAAAGGTTCATTAGTAGCGGTTGAAGGTCGCATTCAATCAAGAAAACAAGAACAAAATGGTGTGCTAACAACGATTACTGATGTTAGAGCGATTAGTGTTAAGTTTTTAGATTCAAGAGGTAGTGGTGCTGGGATTGGGAATTCTCGCAATGCTGCGACGCCGTCATTTGTTAATGATTATAGTTCTCCCGTTGAGAACCAAATTGATGAACAGACATTTAATCTTAATAATATGAATTTTGATTTTGTTAATAATGATGTTGTTGATAATAAGAAACAAGGGGAAAATAACGAAGGTGCAAATTTAACATTTGATAATAATAATAATGATGATGCTATTGCGTGAGGAGAGTAAATTATGGAAAATAAGCGTATAAATATAAATCGGTTTAAAAAGCGAAAAAAACCATGTTTTTTTACAAAAAATAAAGTTAATTACATTAACTATAGAGATGTTGAAGAATTAAAAAAATATATTTCTGCTAATGGACAGATTTTAACAAGAAGAGTTAGTGGTAATTGCTCTTTCCATCAAAGAATGGTGGCAATGGCAATTAAAAGAGCAAGAACCGTGGCTTTATTACCATATCTTGTAAAATAATTAAGGGTTGATTAGCATACTTAATACAAATATTAAGTATGCTTTTTATATTACAATTAGTAAGTAATGTATTATATATAATGCAAAAAATTTGTGATGTGGAGTGTTAACAAGTGAAAGTAATTTTATTGAAAGATTTAAAAAATTATGGTAAGAAAAACGATATTATTACCGTTGCTGATGGATATGCAAAAAACTATTTATTACCACAAAAAATAGCAATTGTGGCTTCAAGTCAAGCTTTAGTGCAGTTAGGAAAACAACAACAAAAATTTGATAATGAAGTTAATGAAAAAAAGCTTGAAAATGAAGCATTAAAATTAGAAATTGAAAAGATAATTTTAAATTTTGATTTGAAAATTAATAAAAATAAGGTATTTGGAACAATTACTAGTAAACAAATTATTGAAAAATTAAGTCAAGAGTATAATATTCAAGTAGATAAAAAACAGTTAGTTAATTATCAAAATATTAATACTATTGGTATTAATGATATTAATATTAAATTATTTAATGATATTTTTGCAATTTTGAAAATTCAAGTTGTGGGTAAAAAGTAATGACTATTACTAATAATTTTTTATTAGAAGATGCTGAAGTTAGTGTTTTAGCGGCAGTTATTAATTCTAAAAATGCTAGTGATGAGGTTGTTGCTCTGCTTAATGAGAATGATTTTATTAATTCCCGTCATAAATTAATTTTTAAAGCCATTATTTCGTTATATAATCATCAATTACCAATTGATTTACCAATTTTAACTGATATGTTAGTTAAACAACAAAGTCTTAATCAGGCTGGCGGGGTGGAATATTTGACTTTGATTACGCAAAGTTATATTAGTGATGCTAATTTAGATGATTATTTAAAAATTATTGTTGAACGGACAATGTTAAGAAATTTGCAAGTAGTAACCCAAGATATTACTAAGAAAATTAATACTGAGATTAGTGTGTGAGAACTTTTAGGAATTGCTGAACGACAGATTTTGGAAATTGCTAATAATCGTAAAAAAAATGAGTTTAAAAGTACTAAGGATGTTGTTGATGCGACATTATCTAAGATTGAAAAGTTGCAAAATAGTGATAATCAATTAACAGGTTCAGATAGTGGTTTTATGCAATTAAATAAGATTACTAATGGCTTTCAAAATGGTGATTTTATTATTTTGGCAGCGCGACCATCAATGGGGAAAACAGCTTTAGCATTAAATTTTGCTGTTAATTGTGCACGAGTTTATAAAGATAGTGCTGTGGTCATTTTTTCTTTAGAAATGCCAACTGAACAACTAATTTTAAGAATTTTAGGTTCAGAAACAAAAATTGGTTCAATGCAAATTAAAACGGGAAAAAATTTAACAAGTCGTAATTGACAAGATTTAACTAGTGTTGGTAGTAAATTAAAGCAAAGTAATATTTTTATTGATGATTCGCCGGGATTACGAGTGATTGAGTTAATTTCTAAATTAAGAAAATTAAGTCGTAATTATGACTTAAAATTGGTTGTTATTGATTATTTACAATTATTAGCTGGTGATGGTGAGAATCGACAACAAGAAATTTCTAATATTTCTCGAAGTTTAAAGGCATTAGCAAGAGAGTTAGAAGTTCCAATTGTTTGTTTGTCACAATTATCGCGAAAAGTGGAATCAAGAGAAGATAAACGACCATTAATGTCTGATTTGCGTGAATCAGGTGCAATTGAACAGGATGCTGACTTAATTATGTTTCTTTATCGTGAAGATTATTATGAAAAGAAAGAAGATAGTTTGAATGAAGAATCACATAAAGCACAATTAATTATTTCTAAGCATCGTAATGGTCCCACTGGCATAGTAGAATTACTTTTTTTACAAAAGTATGGTAATTTTATTGATTATAATAAGACTGTGAATAAAAATGAAAAGAAAGAAGGAACACAATATGAAAAGAATGTTTTCAGTAATTAGTCATTTAATGACTAGTTTTGTAACGGTATTTACTATTGTTGCTTGTAGTATGAAGACTCATCCGATTACGATTAATATTACTAATGCTGCCAGTGAATCAACAATATTTGATAAGATTTTTCGTGCTGAGGCAGTTACGAAGACAATAAATAGTTTATTTTATACTTATAAAAAAACTGGTAAAACAGCGTGAGTAGAAACTAATAAAGAGAAAGTAAAACAATTAAATAGTGAATTAGCAACGCAATTTTATGCTGATTTTTATACAAGGTCAGGAGATACCTATTCATATCAGTTTGATATTAATAATTCGTTTGTTAACGATAAATTAAATTTTAATGGGGCTGAGATTAAAGTAATTGAGGGTATTAAGGCAGAAGTAACCGATGATAAGACAGCACCTAAAGAAATTGCTTTTGATGTTTTCTTTCAAGGTATTGCTCAGAAGTATAAGTTTAGTGGTACTGTTAATTGAAAATATAATATTATGAAACTTAATCCGAAGGAAGAAACAACTGATAAGTTGATATTTTTTTGAGACTATCAGAGTGATTTAGCAGACATTAAGATTAATAATTTTGTAAAAGTAACTTAATTTAATATTTAATTATTATTTCCATAATTCTTTTTAAGAGAAGAGTTATGGAAATTTTCTTAGTTGATGCTAGGTTTGCTTCTTTGTGATAAATATGTTATAATTAACTAGGAAAAGGTATAAACTAGCAATAAATGAGTTACTATTATTTTTAGGTAATTTTAGTTTATATTGAGTAAAAATGAGGTATTTAAAGCGATGAATAAAATAATTAAATTAGTAATAACATTTATTTTAGGTATTGGTGCTGGAGCAGGAATTGGTATTGGAACATTAGTTGCTTGTTCGGGCTCTTGAATTACGGAACAAGAAATAAAAATTGAAGTTCAAGATCAAAAAATTAAGCAACTAATTGCTAATCTTGAAGCAGAAATTAAAATTAAAACAGAACAGTTAGAAGTAGCAATTAATGATTTAAAAGAAAAAGCAATTAATTTAGGATATAAAGAAGTTTTAAAGGATTTAAAAACTTTACAAGAACTTGTTGATGACATTAATCATAAAGATAAAGCGATAATTTCTGATGAGGAAAATGAAATTGTTAATCTTAAAAAAGATATTGATGTCCAAAAAGGTGTCCTTGATCATTTAAAAGAGAAACTTAACGATTTAATGACTATAAAAGGTGATGCTAATGTTTAAGCAATGATTGAATATGTTAGTTGTGACTTTTTTTCGTTAGGAATTGGTACTAATTTAGTTGCTTGTTCTTCACAAACAATGACAAAAGATTTCATTAAGGAAGAAATTACGAATAATCAGTTATTAAATCAGGAAGTCAGTGCTTTAAAAAGAAAAATTACGATTTTAGTAAATGATTTTCAGGAGTTAGCTAAAAAAAAATAATGTGACTAAAGAAAGAATTGAACAATTAGAACAAAAATTGCGAGAAAAAATTGTCCAACAAGAAAGCGAAATCGCGCAATTAATTGAATATGTCAACGAATTAACTAAGTTAGTAAATAGTTTTGGTAGTGCTGAATTAGCAGATATTGCTAAGTTGCTTAAAGATAATGTAACTTTGGAAGATAAACTGCATCATATTAGAACAGAAATGGCAAGATTATTAAATAAAGAAGGATTAATTGGTAAAAATGATGCTTTAAAAGTAAAAATTGTTTCTACATATTTAGAACAATTTAATAACAATAATCGTTTTGATTTAAGGGGATTAAATACTTTACATAAAAGAACTGATGCTCTTAATAAAGTAGAAGAAGCTTTAAAAGTGAAGTTTCCCAAGATTTTTAAACATATTGAAAATCTTCGTGTTTGAGACGAAAATAAATTTTTAAAAGATAAAGGTTTTGATAAATTTCAAGATGGTCAGATCGGATTAAATATTAGTTTTAAAATTGGTAATAAAGAGTCTGATTGAATACGCGTGTATTTTAAAAATATTGAAAAATCTGATGATGATTTGTTTAATGAGGTTAAAAAATATTTAGAACAATTTAATATGGAAAATCCTTTTGCTTTACAAGGTGTGGAATCAACTAGTAAATGAACTGATGTGTTGAAAAGATTAAAGAATAATTTAACTGAAAAATTTGGTGTTGATGCTAAGAGAATTGAATTAACAATTGATAAGCTTTATGATGTTGTAAGTAATGGTTTAAAAGATGGTAAAAATAATAATAATGTTAGTTTTAAAATTGGAAGCAAAGGTTTACAAAATATCCGAATTTATTTTAAAGATATTAAGAAAACTAATATGGATTTAATTAACGAAGTTAAAGAATTTTTAAAGAAATTTAATGAAAAAAATCGATTTGATTTAAAAGGTATTAAATCAACTGATTCTTGAAGTAAAGTGCTTGTTAAAGTAAAAGAAACATTAGATAACGAATTTGGTAATGAAATTCGTGGAATTAATTTCACAATTGATGATTCATCGGCAGAAATTGATGACGGGTCATTAGAAGATGGTGAAAGTGCTGCGTGGATTAGATTTAATATTGGTATTGAAAAGGGAACAGTTGAAGTGTATTTTAAAAATATTGAATAAAATAATAAAAAATTATATTAGCTGAATTATACTTGTAAGTGCAAGTAAATAAAATTGCAAAAGATTTCATATAAAAATTTCATGATGCTAAGTTTATTTTAGAAAAAGTAAATTTAAGGAATTTTTATATGGGATACAAACATCTTGGCATAGATGAAAGAATTTATATTGAGAATCAATTGAAATTTAAAGTAAAAATTAGTGAAATAGCTAAAAATCTTAATCGAAGTATTAGTACTATTAATCGAGAAGTTAATAGAAATAAAGATAATAATCATTATTTTTCATTAATTGCACAAAATAAAGCAGAAAATAGAAAACAATTACATGTTTATTTTCATAAATTTAAAAATAGAGAATTAGTAAAATATGTACAACAAAAATTATTATTAGGTTGATCGCCTGAACAAATTTATGGCAGAATTAAAAATTTTCATCAAGAATGAATTATTAGTTTTAAAACAATTTACAATTGAATTTATTCTGGATTACTTGAAAAGGTTACTAGTAAAAATTTAAGAAGAAAAGGTAAGAAACGAAAATCTCAAGAAAATCGGGGTAAATTTAATGGTAAATCCATTAAAGAACGAAATGTTAATAATCGCATAACTCTTGGCCATTGAGAAGGTGATACTGTAGTATCATCACGAGGTAAAAGTAAATCATGTTTAATAACTTTAGTTGAAAGAACATCAAAATTTACTTTAGCAATATTAGTTGAAAATAGAACTACTAAAGTTATTAACAAAAATATTAGTCATTATTTATCAATTCTTCCAAATAATCTTGTTAAGACTATAACATTTGATAGGGGTAAAGAATTTGCTAATTGACAACAACTTGAAAAAAATTTAAATGTGAAAATTTATTTTGCTGATGCATATTCACCTTGACAAAGAGGTACTAATGAAAATACTAATGGTTTAATTAGAGAAAAATTTCCTAAAAAATTTAATTTTTCAAACACTACTAAAAATGCAGTTCATAAATTTATATTGTCTTTAAACCAAAGACCAAGAAAAATACTAAATTATCTTTCGCCAATCGAATATTTGGTTAGAAAAATAATTTAGTTGCACTTAACTTTACAATTTGGCATTAAAACTTGATGAAGTTTTGTTAATATTTTTTTTATTAGTTATTTTTAAAATTAATATTAAATTTTCTTAATTATATATTTAAATATTTGTTATAATTAAATTTTACACCATTCTTATATTTAAGAATGGTGTGCTTTTGCTTTTTTTAAATTTGTGATATAATTCAAAATATATTTATATTAATTTTTTACGGAAAGGACAGCGTTGTAATGTATATTTTAGTGGAACAACGAGGTTATGTAGTTTATAACCTATATGATCAAGAAGTAGCAATTTTTATGCTAATGCCAGAAGCTATTGCATTTATTAAAAGACAATATCATATGTCACAACAAATAACAATATCACATAAACAACATTATCCTGCTTTACCAATAATAAATAATTATTGTCCAAATCAAAATGCACCAATATTACAAAATCCGTATCATCAACCACCAATCGGTAGACAACATCCATATCCATATGGAACATCAATGGTAAATGGTAATATGTATCCAAATAATAGCAATTTTGTTGTTAATGACCCCCACCTACAACCACAGCAAGGACCTAATCCTAATCTAGTTGTTAGAGAAAAATTTGAACCAACAATTAATATGACTAATAGTATGTTAAATGAGCAGTTATTTAATGAACAAGAATATCGATCACAATTGAATGGTCATAGTTTACAACAATCAGAACAAAAAGTTGATGAGCGAAAACTTAAACTTGATAAGTTTCGTCAACATTTGGATGATGTCGTTAAAAAAAAGCAATCACAGAGTAATGGAACCGAAAATAAGTTGGGGGTAAATAGTAAACCAAGTAGTTTTGTATTTAATAACGCTAAGCAGTCAAAGATTAATTCATCAGGAACTATTGATTTAGAAAAAGCTGATGTTGAACAAAAATTGAAAAGTGGTTTTACTATTAGTAATATGGATGCTTTACAACAAGGTAATGAAGAAGGTTTTATAGATAATAATAAAAAGATTAAAACTTGAGTGTGGGTTGTGCTTATTATTTTGGCAGTGGTCATTGTTGGTTTTGGTATTTTAGGGGTTTTAGTCGGAATAAATGTTGGTGGTATTAGTGATAAAATTAAAGAATTATTTAGTGATTAATTAAAAATATGTTCCAAAATATTCATCCTAGTTGGAAAGATTTTCTTATTAGTCAAACTACTCAACCTTATTTTATTGAATTAGTTAGCAAAGTATCATTAGCATATAAAAATAATCAATGTTATCCACAGTCACAAGATATTTTAAGGTTATTAAAAATTGTTAGTTTTAATGATATTAAAGTAGTTATTTTAGGACAAGATCCGTATCATCAACCAAACCAAGCTAATGGTTTGGCTTTTGGTGTTAATCAAGGTGTTAAGTTGCCACCAAGTTTAAAAAATATTTTTGTAGAATTGGAAAATGATTTAGGAATTATTGTACAAAATGGTGATTTAACTAAATGAGTCCGAAGTGGTGTTTTTCTTTTAAATACTGTTTTAACAGTACAAAAAGATCAACCATTTTCACATGCTAATTTTAATTGGCAACAATTTACTGATAATCTCATAAAATATATTGACAATTATCATAATAATGATATTTTTGTTTTATGAGGTAAAAAAGCACAAGCAAAGATTAATTTAATTAATGACCAAAAGCATCTTATTCTTATGGGAGCACATTATGGGTTTTTTAATCAAAAGTATTTTAGTAAGATTAATGAATACTTGATAAAGCATAATAAGAAGCCGATTGATTGGCAGTTATAGTTTTTCTTTAGAAAGGAAACTAGATTAATGATTTTCTTTAATAGTAATAAAAATGGTTTGTCGTTATTTGATATTAGAACAGCGTATATTGTTGCGGGAGCATTAGTTTTAGCAGCATTGTCTTATATTTTAATGACAGGGCTTTCAATGTTTATAAAAAAAGAACGATATCGTGGACTTCGTTTAACAACGAAAAATATTGCTTATATTGCGATGTTATCAACGGTATCGGTAGTAACAACTGTTGTTATTGCATTGTATATGCCAGCAGCGGTTTTACCGCCGATTAGAATAGCTATTGAAGGTTTGATGATTAAGATTACGGGTTATATTTTTGGTCCCGTAATTGGTATTTTGTGTGCTTTGATTACTGATATTTTAGTAATGATGTTTGTTCCGTCATATATTCATCCTGCGTATATTGTGACGGTTATTGGTTTTGGTTTTATTTCTGGTATTGCTGGTGATTTGCGGCGAATGTTTCATCAAAAGTCATGAATTTTAATTTTAATAACTAATATTTTTATTATTGGTTTTGGAACCGCTGCTTTAGTAATGACTTATTATGCTCCGCAATTTGCTGATTTTGCTGTTGATGAAGTTCCTTTTACAAAAAATGTTCCGATTAAGAAATGAATTATGATGCTAATTATTAGTATTGGGACAGTTTTAATTTTAGTTGTTGTTTGGGCAACTTGAATGTATTTTCGTTTTATAAAAAAGGATACAAAAGGTTTTAATGATTTAGTTCCGATTATTTTGTTAGCAGTTATTAATGAATATATTGTTACGGTGTTAATTGCATCTTGGGGGGATGTCAGTCTGTTAACTAATCGTACTGAGGATTATGGTTTAGCAATGATTCCACGATTGGCGATGGCCCCGATTAAAATATTTTTTAATACGGTAATTATTTATGTTACTTGAAAAACTATTAGACCATTAATTAATGAAGATCGTTAACATTTATAAGGAGTGTTATTTAGATGAAAAGGCTAAATGTTTGGTTACAAATTACAAAGTATTATTTTCGTAAAAATTTTTATTCAATTTTAAAATATTTAAAATTGGATTTTAATAAAAATTTCAATACTCGTAGTATTGCCTTAGCAGCTGTAATGTTAGCATTAACAATAGTTATTGTTAAATTTTTAGGTTTTAGTTTAAAATTGGGTGTTGGTGGTAAAGGAACAATGGTAATTGGTTTTGGTTTTATCCCTAATGTGCTTTTTAGTTTTTTACATGGACCATTTTTTGGTTTTATTTTTGGTTTTATTTCCGATACAACATTGTTTATCTTAAAACCTACATTTTATAGTCCAATTATGGCAATTCAAGAACCCATTGTTGGGGTTCTTGCAGGAATTGCGGGAATTGTTTATAGTAAACTTCGTAATTGTCAATTTAATTTTAAGAAGTATTTGTTATTTTTTACTGTAATGCAATTTATTTTGGTTGCTTTATTAATTTTAAGTTTTTATTTAATATTTTTCTCTGATTTTGTTTACTCTTTTTCATTGAAAAATAATAAAGTTTTTAGTGTTAAATGAGATTTACTTTATATGGTAATTTCTGGGATTTTTATTTCTACTTTATTTATGGCTGTGGAATTAGTTTTAATTTTAATTTTGTGAATAACTTGAAATAATCAAAAACAAAATAGTGTTACTGAGAAATTTAATAATGCATTGATTTTCATTATTATTATTTTACAATTATTTTTAACATTAATTAATTCGTGAATTTTATCGCCATTACATTTTTTAGTATTTTATGATATTGATTATTTAGTTTCTTTATTACCACGATTAGTTAAAGAATTATTATTAATGCCATTACGAATTGCAATATATTTTATAATTTTTAAAACAATTTTAAAAATTTATTATGATAAATATTTTTTGCAAAAAGAACTTAATTCTCATCAAGAAAATGTAGAGTAGGGATATAATGAAGAATTTTTTTAAACGATTTTTTAGTAAAAGTAAAATATTGTTTTTTACTAGTGTTGCTAATGCCTTAGTTTTGCTAAAAGATTGAAAATTTGTTTATAAGTTAATGACATTTTTAATTTTATTTAGTTTCTTTTTAGCTGGTGTCGTTTATGGGGTATTTGTTGAATATTGATATATTAATCCTAAAACTTCACAACTTGATATACCACGGTTATATAATTTTAATGTTTTAGTTAGTTTTTGGTCGGTGCAAACTAATATATTAGCTTGTTTATATTTCTTTTATGCTTTACTTTATCATAATAAAACGGCAACTAATAAGTTTACTAATTTGACAACCCAAACTAGTATTACAATATATATTACAGTAACAATGGTTTTATTTTGGTTGTTAGTATTTTATGGTGTGGGAACAGGGTTATCGTATGAATTTGCTTCCAATGCTGATCGGGTTATTGGCATTACAATGCATGCCATAACACCATTATTAACATTAATTTACTTATTATTATCGTTAGGGAAAACTCAGATTTTATATAAAAAATATTTTACTCGCCAAATATTTTGAATGCTAGGATATCCGATTGGTTATCTCATATTTATTAATTTAAGGGCTAAGTTAT
Organism: Spiroplasma endosymbiont of Nephrotoma flavescens; assembly: GCF_964030835.1. Lineage (NCBI taxonomy): Bacteria > Bacillati > Mycoplasmatota > Mollicutes > Entomoplasmatales > Spiroplasmataceae > Spiroplasma > Spiroplasma endosymbiont of Nephrotoma flavescens. The sequence continues at coordinate 102,908 of NZ_OZ034982.1, read as the reverse complement.
TATATGATGATGGTATTAGGATTTTTTTATTTCCTTATGAGTTTGTTGATTTTTATCATCCGATATTTCCTTTACCAGTAGTTTGAAATAATATTTTGTTAGTAGGATTGGGAATATCATTTTTAGTAGGGATAAATGTTATTTTGATTGTTATTAATAATTTAATTTATAAGAAGACAAAACATATAAGTAAAAAGTAAGTTGATTAAACAAATCATCAGATAATAATTTTAAAGATATGGCGATAACAACTTTATCAGTCCAATTTATCCCCGCTATTTTTATTTTTCAGATCAATATCAATACTTAGATTTTCACTTATATTCTGCTTACCAAAATCGATTCTACAAAACAAAATATGGTAAGAATTTCAACTATGATTTTTCAGTAAAAAATAGCTTTAAAATTAATGGTAACGAAGAATATGTATTACCAAATAAAAAAGATATATATGCTTTGAAACAGTCAAATCGGATTGAAAATAAAAAAGTTGGTTATAATATTTTTGAATTACAAGCTCAAAAAATTGATAGCAAGTATAAATATTATGATTTTAATTTTGGCATTTATAATTGACAAGAAATAACAAAAGACGGAATAAACCCAGACAAACAATGATGAGAATATAAACCAGAAAGTTGTAGCTGATATAATGTAGCTTGTCATATAAAAAATGGCGTTATATGGATTATCAATAATATTCCAGGCGTTAAACAAACAACTGAATTAGCTAGTGGTATTGGAAAAATTCTTTATGTAACTAAAGAACTATTTACTGGTATTTTTGAAATGTGAAAATTCAGCCCAATGCTATACAATACGATAATTAATATATTATGCCAAATTGTAAAGTTAAGTGCAACTAAATTATTTTTCTAGGTCGCGTTTAGTTTTCTTAGGTATTGCTTTGAAGAAGTAAAACAATCAGCTAATTATATTATTTAATTACTAAACTAACCCTGCCTTTCTTGTTATTGTCATTTTTATTCATTACCATTTTATCATATTATTGAATTTTTACACAATAAAAATTATTAATATTATTAAATTTTCACTAATATATATTAATTTTATATTTTTACTTACTTAAATCTATTATATTTATTTGTTACAGCATTACCTTTATAATTAATTCAACTATCATCATTTTTATTATTATATTTATTTCATAATGAATTTTTATATATTTGCCAAATTGTAAAGTTAAGTGCAACTAAATTATTTTTCTAACCAAATATTCGATTGGCGAAAGATAATTTAGTATTTTTCTTGGTCTTTGGTTTAAAGACAATATAAATTTATGAACTGCATTTTTATTAGTGTTTGAAAAATTAAATTTTTTAGGAAATTTTTCTCTAATTAAACCATTAGTATTTTCATTAGTACCTCTTTGTCAAGGTGAATATGCATCAGCAAAATAAATTTTCACATTTAAATTTTTTTCAAGTTGTTGTCAATTAGCAAATTCTTTACCCCTATCAAATGTTATAGTCTTAACAAGATTATTTGGAAGAATTGATAAATAATGACTAATATTTTTGTTAATAACTTTAGTAGTTCTATTTTCAACTAATATTGCTAAAGTAAATCTTGATGTTCTTTCAACTAAAGTTATTAAACATGATTTACTTTTACCTCGTGATGATACTACAGTATCACCTTCTCAATGGCCAAGAGTTATGCGATTATTAACATTTCGTTCTTTAATGGATTTACCATTAAATTTACCCCGATTTTCTTGAGATTTTCGTTTCTTACCTTTTCTTCTTAAATTTTTACTAGTAACCTTTTCAAGTAATCCAGAATAAATTCAATTGTAAATTGTTTTAAAACTAATAATTCATTCTTGATGAAAATTTTTAATTCTGCCATAAATTTGTTCAGGCGATCAACCTAATAATAATTTTTGTTGTACATATTTTACTAATTCTCTATTTTTAAATTTATGAAAATAAACATGTAATTGTTTTCTATTTTCTGCTTTATTTTGTGCAATTAATGAAAAATAATGATTATTATCTTTATTTCTATTAACTTCTCGATTAATAGTACTAATACTTCGATTAAGATTTTTAGCTATTTCACTAATTTTTACTTTAAATTTCAATTGATTCTCAATATAAATTCTTTCATCTATGCCAAGATGTTTGTATCCCATATAAAAACTCCTTAAATTTACTTTTTCTAAAATAAACTTAGCATCATGAAATTTTTATATGAAATCTTTTGCAATTTTATTTACTTGCACTTACAAGTATAATTCAGCATTTTTTAAAGGCAATCACTTTAATTGGAACAAGTACAACAATTTAATTTCTTGTGAAAAATAAGAAAAATATTCAAACCAGTAATTTTAATTAATTACTGGTTCCTTATTTTATTAAAATATAAAAAATGAAAAGTTGCTTAGTTGTTTAAGAGTATTGTCATCATAGAAAATCACCTTTTAAGGGGATGATTTTAACGGTTTTTAAATTTAGTTATTACGGATGATTTTCAATTTCAAAATCATTTGTACTTCTTAATATGTAATCTATTTTATTATCATCATAAGCAGGACTAATATTTCCTAAACTATCATATTTGCAGTCATCTAAATTTGTACCTTGTGCTTTAATTGTTATTTTTTTATTAATTACTCATGTATTTCGCATGGCGGTTTCTTGGCCGTCTGTATTTATTAGTTGTCTAATCTTATCTTGTTTGCTCTGATTATTTTGTAATTTTTGTGTAAATAAGAAACTAAGGTTTTCTAAATTTCTTAATTCTGGTAATTTTTCATTTAGATTGTTATTATCTATTTTATTTATTTGAACTTGTGTAATATTATTTGTTGAATTCGAAATTCAAAACCTCACTTTTTCTAGATTTCTGATTTCAAAATCATAAACTTTATTTTTTTGTTCTATTAATTCATTTGGTTTTTTAGAACATCCAATCGTTGGTAATATTGTTAATCCCAAAAGAGCTATTTTATTTAAAATTTTCATTATTTTAATTCCTTTATTACTTTATTTTTCAATAATATATATATATATATATATTATAGCATTTTACATGAAAATCCTTAAAATCATTAGGAAAATGGCAAAACCGATTAAAAATTGAAAGGTGTAGTAAAAGGCAGGTACTGTTTTAAAAACCGGAAAAATGGCGGTTGAAAAGTTAACTGTCGCTTTTGCAATAATTGCTAATGGTCGTAAAATGGTAATAATTTGTGAGGCTGTCAACATTCAGTTTAGCATTTTAATACCAGCATTTTGAATGGCACAGCCAATATCGTTAAAAGTAGGTATTCATCGTCCGGAATATTTACAATTTGCTGGTGGAATTAGGTCGTCTCATTCTGAGTTGGTGGAACCATCAGGGATAAAGGCTGTGGAGTTAAGAACATTAAAGTCATAAATTTTAAAATTGTAATTAGAGATATTACCTTTGTGATAAAGTGGAAAGGTTAAGGTAAAAATATTAATACCATATCGAATATCAATGTCGGTGTTAAGATAATTAATACTATTAGCAGTGTTGCTTGCTGACAATTTAATCAGTTTATTGTCGTAAGATTTAAGAACATTAAAATCAATTTGATAAATGTTATTGGTGTTTTTAATAGCATTGTAATTTTCTTGGTGCATTTTTTTGTCAAAAGTAAAGAAATAACTTCTTAATAATAATTCTGAATTACCAGTAACATTGATTAAATATTTTTTAGGATAAAAGGTAATTAATGAGCGATAAAAGAAACCTATTTGAATAAAATAATCTTTGTTGTAATTATCCACACCCTTAAAATCAATTTCGGTATGAGTTTTTTCGTCCATGTCAAAAGTAGCATAAAATAAACTGGCAAAGAAGTTACCAAGTATTTCATAGATTTCCTCAAAAATTTTTTTTATAATTGTTATTGTTAATATTAGGGATGTTGTTTTTAAAATATAGGTAAATATCATTTCGTAAATCGGGGTCATATCGTAGAAAACTAAATTTAACATTGAGGTAATTTAAGGTTCCAAAAAGGTACTTAATTAGGTAATAATCGTTAGCTCTTGTGGTGTCATATTTTCATATTTCATTTTCACCGTGTAATAATTGTAAATAGTTATTTCCAGCAATTAGGGTTTTATTAAATGCCTTAATTTTAAGGACATTATCGTTGTTATCATCTTGTTTTGGAATGACCATTTTAATCGTATTTGTTCCTTGCAATTGTGTACTCGTTTCAATTGCGGTGAATTTAACGGTAAATGTTCTGTCAGCGACATTGTCTGTTGTTAAATCAAAAGTAGTGCTATCGTCTAAGTAATTGTTGTCATTATCTTTAATTTCTGTATTATAATCGATGCCTTCAATTGCATTATTTACGCCAGCGAGATTGTTAATTGTTTCATTAAGTCTTTTTTTAATTTTTTTTATAACTTCAATTTTGGTTGCATTTGTAGGGTCGATTATTTCTGAATTTGGTAAAATAGTTGAAGTCTTATGATAAAAATAGCTCTCGTCTTTAAAACCGTGATTTTTAATTGTAAATTCTTTGTAATAACCTTTTTCTAGGGTGTTAATGAAATTAAATACGGGTGTTCAGTAGAGATACGAGTAATTAAATTTATCAAAATCACCACGGTGAATCATTAAATAATCAAGATTATCAACAACATCGTTATAGTTATGGTTGCCATCAAATTTGGTGGTTGTTTCTGGTAAATCAATATCAGTGCTATCTTTTTCAATTTCAATTTCAAAATCATTTGTACTTCTTAATATGTAATCTATTTTATTATCATCATAAGCAGGACTAATATTTCCTAAACTATCATATTTGCAGTCATCTAAATTTGTACCTTGTGCTTTAATTGTTATTTTTTTATTAATTACTCATGTATTTCGCATGGCGGTTTCTTGGCCGACTGTATTTATTAGTTGTCTAATCTTATCTTGTTTGCTCTGATTATTTTGTAATTTTTGTGTAAATAAGAAACTAAGGTTTTCTAAATTTCTTAATTCTGGTAATTTTTCATTTAGATTGTTATTATCTATTTTATTTATTTGAACTTGTGTAATATTATTTGTTGAATTCGAAATTCAAAACCTCACTTTTTCTAGATTTCTGATTTCAAAATCATAAACTTTATTACTTTGTCTTTTATTTCTAATTAGTGATTGTGATGTTGCTTTGTCATTGTTAATGTTTTGGGGAATAGTAAAAATGTTATTGAAACTAATAATTAACACGGTAAATATTTTCATAAACATTTTTATCACTCCTTTTTAAAATATTTTATTTTTCATTGTTCTTTTTTCTTTAATTTTTTTAATAAGTCACTCAATACCACAATTTATAATTACCGCTATTGTCATGCATATATCTAAATACCCTAATATCATAAGTGAAATTAATGCTTCAAATTTTTCATATAATAATTTCAAATCATTAATTTCCAATTTTAAAAAGGGGGCGAAAAAGATAGTAATCATAAAAATGTAAGGTAAAATTCTCCATCAATATTTTTTTAAAGAACTAATGATTTTGTTTCATTTCATTTTTCAAGGCTCTTTTTGTTTTAATTTTTTGAATAATAAAGCGGATTAATTTTTCAAATTTAATTGCAAAATATATTGCTCCACCCCATCAAAAAACAAATATTCCCGCTAGCATAATACCACTATTAAATTTGCCAAAGAAATCAACCATTTCTTTATTCATAAAATTATTAAATTCATTACTTGTTCCAGTTATTCATTTAGTATCGATTGCTGTTAATGCACAAATTAATAAGCTTATAAAGATGAAAATGATACTTAATCATATTTTTAACCACTGCTTTTTAAAAGAATTTTTAATTTTTAATCTTAATGGTGTTTTTTCTTTTGAATTATCTTTTTTAAATAATTTTACTAAAAGTTTTTTCATTTTAATTCTCCTTTCATGTTTTTTATCGTCCTTTAATCACAATAAATAAAGCAATCAGTACACAAGTGACACCAATAATGGTAAAAATTGGGTGTTGCGAAAATGTTCGGGCCATTGGTTTAAACAGTTCTAAAATTGTTAAATTGCTAGTAATAAACTTTTGGAAATTGGCAAGACCTTCGCTAATATAGTTTGTTAAAATTTCAAAATGACTACCAGCTAATAGTCCAAGAACAGTTATTAAGATAAAAATAATAATTAGTTTAAACATTTTTAGTTACCTTGTTTTGTTTTTATCGGTTTTACTTGTTTTTTAACTTTTCCTCAGGCACTTAAACGACCTTTATTTTTAACGGCATATTGGCGTTGTTTTTCTAAATTAACTTGTTGACTACCAAATCCAAGAATAATTGCCATAAGAAATTCTACAGCCAGCGTTAAGAATAGAGGAAATATTAGTTGAATATTCGTTCCTGGCACTTCTAAACTTCAAATTAAGTCAAAAACTTTATAAAGCATTTGGGCGAGAAAGTCGGCCATTTTTGCGAGATTCTCCATTTTTTATTATTCCTTTTCTTTCATTTTTCTTAAAAATTTGCTAAATTTATCCATTTTTAAGTATTCTAAGTCTTCTAAATCAATTGCCGTGTCAGGTATAGTATTTATCTTCATAGTCAGGATTTACTTTTGCATTTAAGTAATCTCTTAAAAATGCTAGGTAAAAAGAATTGTAAGTGTTTAATATTGGTAAAGGAATTTTTAGTTTAAAAAAATAAATATCAAGTTCAGGAATATCACGATATTTAATGCGACGCCCCCTTTTACTATTTTTCGCATCAATTAAGGTGTTTCGTCAGCGTTCATATTCTTCAATGCTCGTAAAGGTGCCGTAGATGACTTTTAAGTAGGGACGAAAAATATTAACGGGTTTTTTACGAATGCCCACAATCACATTATTGGCAATATCGCGAACTTTAACTCAAATATGTTTATCTCTTTGACCGCTAGCGAGAACAATATGACCAAAATGCCGCGCCAGAGCGAAATATTCTTGAATACCGGTTTCTTCGTTTTTGGTATTATTTTTTTCTCAATCAGTTCCTTCTAAAAATAAATTGGTTTCATCTCATAACAGTAAGGTTTTGTCTGGCAATACCGGATAATCAAAGTCTAATAATCCCATATGTCCTAAACTTAATTTTTGGGTTTCTAGTAATGGAAAGGTTGATGCGATATGATATTTCTTCTTTTTTAGTAATTTTGATGCGTATACTAGAAAGGCGGTTTTTCCAGTTCCTAATGAACCAATCACACTATTTAATGGTGAGTTTTTTAAGAAATTAATAACTTTGTTAATTTGTGTTAAATTAACGATTTTGAAAAGGAAAATTAAAATACAACCCGCTAAAAATAAATAACTCATAATGTTTTTAAAATAACCGTTGTAAATGTATCAAATTGCTCCTCAATGTCATAAAATTAAAAATGAGGTGCGATTCAATTCAATAAAATGGTTATTTTTTTCTACTATTCATTTGCAAAATTTCATCTTGCACCTCACTTTATTTTTTGTTAGCGGACTGCGCCAAGTAATTTTTCAAACATTTTAAAGCAAATAAAGAATATTGCCAAAATAAATGGAAAAATGAATATTCAGTAGTCAGCAAAGAAGTTACCGACTTGTGGCATATTAACAGCAATAATTTCTCACATTTTAGTAAACGCTGTTATAATCGCATTTCATAATTTAGTCATCGCATCGCTAGCTGTTATTTTTGCTGGTGCCTCGGCGAAAAAAGTTCCAATCATATAATCACCCCCTTTCTTTTTAAAACATTCATCATTTATATTCAAAATTTTTCTTAAAATTATTAAGAAAGTTGTTAACCTTAAAACGATTGTATTTTTTCCTAATTAATTTTGATTTTCTTCGAGAATGCATCACGATGTAACTTCTTGACATTAATTTTGTATTTATCTAAATACTGATATGGTTTTTCAAAGTAGCATTAAAATAAATCACACCATAATCGCTGTTAAGAATCAAAAAGCAATGTTTGCTATTAAAAGTCAAAGTGTTTCTTGGGTTAAATCAATTTCTTTGCCACCACTAATATGAGCCGGAATAGTTGTAATTTGAATAAATAAATCTCAGAAAGTTTGTTTGATTTGTTCTCAATCAAATTCTTTTAAGTTTATTGTCATTTTTTATCTCCCAAAAATCATTTTTATTGGTAAATATATAATTGAAATTAACGCGAAAAGAAAAGTAATGATAATAATTAATCCGGCAATAAACGCAACTTGTGTAGGCATTTTTTCTATCGGAACAAACAGTTTTAAAAATTCCATAATAATTTCTCAAAACATTATTTTTTATCCGCATTATTTTCTTTTGAATTAGGGGTTTTAACTCATTCTTCAAAGCGAGCAATGAACACTTTTTCGTCTTTTGTGAAATTACCAGTATTATTTTTAATGGCATTTTTATATTTAATTCGCATTTTTATTTTGGCATAAATTTTATAAGCAAAATATGCCAATAGCATGATGCTGATAATAATAAATATTAGTCCAATTGCAATATTCATTTTTAAGCTCCTTTAAAATAGTTATAATTTATATCTTTTTTGTTGTTTTCTTTTTCGGCAATGAAGAAGCCTAATAATTCTTGTCCTTTAATTAACTTGGTTTCTTGCTCTTGTTGATTAATTGAAATTACTTGATATTTACTATCTTTTATTATTCCAATACAAATCGAATTTTCATATTTTCCTTTATAAACAAATCGCTTTGGAAACCAAATGCCGATTTGTTCATTAAATCATGGAATTTTAGGTGCTTTAATAAACATTGCGTTTTGGGTTTCTTTTAAGAGATATTTTTTAGTATTTAAGAAAATGTTTTCAATGTTTTTCATAATAAATTACCTTTCTTATTTGTTATAAACTAAGTTACATTAACTAAGTTAGTTGACTCAGTTTTTTAAACACTTATATATCGCAGATTTAAGTGTTTAACAAGCTTTGTTAGTAAATTTTGTTTTTTTAATTAGATAAAGATTTTAATAATTTTAAACTTAATATACCCCTATATAGAAATTTCTACACTTTAACATCCGCATCCTACCCTTGGAACTAATTTAATAGCGTGTATATTTTTAGGAAATCCACCCATTCATTTTTTTATTGCAAAATGAAACAAATTGCTATAGCTAATAGGATGTTATCTATCAACTGGTAAACTTCTTTTGGTTATGGCGACCACCCACAATTTATCGTGCTTTAATATATACCAACATTATTAATTCACTTGTATTTAATTTTCAAAGAACAAATTTTTAACACCTTATAAAATAAAAAGACAATCATTGCTGACTGTCTTAATACTTATTCAAATCTTTTCCTACCTAACAAAACTTTATGCGCCCATGATACTACAGTATCACCTTCTCAATGGCCAAGAGTTATGCGATTATTAACATTTCGTTCTTTAATGGATTTACCATTAAATTTACCCCGATTTTCTTGAGATTTTCGTTTCTTACCTTTTCTTCTTAAATTTTTACTAGTAACCTTTTCAAGTAATCCAGAATAAATTCAATTGTAAATTGTTTTAAAACTAATAATTCATTCTTGATGAAAATTTTTAATTCTGCCATAAATTTGTTCAGGCGATCAACCTAATAATAATTTTTGTTGTACATATTTTACTAATTCTCTATTTTTAAATTTATGAAAATAAACATGTAATTATTTTCTATTTTCTGCTTTATTTTGTGCAATTAATGAAAAATAATGATTATTATCTTTATTTCTATTAACTTCTCGATTAATAGTACTAATACTTCGATTAAGATTTTTAGCTATTTCACTAATTTTTAATTTAAATTTCAATTGATTCTCAATATAAATTCTTTCATCTATGCCAAGATGTTTGTATCCCATATAAAAACTCCTTAAATTTACTTTTTCTAAAATAAACTTAGCATCATGAAATTTTTATATGAAATCTTTTGCAATTTTATTTACTTGCACTTATAAGTATAATTCAGCAAAATTAATATATATTAGTGAAAATTTAATATTAATAATTTTTATTGTGTAAAAATTCAATAATATGATAGAATGATAACGAATAAAAATGACAATAACAAGAAAGGTAGGGTTAGTTTAGTAATTAAATAATATAATTAGCTGATTGTTTTACTTCTTCAAAGCAATACCTAAGAAAACTAAACGCGACCGTCCCGCATTTAATTCTTGACATAGATAGAAAAATCTAGTAATATTATTGTTAATATAAAAAGAATGACATCATTGGTTATTCATTTTATAAAGTGTGCTTTCTAAACAAATAATTGGCACACTTTTTTATAAAAAGTTTGAGGTTATAAGAAAAAATATGAAAAGAAACCTACTTAAAATAATTTTATCTAAAATAACAATAATAAATTCAGTATTATTTTTAGTGGCTTGTAATTCAATGTCGCTTAATTTTGTTATTGCTCAAGCGGATGCCATTAAATCATTGAATTATTTAAAATATGATAAACATAGTTATAATTCGCAATATTTATTTGCTTTTATTGAAGGATTATTTCATAATGCTCCGGCTGATCAAAAATCAAGTAATGAAGTGTTAGAAATGACAAAAGTAAATGGCAATCAGGGTGTTGTTATTAAGGAAATGGATATTAATAATGAAAATTTAGATTTAGATAAGGTTTTAACAAATCCTAGTCAATTAAATCAGCAATTAAATGCTATTGCTAATGAAAGTACAAGAGTAATTTCTAGTACAACTGAATTTTGGTATGGCGTTGCGAAAGATATTTTTGTTGTTAATTATGGTGATAAAGTAAATAATAATGAATCACGAAAATTTAAAGAATTTATTATCAAACTAAGATATGCATCATTTGCTAATAAAGATTTACCTTATCGCGAAAATGGTCAAGAGTTTTTTCAGGAGCGACCAGCATTGTGACATGATGGCAAAAATGTTTTGGCATCTGATTTTGTTAATAGTGTTCGTTATGTTTTGGATGCTAGTAATGGTTCTGCTAATGTTGATGATTTAACGGATACTAGTAAAGTGGGAATTAATAATGCTAAAGCATATTTAGACAAAAAAGTTAGTGAAGATAATTTGGGGATTAAAGCAATTGGTAATGACTTATTATATATTAATTTTGCAACTGGTTTTAATCCGACAGCAGTTGCAAAGTTAACGGCAGATTTTATTAAAAAGTTGTTTTCTCCGGCGTTACTTCCTTCAAGAAAAGATGTTATTGCAAAATATGGTAATCTTTGAGGTACTTCTAAAGATACGGTTTTAGGTAATGGTGCTTTTAAAATTTATCGTACTGATTTTGATAATGATACGGTTTTTCTGAAAAATGAAGATTATTGAGATCGTGAAAGAATTTCGGCTAATGCTTGAAAGTATAAAGTAGTCCAAGATACCGTAACATCATCAATTTTATTTGAATCGGGTGTTGTTGGAAAATCAGATATTCCCAAAGAATTATTACCACGATTTTTAAATAATCCCGTTGTACGCCGGTTTTTATTTCAAGGAATGTCCACAAGAGATTCAGAATATTTAGCTTTTAATAATACAAGTAATAAATTTGATAATGAAAAAGGACGGTATTTACGAAATGCGATTCAATATGGAATTGATCGCCATGAGTTTTTGCTTAGTCAAAATGATAATGGGGGTATTCCGGCTGATACTTTAACAACTTTATTAAGTCGTAATGATGGTAATGATATGGCTTTTAGAGAAACTTTAGTAACTGATAATGGACAACCAAAGTATGAAGTGGATGTTGTCGGTGATAATGCAAAACAAGATCGAGTACCGTTAGCGTATTATCGTTTTGATCAACGAGTGTTTTATGATAAAGTGCAAGCAAATATTGATCGTACTGATCGTTTACATAATAAAGCAATTGCCCAAAAATTTTATAATAAATATCGGTTAATGAGTAGTGGTAAAGAGACATTAACATTATTATATGATTTATCAGCATCAACAACTGCTAGTGATGCGATGTTGCTTTTAAAACAAAAAATTGAACGCAATTTTCCAGAAATTAACATTAAATTGGAAGGGCAGGCGCGGTCAATCTTTTTAAGCAAATTAGGCGTTGGTGAATATGATTTATTATACACTAGTGTGAAAGGTAAAAAAATTAATGCTTTTGATTATTTAGAAATTCTTGCTAAGGTTTATTGAGATCAGGGTGATTTACGATATGTACAAAATCCAACCGGAACATGAAATTTTTATGAAAATTTTATTAAAAAATTTAATTCTGTAACAGAACTTAGAAATTCTAATTCATTTTTTAAAGACTTTGAAGTTACCCCATCTGAATTTTTGTGGTTAAATGCTTTATTTACACCGTATGATACTAATGGTAATAACTTTGCTGTTAATGGTTTAGTGAAAAATAGGGAAAATAATATTGATAATTTTCAGCAATTAAATGCTATTTTACAAAATAAGTTTGGTGATGGCTTAGCGAGTTTATTTGATAAAGAAACTGGTTTTAAAATGCCCCAAGATAAAGATTATGCTATTAGTGGTTTAGCAACTTTTGCCCCTCATATTGCTTTTCGCATTTATGCGATTTTAGAAGCGATAATTAAATTAGAATCACCAGTTATTATGCTAAGTAATTCTAGTGCTGGATGGGCGGGAGAAAGAATTTTGGGTTATTCACAAGCAGCAGGGACAAATATGCCTGAGGTGCAATGAGGATATAATTGTCAAAATAAACCAAATAATTCAATCTTTCCTTTAAAAGGATGTGAGGCATTTAATAAAGATGATTTAAGTATCTAGAAATTAGTAAGGAGAAAATAAAATGTTATTAAGTTATAATTTGCAACAGTCTATAAAGAAATATGTGTTTTTGATTGTTGAATTTATTGTTATTGCTTGAATCGTGTTAACAATTGTTTTCTTTTTAATGAATGCGATTCGTGGTAATGAAGCAGCTGTTGATCCTAGTTTATCTAAAGATGCTCAAAAAATAATTCGTGACCAGTTAAGTTTAGATCTTAGTATTTGAGTAAGATATGGGAAATATTTTGCTAATTTAGTTACTAAAGGGCAATTAGGAATTTCAACATTTTTGTATCCCCAGCAATTAGTAGAACAATTTTTATTTCAAAAGTTATTGGTTTCCTTTCGCGTTGGTTTTCTTGGTTTAGTTATTGCTTTATGTATTGGTATTCCTTTAGGGATTTTTGTTGGTAGAAGACCAGGGACATTAATTGATAGTTTAGCAACAGTGTTTATTGCTGCCGGTTTTGCAATCCCTTCGTTTGTTTTTGCGATTTTGCTATTATTATTTGCTTTTAAAGTTCATATTCCATATATTTATGACCCCTTAAATCCGATAACTTTAATATTACCTTCATTAGCAATTGCGCTTCCTAGTGTTGCTGGGTATGTGCGTTATTTACGAACATCAATTCAACAAGAGTTTAGTTCGCAGTATGTTCAATTTGCAAAAATTAAAGGTTGTAAAAATCGGCGAATAACTTGAAGACATGTTTTAAAACCAGCATTTTTTCCCATTGCCACTTTTTTACCGTTAGCAGTTTTAGCATCAATGATTGGTTCAATTATTATTGAAACAGTGTTTGCGATTCCGGGAAGTGGACAAATTCTAATTAGAGCGATTCAAGCTAAGGATTATGATGTTGTTATGGGTGTGGTTTTAGTTTTAAGTTTTATTACGGTTATTGGTTTCTTTATTCGTGATATCTTATATACGATATTAGATCCACGGACAAGAATTGGATAGGGGTTATTATTATTAATGAAAAAAACAAATTCTGAAGATTTTAAAAACTTTAAATTAGTTCGTCAAAATTTTCTGACAACAGAAAAATTGGCAACAAAACCGATTAATCGTTCGCGAGAGTTTTATTTAGCAATTATTGCTAATCGTTTTGCTTTAGCAGGAATAATTATTTTTGGTTTGTTAATTTTACTTTCTTTAATTTTTCCACTAATATGAACTGATGCTAATCTTTTAAAACCTGAACAACAACATTATGGGTTTTTAAAAAACGGATATATATTTGGTACTGATGGACAAGGAAGAGATGTTTGAGCGATGTTATGGCATGCTACCAGATATTCTTTAGGTTTGGCATTTGTTGTTGTTATTGTTGATTTAATTGTTGGGGTTACTTTAGGTCTATTAATGGGTTATTATCGTAAAGTTGATAAAATTTTGCAGTTTATTATTAAAATTTTAACAAATATTCCCAGCATTTTAATTTTAATAATTGTGGCAACAGCGTTGCAACCAACTTTTTGAACGATGGCATTAGGGTTAACATTAACGGGATGAATTAATATGAGTTTGCAAGTAAGAGCACAAGTATTAAAAAATAAGCAGTTAGATTATTTTGTTGCTTCAAAAATTTTAGGAACGCCGTGATATCAACAATTAATTAATTTTATTCCGGTGGCCTTGCCAATTATTATTACTGGTTTAGTCGCAACAATTCCGATTGCAATTATTAGTGAAGCTTCATTAGGTTTTATTGGTTTATCAGTGCCGGATGCGATTACTTTAGGTAATATGATTAATAAAGCACGATTAACGGCATTAGTATATCCGCGACAAATTATTGTTCCTGTAATAACTTTAATGGTTATTACGATTGCAATTCAATTAATTGGTAATGGCATTCAAGATATTATAAGGAAGTCACAATAATGAGTAAAAAAGAGAAAATTATGGTTAAAATTGAAGATTTAAAGGTAACTTTTTACAATAAAGCTAAAAAAACTCATAATACAGTTATTCGTAATATGGGATTTGAACTTTATGAAAAAGAAGTTTTAGCAATTATTGGTGAATCTGGTAGTGGTAAGTCAGTTATTACTTCAACATTAATTGGATTATTATCAAATGCTGCTGTTATTGAAGAGGGCAGGGTAATTGTTGATGGGATTGATGTTACTAAATTTGATGAGTCAGATTGAGAAGAATCAGAATTACGAGGCAGAGTTATTTCACAAGTATTTCAAAATCCAATGACTGCTTTAAATCCGACAATGAAAATTGGTTTACAGTTAATTGAGGGGGCATTAATAAATTTTCGTTCCGCAAGTAAAAAAGATGCTAAACAAGATGCAATTAATTTAATGTTAAGAGTGGGTATTACTAATGCTAATCAAGTAATGAAGTTATATCCTCATCAATTATCGGGGGGAATGCGACAACGAGTGTGTATTGCCGCAGCTCTGTTATGTCAACCAAAGATTATTATTTTTGATGAACCAACAACAGCGTTAGATCCAACAATTCAAGCAGAAATTTTGGAATTAATTCGTGAAATTAAAGATGTTTTTAATGTTTCAATTATTTTTATTTCCCATGATTTAGGGGTTGTTGGTTCAATTGCTGACCGGATTGCTATAATGTATGCTGGAAAGATTATTGAGTATGGAAAAAGTAAAGAAGTATTATATAACAGTAAACATCCATATACTTGAGGGTTAATTCAGTCAATGCCAGATGTTAATTTAGGGCAAAAGTTATATTCAATTCCGGGAAGTGTTCCTTCTAATTTTAATAATATTATCGGTGATGCTTTTGTTACTAGAAATGAGTATGCTTTGGATATTGATTTTGTTGCTCATCCACCATTTTTTAAAATTAGTAATACGCATTTTGTCGCATCTTGATTGTATGATTCGCGGGCAATAAAAATTAATGTTCCCGATATAATTAAAAAACGCCATCATCAGTTTAAAAAACAACATTAGATAATAAACTAAAGGAGTAAAATAATGTCAAATTCTACGGATACAATTTTAAAAGTTGATAAGTTAGCTGTGATTTATAGTCAACAAGGTAAACCTTTTATTGCTGTTAATAAGGTAAGTTTTGACATTAATAAAGGTGAAATTTTTGGTTTAGTTGGTGAATCTGGTAGTGGGAAGACAACAATTGGACGAACTATATTAGGTTTAAATAAGCATGCTTTAGGACATATTAAAATAAAAGATAAACGATTACCACATAATCCTGCCGATATTAAAAAAACAACTAATGAGTGGTTATCGAAAAATGTGCAAATGATTTTTCAAGATCCAGCAACGAGTTTAAATCCTTCTAAGCGGGTGTTGGATATTGTTTTGGAAGGATTTAATAACTATAATTCATATTCTGCGGAAGCAAAATGGTTTAAAAAAGAACGCAAAATTGCTTTGATGTGATATCGGAAATTAACTTCTTGTGATGAGGAAATTATTAAGCAATATGATTTATTAGTTGCCCAATTAATAAATATTTATCAGCAGTGGTATCGTACTAAAGAGAATATGATTAAAAGTATTAGTTATGAATCACAAGATATTGTTTCATCTTATCGTTATTCTTTAAAAGGTGCTAAAACTAAGCACCGCTTATTAATTGCTACCAGAAATGATGTGTTAAAGAAAGAACAGTTATCTTATAAAAATGATTTACAAAATTTATTAGGAATAAAAAAATGAAATCGGAAATGAGATAAGATTTTTAATAAGAAAATTACTCCTTTAAAAGATAAAAAGGAACTTATTGAAAAAGAAATTTATCAAGTTGAAACAATTTATAAAGAAAAATTAAATGAAGCTTTAATTCATTTGAATGATATTCAAGAGCGCTTAACTTATGAAAATGATAATAATTTAATGCGAATTACTAATTTAATTAATTTTCATCAAGAAACTATTAATAGTAATTTACAACAATTACAAGTAAGAAAACAAGAGATTGATAGTTTTTATACTAAAGATATTCGGATTGCGGAAAAGAAAAATAATCTTAAAGAAGTTAAGAAATTAAGAAATATTTGAAAAAGTGATTGAAAAGTTACTAAATTAGAAATTGATTTACAAAATCGCGAAGAAAAAAATAAAATTAATCTTTTACAAAAAGAAGGAACACGATATAAGTATCAGTTATTGTATGATACAAGAAATGATGTTTATGAGGCAAAACAAGAATTAAAACAAATTAGAAAACAAGAGCGCATTAAATTAATAAAAATTTCGCAAGATTTACAATCATTAATGAGTAAATTAAATAAGCAAAAACAAACTGATCGCAAAAATTTTATTAGCGAAGCAGAACAGGAAATTATTTTTAAAAACTATTATAATCGGGTTAAAGATATTAATGTTAATTTTAATGCTAAAATTGAATTTGATAAAAAGCAAATTGATGTTTTAAAAACCCAAGCTTGACAGCGAAAACTAGCTCGGAAAAGGGCTTTAAAAAATATACGTAATGATTTCAAACTTTTAAAAATAAAATTTGGTGCTGATATTAATACCGTGACAACTAAATTACAGCATCTTTTGAAATTACCAACTAAAACAATTAATAAAGAAAAAACTCAGCAAATTATTAAGAAATATAAAAGTAAGTTAAGAGTTTTAAAAAAAGGATATGTTTTTAAAAATCAAGATATTAAAAAAATATTATTACATGAGCGAAATAAAATTAATTCTCGTGATAATAATTATGAAAAAATTAATGAAAAATATCATAATGAAAAATATCAAGGGATAGTTGCTAATAAAAAAACATTTGTTAGTCAATTAAAGGAATTAGTTACAACTTATGAAGCCAAGTTATATGGTGTTAACTTGTATAAAAGTAAAAAACTTTTTTTAGATTTTCAGTTAGCGAATGAATATAGTCGTGGTGCTGTTAAAGCTAAAACTCATCAATTAGCTTATGACACCTTACAATCAGTTGGTTTACTGCCAGAACATGGTAGTAGATTTTCCGGTGAGTTTTCTGGAGGTCAAAAACAAAGAATTGGTATTGCGCGAACATTAGTAATGAAACCAGCATTATTAGTTGCTGATGAACCGATATCAGCTTTGGATGTTTCCATTCAATCACAAGTAATTAATATTTTAAAAGATTTACGAGAAAAATATCAACTTTCAATTTTATTAATTGCCCATGATTTAAGAATGGTGCATTATATTTGTGATCGGATTGCTGTTATTAAAAATGGTAAAATTTTAGAAATTGGTCTTGCTGATGAAATATTTTATCATCCCGTACATCCATATACTAAGTCATTAATTTCAGCAATTCCTTCAATCAATAGGGTAGGTGAAGTCATTAGTACAACTAGTTATAATCCGTTAATGCATAACTATAATGAGAAAATAATACCAATGTGACATAATATTACTAATACTCATCAAGTATTAGCAACAGTTAAAGAATTTAAGAAATGAAGTAAGTAAGAGAAAAGGATAAATACTATGAAGTGAAATGTTACAATTTGAAAATATAGGTTTCTTGAATGATGAAATGGTGCTTATCGCAATCGTGTTATTTTAGCATTATTGTCGCTAATATTTTTCTTTTCGCTAATTATTCCCTTTATTATTACTTTAAGTCGCAGTACAACTATTAACTATGAGGGTCAAACAACACTTAACTTACAAACACGATTTAATGCTGAAACTATTAAATGTGAAGAAAATATTACCGAAAAAGGGACGGTTAGTTGTCGTCGTGGTCCTGTTGTTATTGCGGCGACTGATAATTTTGTTCGTAAATTATTAGAATATGATGCTAATAAGTTTACTAATGATGCTAGGTCCTCATTAAATGTTCCCATTAAAGTTAGTGATTTAAAACAAAATACGCATTTAGCTAATGTTTATCGAAGTGGCTGAGGACTATTACCAGATTTGGTAAATTGATTCTATAATAATGTTCCTTGAGGAATAGAAATTTTAACTTTTGAAAAAATTTCAATTGTTGGTGATAGTCCGCCCCCTTGGGTACCAGATTATAGTTTACGAGGTATGCCAATGGGTCGTTTATGAGGTAAAAACTTAATGAGTGTTAAAGTTTTATTACAAACTATTTTAAGTGATGTAGAAAATGAAATTGCTGACTTTTTTGCGAGAAAAGGCAATAATCCTTTAAGAAATAAACTTGATTCATTAAAAAATTATTTGTTTACTACTTATACTACTTACAAAATGGCTTGATATGCTAATGATGAATCTACTAGTTATCATTATGGTGGTTGAGTTGAAAGTCGGAGATTTCGCGAAAGAATTAATAAAACTGTTACTTGAAATTATTTAACTAATCGTTTTGGTAACATTAATAAAAAAGAAATTACGATTCCTAAGGTTTACAATCGTGAAGTTGCTTATAGTTATTTGGATGAAATATACGAAAAACAATTAGCATTGGTAGGAAAAACAACGCTTGATAAAAATGAAGATAAAACAAAATTATCGTATTTAGATTTATTTGTGTTAGCAAATGATATTAAAAAATTAAGTACTACCAGTTCATTTGCGATTAAAAATGAAAATAATAATTGAATTTTTGATGGGATTGATACTTATAGTAATGTTGAGAAGGAGTTAACGCTATTTCAATTAAAAAATTCTGATTTGTTTACGCAATTTAAAACGATTGAAATTTTTTTACCACAAAGTAATCAGAAAAAAGCAATTGGACAATTAACAAGGAATGATGTTAATGAGGCAATGCGTGTTGCTAATGGGAGAATTAATCGTTTAATTGATTCAACAATTAGTTTTAATGGTTATTTAACAAGTTGAATTCAACAATACTTTTTAAAGTTTATTATTCCAATTTTGTGAACGAATGATGAAAATTTTAAAGTTGCGGATTTTGATTTTTCAAAAATTAATTATGATGAGTTAATTGCAACTTATAATGAAGAAAAAGTCAAAAAACCACTGTGGGCGTCGTTAGCAATTAAATATTCTGAATTTGAGGATGATAATTTTGAAACATCAAAAAAAGTTACTATTGGTTTACAAGACAAACTTTCTCATTTGGATTATTTTAATCAAATGCGAATGTTTCTAACTCGTGATTGATTACCGTTAACACTTAATAACAGTTTATTTACGCAATCTTTTCATGGAAAACAACAAACTAGTTTTAATAACCATAATCTAATTTTTAAAGAATTGGCGCTTTTAAATGCGATGGGTGCTAATCCTTATGTCTTAGATGAAGATAAACAAATAAGTAATCATATTAAAGTTGATACTGGTTTAGTAAATGCTTTGCAAAAAGTTTTAAGAATGGATGAAGATGTTGTCATGGGACATTTGTCATCATATAGTGAACGAAGTATTATTTGAGGATATATGGATGCTAATGCTGATTATGATTATTTAAAACTAACTAATCGTGATGGTACTTCACGATTAGTTAAGATTACAACTCAAGATGATTTGGATAAAAATTATAATTGCATTGTCACTGATGAGTCGTGTAATGAACAAGATCGGCATTCACTAATGAGTAATGAATATATTAATAATAAACAAATTAATGAGCAGAATATTGATGGTGTGCCATCACGAACATTGTTAAGTAAAATTACGAGTAGTGATAATAAAAATATTGCTTTAAAAAAGTCCCGTAAATTATGAATGACTGATTATGCATTAATCGCTGATTATGCTAATGCTGTTGTTGGGGTTGGTGATTATGCGGTAGCGTTTTTTAATAGTCATTCGCAAAAAGAAAAACCTCTTGTTGTTAGTGAACAAAGAAAACACGATGCTGAAATTAAAAATAATGAATGACATATTTTAAATAGTAATGGTGATATTATTGCTTATGCGGGATGATGATTTTATTCTCGTAATAATGATAATAAACTATACTTTAAGGTTTTAGAACAGTCGTGAATTAATAAATAAGTTAGCACCAAAAAGTGAGGTTATTCAACCTCACTTTTTAAATGGTACTAAATATAATACTAATACTAATTGCAAATGCTAAATTTAGTATCGCAATAAAGAAAGTTAGATTTAATAGTTTTTTTACTTGTTGTAAATATTTTTCGTATTTGTCTTCATTATGGTGATAACCAAGATAATCTTTAGCAATTTCTTGGTCAGTTAATACTAAATTAACCGTTTGTGTTTTGTGATGTAAACGAGATTTGTTTACTTTAAATATTAAATAGAAAATTATTTTTATTGTTAAAAGGCTAATAGCAATTAAAAAATATATGTTACTTATTTTTTGAAAATTAGTTTTTTGTCAATATAGTCATAAAAATCCCATAATTTGTGCTGTCAAACCGATAAAAGCTATCGTTATTATACTTCAAACATGTTTTTTCATATGGTAATCTTACCATAATATTTTAAGTATGTTATAATATTTTTTAGATTATATAGGTGAATTTAATGCAAATATGAGATAGTAAACAACAACAAAAAATTAAAATCAATGACTTGATAGTTACAATGTATGTTTGTGGGCCGACAGTTTATGGTGATATTCATATTGGGAATATGCGACCAATTGTTATTTTTGATATCTTGCAGCGATTATTTATGGTTACTAAACAGAAAGTTTTTTATGTGCAAAATATTACTGATATTGATGATAAAATTATTCATCAAGCTCATTTAGAAAAAATAACGGAAAAGGAATTAACAGAAAAGTATACTAAAAGTTATTTTGAGGTTTTAAAACAGTTAAATGTTTATGAACCAAATTTATTTGTCAAAGTAAGTGATAATATTGCTGATATTATTAAATTTATTGAACGGTTAGTTAAAATTGAAGATGCTTATGTTAAGAATGGTAATGTTTATTTAGCAATAGAAAAATATTTTCAATCTTATGGACAATTATCAAAGAAAAATTTAAAGGATTTGCAAGTAGGAATTAGAGTTGCAATTGATAGTAATAAAAATTATGTTAATGATTTTGTTTTATGGAAAAAAACCGATCAGGGACAAAAATGAACTTCGCCTTGAAGTGAAGGCAGACCGGGGTGACATACTGAATGTGCGTTATTTATTAATAAATATTTTAAACACCCGATTAATATTCACGGTGGCGGTATTGATTTAATATTTCCTCATCATGAAAATGAAAGAATTCAATTGTTGGCATTAAATAAGCAAGAACCTGTTAAAATATGACTTCATAATGGTCATCTATTTTATGATGATGTCAAAATGTCAAAATCTCTTAAAAATACTATTGTTGTTAAAGAATTTTTGCACCATTATGATGCTAATGTTTTACGATATTTATTAACGCTAACCCATTATTCTAAACCATTAAATATTACTAAAAATTTTATTATGCAAGGAAAAGAAAAAGTTGCAAAAATTCATCAAATATTAAAAGAAAGTTTAGTAATCGCATTTTTAAATGGCGAGGTTAATACTAATGAAAAAAATGAACAACTTGTGATGCAAGTGGTAAATTATTTACAAGATAACCTTAACTTTGCTAATGCTTGAGTAATAATTGAACAAATTATTAAGGAAATTAATAATATTTTAAAAGGAAAATTGCGAGCAATTTTGCCATTGTTTAATACCCTGCAACAATGTTTATTTCTTTTAGGTTTACAATTTTCATTAGTTTCGTTTGATGATGATGTGAAACAATTATTATTATCTTGACAAAATGCGCGTAAACAAAAAAAATATAATTTAGCAGATAAAATTAGAGAACAATTACAAGCGAAAAATATTTTATAAAATATGTTCAAAAATAATTTTCTTTATTAAGGAGTAACAAAAATGGCAAATTATATTTATGGTAAAAATCCTTTAAAACAATTGTTAGCTGATGACCGTCAACGAATTGAAAAAGTTTTTATTTTACCACAAGAAAAAGTTATTATTGAACAATTAAAGCAGGCGAATATTTCTTATGTTATTAGTAATAAAGAACAATTATTATTATTAGTTAAACATTCAAAACATCAAGGAATTGTCTGTTTAATTAAGGAATATGTGTATTCTTCTTTAGAAGGAGTTTTACAAAAAATAAAAACTAAGAAATACCCTTTAATTTTAATTTTAGATCAAATTGAAGATCCAAGAAATTTTGGAGCAATTTTGCGAAGTTGTGATGCAGTTAATGTTGATGCGGTTATTATTTTGAAGCAAAGACAAGTAGAATTAAATGCTACGGTTGCAAAAACTTCTGTTGGTGCGATTAACTATGTGCCGGTTGTGAAAGTAACTAATCTTAGTAATACTTTAACGACATTAAAAGAAAATGGTTTTTGGATTGTTGCTAGTGCTTTAAATACCGAAATTAATTATTATAATGTTGACTATAAAAAACCGATTGCTTTAATTGTTGGTAATGAGGGTAAAGGTGTTAGTCAGAAACTTTTAAATAATTCTGATTATATTGTTAAAGTACCCATGCAAGGTCATATTAATTCTTTAAATGTTGCTGTTGCTAGTGCTTTGCTATTATATCAAGTTCGGAATAATCAAAATAATTAAGGAGTTTAAATGGAAGATAATGAATTAATATATCAATACCAAATTGCCTATCAACAACCAGTGTTTATATTTTTATGAAAAAAATATTTTAATTTAATTGAAAAAATTACTTTTATAACTTTTCGAAAATTTTCAGCAATTCCTCTAGAGTTAAGTGATTTTAGTTCTTTACAATATTTTTCATTTTATAACAGTATGAAAACTTATCGGGAGACAGCAAATAAAAGTTTTTCTAATTATATGCAACAAAGATTAAAATGAGATTTATTACAATATATTAGAAAATACATTAATAAGAAGCATGCTGTAATGAATTATGCCATTAGTTATGATACGCAATATGAGAGAACAACGGTTGAACAATCATATTTAGTAGCTGAACCTAAATGGATTAATTATGGTTTGTCATTTTTAACTAAATTAGAAAATGAAGTTATTTTATTAAAGTCACAAGATTATTCTAATGAAGAAATATCTCATAAATTAAATATTAGTTATAAAAGTGTTGATAATGCTTATCAACGAGCAAAAGTTAAATTACAAAAAAATCGTGATTGTATGTAAGGCAAGGTTAAAAATATGAAACAAGGATATTATCAAAGTCCGGTGGGATTAGTAATGGTTACTAGTCAAAATAATAAAATTACTAATATTAGTTTTATTTTAGCTTGTCCTTTGTTTTCATCATTATCAAAAGAAATAAAACAATGTTTACAAGAAATTGCTGAATATTTTATTAAACAAAGAAAAGCATTTTCGTTTGATTATATGTTAAATACAACTAAGTTTAGTCAAAAGGTATTAGAAGCAACAAAGCAAATCCCTTATGGTGAGACAAGAACTTATAGTGACATTGCTAAAATGATTAATCATCCATTAGCAGTCCGAGCAGTGGGGTCGGCATTAAAAAGAAATCCGTTAGCAATTAGTATTCCGTGTCATCGGGTTATTAATAAAAATAGTAAGCGGATTAATTATCTTTATGGGGTAGAAATTAAATTAGCATTGTTAGCATGAGAAGGTGTGATATAAGTGTTGTTTGTTTAAGAATATATCGCTAATAACTTTACACCACCCTAATATAAGGGCGCATAAAGTTTTGTTAGGTAGGTAAATATTTGAATAAGTATTAAGGCAGTCAGCAATGATTGTCTTTTTATTTTATAAGGTGTTAAAAATTTGTTCTTTGAAAATTAAATACAAGTGAATTAATAATGTTGGTATGTATTAAAGCACGATAAATTGTGGGTGGTCGCCATAACCAAAAGAAGTTTACCAGTTAATAGATAACACCCTATTAGCTATAGCAATTTGTTTCATTTTGCAATAAAAAAATGAATGGGTGGATTTCCTAAAAATATACACGCTATTAAATTAGTTCCAAGGGTAGGATGCGGATGTTAAAGTGTAGAAATTTCTATTATAGGGGTATGTTAAGTTTAAAATTATTAAAATCTTTATCTAATAAAAAAACAAAATTTATTAACAAAGCTTGTTAAACAGTTAAATCTGCGATATATAAGTGTTTAAAAAACTAAGTTAACTAACTTAGTTAATATAACTTAGTTTATCTATAAGAAAGGTAATTTATTATGAAAAACATTGAAAACATTTTCTTAAATACTAAAAAATATCTCTTAAAAGAAACGCAAAACGCAATGTTTATTAAAGCGCCAAAAATTCCGTGATTTAATGAACAAATCGGTATTTGGTTTCCAAAACGATTTGTTTATAAAGGGAAATATGAAAATTCTATTTGCATCGGAATAATAAAAGATAGTAAATATCAAATAATTTCAATTAATAAAAAAGAAAATGAAACCAAGTTAATTAAAGGACAAGAATTATTAAGCTTCTTCATTGCCGAAAAAGAAAACAACAAAAAAGATATAAATTATAACTATTTTAAAGGAGTTTAAAAATGAATATTGCGATTGGACTAATATTTATTATTATCAGCATCATGCTATTGGCATATTTTGCTTATAAAATTTATGCCAAAATAAAAATGCGAATTAAATATAAAAATGCCATTAAAAGTAATACTGGTAATTTTACAAAAGACGAAAAAGTATTTATTGCTCGCTTTGAAGAATGAGTTAAAGCTCCTAATTCAAAAGACAATAACGCGGATAAAAAATAATGTTTTGAAAAATTATCATGGAATTCTTAGAACTGTTTATTCCGATAGAAAAAATGCCTGCACAAGTTGCGTTTATTGCCGGATTAATTATTATCATTACTTTTCTTTTCGCCTTAATTTCAATTATGTATTTACCAATAAAAATGATTTTTGGGAGATAAAAAATGACAATAAACTTAAAAGAATTTAATTGAGAACAAATTAAACAAACTTTCTGAGATTTATTTATTCAAATTACAACTATTCCAGCTCATATTACTGGTGGCGAAGAAATTAATTTAACCCAAGAAACACTTTGACTTTTAATAGCAAACATTGCTTTTTGATTCTTGACAGCAGTTATGGTGTGATTTATTCTAATGCTACTTTGAAAAACCATATCATTATTTAGATAGAAACAGAATTAATGTCAAGAAGTTACATTGCAATGCATTCCCAAAGAAATTCAAAATTAATTAGGAAAAAATACAATCGTTTTAAGGTTAACCATGGTTTTAATAAGTTTAAGAAAAATTTTGAATATAAATAATGAATGTTTTAAAAAGAAAGGGGGTGATTATATGATTGGAACTTTCTTGGCCGATGCACCAGCAAAAATAACAGCTAGCGATGCGATGACTAAATTGTGAAATGCAATTATAACAGCGTTTACTAAAATGTGAGAAATTATTGCCGTTAATATGCCGCAAGTCGGTAACTTCTTTGCTGACTACTGAATCTTCATTTTTCCATTTATTTTGGCAATATTCTTTATTTGCTTTAAAATGTTTGAAAAATTACTTGGCGCAGTCCGCTAATAAAAAAATAAAGTGAGGTGCAAGATGAAATTTTGCAAATGAATAATAGAAAAAAATAACCATTTTATTGAATTGAATCGCACCTCATTTTTAATTTTATGACATTGCGGAGCAATTTGATATATTTACAACGGTTATTTTAAAAACATTGTAAGCTATTTATTTTTAGCAGGTTGTATTTTAATTTTTCTTTTTAAAATCGGTAATTTAACACAAATTAACAAAGTTATTAATTTCTTAAAAAATTCACCATTAAATATTGTGATTGGTTCATTAGGAACTGGAAAAACTGCTTTTCTAGTATATGCATCAAAATTACTAAAAAAGAAGAAATATCACATCGCATCAACCTTTCCATTACTAGAAACCCAAAAATTAAGTTTAGGACATATGGGATTATTAGATTTTGATTATCCGGTATTGCCAGACAAAACCTTACTTTTATGAGATGAAACCAACTTATTTTTAGAAGGTACTGATTGAGAAAAAAATAATACCAAAAACGAGGAGACCGGTATCCAAGAATATTTCGCTCTGGCACGCCATTTTGGTCATATTGTGTTAGCTAGCGGTCAAAGAGATAAACATATTTGAGTTAAAGTTCGTGATATTGCTAATAATGTGATTGTGGGCATTCGCAAAAAACCTGTTAATATTTTTCGCCCCTACTTAAAAGTCATCTATGGCACCTTTACTAGCATTGAAGAATATGAACGCTGACAAAACACCTTAATTGATGCTAAAAATAGTAAAAAAGGGCGTCGCATTAAATACCGTGATATTCCTGAACTTGATATTTATTTTTTTAAACTAAAAATTCCTTTACCATTACTTAACACTTACAATTCTTTTTACCTAGCATTTTTAAGAGATTACTTAAATTCAAAAGTAAATCCTGACTATGAAGATAAACACTATACTGATACGGCAATTGATTTAGAAGACTTAGAATACTTAAAAATGGATAAATTTAGCAAATTTTTAAGAAAAATGAAAGAAAAGGAACAATAAAAAATGGAAAATCTCGCAAAAATGGCCGACTTTCTTGCCCAAATGCTTTATAAAGTTTTTGATTTAATTTGAAGTCTTGAAGTGCCGGGAACAAAAATTCAACTAATATTTCCTTTGTTCTTAACGCTTGCTGTAGAATTTCTTATGGCAATTATTCTTGGATTTGGTAGTCAACAAGTTAATTTAGAAAAACAACGCCAATATGCTGTTAAAAATAAGGGGCGTTTAAGTGCGTGAGGAAAAGCTAAAAAACAAATAAAACCAATAAAAACAAAACAAGGTAACTAAAAATGTTTAAATTAATTATTATTTTTATCTTAATAACTGTTCTTGGACTTTTAGCTGGTAGTCATTTTGAAACTTTAACGAACTACATTAGCGAAGGTCTTACCAATTTCCAAAAATTTATTACTAGCAATTTAACAATTTTAGAACTATTTAAACCAATGGCCCGGACATTTTCGCAACATCCAATCTTTACCATTCTTGGTGTCACTTGTGTACTTATTGCTTTATTTATTGTGATTAAAGGACGATAAAAATATGAAAGGAGAATTAAAATGAAAAAACTTTTAGTAAAATTATTTAAAAAAGATAATTCAAAAGAAAAAATGCCATTAAAATTAAGAATTAAAAATTCTTTTAAAAAGCAGTGGTTAAAAATAGTATTAAGTATCATTTTCATTTTTATAAGCTTATTGATTTGTGCATTAACAGCAATCGATACTAAATGAATAACTGGAACAAGTGATGAGTTTAATGATTTTATGAATAAAGAAATGGTTGATTTCTTCGGCAAGTTCAATAGTGGTATTATGCTAGCAGGAATATTTGTTTTTTGATGAGGCGGAGCAATATATTTTGCAATTAAATTTGAAAAATTAATCCGCTTTATTATTCAAAAAATTAAAGCAAAAAGAGCCTTAAAAAATGAAATCACACAAGCTCATTAATTCTTTAAAAAAATATTGATGGAGAATTTTACCTTACATTTTTATGATTACTATCTTTTTCATTCCATTTTTAAAATTGGAAATTAATGATTTGAAATTATTATATGAAAAATTTGAAGTATTAATTTCACTTATGATACTAGGGTATTTAGATATATGCATTACAATAGCAGTAGTTATAAACTGTAGCATTGAGTGACTTATTAAAAAAATCAAAACCAAAAGAACAATGAAAAATAAAATACTTTAAAAAGGAGTGATAAAAATGTTTATGAAAATATTTACCGTGTTAATTATTGGTTTCAATAACATTTTTACCATTCCCCAAAACATTAACAATGACAAAACAACAGTACAATCACTAATTAGAAATAAAAGAGAAAGCAAAGAAACTTATGAATTAAACTTAAAAAAAGGATTTGTTTACTTAGTAAAAAATAGATGAAAAAAACCTACTACTGATATAAAATGAGATTTATATATACATACACAACAATGACCAATAAATATGCCAAACTGAATAAAAATTGATACAATATCTCCAATTAAGGAAGAGACAATACATAGCATAATAGATAATTACCATGCAAAAAATGAAAATATCCTTGATGAACTTACAAAACTCAACTTTAATATCAAGTATGAAGAAATTGAGAACGGTAATATTCAAAAAAAGGAAATCTTTAATCTAAAAGTAACAATATTAAGAAATCCTACTTGAACACAACTAATAACAAAAATTGAAGGTCAAATAAGACCATCAACTGATATTGATTTACCAGAAAAAACCACCAAATTTGATGGCAACCATAACTATAACGATGTTGTTGATAATCTTGATTACTTAATGATTCATCGTGGTGATTTTGATAAATTTAATTACTCTTATCTCTATTGAACGCCAATATTTAATTTCATTAACACCTTAGAAAAAGGTTATTACAAAGAATTTATCATTAAAAACCATGGTTTTAAAGATGAAAGCTATTTTCATCATAAGACTTCTAGTAGTGAGAATGAAATTAATAAGAATGTTTTAAAAATTAAAGCTTTTAATAAAACCTTAATCGCAGGTAATAACTATTTACAATTATTACATGGTGAAAGTGAAATATGAAAATATGATACGGCAAATACTAACGATTATTACCTAATTAAGTACCTTTTTGGTACCTTAAATTATCTTAATGTTAAATTTAGTTTTTTGAGATACGACCCTGAATTAAAAAATGACATTTACCTATATTTTAAAAATAACATTCCTAGTATTAACAACAGCGATTACAAAAATGTTTTTGACGAAATCTATGAAATCCTTGGTAACTTCTTTGCCAGTTTATTTTATGCTACTTTTGATATGGACGAAAAAACTTACACCGAAATTGATTTTAAGGGTGTAGAAAATTATAAGAAGGATTATTTTATTCAAATCGGTTTCTTTTACCGTTCATTAATTACCTTTTATCCCAAAAAATACTTAGTAAATATTATAGGAAACTCAGAATTATTACTAAGAAGTTATTTCTTTACTTTTGACAAAAAAACGCATCAAGAGAATTATGATGCCTTTAAAAACAATAATAGTATCTACCAAATTGATTTTAATGTCTTAAAATCCTATGATAATAAACTAATTACCTTGCCAACCAGCAAGACTGCTAACAGCATCAATTACCTAAATACCGATATTGATATTCGTTATGGTATTAATATTTTTACTTTAACCTTTCCACTTTATCACAAAGATAATATCTCTAACTACAATTTTAAAATTTATGACTTTAATGTCTTAAATTCAACAGCCTTTATCCCTGATGGTTCAAATAACAGTGAATGAGACGATTTAATTCCACCAGCAAATTGTAAATATTCTGGACGATGAATACCAACTTTTAATGATATTGGATGTGCCATTCAAAATGCTGGTATCAAAATGATAAACTGAATGCTGACAACATCACGAATCATTACAATTTTACGCCCGTTAGCAATTATTGCAAAAGCAACAGTTAACTTTTCAACCGCGATTTTTCCAGTTTTTAAAACAGTACCAGCTTTTTACTATACCTTTCAATTTTTAATCGGTTTTGCCATTTTTCTAATGATATTAAGGATTTTCGTGTAATATATATATATATATATATTAGACTTGGTACATAACCTTTAATTTTATCTACTATTTTGATAATATTATCTTCTCGGTGAGGCAGAAATATTAGATAAATACAAAGATGAAAATGAATTTTATAATCTAGTAGGCACAAAATGTTATAGTTATGTACCAAGTCTATTGAAAAAATAAAGTAATAAAGGAATTAAAATAATGAAAATTTTAAATATAATAACTCTTTCGACATTAACAATATTACCAATAGTTGGCTGTTCTAAAAAAACAAATGAACCAATATTACAAATTGAGAATGAATCATACGAATTAAACTTAAAAAAAGGATTTGTTTACTTAGTAAAAAATAGATGAAAAAAAACCTACTACTGATATAAAATGAGATTTATATATACATACACAACAATGACCAATAAATATGCCAAACTGAATAAAAATTGATACAATATCTCCAATTAAGGAAGAGACAATACATAGCATAATAGATAATTACCATGCAAAAAATGAAAATATCCTTGATGAACTTACAAAACTCAACTTTAATATCAAGTATGAAGAAATTGATAACGGTAATATTCAAAAAAAGGAAATCGTTAATCTAAAAGTAACAATATTAAAAAATCCTACTTGGACACAACTAATAACAAAAATTGAAGGTTAAACCTTTAATAACTAAATTTAAAAACTGTTAAAATACTACCTTTCTAAGGTGATATTCTATGGTGACAAATAACCGCGCCCTTAAACAACCAAACAATTTTTTCTTTTTTTTATTTTGTCAAAATAGAAAAGCAGTATTTAAACTTAAATACTGCTTTAGTAAAAATATTTTTAATCTTAATTTAAATTAGATAATTAACAAATATATTAAAATTAAAATTTGAAGTCGGGTTATTTATGCACAACACATATAAGAAATATTTTAATTTTTTAATTAATAATGTTAAATTTTATTCTATTCCTAGTCAATCGCCTTCAGTGTTGGTTATAATGACAAAACCATCATTTTCATTATCTAATATTTCAAAATAACCATTTATTTGTTCAAAATGAAGCAGCATTACTTTTACGAGAGTATTGAAATCTTCATTTGTGACACTCCCGCCTCAGCCAGAATGGTCATTTATAATAAATTTATTTTTAATAATTTTAGTAATGGTTGCTTGTGAATTTTTATTTTGTTTAATTTCATTTCATGTGTTTTTGTTAATTTTAATTTTTAATTTATCATGGGCGAGAAATTTATATCATTTTTCAATGTTATCATAAACATTATGATGAATTGAAGCTGGCAACGCAATATCAGATGTTGAATGATGATGAAAAGCAAAATACATTCATGTTCCTGCAATTGCTAATCCTCCAATTACTACGGATAATCCTAGGGTTTCTGGAGCCAGAGCGGCAGCAGTACCGGTTTCCCCTGCTATAATTCCACCTTCAACCGCTGCTGTTTCAGCAACAGTAATTGTTTCCGCGGCGGCTAAACTTTCTGTTGTACTTGTTGATAAGAGTGGGGTCATTTCCATTGCTTCTGCATTTGTGACACCAGTAGCAGCAGTACTACTAACAGTCATTTTTGTTCCATAAGCTGTTAATGCACCCCCACTTAAAGCTGCTAATCCAGTATTTGTTAATTTTTCTTTAAAAGTTTTTTTATCATTTTCAGATAATGTTTGATAATAACGATTAATTTCATTTAATTTTTTTAATTTTTCTTCTTTTGAAAGAGCGTTGTATTGATTTATTGCCTTGGTAGCTGTTATTTGTGCGTTGATAATATTTTTGTTTATTGGTTTATTTACTACAGGTACATTTTGCTTGATTTTAATTTTATTATTGTTTTTAATTAAGTTAATTTCTAAATTTTCATCATTTTTTAAACTTTTTTCTTCTGTTTTTTTATCTACAAAATGATATTCATCTTTTTGTAATGGGGTTGTTGGTGGTAAATTATCTGGTCTTTTTGTTGTATCAACTACCGGGATATTTCCCTGATTGTCATTAATAGCAATAGATTGATTTGTTCGATTTTCTTCTGGTGTCAAAGCAAAATTATAATGGTTTCTATTTACATAAGATAGATTTATGGTATTACTTGAATTTGGATTAATTGGTTGATAAGATCCGTCATTATTTACACTAATGTTAGAATTTAAAATATTACTCATTGCTATTATTTCTGGCGTACCACCTCATGTTGATTGTTGTCTCATTCTTTCTAAATAGTTAATATCAATATCATTATTTTCTTGAATAATAATTGAAAATGTTAATCTACTTAGTGGATTTAAAATTATATCTAAATTTGATTCAATATAATCAACAACACGATTACGAAAAACAACTCTTACTAATCTATTTATTGTAGCATCTTGATATAAAATTTGTGTAGAACTATGATTTTCTAAATCAAATTGTTGGAATAAAGTTTGAACATATGATAAATAACTTAATTGTAATTCACCAAATAATTGAATAAATCGGTTTCTAAATTCTTCATTGTTATTTCGGATTGGCAATAAGTAAGATGTTGCTACCGACCAAAACAAACAACTTCCATCTGCTGACACATCATAAAGATTAGTTTGTTGTCTTTGTTTAGGATTTTGTTGTTGCGCGCCACTCATTCTCGGGCGTTCGCCAACAGACACTCTTGGAGTACCGCCACCGGAATTATCACCACTAGAATCTTGCTTTGTTACATAATTATTTCTATTTATTTCACAAACACTATCATCATCATTATTAAAATTAGTAAAATAGTTTTGAGTTGAACCTTTACTGTCTTCTCGTTTATCAATGATAAATGTTACTTTCATTGAATCACCATTATAAACATTATGATCAGTTGATTTAATAATTGCAGTCGTATCAGTAATGCTATTTTCTTGTACTTTAACTTGATCAATATCTAAGTTAGAATTTAATTCTCTAACACAATTTAAAATTGTTTGTGGACTATTATCTGATATTTTTCTTAACTCATTTTTTGTAATGACATCTGATAATTTAATTATTAATAATTCTTTTAATCTATCTTGAAATTTTTTTAAATTGTTATTGTTTTCTGTTTTTTGTTTTTCATCTTGTGCGTTTTTTAAAAAATTACTATATAAATTTATTTTATTATTTAATTCAATATATTTTTTTAAAAAAAGGTTAATTTTATTTTCTTCTTGTTTATTAAAATTTGGTCAATTTAAAATTGAATCATATAAAGTGTTTTTATTTTTATTATTGTTAATATTTATATCATTTTCTTTTTTAAATAGTAATTTAATAATTGCTATGTTATTGTTATTTACTGCATCACATAAAGGAATTATGCCAAGAACATCCTTTGCATTAACATCTGCTCCATTATCAAGCAATAATTTAACAATTCCTATTTTATTATTATTTGCCGCCATATGTAAAGGGGTGTTTCAATCATTATCTTTTTCATTAATATTAATTTTATTTTTACTTTTTTTGTTTGTCAATAATTGGTTAACAACTTTTGTGTATCCTTTTTCTGATGCGATATGTAAAGGGGTGTTTTCTTCAACATCCTTTGCATTAACATCTGCTCCATTATCAAGCAATAATTTAACAATTTCTATGTTATTATTATTTACCGCCATATGTAACGCAGTTTCAAAATAAAAATTTTTTTCGTTTATATTAACAAAACCAATAAATTGTTTAAATAATTTTGTATTTCCTTTCTTTGCACATATATGTAAAATATTATTTCCACAATTATCTTTTTCATTAAAATTAAAATTTTTTTCTAATATTTTTTTTGAAATATTTAAGCAGTTATTTGTTATTGCTTTAATATTTAATGCAATAAATAAACTAGATATTTTTTCGTTATTATCTTTTGCGTTGATGTCGGCACCATTATCAATCAAAAATTTTGCAGCTCTTATTTGATTATTAAACATAGCAACGTGTAAAGGAGTGCGCATTTTATTATCTTTTGCGTTGATGTCACTACCATTATCAAGCAATAATTTAATAATTTCTGTATTACCATGTCATGCCGCTATATGCAAAATACTAACTCCCTCATTATCTTTTGTGTTGATAATTTTTTTAAATTCTTCAGGCTTATTTTTGTAAAATTCTTGGGATTTGTAAAACAAAAGTTTAAAAACATCAATATAATCAAAAATTGTTGCTAAATGTAAAGGTGTTAAGCCTTCGTCATCTTTTGCGTTGATGTCAGCACCATTATCAAGCAATAATTTAATAATTTTTAAATTACTATTAACTATTGCTCAAAATAAAGATTTTGAATAATTTTGATTATTAAAATATGGTTTTTCTTTGTTTTTATAAATTAATATTTCAATAATATCTAATTGATTTTTAATAGTTAATACATCTAGTAAATCTATATATTTGAAATTATTAAAATATAATATTGGAAAATTAAACGGTTTTTTTAATTTTTCAATTTTTTTGTTAATAATTTTTGTAATTTTATTTGTATTAAAAACATTTTTAATCGATTCTTTAATTGAAGTTTTATAAAATTCATATTTGTCATTTTTTTATCAAGTTCTTTTTCAATTTCTTGATCAAATTTTTTATCAAGTTCTTTTTCAATTTCTTGATCTAATAATGTTAAATAGTTTTTAAAAATGTGATCCAGTTCTTTTTGTTTTTTATTATAAAAATCACTGATAACAATTAAAAAATTTATTTCATCAAATTTTTTTTCCTATTATCATCAAAATATTCACTAGATTTTTTTCATCCACCTATTAATTGTTCAGAATAATCTTTTCATTTAATTTTATCATCTTTTTTAGAATTAATAATATTTTGGATATCTTTTGAAATATTTTTGCTGAATTATACTTGTAAGTGCAAGTAAATAAAATTGCAAAAGATTTCATATAAAAATTTCATGATGCTAAGTTTATTTTAGAAAAAGTAAATTTAAGGAGTTTTTATATGGGATACAAACATCTTGGCATAGATGAAAGAATTTATATTGAGAATCAATTGAAATTTAAATTAAAAATTAGTGAAATAGCTAAAAATCTTAATCGAAGTATTAGTACTATTAATCGAGAAGTTAATAGAAATAAAGATAATAATCATTATTTTTCATTAATTGCACAAAATAAAGCAGAAAATAGAAAACAATTACATGTTTATTTTCATAAATTTAAAAATAGAGAATTAGTAAAATATGTACAACAAAAATTATTATTAGGTTGATCGCCTGAACAAATTTATGGCAGAATTAAAAATTTTCATCAAGAATGAATTATTAGTTTTAAAACAATTTACAATTGAATTTATTCTGGATTACTTGAAAAGGTTACTAGTAAAAATTTAAGAAGAAAAGGTAAGAAACGAAAATCTCAAGAAAATCGGGGTAAATTTAATGGTAAATCCATTAAAGAACGAAATGTTAATAATCGCATAACTCTTGGCCATTGAGAAGGTGATACTGTAGTATCATCACGAGGTAAAAGTAAATCATGTTTAATAACTTTAGTTGAAAGAACATCAAGATTTACTTTAGCAATATTAGTTGAAAATAGAACTACTAAAGTTATTAACAAAAATATTAGTCATTATTTATCAATTCTTCCAAATAATCTTGTTAAGACTATAACATTTGATAGGGGTAAAGAATTTGCTAATTGACAACAACTTGAAAAAAATTTAAATGTGAAAATTTATTTTGCTGATGCATATTCACCTTGACAAAGAGGTACTAATGAAAATACTAATGGTTTAATTAGAGAAAAATTTCCTAAAAAATTTAATTTTTCAAACACTACTAAAAATGCAGTTCATAAATTTATATTGTCTTTAAACCAAAGACCAAGAAAAATACTAAATTATCTTTCGCCAATCGAATATTTGGTTAGAAAAATAATTTAGTTGCACTTAACTTTACAATTTGGCAATATTAATTCAGAAATAGAAATCAGAAAAGAAATATATAAAAATTCATTATGAAATAAATATAATAATAAAAATGATGATAGTTGAATTAATTATAAAGGTAATGCTGTAACAAATAAATATAATAGATTTAAGTAAGTAAAAATATAAAATTAATATATATTAGTGAAAATTTAATAATATTAATAATTTTTATTGTGTAAAAATTCAATAATATGATAAAATGGTAATGAATAAAAATGACAATAATAAGGGAAGGCAGGGTTAGTTTAGTAATTAAATAATATAATTAGCTGATTGTTTTACTTCTTCAAAGCAATACCTAAGAAAACTAAACGCGACCCTAATATAATTGTTATTTGACAGCATATTTTTGTTATTATATAATGTATATGGATAAAAGGGAGAAAGATAATGCAACAAAAAATTATTTTAGTTTGCGATCAATGTCTGTCAAGAAACTATAATACTTTTACTAATAGTTCTAATCAAACTGTTAGATTATCTTTAAAAAAGTTTTGTAAGCACTGTAATCAACATACAATTCATAAGGAAACAAGATAATATTTAGAGAGGAAATAAATATTGATGGCTAAAGAAAAGCACAAAGTAAAAAAGGTAAAATCGGAACATAAGGCATTAAAAGTTAAAAAAACTAAACCGATTTTAGGACAAAGAAAAGTTAGTTCACAAACTAAAGAGGCGATTATTAAAAAAAGTATTTTAGATTCAAAAATAAATGGAAATCGTGGTCAGAGATTTAAAAAATCTTTACTGGATTTACCATTATTAATGACTAGAGAAATGCGTCGTGTTCGTTGAGCAAAAAGTTTGCAGTTAAATAAAAAATTTTGATTAACTGTTGGATTTATTACTTTCTTTGCAATTTTCTTTGCAATTGTTCAAACATTATTACAATTAATTTTAGAAGTTAGTAAAATTTTAGTTATTTAATAAGGAGTAGAAAAAGATGATAAAAGAAGATATTAAACAAGAAAAGGATTCTAGTGATTTATTAGGTAAGTGATATACAATTAATTGCTATAGTGGTCATGAAGAAAAAGTTAAAGAAGATTTATTACAACGAGTTGAAACTTTAAATATGAAAGACTTTATTTTTGATATGCGGATTGTGAAACAGCAAGAAATGTCAAAAAAAACAAAATCAATGATTGGCAAAAATCCATATCCGGGTTATTTGTTTGTTAATATGATTATGAATGATGATGCTTGATTTATTGTTAGAAATACTCCTGGTGTTACTGGGTTTATTGGGTCTAGTGGAAATTGATCCAAACCGTTTCCATTATCGCGTACTGAAGCTAGAGATATGTTAAGACGCAGTGAAGAAAAAAGTAATATTAGTAGTAAAAAAGTTCAACAAGTATTTGTTGCTGATTTTAAAGAAGGAGACCTAGTTAAAATATTATCAGGAGCTTTTGAGAATAAAGAAGGTGAAGTTATTGGTATGGATTATAGTAAAGGCGTAGCAACAATTAATATTGAAGTTTTTGGGGGAAGATATGTTCCTGTGGAAGCTGAATTTAGTTATTGTGAGAAAGTTAATTAGTTTTGTAAGTAAGTAGTTAGTATTTAAAATACTAACTACTTTTTTTATTTTAAATTTAAAAAATTATAGTGTTTCTTGGCAAATATTTGATACAATGTAATTAATCAAAGGTATTACTAAATACTACTTAGGACGCATAAAGTTTTGTTAGGTAGGTAAAGATTTGAATAAGTATTAAGACAGTCAGCAATGATTGTCTTTTTATTTTATAAGGTGTTAAAAATTTGTTCTTTGAAAATTAAATACAAGTGAATTAATGATGTTGGTATGTATTAAGACACGATAAATTGTGGGGGGTCGCCATAACCAAAAGAAGTTTTACCAGTTAATAGATAGCACCCTATTAGCTATAGCAATTTGTTTCGTTTTGCAATAAAAAAATGAATGGGTGGATTTCCTAAAAATATACACGCTATTAAATTAGTTCCAAGGGTAGGATGCGGATATTAAAGTGTAGAAATTTCTATATAGGGGTATGCTAAGTTTAAAATTATTAAAATATTTATCTAATTAAAAAACAAAATTTACTAACAAAGCTTGTTAAACACTTAAATCTGCGATATATAAGTGTTTAAAAAACTAAGTTAACTAACAACTTAGTTAATATAACTTAGTTTATTTATAAGAAAGGTAATTTATTATGAAAAACATTGAAAACATTTTCTTAAATACTAAAAAATATCTCTTAAAAGAAACACAAAATGCAATGTTTATTAAAGCACCTAAAATTCCCTGATTTAATGAACAAATCGGCATTTGGTTTCCAAAAAGATTTGTTTATAAAGGAAAATACAAAAATTCAATTTGTATTGGAATAATAAAAGATAGTAAATATCAAATAATTTCAATTAATCAAAAAGAAAATGAAACCAAATTAATTAAGGGACAAGAATTATTAAGCTTCTTCATTGCCGAAAAAGAAAACAACAAAAAAGATATAAATTATAACTATTTTAAAGGAGTTTAAAAATGAATATTGCGATTGGATTAATATTTATTATTATCAACATCATGCTATTGGCATATTTTGCTTATAAAATTTATGCCAAAATAAAAATTAGAATTAAATATGCTGAATTATACTTGTAAGTGCAAGTAAATAAAATTGCAAAAGATTTCATATAAAAATTTCATGATGCTAAGTTTATTTTAGAAAAAGTAAATTTAAGGAGTTTTTATATGGGATACAAACATCTTGGCATAGATGAAAGAATTTATATTGAGAATCAATTGAAATTTAAAGTAAAAATTAGTGAAATAGCTAAAAATCTTAATCGAAGTATTAGTACTATTAATCGAGAAGTTAATAGAAATAAAGATAATAATCATTATTTTTCATTAATTGCACAAAATAAAGCAGAAAATAGAAAACAATTACATGTTTATTTTCATAAATTTAAAAATAGAGAATTAGTAAAATATGTACAACAAAAATTATTATTAGGTTGATCGCCTGAACAAATTTATGGCAGAATTAAAAATTTTCATCAAGAATGAATTATTAGTTTTAAAACAATTTACAATTGAATTTATTCTGGATTACTTGAAAAGGTTACTAGTAAAAATTTAAGAAGAAAAGGTAAGAAACGAAAATCTCAAGAAAATCGGGGTAAATTTAATGGTAAATCCATTAAAGAACGAAATATTAATAATCGCATAACTCTTGGCCATTGAGAAGGTGATACTGTAGTATCATCACGAGGTAAAAGTAAATCATGTTTAATAACTTTAGTTGAAAGAACATCAAGATTTACTTTAGCAATATTAGTTGAAAATAGAACTACTAAAGTTATTAACAAAAATATTAGTCATTATTTATCAATTCTTCCAAATAATCTTGTTAAGACTATAACATTTGATAGGGGTAAAGAATTTGCTAATTGACAACAACTTGAAAAAAATTTAAATGTGAAAATTTATTTTGCTGATGCATATTCACCTTGACAAAGAGGTACTAATGAAAATACTAATGGTTTAATTAGAGAAAAATTTCCTAAAAAATTTAATTTTTCAAACACTACTAAAAATGCAGTTCATAAATTTATATTGTCTTTAAACCAAAGACCAAGAAAAATACTAAATTATCTTTCGCCAATCGAATATTTGGTTAGAAAAATAATTTAGTTGCACTTAACTTTACAATTTGGCATATAAAAATGCCATTAAAAATAATACTGGTAATTTTACAAAAGACAAAAAAGTATTTATTGCTCGCTTTGAAGAATGAGTTAAAGCTCCTAATTCAAAAGAAATTAATGAGAATAAAAAATAATGTTTTGAGAAATTATTATGGAATTCTTAAAACTGTTTGTTCCGATAGAAAAAATGCCTGCACAAGTTGCATTTATTGCCGGATTAATTATTATCATTACTTTTCTTTTCGCATTAATTTCAATTATGTATTTACCAATAAAAATAATTTTTGGGAGATAAAAAATGACAGTAAATTTAAAAGAATTTAATTGAGAACAAATTAAACAAACTTTCTGAGATTTATTTATTCAAATTACAACTATTCCGGCTCATATTACTAGTGGCGAAGAAATTAATTTAACGGAAAAACCACTTTGACTTTTAATAACAAACATTGCCTTTTGGTTACTAACGGCGATTATGATGTGATTTATTCTAATGCTACTTTGAAAAACTATATCAGTATTTAGATAGAAGCAAAATTAATGTCAAGAATTTACATTGTGATGCATTCCCAAAGAAATTCAAAATTAATTAGGAAAAAATACAATCGTGTTAAGGTTAACCGTGGTTTTAACAAATTTAAGAAAAACTTTGAATATAAATGATGAATGTTTTAAAAAGAAAGGGGGTGATTATATGTTTGGAACTTTCTTAGCCGACGCACCAGCAACAGTAGAAAAAATAACAGCTAGTGATGCGATGACTAAATTGTGAAATGCAATTATAACAGCGTTTACTAAAATGTGAGAAATTATTGCTGTTAATATGCCACAAGTCGGTAACTTCTTTGCTGACTACTGAATATTCATTTTTCCATTTATTTTGGCAATATTCTTTATTTGCTTTAAAATGTTTGAAAAATTACTTGGAGCAGTACGCTAATAAAAAAATAAAGTGAAGTGCAAGATGAAATTTTGCAAATGAATAATAGAAAAAAATAACCATTTTATTGAATTAAATCGCACCTCATTTTTAATTTTATGACATTGAGGAGCAATTTGATACATTTACAACGGTTATTTTAAAAACATTGTAAGCTATTTATTTTTAGCAGGTTGTATTTTAATTTTCATTTTTAAAATCAGTAATTTAACACAAATTAACAAAGTTATTAATTTCTTAAAAAATTCACCATTAAATATTGTGATTGGTTCATTAGGAACTGGCAAAACGGCTTTTCTAGTGTACGCATCAAAATTATTAAAAAAGAAGAAATATCACATCGCCTCAACCTTTCCATTACTAGAAACCCAAAAATTAAGTTTAGGGCATATGGGATTATTAGACTTTGATTATCCAGTATTGCCAGACAAAACCTTACTTTTGTGAGATGAAACCAACTTATTTTTAGAAGGAACTGATTGAGAAAAAAATAATACCAAAAACGAAGAAACAGGTATCCAAGAATATTTTGCTCTGGCACGACATTTTGGCCATATTGTTCTCGCTAGTGGTCAAAGAGATAAACATATTTGAGTTAAAGTTCGTGATATTGCCAATAATGTGATTGTGGGTATTCGTAAAAAACCTGTTAATATTTTTCGCCCCTACTTAAAAGTCATCTATGGTACCTTTACGAGCATTGAAGAATATGAACGCTGACGAAACACCTTAATTGATGCTAAAAATAGCAAAAAAGGTCACCGCATTAAATATCGTGATATTCCTGAACTTGATATTTATTTTTTTAAGCCAAATTGTAAAGTTAAGTGCAACTAAATTATTTTTCTAACCAAATATTCGATTGGCGAAAAATAATTTAGTATTTTTCTTGGTTTTTGGTTTAAAGACAATATAAATTTATGAACTGCATTTTTAGTAGTGTTTGAAAAATTAAATTTTTTAGGAAATTTTTCTCTAATTAAACCATTAGTATTTTCATTAGTACCTCTTTGTCAAGGTGAATATGCATCAGCAAAATAAATTTTCACATTTAAATTTTTTTCAAGTTGTTGTCAATTAGCAAATTCTTTACCCCTATCAAATGTTATAGTCTTAACAAGATTATTTGGAAGAATTGATAAATAATGACTAATATTTTTGTTAATAACTTTAGTAGTTCTATTTTCAACTAATATTGCTAAAGTAAATCTTGATGTTCTTTCAACTAAAGTTATTAAACATGATTTACTTTTACCTCGTGATGATACTACAGTATCACCTTCTCAATGGCCAAGAGTTATGCGATTATTAACATTTCGTTCTTTAATGGATTTACCATTAAATTTACCCCGATTTTCTTGAGATTTTCGTTTCTTACCTTTTCTTCTTAAATTTTTACTAGTAACCTTTTTAAGTAATCCAGAATAAATTCAATTGTAAATTGTTTTAAACCTAATAATTCATTCTTGATGAAAATTTTTAATTCTGCCATAAATTTGTTCAGGCGATCAACCTAATAATAATTTTTGTTGTACATATTTTACTAATTCTCTATTTTTAAATTTATGAAAATAAACATGTAATTGTTTTCTATTTTCTGCTTTATTTTGTGCAATTAATGAAAAATAATGATTATTATCTTTATTTCTATTAACTTCTCGATTAATAGTACTAATACTTCGATTAAGATTTTTAGCTATTTCACTAATTTTTACTTTAAATTTCAATTGATTCTCAATATAAATTCTTTCATCTATGCCAAGATGTTTGTATCCCATATAAAAACTCCTTAAATTTACTTTTTCTAAAATAAACTTAGCATCATGAAATTTTTATATGAAATCTTTTGCAATTTTATTTACTTGCACTTACAAGTATAATTCAGCATATTAGTGAAAATTTAATAATATTAATAATTTTTATTGTGTAAAAATTCAATAATATGATAAAATGGTAATGAATAAAAATGACAATAATAAGGAAAGGCGGGTTAGTTTAGTAATTAAATAATATAGTTAGCTGATTGTTTTACTTCTTCAAAGCAATACCTAAGATAACTAAACGCGACCTCTAATAGTAGTTATGTTGAATTGTGACAGTAATAATGTTATTATATTATAAGCCTGAAAAAAATAGGTTAATGTGGGAGAGATATCGTTGACCACAGCGAGAACAATTATGTATAGGAGGTGTTGCTCGTGGCTAAAAAAATTAAAAGAATTGCTAAATTACAGTTTAATGCGGCACAAGCTAAGCCAGGTCCGGAATTGGCTTCATTAGGGATTAATATGCCACAATTTTGTATTACTTTTAATGATGCAACAAAAACAAGAATGGGTGATGTTGTCCCTGTTGTTATTACTGCTTATGATGATAAGTCATTTGATTTTGTTTTAAAAACAACGCCAGCAGCTGTTTTATTAAAAAGAGCAGCTAATATTGAAAAAGGTTCAAGTAGTAGTAAAAAAGAAAAAGTAGCAACGATTACTAAAGATAAAATCAGAGAAATTGCTGAATATAAAATGGTTGATTTAAATGCTAATGATATTGAAAAGGCAATGAAAATTATTGAAGGAACAGCAAGAAATATGGGAATTGTTGTTGAAAAGCTATCAAAAGGGGAACAAAAATAGTTATGGTAATTGTTAAAAAGAGTCGTTATTCTAAAAATTATCAAAAAGTATCCCAAATGTTTGATAAAACTAAAATATATTCAATTGATGAAGCTGTTTCATTAGTTAAAAAAACTTCAATAACAAAATTTGATGCTACGGTTGAGTTAGTTTTTCTTTTAAATGTTGATCCAAGACATGCTGATCAACAACTTCGTGGAGCGTTAGTATTACCGGCAGGAACTGGTAAAAAACAAAGAATTTTAGTATTAACTAATAGTATGAACCAAGTGGCGATTGATAATAAAGCTGATTTTGTTGGTGGTAAGGATTTAATTGAAAAAATTCAAAAAGAAAATTGATTTGATTTTGATGTTATTATTGCAACACCAGATATTATGGCTGAATTAGGAAAGATTGGTAAAATATTAGGACCTAAGGGTTTAATGCCAAATCCAAAAACAGGAACGGTAACTACTGATGTGCAAAAAGCAATTGCAGAAATTCGTAAGGGTAAGATTGAATATCGTGTTGATAAACAAGGTAATGTTCATGTAATTATTGGTAAGGTTTCTTTTAGTGAAGAGCAGTTAAAGGAAAATTATCAAGCGATTTATGAAACGCTTAGAAAAGTTCGTCCCGCAGCCGTTAAAGGTGCTTATGTAAAAAATATTAGTATTAGCACTACTATGGGACCAGCGATTAAAGTTGCTATTGAGCATTAATGATATAATATAATGTTTTAAAGTGGTAGAGAAGATTTTTCTCTACTATTTTTTTATATATTATTCTTATAATCTTTGCGATTAGTTAGTAGTATTGCTAATAACTGGTAATTTTGATATAATTATAATTAAGTAATTATTTTAAGGTAATGCTATTGAGGTGTACATTCGTAATGAAAAATAATCAAACGAAGTATGATGTTATTATTATTGGAGCTGGATTTTCTGGTTTAGCGGCAGC
The DNA here is from genome assembly GCF_964030835.1 of Spiroplasma endosymbiont of Nephrotoma flavescens. Lineage (NCBI taxonomy): Bacteria > Bacillati > Mycoplasmatota > Mollicutes > Entomoplasmatales > Spiroplasmataceae > Spiroplasma > Spiroplasma endosymbiont of Nephrotoma flavescens. The sequence continues at coordinate 58,486 of NZ_OZ034982.1, read as the reverse complement.
ATTACGCTTAAAACCTTATAAGTTAAAAGTATTAATTTTAGAAGCTGATGATGATATTGGTGGTCGTAGTTGAAATAAAGTTTTAGATGATGGAACAATAGTTGAATTAGGCGGTCAATGAGTTGGTTGACAACATCAAAGGATGTTATCGTTTATTAATAAATATAAGTTACAAAAATATACAACACCGCCTTTTCCAGAAGGTAAAACATTATTTCAATATAATGGTAAAATTATTGATGAGTTTCCCGAAGAGGCAATGTTGTTAGTTAATAATTTTGATAACTTAACAAAAGAAATTGATTTAGAAAAACCGTGAATGCATCCTAATGCTAAATTATGAGATAATATTACCTTTGAACATTGATTAGAAATGCAAGATGCAACAGTATATGCTAAAAAAATGGTAGGAAGAATTATTGCTGGGGGATTATTATCTCGTGATACTAGTCATATTTCAATGTTGCAAGCATTATTTTATGTTGCTAGTAATGCTGGATTTGATGTTGCTACCAGTTCTGAAAAAGGTGCTCAGCATTATCGTGTTATTGGTGGTAGTTATAAAATTGCTAGAAAAATGGTTGGTGATTTAAAAGGAACAGATATTATTTTAAATGAACCAGTAACAGTTATTAATTATGATCAAGAATGTGCTACTGTTTTATCAATGAATAATAATGTTTATCAGGGAAAGTATTTAATTATTGCAATTCCCCCTGTGCTTGCAAGTAAAATTCATTATCATCCAAGTTTAGGTTCACAATACTATGGTTTATTACAAAATTTTCCTGGTGGTGATGCTCTTAAAGTTCATTTTGTTTATGAAAGACCTTTTTGAATTGAAGATAATAATTCTGGTAATGTTTATTTACAAGAAGGCTGACTTACCGAAGTAACAGATAATACCACACCAAGTGATCCGCATGCTATTTTGACAGGATTTATTTATGGTAATAAAAAAAGAGAACTAATTCAAAAGGATTTAGAAGAAAGAAAAAAGTTATTACTGAATGAGTTAGCATTATTTTTTGGTGAAGAGGCTAAAAATATTTTACAGTATATTGAATATGATTGATTAAATTCGCCTTGAACAGGTGGATGTTTTTCAGGTAGTTTAAGAATTGGTTGTTGAACTAGTTATGGACCATATTTAAGGCGCCCCATTGGTGCAATTCATTGAGCAAGTACAGAGTTAAGTATTCATTTTAATGGTTATTTTGAAGGAGCAGTGTTATCTGGTGAAAGAACTGCTGATGAAATTATTAAGAAATTAAAAGTTAAAAAACCTAAAATTAAAAAAATATTGCCAAATTGTAAAGTTAAGTGCAACTAAATTATTTTTCTAACCAAATATTCGATTGGCGAAAGATAATTTAGTATTTTTCTTGGTCTTTGGTTTAAAGACAATATAAATTTATGAACTGCATTTTTAGTAGTGTTTGAAAAATTAAATTTTTTAGGAAATTTTTCTCTAATTAAACCATTAGTATTTTCATTAGTACCTCTTTGTCAAGGTGAATATGCATCAGCAAAATAAATTTTCACATTTAAATTTTTTTCAAGTTGTTGTCAATTAGCAAATTCTTTACCCCTATCAAATGTTATAGTCTTAACAAGATTATTTGGAAGAATTGATAAATAATGACTAATATTTTTGTTAATAACTTTAGTAGTTCTATTTTCAACTAATATTGCTAAAGTAAATCTTGATGTTCTTTCAACTAAAGTTATTAAACATGATTTACTTTTACCTCGTGATGATACTACAGTATCACCTTCTCAATGGCCAAGAGTTATGCGATTATTAACATTTCGTTCTTTAATGGATTTACCATTAAATTTACCCCGATTTTCTTGAGATTTTCGTTTCTTACCTTTTCTTCTTAAATTTTTACTAGTAACCTTTTCAAGTAATCCAGAATAAATTCAATTGTAAATTGTTTTAAAACTAATAATTCATTCTTGATGAAAATTTTTAATTCTGCCATAAATTTGTTCAGGCGATCAACCTAATAATAATTTTTGTTGTACATATTTTACTAATTCTCTATTTTTAAATTTATGAAAATAAACATGTAATTGTTTTCTATTTTCTGCTTTATTTTGTGCAATTAATGAAAAATAATGATTATTATCTTTATTTCTATTAACTTCTCGATTAATAGTACTAATACTTCGATTAAGATTTTTAGCTATTTCACTAATTTTTACTTTAAATTTCAATTGATTCTCAATATAAATTCTTTCATCTATGCCAAGATGTTTGTATCCCATATAAAAACTCCTTAAATTTACTTTTTCTAAAATAAACTTAGCATCATGAAATTTTTATATGAAATCTTTTGCAATTTTATTTACTTGCACTTACAAGTATAATTCAGCTAATATATAAATTTTGCTGTAAATATTGTAAATTATTATTATGATCTTGATGATTATGACTAATAAACACAGCATCAAGAGTATTAATACCTTCTCGTTTTAAATAATCTAAAATTAATGAATTATTTTTATTCAAACTATCAATTCCCGCATCAAAAAGAATATTTCCTTGATTATGAGGTAATTTTATTAAAATACTCAAAGCATTACCAACATTTAACATTTGCACAGATAATGATGAATTTAAATATGGGACCAGCATTCAATATCCTCATACACAAACATATCCCAAAAATGCCATTATTTTTCCAACATAATTATTTCACCCATAGCAAAGCAAAATAACAATAACATAATATATAAAATAAAATCACACTGGCATTTCTGTTAAATGGAAAAATATCGTTGTTGAAACTAAAAAATAAGTAAATATTAAAATTCCTTGATAAAGATAATGTAAAAAAAACAATAACGGTTTAATTCAAATAATAACAAGCTGAATTATACTTGTAAGTGCAAGTAAATAAAATTGCAAAAGATTTCATATAAAAATTTCATGATGCTAAGTTTATTTTAGAAAAAGTAAATTTAAGGAGTTTTTATATGGGATACAAACATCTTGGCATAGATGAAAGAATTTATATTGAGAATCAATTGAAATTTAAAGTAAAAATTAGTGAAATAGCTAAAAATCTTAATCGAAGTATTAGTACTATTAATCGAGAAGTTAATAGAAATAAAGATAATAATCATTATTTTTCATTAATTGCACAAAATAAAGCAGAAAATAGAAAACAATTACATGTTTATTTTCATAAATTTAAAAATAGAGAATTAATAAAATATGTACAACAAAAATTATTATTAGGTTGATCGCCTGAACAAATTTATGGCAGAATTAAAAATTTTCATCAAGAATGAATTATTAGTTTTAAAACAATTTACAATTGAATTTATTCTGGATTACTTGAAAAGGTTACTAGTAAAAATTTAAGAAGAAAAGGTAAGAAACCAAAATCTCAAGAAAATCGGGGTAAATTTAATGGTAAATCCATTAAAGAACGAAATGTTAATAATCGCATAACTCTTGGCCATTGAGAAGGTGATACTGTAGTATCATCACGAGGTAAAAGTAAATCATGTTTAATAACTTTAGTTGAAAGAACATCAAGATTTACTTTAGCAATATTAGTTGAAAATAGAACTACTAAAGTTATTAACAAAAATATTAGTCATTATTTATCAATTCTTCCAAATAATCTTGTTAAGACTATAACATTTGATAGGGGTAAAGAATTTGCTAATTGACAACAACTTGAAAAAAATTTAAATGTGAAAATTTATTTTGCTGATGCATATTCACCTTGACAAAGAGGTACTAATGAAAATACTAATGGTTTAATTAGAGAAAAATTTCCTAAAAAATTTAATTTTTCAAACACTACTAAAAATGCAGTTCATAAATTTATATTGTCTTTAAACCAAAGACCAAGAAAAATACTAAATTATCTTTCGCCAATCGAATATTTGGTTAGAAAAATAATTTAGTTGCACTTAACTTTACAATTTGGCATTTTTTAAAATTTATTTAATTTCAACCCCAGCACCAGCAGCAACAAGTTTTTCCTTAATTTTTTCGGCTTCTTCTGGTTTAACTTTTTCTTTAATTACTGGATTTTCACCCTCAACTAATTTTTTAGCTTCCATTAAAGGTTTTTCGGTAATCTCGGCTACTGCTTTAATAACTGCAATTTTAGAATCACCAAGTTTAGTTAAAATAACATTTACCTCTGTCGGTGCAACATTACCATCACCCTGTGAAGCTGCTTGCATCATCACTGGTGCACTAGCAGTAACATTAAAATGTTCTTCAATTGCTTTTACTAATTCATTTAGTTCAATTAATTTCATCTCTGCTAGCGAAGCGATAATATCTTGTTTTGTTATTTTATTACCTTTTTTAACACTACCAGTTTTTTCTTCGTTAATTTTATTTTCTATTTCTTCTTGGGTATCTTTTTTTATTGGATTATTTTCTGCCATAATATAATTCTCTCCTTTTATTTTTATATATCAGTTTATTCTGTTAGTTGTTTATCAGCAATGGCTTTAATTGCTAAAGCAACATTAATTAATGGACTAATAATTGCTGAAGCAAACATTGAAATAAGGCTGTTTTTTGAAGGCAATGTGGCTAATACTTGTAATTCATCATATAACACTACTTTACCATCCAAAATAGCACTTTTTAATACTAAATTTTTATGTTCCTTAGCAAAATTAGCTAATAATCTTGGGCCTACAATTTCATCAGTTGCCGAAAACACTAATGCATTAGGGCCTAATAAGACATCATCTAAATTATTAACACTTAACTCTTGTAATGCTCTTCTTACTAATGTATTTTTATAAATTTTTAAACTAGCATCTTCACTTCTTAACTGTAACTTTAAATTAGTTAAATCTTGAACAGAAAATCCATGATAATGAATAATAGTTGTTGACTTTGACGATGCAATCTTTGTTTTAATCTCTTGAACAATATTATTTTTAGTTTCTATTGCTGGTCCCATTCATCCACCCCTTCCTAATTTCTTAAACATAACCGTTTAATCCTGAAATCAATATCTATCTTACATAAAAAAACTCGGTATGTAATACCGAGTTTAAAAGAGTTTTTGTAATCCAAAATCCTATACCTTTTAATCCTCGGCAACATAATTAAGGTTTCCCCGTTGCTGTCTATAGACTATTGATAGCATAAAATAATAATAATATGTTTTTAACACAAATGCAATACTTATTTTAAAATTTTATGTAGAAACCATATACATATGACAAGATTTTGGTTTCTACAAACTTGCTTTTAATTAATAAATAAATACGAGCTCATTTATTTATTACAAGAAATATAAGGTTAAATTAATATTTATTATTTTTAGTTATGCCTTGTATTTTTTTGTGCCTTGTTGTTGATAAACTAAGTTTTTTAGTAAACGAAGTTTACTAACAAGTTATGTTAATTTAGTTTAAAGAAAGAGTTTAAAGAGAAATATATTGAACTAAGTTAAAAGACTAAGTTAAATATAACTAAGTTAATATAACTAAATATTGTAAGGGTGGTATGTATATGAGAAATATTGAAAATATTTTTTTAAATACTGAAAAATATCTTTTGAAAGAAACGCAAAATGCAGTACTTATTAAAGCACCAGCAATTCCCTGATTGTATGAATCTACTGGTATTTGGTTTTCAAAACGATTTGTTTATAAAGGAAAATATGAGAATTCTATTTGTATCGGAATAATTAAAGATGGTGAGTATCAGTTGGTTTTAGTTAATAATAAGAAAGGTCAAGAATCTAGTTTGATTTTAGGTCATGAGTTGTTAGGTTTTTTTGTTGCGGAGAAAGAGATTGCTAAAAAGGATGTAAGTTTTAATTATTTTAAAAATTCATTTTAAAGGTGTTTTAAGGCATTTTAAGAATAGAGGTAAAGAAAAAAATATAGTTTAAAAAAATTTAGGTTGGTTTTTAAGGTGTTTAAACGGTGCGGAAAGCGTATGCTCCGCCCGTTAATTATCAATGTTAGTTTGATTTATTTAACTAAGTTATTGCATTTTTTGATTTAATGTAGTAAAAAAATTAATTTTGGAGTTTTAGAAATGAAAATGTGAGTTAGTGTGGATGAGCCTGGCAAAGATTATTGTCAAGAGTTTATATATTCTATTAATAAAAAAACCGGATTAGAAAAAAAAATTTGAGCGTCTAAATCTGCAGTTGATTCTGTTAGAACTGATTTAGTTGGTGATAATTGACTTTGTTTTGATTTTGTTGAACATAATTGTTTAAAAAAATAAATTAATTAGAAAATTAAGGAGAAAAGAAAGATGAGTATATTTGGATTAGTGTTTTTTACGATTTTAACATTATTACTAGCATATTATATTGCTGTTAATATTTATCGGTTTTTTAAAGATAAAAAGAAATATGGTAGTGAAGCAAAACAGCTACCAAAAGATTTTACTTATTCACAGCGAATATTCATTGCAAAGTTTAAGCGAAATTTATTAGAACAAGATGAAAAAGAAATTAAAAAGTAGGTTTAGAAAATGTTTAAAAAAATAATTATTGAGTTAATTGAATTAATTTATCCAACTGCCGATTTACCACCCCAAGTTGTATTTTTGTTTTCAATTTTAATAATTGTAATGTTGTTTTCAGCCATTATTTTTCTACTCTTTTGACCTTTTAAGCGGTAATTATTATGTTTTTAGTTGCTTGAAAAGATTTAGATTGAGAAATGATAAAATCATATTTTTGAGATTTATTTATTCAAATTAAAGTTATTCCGGCGTGAGTTTCTGGTAAAGAAATTGATTTAACCAAAGAACTACTTTGACTTTTAATAGCCAATATTGCCTTTTGAATGGTATTAGTATTCATTATCTTATTTATGGTTATTTTATTTTATAAGGTTAAATCATATTTTGTTTAGAAAGGGGGTGATTATATGATTGGAACTTTCTTGGCCGATGCACCAGCAAAAATTACTGGTGAACAAGCGGTTACTAACTTATGAAAAGCATTAATTACAGCGTTCGGTAATATTTGAACTGATATTATTGGTGGTAATATGCCAAATGTTGTTAATTTCTTTGCTACATATTGAGTTTTCTTGCTTGGGGTGATTATTGGTTTATTTTTAATTGCTTTCAAAATGTTTGAAAAATTAATGCCCGGCAGATAGTAATAAAAATAAAGAAAGTGTGATTTAAGTGATGCTATTGTTTAAAAAAATAAATTTAAGATTATATGATTTTGTCGCTTTAAATCGCACTTTATTTATTATTGCGTGATTTTATGGTGCGATTTTGCATTATTATAATCCTCAAAGTTGACGAATATTATTTGATATTATTTATTTATTAATTGCTTTGTATATTCTATATACTAAAATTTCTCATTTCTTTGCTCGTCGTAGTTTTATTAATTTCTTATTAAATTCACCTTTAAATTTAGTAATTGGTGCCTTAGGAACTGGCAAAACTGCTTTAATGGTTTTAGCTTCTTACTTATTAAGTGGTTGAAAAACGATTTCTACTTTTCCGATTACGGATAAACAAATGCTTTCATTAGGGCATATGTCTTTATTAGATTATAATTATCCGATATTAGAAGAAAAGCATTTACTGTTATGAGATGAAACCAACTTATTTTTAGAAGGAACTGACTATAAAGAAAATGATAGAGTAACTCAAGGTTTACAAGAATATTTCGCTTCGGCTCGACAATTTACCCATATTGTATTAGCAAGCGGACAACGAGCCGAACATATATGAGTTAAAGTTCGTGATATTGCGAATTCAATAATTGTTGGCATTAGAAAAAAACCAGTTAGTATCTCTCGTCCTTATTTACAAGTTATTTACGGCACTTTTAAATCGGTAAGCGAATACGAGCAATGACGATTAACGCTAATTAATGCTAAAAATGATAAAAAAGGTCGCAAAATCAAGTATCGTAGCATTCCGGAATTAGACATTTATTTCTTTAAATTGAAAATTCCGATGTCAATTTTAAACCTTTATGATAATAAATATTTATCATTCTTGCGTGAATTAAGTAATCGTGCTTTGAATGATAATTATCAGCATAAATTTTGAAATGATAATGTGATGGATATTGAAGCGTTAGAATATTTAAAAATGGAAAAATTTAGTAAGATACTTACTAAGTTAAAAAATAATCTGAAGAAGAAAAATAAGTAAAGGAGTTTAAAAAATGGAAAACTTAGAAAAAATGGCTAGTTTGATTGGTGATATGTTTTATAAAGTTTTTGATTTAATTTGAACTTTAACCATTCCTGGAACAGATATTCGCATTATTATTTTTCCGCTAATTATGCTTGTGATAAATCTTGTAATTGGTGGCATTTTAGGTATTCATATTGAACGACCAAAAGTTGGTTTTCGTAAAAAATATCAAAAATCAGTTGCTAATTGAGGAGCTAAGAAAAAATCATCTAGTGGTTCAATTAAGAAGTTTAGTGGTAATAGCCCTAAAAATAGACCATGAGTTAACCAGCACGGACGGCGAATAAAAAGGTAGGTTTAGAAAATGTTTAAATTAATAATATTATTTATTCTTGTTGCTGTTTTTTCTATTTTTGCTTTAAACGACTTTTTAGGTTTATGAGCCTATGTGCGTGAGGGTTTAGAATATTTTAATAAAGTTCTATCAAATAATATTAAAATTTTAGATTTGTTTAAACCAATGATTAGGTTATTTTCTCAACATCCGATTTTCCAAATTTTAGGAACGATTTGCATTTTATCAACAATATATTTAATTTTAAGGAGTTAAAAAATGAAAAAGTTAAAGAAAATATTAGGTATTAAATGATTTAAAAGTGTTTTAGGTTTTATACATTTTTTTATTATACTTCATAGCTTTATCGTTATAATTTGAGTGTTTTTAACAAGAATTAGAACTAACACAGATGAGTTTTTTAAAGATTTTATATTGTTTGATTTTCAAAATGTATTTCTTAAAGTGTATTTTTGATTATTAATCGTTTATTTGTTAATAACTGCTATTAAGTTATTTATTAGGGGTTATTACTTTAATAAAGTTTTTAGAAAGCATCAAATGCAAGTTGCTAATTGTGAATGTCCGCAACATCAACATTATAAATTTTCTGATGCTGTTAAAGCAATAAAAAAGAGTTTTAAGGCGTGATGAGATGGATAAGATTATTTCTTGATTTATTATAATGTTTATTGGTTTGGTACCGCTAGGGGCGTTCTTTGATACAAAACAATCACTAAAACCTAATATGGAACAATTCTTTATGAAACGAGAAAAACGAGCTTCAAACTCCAGTCAATGTGGCAATAGTTGTGAATTACAATTTTCTAGTTTATTAAACATTACTCTTGTTCTTGATTCTGGTGTTTATTTTGATTTATCTAAATTTGATATTGAATTACCTAACGATGTTAAAAATCAAAATAAAAATTATCCTAATCGTTTACCTTTTTTTATGGATAGTCAAGCTTTTCTGCCTATAAAAGATTTTTTTCAAAAATATGGAACCTTTCAATCTATTGGTAGTAAAAAAATTTATACTATTCCAAAAGTAGTTGATATTGTGATTAAATTAAGAAATTTAAGTCCTTATTCCTTAATCTTTTTCTCGGCGGAAATTCCTTTGCCTGAAAAAGATAACGAACAACTATTACCAACCGAAATTACTAAAAATGATGGCGAATATCAGTATAATCAGTTTCAAGATAAACTTGATTATTTAATGATACAACGCCGAGATTTTGATAAATTTAATTATAGTTATTTATATTGAGTTCCCATTTTTAATTTCTTTGATGATAATTTTAAATATATGAGTGAAATGTCAATTGCATTAAATGGTTTTAAACAAAATAGTAAATTTACTTTAATTCGTAGTTTTGAACCTGAAAACTCATTATATTTTTTTGATATCTTAGAATTTTCTAGTTTTAATGATATGTTTAGAATTGAAATTGTTTTAGGAATGGTTACTTTTTATTTAAATGATGAACAATTGATTAAATTTAGATGATTAGATGGTTGAACTAAAGATTTTATTAATACCTTTTTTGGACAAATTAATTATTATGGTAATACTTTCGATTTTTTACGCTATGATGACAAATTAAAATCAGATTTTAAAGATTTTATGCTTTATTATCAAAAAAATTTAACTATTGATTTTATTAATGGTTTATTTAATAAAATTTATAAAGTTTTAGGTGACTTTTTTGTACAATTTTTTTATGCCAGTTTTGACATGGATGATTCTACTTATGTAGAATTAGATTACAAAGGGATGAAACAAATTCCTAAAAATGTTTTACAAATGGGCTTTTTCTATCGTTCCTTAATTACCTTTTATCCCAAACAGTATTTAATTAACTTTGGTTCCACAATCGAAAATAGTAAGAATATGATTTTTCGTTCCTATTTTTTTGTTAAAGATAAACAAACCGCCAATGGTTTTAATGCTGGTAAAAGTTCTTACCAAATAGATTTTAATGTGTTAAAAGCATATGATAACCAATTATGAAATGCTACTAGTAATACACTGCATTTTTATAATGCCAAAGTTGATGTAATGTATGGGATTAATATTTTTACACTGACCTTCCCGCTGTATAAAAAGAAAAATGAAAGCACTGAATATCATTATTCTTTATACGATTTTAACATTTTGAATTCAACAGCTTTTATTGGTGGCGGAATAAGTGGAAACATGAATGATTTAATTCCGACGCCCAACTGTTCTTATTGAGGTTTATTTAGTGCAATATCTTGTGGTATTCAGCACGCTTCTGTTAGTGTGTTAAATTGATTGCTTGGTCTCTCTGGAATCAATCTTTTAATTCGCCCCATTGCCGATATTGCTAAAACAACGATTAACTTTACCGAAACTGCCTTTCCGGTATTTGAAGCTATTCCAGCATTTCAGATGTTATTTGAATTTGTAGTGCCATTAGCAATCTTATTAATGATATTAAAAAAGTTCTCTTAAATATTTTCAATATTTTTTATAATAGATTTGGTACACATAACTATAACATTTTTATGCCCACCAAACTATAAAACTCATTTTCATTTTTGTATTTATCTAACATTTGTACCTCAGTAAGAAAATAATATTATCAAAATAGTAGATAAAATTAAAGTTTATGTACCAAGTATAATATAATTCCTTTGAAGGGAGGGTTTTTCTTTATGCGAAAATTTTTATCAGCTTTAAATTTAATATGTATAATGTTTATTTCTGGATGTAATAAAGCAGATGTTTCTAAATCAAAAAAAGATAATATTTGCAATAACAGTTGTGAGTTGAAATTTTCTAGTTTATTAAACATTACTCTTGTTCTTGATTCTGGTGTTTATTTTGATTTATCTAAATTTGATATTGAATTACCTAACGATGTTAAAAATCAAAATAAAAATTATCCTAATCGTTTACCTTTTTTTATGGATAGTCAAGCTTTTCTACCTATAAAAGATTTTTTTCAAAAATATGGAACCTTTCAATCTATTGGTAGTAAAAAAATTTATACTATTCCAAAAGTAGTTGATATTGTGATTAAATTAAGAAATTTAAGTCCTTATTCCTTAATCTTTTTCTCTGCCAAAATGCCTAATAAAAAAATTAGTAATTAAATAAATATTATTGAAAATCGTATTTTTTGTAATGCGATTTTCTTAATTTAAGGAGTTTAAAAATGAAATATATTATTTCCCAAGCTGATTTAGCAGATTTAAAAGCAAAAATCCAAAGTTGATTAAGTGCTAATTGTCGTAATCCTTATTACTATAAAACTAAAAAACGCATTACTGCCTATTTAAATTTATGTACTTATTTTTATATTGAAGAAACTACTTTAACAAAACTTGTTAAAAAATATTTTAAGAATGCAACGAAAACCTTTTATCGTTGGGCAGAAAAAATTATGACCGCTTATTATTCTGACAATTTAGATTTGTTATTGTTTAAAACTACAAAACCACAAAATCTTAATTATCAATATAGTTTAAATTCTCGTAAAAAAGTATGTGATTTATATTTTGATTACAAAAATATCAAAGCCGGTGGAATATGGTCTTTATTTAACAATTTAAAAATTGGTTTCCATGATGTTAAAAATTCAGAAATTCCTAAAAATATTAAAACTTTTTATCGTTGAATTAAATCTGACCCTCGTTGAAAAGAATTAAAACAACAAATTAAACAAACAAAACGCCATTTTAAGCGTTATGAAGTTTCCGAGATTGGTCTTTTACAAATGGATGCCAAAATCATTACTACATCAAATTTTCCGGTTGATAAAAAATATTATATTTATGATTTCATTGACGAAATGACACGCATAGTATTTGGTTATATTTATGATAGTTTAGGAACCAATAATGCCATTAACGCCGCGCAAAGAGCAATAAAAGATTTTAGTGAGCTTGGCATAACAATTAAACGCCTTCGTACTGATAATGCTCCGGAATTTACTACCACTAACTGAAGTAATAAAAAATCATACAAAGTAAAAGAAAGGCCTTTTACAACCTTTCTTTCAAGAAACGGAATTGTTCACGAAACCACACCAATCCGTTCTCCTCAGAGCAACGGAAAGATTGAACGATTCCATCAACATTATACCAAATTATTTTATTCTAAGGATAAAAAATTAAATCAAAACGAACTTCAACATTATTTAAACAAATATTATTACTTTTATAATTTTGAACGCCCTCATTCATCTTTAAACACTAAAACCCCATTTCAAACGTTACAAAAATTTATAAAAAATAATTTATAAATTATTTTTGGTGTTAAACTAATTGTTACTAAACAACATCACTATTTTTAACAATAAAAAAGAAATATCAAGGTATTTAGCTTGATATTTCTTACTGATAATATTATCACATAGATTTATTGTTGTTTCTATATTATTTTAAGCTGCAACTATATTGCAGATGGAATTTAAAATTCATTGAAGATCGGCAGCAATTCCAAGAATTATACTATCACTTAACCTACTACCAACAGTTGAAATTAAATTCGTAACTGGAGCTGTTATGCTGGTAACCTTGGCACATGCATCGGCACCCATTTTTAAATTAGTCATAAAACTACTTTCAACTTTAATTTCGGTGTTTAAAGATTTTATAATTTCATTTAATATTTCTACTTGGGCATTTAATTCATTTATTCGTTTGGTTTGTCAAATATTGATATCAGTATTATTAGAAGAAATTTCAGATCTAGATAGTCTTGCTCTTGAATTTTCAACATCTGTTTTCCAAACATTAAAATTTGTTTTTCAATTTTCAAAATCTATTTGATTTACTTGTCTTTTAACACGCATTAAAACTATTTCACTATTATTTTCTAATATTTGTTTTGTTTTTTCTGGATTTGGGGCGTTTCCGACAAGTCCCGCCATTCCACTTCCTGTTATTGTTATTGTTGCTAAAATTCCTAGTAATTTTTTCATTTAAATTAACCTTTTTCTTAGATTTTTACTAACTAATTTAATAAATTTTGTTTATAATTAACAACTTTTTTAATTAACAAAAGCTCCATAATCTCCTCCCCAGTTAGAACTTCATGGATAAGCTCAGTAACCATCCCTATCAGTGATTATTAATAATCCGCGACTGTCATCATCTTTAGCGTTAAAAACATCATTGATTCTATCAAAATGATTGATGATAGTATTAAACATAATATTCATATCTGAATCAACAATATAATTAGTTCCGGAAGAAACACTTTTTTCAAAACCATTTAGTATAGAAATTATTGAATTTCTAAATTCACTTACACTTTGATTTTTATTTAAAAATTGAATATTTACCCAAGTAGTATGACTAATTTTTATTTTTAGTGTAGAAACCATATACATATGACAAGATTTTGGTTTCTACAAACTTGCTTTTAATTAATAAATAAATACGAGCTCATTTATTTATTACAAGAAATATAAGGTTAAATTAATATTTATTATTTTTAGTTATGCCTTGTATTTTTTTGTGCCTTGTTGTTGATAAACTAAGTTTTTTAGTAAACGAAGTTTACTAACAAGTTATGTTAATTTAGTTTAAAGAAAGAGTTTAAAGAGAAATATATTGAACTAAGTTAAAAGACTAAGTTAAATATAACTAAGTTAATATAACTAAATATTGTAAGGGTGGTATGTATATGAGAAATATTGAAAATATTTTTTTAAATACTGAAAAATATCTTTTGAAAGAAACGCAAAATGCAGTACTTATTAAAGCACCAGCAATTCCCTGATTGTATGAATCTACTGGTATTTGGTTTTCAAAACGATTTGTTTATAAAGGAAAATATGAGAATTCTATTTGTATCGGAATAATTAAAGATGGTGAGTATCAGTTGGTTTTAGTTAATAATAAGAAAGGTCAAGAATCTAGTTTGATTTTAGGTCATGAGTTGTTAGGTTTTTTTGTTGCGGAGAAAGAGATTGCTAAAAAGGATGTAAGTTTTAATTATTTTAAAAATTCATTTTAAAGGTGTTTTAAGGCATTTTAAGAATAGAGGTAAAGAAAAAAATATAGTTTAAAAAAATTTAGGTTGGTTTTTAAGGTGTTTAAACGGTGCGGAAAGCGTATGCTCCGCCCGTTAATTATCAATGTTAGTTTGATTTATTTAACTAAGTTATTGCATTTTTTGATTTAATGTAGTAAAAAAATTAATTTTGGAGTTTTAGAAATGAAAATGTGAGTTAGTGTGGATGAGCCTGGCAAAGATTATTGTCAAGAGTTTATATATTCTATTAATAAAAAAACCGGATTAGAAAAAAAAATTTGAGCGTCTAAATCTGCAGTTGATTCTGTTAGAACTGATTTAGTTGGTGATAATTGACTTTGTTTTGATTTTGTTGAACATAATTGTTTAAAAAAATAAATTAATTAGAAAATTAAGGAGAAAAGAAAGATGAGTATATTTGGATTAGTGTTTTTTACGATTTTAACATTATTACTAGCATATTATATTGCTGTTAATATTTATCGGTTTTTTAAAGATAAAAAGAAATATGGTAGTGAAGCAAAACAGCTACCCAAAGATTTTACTTATTCACAGCGAATATTCATTGCAAAGTTTAAGCGAAATTTATTAGAACAAGATGAAAAAGAAATTAAAAAGTAGGTTTAGAAAATGTTTAAAAAAATAATTATTGAGTTAATTGAATTAATTTATCCAACTGCCGATTTACCACCCCAAGTTGTATTTTTGTTTTCAATTTTAATAATTGTAATGTTGTTTTCAGCCATTATTTTTCTACTCTTTTGACCTTTTAAGCGGTAATTATTATGTTTTTAGTTGCTTGAAAAGATTTAGATTGAGAAATGATAAAATCATATTTTTGAGATTTATTTATTCAAATTAAAGTTATTCCGGCGTGAGTTTCTGGTAAAGAAATTGATTTAACCAAAGAACTACTTTGACTTTTAATAGCCAATATTGCCTTTTGAATGGTATTAGTATTCATTATCTTATTTATGGTTATTTTATTTTATAAGGTTAAATCATATTTTGTTTAGAAAGGGGGTGATTATATGATTGGAACTTTCTTGGCCGATGCACCAGCAAAAATTACTGGTGAACAAGCGGTTACTAACTTATGAAAAGCATTAATTACAGCGTTCGGTAATATTTGAACTGATATTATTGGTGGTAATATGCCAAATGTTGTTAATTTCTTTGCTACATATTGAGTTTTCTTGCTTGGGGTGATTATTGGTTTATTTTTAATTGCTTTCAAAATGTTTGAAAAATTAATGCCCGGCAGATAGTAATAAAAATAAAGAAAGTGTGATTTAAGTGATGCTATTGTTTAAAAAAATAAATTTAAGATTATATGATTTTGTCGCTTTAAATCGCACTTTCTTTATTATTGCGTGATTTTATGGTGCGATTTTGCATTATTATAATCCTCAAAGTTGACGAATATTATTTGATATTATTTATTTATTAATTGCTTTGTATATTCTATATACTAAAATTTCTCATTTCTTTGCTCGTCGTAGTTTTATTAATTTCTTATTAAATTCACCTTTAAATTTAGTAATTGGTGCCTTAGGAACTGGCAAAACTGCTTTAATGGTTTTAGCTTCTTACTTATTAAGTGGTTGAAAAACGATTTCTACTTTTCCGATTACGGATAAACAAATGCTTTCATTAGGGCATATGTCTTTATTAGATTATAATTATCCGATATTAGAAGAAAAGCATTTACTGTTATGAGATGAAACCAACTTATTTTTAGAAGGAACTGACTATAAAGAAAATGATAGAGTAACTCAAGGTTTACAAGAATATTTCGCTTCGGCTCGACAATTTACCCATATTGTATTAGCAAGCGGACAACGAGCCGAACATATATGAGTTAAAGTTCGTGATATTGCGAATTCAATAATTGTTGGCATTAGAAAAAAACCAGTTAGTATCTCTCGTCCTTATTTACAAGTTATTTACGGCACTTTTAAATCGGTAAGCGAATACGAGCAATGACGATTAACGCTAATTAATGCTAAAAATGATAAAAAAGGTCGCAAAATCAAGTATCGTAGCATTCCGGAATTAGACATTTATTTCTTTAAATTGAAAATTCCGATGTCAATTTTAAACCTTTATGATAATAAATATTTATCATTCTTGCGTGAATTAAGTAATCGTGCTTTGAATGATAATTATCAGCATAAATTTTGAAATGATAATGTGATGGATATTGAAGCGTTAGAATATTTAAAAATGGAAAAATTTAGTAAGATACTTACTAAGTTAAAAAATAATCTGAAGAAGAAAAATAAGTAAAGGAGTTTAAAAAATGGAAAACTTAGAAAAAATGGCTAGTTTGATTGGTGATATGTTTTATAAAGTTTTTGATTTAATTTGAACTTTAACCATTCCTGGAACAGATATTCGCATTATTATTTTTCCGCTAATTATGCTTGTGATAAATCTTGTAATTGGTGGCATTTTAGGTATTCATATTGAACGACCAAAAGTTGGTTTTCGTAAAAAATATCAAAAATCAGTTGCTAATTGAGGAGCTAAGAAAAAATCATCTAGTGGTTCAATTAAGAAGTTTAGTGGTAATAGCCCTAAAAATAGACCATGAGTTAACCAGCACGGACGGCGAATAAAAAGGTAGGTTTAGAAAATGTTTAAATTAATAATATTATTTATTCTTGTTGCTGTTTTTTCTATTTTTGCTTTAAACGACTTTTTAGGTTTATGAGCCTATGTGCGTGAGGGTTTAGAATATTTTAATAAAGTTCTATCAAATAATATTAAAATTTTAGATTTGTTTAAACCAATGATTAGGTTATTTTCTCAACATCCGATTTTCCAAATTTTAGGAACGATTTGCATTTTATCAACAATATATTTAATTTTAAGGAGTTAAAAAATGAAAAAGTTAAAGAAAATATTAGGTATTAAATGATTTAAAAGTGTTTTAGGTTTTATACATTTTTTTATTATACTTCATAGCTTTATCGTTATAATTTGAGTGTTTTTAACAAGAATTAGAACTAACACAGATGAGTTTTTTAAAGATTTTATATTGTTTGATTTTCAAAATGTATTTCTTAAAGTGTATTTTTGATTATTAATCGTTTATTTGTTAATAACTGCTATTAAGTTATTTATTAGGGGTTATTACTTTAATAAAGTTTTTAGAAAGCATCAAATGCAAGTTGCTAATTGTGAATGTCCGCAACATCAACATTATAAATTTTCTGATGCTGTTAAAGCAATAAAAAAGAGTTTTAAGGCGTGATGAGATGGATAAGATTATTTCTTGATTTATTATAATGTTTATTGGTTTGGTACCGCTAGGGGCGTTCTTTGATACAAAACAATCACTAAAACCTAATATGGAACAATTCTTTATGAAACGAGAAAAACGAGCTTCAAACTCCAGTCAATGTGGCAATAGTTGTGAATTACAATTTTCTAGTTTATTAAACATTACTCTTGTTCTTGATTCTGGTGTTTATTTTGATTTATCTAAATTTGATATTGAATTACCTAACGATGTTAAAAATCAAAATAAAAATTATCCTAATCGTTTACCTTTTTTTATGGATAGTCAAGCTTTTCTGCCTATAAAAGATTTTTTTCAAAAATATGGAACCTTTCAATCTATTGGTAGTAAAAAAATTTATACTATTCCAAAAGTAGTTGATATTGTGATTAAATTAAGAAATTTAAGTCCTTATTCCTTAATCTTTTTCTCGGCGGAAATTCCTTTGCCTGAAAAAGATAACGAACAACTATTACCAACCGAAATTACTAAAAATGATGGCGAATATCAGTATAATCAGTTTCAAGATAAACTTGATTATTTAATGATACAACGCCGAGATTTTGATAAATTTAATTATAGTTATTTATATTGAGTTCCCATTTTTAATTTCTTTGATGATAATTTTAAATATATGAGTGAAATGTCAATTGCATTAAATGGTTTTAAACAAAATAGTAAATTTACTTTAATTCGTAGTTTTGAACCTGAAAACTCATTATATTTTTTTGATATCTTAGAATTTTCTAGTTTTAATGATATGTTTAGA
The DNA here is from genome assembly GCF_964030835.1 of Spiroplasma endosymbiont of Nephrotoma flavescens. Taxonomy (NCBI): domain Bacteria; kingdom Bacillati; phylum Mycoplasmatota; class Mollicutes; order Entomoplasmatales; family Spiroplasmataceae; genus Spiroplasma; species Spiroplasma endosymbiont of Nephrotoma flavescens. The sequence goes on along the minus strand of NZ_OZ034982.1, from coordinate 39,944 downwards.
ATTGAAATTGTTTTAGGAATGGTTACTTTTTATTTAAATGATGAACAATTGATTAAATTTAGATGATTAGATGGTTGAACTAAAGATTTTATTAATACCTTTTTTGGACAAATTAATTATTATGGTAATACTTTCGATTTTTTACGCTATGATGACAAATTAAAATCAGATTTTAAAGATTTTATGCTTTATTATCAAAAAAATTTAACTATTGATTTTATTAATGGTTTATTTAATAAAATTTATAAAGTTTTAGGTGACTTTTTTGTACAATTTTTTTATGCCAGTTTTGACATGGATGATTCTACTTATGTAGAATTAGATTACAAAGGGATGAAACAAATTCCTAAAAATGTTTTACAAATGGGCTTTTTCTATCGTTCCTTAATTACCTTTTATCCCAAACAGTATTTAATTAACTTTGGTTCCACAATCGAAAATAGTAAGAATATGATTTTTCGTTCCTATTTTTTTGTTAAAGATAAACAAACCGCCAATGGTTTTAATGCTGGTAAAAGTTCTTACCAAATAGATTTTAATGTGTTAAAAGCATATGATAACCAATTATGAAATGCTACTAGTAATACACTGCATTTTTATAATGCCAAAGTTGATGTAATGTATGGGATTAATATTTTTACACTGACCTTCCCGCTGTATAAAAAGAAAAATGAAAGCACTGAATATCATTATTCTTTATACGATTTTAACATTTTGAATTCAACAGCTTTTATTGGTGGCGGAATAAGTGGAAACATGAATGATTTAATTCCGACGCCCAACTGTTCTTATTGAGGTTTATTTAGTGCAATATCTTGTGGTATTCAGCACGCTTCTGTTAGTGTGTTAAATTGATTGCTTGGTCTCTCTGGAATCAATCTTTTAATTCGCCCCATTGCCGATATTGCTAAAACAACGATTAACTTTACCGAAACTGCCTTTCCGGTATTTGAAGCTATTCCAGCATTTCAGATGTTATTTGAATTTGTAGTGCCATTAGCAATCTTATTAATGATATTAAAAAAGTTCTCTTAAATATTTTCAATATTTTTTATAATAGATTTGGTACACATAACTATAACATTTTTATGCCCACCAAACTATAAAACTCATTTTCATTTTTGTATTTATCTAACATTTGTACCTCAGTAAGAAAATAATATTATCAAAATAGTAGATAAAATTAAAGTTTATGTACCAAGTATAATATAATTCCTTTGAAGGGAGGGTTTTTCTTTATGCGAAAATTTTTATCAGCTTTAAATTTAATATGTATAATGTTTATTTCTGGATGTAATAAAGCAGATGTTTCTAAATCAAAAAAAGATAATATTTGCAATAACAGTTGTGAGTTGAAATTTTCTAGTTTATTAAACATTACTCTTGTTCTTGATTCTGGTGTTTATTTTGATTTATCTAAATTTGATATTGAATTACCTAACGATGTTAAAAATCAAAATAAAAATTATCCTAATCGTTTACCTTTTTTTATGGATAGTCAAGCTTTTCTACCTATAAAAGATTTTTTTCAAAAATATGGAACCTTTCAATCTATTGGTAGTAAAAAAATTTATACTATTCCAAAAGTAGTTGATATTGTGATTAAATTAAGAAATTTAAGTCCTTATTCCTTAATCTTTTTCTCTGCCAAAATGCCTAATAAAAAAATTAGTAATTAAATAAATATTATTGAAAATCGTATTTTTTGTAATGCGATTTTCTTAATTTAAGGAGTTTAAAAATGAAATATATTATTTCCCAAGCTGATTTAGCAGATTTAAAAGCAAAAATCCAAAGTTGATTAAGTGCTAATTGTCGTAATCCTTATTACTATAAAACTAAAAAACGCATTACTGCCTATTTAAATTTATGTACTTATTTTTATATTGAAGAAACTACTTTAACAAAACTTGTTAAAAAATATTTTAAGAATGCAACGAAAACCTTTTATCGTTGGGCAGAAAAAATTATGACCGCTTATTATTCTGACAATTTAGATTTGTTATTGTTTAAAACTACAAAACCACAAAATCTTAATTATCAATATAGTTTAAATTCTCGTAAAAAAGTATGTGATTTATATTTTGATTACAAAAATATCAAAGCCGGTGGAATATGGTCTTTATTTAACAATTTAAAAATTGGTTTCCATGATGTTAAAAATTCAGAAATTCCTAAAAATATTAAAACTTTTTATCGTTGAATTAAATCTGACCCTCGTTGAAAAGAATTAAAACAACAAATTAAACAAACAAAACGCCATTTTAAGCGTTATGAAGTTTCCGAGATTGGTCTTTTACAAATGGATGCCAAAATCATTACTACATCAAATTTTCCGGTTGATAAAAAATATTATATTTATGATTTCATTGACGAAATGACACGCATAGTATTTGGTTATATTTATGATAGTTTAGGAACCAATAATGCCATTAACGCCGCGCAAAGAGCAATAAAAGATTTTAGTGAGCTTGGCATAACAATTAAACGCCTTCGTACTGATAATGCTCCGGAATTTACTACCACTAACTGAAGTAATAAAAAATCATACAAAGTAAAAGAAAGGCCTTTTACAACCTTTCTTTCAAGAAACGGAATTGTTCACGAAACCACACCAATCCGTTCTCCTCAGAGCAACGGAAAGATTGAACGATTCCATCAACATTATACCAAATTATTTTATTCTAAGGATAAAAAATTAAATCAAAACGAACTTCAACATTATTTAAACAAATATTATTACTTTTATAATTTTGAACGCCCTCATTCATCTTTAAACACTAAAACCCCATTTCAAACGTTACAAAAATTTATAAAAAATAATTTATAAATTATTTTTGGTGTTAAACTAATTGTTACTAAACAACATCACTATTTTTAACAATAAAAAAGAAATATCAAGGTATTTAGCTTGATATTTCTTACTGATAATATTATCACATAGATTTATTGTTGTTTCTATATTATTTTAAGCTGCAACTATATTGCAGATGGAATTTAAAATTCATTGAAGATCGGCAGCAATTCCAAGAATTATACTATCACTTAACCTACTACCAACAGTTGAAATTAAATTCGTAACTGGAGCTGTTATGCTGGTAACCTTGGCACATGCATCGGCACCCATTTTTAAATTAGTCATAAAACTACTTTCAACTTTAATTTCGGTGTTTAAAGATTTTATAATTTCATTTAATATTTCTACTTGGGCATTTAATTCATTTATTCGTTTGGTTTGTCAAATATTGATATCAGTATTATTAGAAGAAATTTCAGATCTAGATAGTCTTGCTCTTGAATTTTCAACATCTGTTTTCCAAACATTAAAATTTGTTTTTCAATTTTCAAAATCTATTTGATTTACTTGTCTTTTAACACGCATTAAAACTATTTCACTATTATTTTCTAATATTTGTTTTGTTTTTTCTGGATTTGGGGCGTTTCCGACAAGTCCCGCCATTCCACTTCCTGTTATTGTTATTGTTGCTAAAATTCCTAGTAATTTTTTCATTTAAATTAACCTTTTTCTTAGATTTTTACTAACTAATTTAATAAATTTTGTTTATAATTAACAACTTTTTTAATTAACAAAAGCTCCATAATCTCCTCCCCAGTTAGAACTTCATGGATAAGCTCAGTAACCATCCCTATCAGTGATTATTAATAATCCGCGACTGTCATCATCTTTAGCGTTAAAAACATCATTGATTCTATCAAAATGATTGATGATAGTATTAAACATAATATTCATATCTGAATCAACAATATAATTAGTTCCGGAAGAAACACTTTTTTCAAAACCATTTAGTATAGAAATTATTGAATTTCTAAATTCACTTACACTTTGATTTTTATTTAAAAATTGAATATTTACCCAAGTAGTATGACTAATTTTTATTTTTAGTAAGTTAGGAAAAGATGCTGTTTTTATTCTTTCTAATTTGTTATCATTTGCTCTTTTAACACGAATTAATTTTTGTAAATTATTATTTTCTTTAATTTTTCCTGGAGCGGGCATATTACCAACAATTCCTGCCATTCCGCTTCCTGCAATTGATATTGTTCCTAAAATTCCTATTATTTTTTTCATATTAATTGATTTCCTTTTCGTGAATTTTTACTAATTAATAAAATTTACCAAATAATTAACAACCCTTCTCCAAATTTTAATCTATATTCTTTTTACCTTGGAATCTAATTATAAACTATTTTTAAAAATTTTCTGCATTATTTTATAATTGGTCGCGTTTAGTTTTCTTAGGTATTTTAAGGGGTCGCGTTTAGTTTTCTTAGGTATTTTTTAAGGACGCATAAAGTTTTGTTAGGTAGGAAAATGTTTAAATAATTTTGAAAGAAAAGCAACTAAAAATTTATTACCTTTTTACTTGAAAAATAAGTAATAAAACAAAATATTTAATATTAACAAACATATTCTTAATAAAAGGTTATAAAAACTAAGTAAAATGCTTATAAAAACAACATTAAAATAATTTTTTACAACAAAAATCATACATAAGAAATATATACTTAATTTGAATATCGAAATAGTTTATAGTAAATGATTATTTTTTCTTTTTTTAAAAATACCTAAGAAAACTAAACGCGACCTTTTTTAAAAAACTGCTTGTGCTTGTCATAAGTCTGTGGTATATTACAAATTTTTATTTTTAGTAAGTTAGGAAAAGATGCTGTTTTTATTCTTTCTAATTTGTTATCATTTGCTCTTTTAACACGAATTAATTTTTGTAAATTATTATTTTCTTTAATTTTTCCTGGAGCGGGCATATTACCAACAATTCCTGCCATTCCGCTTCCTGCAATTGATATTGTTCCTAAAATTCCTATTATTTTTTTCATATTAATTGATTTCCTTTTCGTGAATTTTTACTAATTAATAAAATTTACCAAATAATTAACAACCCTTCTCCAAATTTTAATCTATATTCTTTTTACCTTGGAATCTAATTATAAACTATTTTTAAAAATTTTCTGCATTATTTTATAATTGGTCGCGTTTAGTTTTCTTAGGTATTTTAAGGGGTCGCGTTTAGTTTTCTTAGGTATTTTTTAAGGACGCATAAAGTTTTGTTAGGTAGGAAAATGTTTAAATAATTTTGAAAGAAAAGCAACTAAAAATTTATTACCTTTTTACTTGAAAAATAAGTAATAAAACAAAATATTTAATATTAACAAACATATTCTTAATAAAAGGTTATAAAAACTAAGTAAAATGCTTATAAAAACAACATTAAAATAATTTTTTACAACAAAAATCATACATAAGAAATATATACTTAATTTGAATATCGAAATAGTTTATAGTAAATGATTATTTTTTCTTTTTTTAAAAATACCTAAGAAAACTAAACGCGACCTTTTTTAAAAAACTGCTTGTGCTTGTCATAAGTCTGTGGTATATTACAAATATAGTTGTTAGTCTATTGATAATTGTGGTGATTTTGTGTTATAATGTTAAAGTAATTTGTAATGCGGGTTTGGCGGAATTGGCAGACGCACCAGACTTAGGATCTGGCGTTTTACGACGTGGGGGTTCAAGTCCCTTAACCCGCACCATTTACTATAAAATGTGCACTTAATAGTGCATTATTTTTTTAATTGCTGAATTATACTTGTAAGTGCAAGTAAATAAAATTGCAAAAGATTTCATATAAAAATTTCATGATGCTAAGTTTATTTTAGAAAAAGTAAATTTAAGGAATTTTTATATGGGATACAAACATCTTGGCATAAATGAAAGAATTTATATTGAGAATCAATTGAAATTTAAAGTAAAAATTAGTGAAATAGCTAAAAATCTTAATCGAAGTATTAGTACTATTAATCGAGAAGTTAATAGAAATAAAGATAATAATCATTATTTTTCATTAATTGCACAAAATAAAGCAGAAAATAGAAAACAATTACATGTTTATTTTCATAAATTTAAAAATAGAGAATTAGTAAAATATGTACAACAAAAATTATTATTAGGTTGATCGCCTGAACAAATTTATGGCAGAATTAAAAATTTTCATCAAGAATGAATTATTAGTTTTAAAACAATTTACAATTGAATTTATTCTGGATTACTTGAAAAGGTTACTAGTAAAAATTTAAGAAGAAAAGGTAAGAAACGAAAATCTCAAGAAAATCGGGGTAAATTTAATGGTAAATCCATTAAAGAACGAAATATTAATCATCGCATAACTCTTGGCCATTGAGAAGGTGATACTGTAGTATCATCACAAGGTAAAAGTAAATCATGTTTAATAACTTTAGTTGAAAGAACATCAAGATTTACTTTAGCAATATTAGTTGAAAATAGAACTACTAAAGTTATTAACAAAAATATTAGTCATTATTTATCAATTCTTCCAAATAATCTTGTTAAGACTATAACATTTGATAGGGGTAAAGAATTTGCTAATTGACAACAACTTGAAAAAAATTTAAATGTGAAAATTTATTTTGCTGATGCATATTCACCTTGACAAAGAGGTACTAATGAAAATACTAATGGTTTAATTAGAGAAAAATTTCCTAAAAAATTTAATTTTTCAAACACTACTAAAAATGCAGTTCATAAATTTATATTGTCTTTAAACCAAAGACCAAGAAAAATACTAAATTATCTTTCGCCAATCGAATATTTGGTTAGAAAAATAATTTAGTTGCACTTAACTTTACAATTTGGCAATTAATTAGTATTATTTTAATAAATAGATATTTAAAAAATGAAAAAGGTGGGTTTAATGAAAATAAAAATAATTTTTATTGATATTGATGGGACTTTGTTTAATGATAATCATTGTCTAACTGAATTTAATAAGGAAATGTGTATTACAGCTCAAAAGCAAGGTGTTATTGTTGTTATTAATACAGGAAGAATTACTACTAATGCTATTAGTATTGCTAAACAAATTAATGCTCATAAATTTAAAAGTTTTGTTGTTGCTAATAATGGTGTTCATATTTATTCATTTAAAGATAAAAAATTAATTTTTAATGGAAATATTAATTATGATGTTGCTAAAGCGGTTTATCGTTGAGTTGATAATAAAGGTTTTAAATGTCAATTGTATACTGAAGATGGTTCTTTTGTTAATCGCCTTGGAGAAAATTCTAATTATTGAGCTGATGTTATGCAAGCAAAATATACAGTATTGAATGACATTGATGATTTAAATAGTGATATTGCTCGGATTATTATTATTGCTAAAACTATTACTAGTCAAGTTGCTTCTCAGGAATTAATTAATGAATTTAATGAAAAATTTTCGCATTTAGATATTAAAGAATATCATCCAGGAATATATGAAATAACATTGCCAAAAATGAGTAAAGGTTATGGGGTTACATATATTTGTGATTTATTAGGAATTAGTACTAGTGAAGCAATGGCGTTTGGTGATTCATATAATGATCAATGATTAATGCAAGCAGTGGGTCATCCAGTAGCAATGGATAATTCAGTTGAGATTATTAAAGAATTATCTAATTATATTTGTCAAAGTAATAATGAAAATGGTGTTGGTAATATGATTCGTAAACACATTTTGAAGTAAAAATATTATTATTTTAATTATGTTAAAATAATAAAGAATGAAAGGAGAATTTAAAATGGTTATTAAAACAGATATAAGTAAGTTTGATGAAGCTATTAAAACTGGTAAAGTTATTATTGATTTTTATGCGGATTGATGTGGACCTTGTAAAATGTTAGCACCAATTTTTGAACAATTATCTGATGAAATGAAAGAAGTTTTTTTTGTTAAAGTTGATATTGATGAATCACAAGAATTGGCACAAAGATTTAATATCAGTTCAATTCCGACATTATTAATTTTTGATGATGGTCAATTAAAAAGAACTTTAAATGGTTATAAGTCCAAAGAAGAATTAAAAACGGCTTTAAGTTAAAATTAGTAATTTTTTTCTTGCCAAATTTAATTTTTTATATTATTCTTAAACTATAATTTCATAAGAAGGGAAGTTTAAAAATGAAAAAACCATCAATTAAAGACAAAGTAGCTGATTTTATCGTCGAAGAGTATAAAAAATATGGGATTACAAAAAGCAAAGCTAACGATATTTTTGATAGTATTATTAATATTTTAACCGAAGAAATTCAGAGTGCTGAGAGAACACCTATTTCAGGTTTTGGTATTTTTAAAACTAAAGAAAGAAAAGCTCGGGAAGGAAGAAATCCGCAAACAGGAGAAAAAATCGCTATTCCTGCGAGAACTGTTGTCAGTTTTAGTCCTTCAACAACTTTAAAAGAAAAAGTTAATACAAATAGTTAATAATTATTAAAAATATTTGAAAAATTACAGTAATTACTGTAATTTTTTTATTTAACTTTATCGTTTAGTAAATAATAAAAAATTAAAATATTTTACTATTTTTATTGTAATTATGCTAGAAAATAGTAATATTAGTTTATTAAAAATGTGCTTAGTTTTTGCCAAATTGTAAAGTTAAGTGCAACTAAATTATTTTTCTAACCAAATATTCGATTGGCGAAAGATAATTTAGTATTTTTCTTGGTCTTTGGTTTAAAGACAATATAAATTTATGAACTACATTTTTATTAGTGTTTGAAAAATTAAATTTTTTAGGAAATTTTTCTCTAATTAAACCATTAGTATTTTCATTAGTACCTCTTTGTCAAGGTGAATATGCATCAGCAAAATAAATTTTCACATTTAAATTTTTTTCAAGTTGTTGTCAATTAGCAAATTCTTTACCCCTATCAAATGTTATAGTCTTAACAAGATTATTTGGAAGAATTGATAAATAATGACTAATATTTTTGTTAATAACTTTAGTAGTTCTATTTTCAACTAATATTGCTAAAGTAAATCTTGATGTTCTTTCAACTAAAGTTATTAAACATGATTTACTTTTACCTCGTGATGATACTACAGTATCACCTTCTCAATGGCCAAGAGTTATGCGATTATTAACATTTCGTTCTTTAATGGATTTACCATTAAATTTACCCCGATTTTCTTGAGATTTTCGTTTCTTACCTTTTCTTCTTAAATTTTTACTAGTAACCTTTTCAAGTAATCCAGAATAAATTCAATTGTAAATTGTTTTAAAACTAATAATTCATTCTTGATGAAAATTTTTAATTCTGCCATAAATTTGTTCAGGCGATCAACCTAATAATAATTTTTGTTGTACATATTTTACTAATTCTCTATTTTTAAATTTATGAAAATAAACATGTAATTGTTTTCTATTTTCTGCTTTATTTTGTGCAATTAATGAAAAATAATGATTATTATCTTTATTTCTATTAACTTCTCGATTAATAGTACTAATACTTCGATTAAGATTTTTAGCTATTTCACTAATTTTTACTTTAAATTTCAATTGATTCTCAATATAAATTCTTTCATCTATGCCAAGATGTTTGTATCCCATATAAAAACTCCTTAAATTTACTTTTTCTAAAATAAACTTAGCATCATGAAATTTTTATATGAAATCTTTTGCAATTTTATTTACTTGCACTTACAAGTATAATTCAGCATTTTGAAAAACATTTAGAAAATCCGATTGATGGCAGTGCCTTAAATACGGGACAAACACATAGTGATGCCTTAGATTTTCTTATTGATAAATTATCAAACTTTGATAATTTTGTTGAAATAACATTAACTAATTTATCAGTTGATGGTAGTAAAAAATTAACTGTGAATTCTAAAATTAATATAACTATTAAGTCAAATGATGTTAAACGCAATAAAGAAGTTACAATTAATAATATTAAATTATCGCATCACGACCGTTTAAGTATTGTTAGTACGCAGTTAAAAGAAACAATTATTGATGGTGCTTCATTAAATTCAAATCAAACTTATAATGATGCTTTACAATTAATAGCTAATAAAGTTAAAACTTTGGATATTGATGCTACTGTAACATTAGTAAAAGAATCTTTAAATACGAAATTAGTTGGTAATGAAAATTTAATTAAGGTTATTGTTACGATTGGTGATCAATATGAAACTATTGAAGTTAAAGTTAATAATGTTGCTTTATCAGATGAAGATCGGATTCAAAAAATTATTAAAGAAGTTCTTAATAATCCAATTGATGGGTCATCATTAAATACTGATAATAACATGGCAAAAGCATTAACATTAGTAACAACAAAAATAAAAGCAATTGATAAAGATATTAAAGTTTCATTAGCAAAACCAGAAAATGGTACTACAAAATTAATAGAAAATAATAATTTATTTAATGTTATTCTTCAACTAAATAAAATTAAAGAAACAATAGGGATTAGTATTAATAATGTTAAATTATCAGCGAGTGATCGTTTAAAAGCATTAAAAATTGAATTACAAAATAAAGTTATTGATGGTAATATTTTAACTACTGACAATACGGTTCACGATGCTTTTGATAAGTTAATTAAACCAGAAATTGAAAGAATTGTTAAACAAGCAACGATTACTTTAGTGGATAATGGTAAAGTTAAACTTAATAGTAATGAAAATCTTATTAAAGTTAAAGTTGAATTAGAAGGTAAAACAGAAGAAATTTCTTTTAAAGTAGTTGCTGTTAATTTATCTAATAAGGATTGTGTTGAAAATTTAGTTACTAAGATTAAAGATAAGAAATTTGATGGTTCTTCATTTGATACTAGCAAAACTAATAAAGATTTATTAGAATTTATTAAATTAGAAATTGCTTTACTTGATGATAAAATATCAGTTGTTCTTAAAGATCCAAATATTATTGCCAATAAAATAGTTAGTCCTGAAAATAGATTGGTTTTATTAGTAAAATTAGGAGAAGTAACTAGAGAAGTTGCTATTAAAGTAGATAATGTTAAATTGTCATCCGCTGATCGCTTAGAAAATATTTTTAATAAATTTAATAATAAAGAAATTGATAGGTCATCATTAACTAGTGATAATACATTTACTGAAACTTTACCCCTTATTAGTGATGAAATAAAAGCAGAAGATAAAGATATTATTATTAAATTAGTAGAAAATGGTTCTTTAGATATTAATGAGAATATTATTAAATATATTCTTCAAATTGGTAATGAAACAAAAGAAATTAGTTTTAAAATTATTAATGTTAAGTTATCAAATGAAGAAGTTATTAACAATTTAGAGCAATGACTTTTAGAAAAGGAATTTGATGGTATTGGATTAACAACATCAAATCATATTAGTGATGCATTGCCAAAAATTATTACTGAAATTCAGAAACAATATCCAGTTGCAACAATTTCATTGGATGATATTGAAGATGCTAAGGAAAAACTAACTGATGATTATAGTATTATTCGGATTAAAGTTAATGTTGGTGATTTAACAGTTGATATTCCAGTTAAAATTATTAATATTGAATTATCTGATGTTGATCGTTTAGAAAAAATAAAACTTATTATGGAAGATAAGAAAATTGATGGGTCATCATTAACTACTGATAATAAAGTTAAGGATACTTTAAGTTTAATTAAACAAGAAATTGAGAAATATGATCAAAATGTTACTATAACTATTAGTGATAATAATATTTTAGATAATAATTTAGTTATTGATGAAAATAAAATTGTTGTAACCATTAAGTCAGGTAAAAAAGTTCAAAAAATTATTGTAGCAGTTACTGGTGTTGTTATATCTGATGCTGATAAAGTAAAAGAATTTATTAGTAAGATAACTACTAATACGATTGATGGGTCATCATTGACTACTGCAGATACTGTTAAAAATGCTTTAGATTTAATTAAGGAAAAATATCCTGATAGTGGTGTAATATTTTTATTACCAGATAATATTAACCCTAATAGTAAGTTAAAAGAAACTAATGATATTCGTGTTGTTATTAAATCGGGTGATAAGAGTGCAGAAACTAATTTTATTGTTAAAAATGTTAAATTAACTGATAGTGATCGCTTAGATAAAATTATTAATGCGTTTGATAATAAAGAAATTGATGGTTCGAAATTGACAACTAATGATACCATTGAAAAAATTGCTAATCAAATAAAAGATCAAATTAGTCAATTTGATAAAAATGCCCAAGTAGAATTTATAGGTGATCCGATTTCAAAATTAAAACCTGATGATAATTCTTTAACATTTAAGATAAAAATTAATAATGAAGAAAAAGAAGTGACAGTTAAAGTAACTGGCGTTATTAAATCTACGGAAGATAAAATTAATGAAATTATTAATGCTTTTAAAGATAAAAAAATTGATGGGTCATCGTTAACTACTGCTAATAAAGTTAATGATAGTTTAAGTTTAATATTAGCAAAAATTAGAGAAAACAATCCTAAAGCGATTGCTAAAATTACTAATATTAATGTTGCTACTAGTAAATTAAAAGAAAATGAGAACTCATTTAAGATTACTATTATTTTAGATGGTGTTGAAAAAGAGATTGAAGTAACAGTTGAAAAAGTAAAATTATCACCAGTTGATTTGATTGATAAAGCCATTGATAAATTTAAAGAAGAAAAAATTGATGGTTCTGGATTTACGACTGATCAAACTTATGAAGAAGCATTAAAAATTGTTCAGGAACAATTAGATAAGATTGCCCCGGGAACAACTGTTGAATTATTAGATAAAAATGAAAAAGATAAGAAATTAACTAAAGATGATAATGAAATTAAAGTGCTTATTAAAACTGATAATGATGCGAAACCAACAGTAATTACAATTACAAAAATTACTGTTAGTGATAAAGATATTATTAAAAAAATTAAAGAACAAATTGAAAAAGATAAAGATATGTTAATTATTGATGCAACTACTAATGAAACGATTGGTGATGTTATTAATAGATTAAAACAAATTGCTAATGAAACTGATAAGAATGTAAAAATTGTTACTGATATGGACTTAAATCAAAAATTAGATGCTAAAGATAATAAGATTTCCTTTAAAATTGTTTCTGGTAAGGAGTCAGAAGGAGTTATTATTGATTTGGGTGGTGTTAAAATATCTAATGAGGATATTTTAAAACAAGTTCAAGATAAATTAAAGCAAATGGACGGTTCATCATTAACTAGTGGTGATAGTAAGGAAAAAACTATTGTGTTAGTTAAGAAATTATTAAAAGATTTAATTAAAGAATATGGTATTGGGATTAAATTATTATATCCAAAAACTGATGCCAATAAAAAATTAACTGTTAATAAAGATACTGTTGATTACGAAGTTACTATTAATGGTGAAAAATATCAAGTTAGAGGACAATTAATTAATATTAAAGTTGACCCTAATGATTAAGCGTTTAAATGATTTAGCAAAAGAAATTAATAATATGGAAGTAGATTTAGGACTGCTATGTATAAGACCTAAAGATGTATTAGTTAAACAAATAATTAGGCAATTAGAAGAAAGAGGATTTACTAACTTAAATGATGTTACGATTGAATCATTAGATGTTCCTAATGTCTTGAAAAAAACTTTAGATTTAGTAGGTGGGTTTTTAGGTACTAAAAAATACGCTAAGGTTCGTGTTAAAGTTACAATTGGCGGTTATGAAAAAATTGTTGTTGTAAAATATGCTGTTGTTGTTGATCCTACCTTATGTATTCTTGGTTAAAGTGCAAAACGGCAAACTAGGAGTTGAAAAATATTAGCTAAGAATTTTAATAACAGTTACTTAATTTAATGGGTACCGTTATTATTTATGTTATAATAACTTTTGTAAATAGAAAATTTAAAACGGTTTCCACAATAGTTTTTGATTTTCTACTTTCTTTTTATTTTTTTATAAGTTTAATATTTTTTTGCATTTTTATTTATTTATGTTATTATTTATAGGAACATAAATAAAAGAAAGTAGTGTTACACTCACCTGATAGCAACATATTATCGTTATGGGTAAACAGCTAATAATAATTTTAGATTTAAAATCTAAATATTTTAATGGTGAGTGTGTATTAGTACACACTTTTTCTATGTTGTTATAGGAGGTTTTCTATTTTATGAAACATAAGCCAAATACTGATTTTATTAACCAAAATATTCCTTTTCGTGAAGTTTTAGTTATTGATCAAGATGGCAATCAATTAGGTGTGATGTCACGAAATGATGCTTTAAGGACTGCTAAAGAGCAAGGACTAGATTTGTTTGTTGTTGCACCTAATGCTAATCCGCCAGTGTCGAAAATTTTAGATTATGGCAGATATAAGTATGAAGAGCAAAAAAAAGATAAAGATAATAAAAAAAAGCAACGAATTATTCAAAACAAAGAAATGCGTTTAACACCTAATATTGGTGAGCATGATTTGCAATTCAAAGCTAAGAAGGTAATAGAATTTTTAAAAAATGGTGATCGGGTTAAAATATCTTTAAAGTTTCGAGGTAGGGAATCACATCGTAAAGAGTTTGGTTATGAAACATTAATGCGGTTTTATGATTTAGTAAAAGAGTATTGTGAAATTGAAAAAACACCAAAGTTAACTGGTCAGTTTTATGATATGTATTTAATTGCTAGAAAAGATAAAGATTTAATTAAAGAAAAGGAGCAAGAAAATGCCAAAAATGAAAACAAAAAAAACATTACAGAAACGAATTAAAATTACTGGAACTGGTAAATGAAAGCGAAAGCATGCTTTTACTTCTCATTTAGCGCAAAATAAGTCAACTAAACAAAAACGACATTTAAGCAAAGAAGGAGCAGTACATAAAACTGATTACCGAAGATTAAAAAATTTACTACTTAGTTAGAAAGGAAATATAATAATGGCAAGAGTTAAAGGAGGCGTTACTACTAGAAAACGCCGTAAAAAGGTTTTAAAACAAGCTAAAGGTTATTTTGGTTCAAAACATACATTATTTAGAACTGCTAAAGAACAAGTAATAAAGTCTTTAGCATATGCTTATCGTGATCGTAAAAAGCGTAAATGCGAGTTTCGAAGTTTATGAATTACACGAATTAATGGTGCTGCTAGAGAATATGATATGTCTTATTCACAATTTATTAATGGTTTACATAAAGCAAATGTTGATATTAATCGAAAAATGTTATCGGAAATGGCAATTCATCAACCAGTTGAATTTAAAAAATTAGTTGATTTGTCTAAATCAGCATTAGAAAAAAAAGATTAATTTTATCTAGTAATAATTTATAAGTTATTACTAGGTTTTTTTATTTTTTTATTTGCAACTTGAAAAAATATAATTATAATAAATAAAACAATATAAGTTTAGGGATGGGTGAAACATATTTTGGATTTACAATTATGAAAACAAATTATTAGTTTGCAAAAAAAGTTAGATGCAAGAATTTTAGAAGAAAAAAAATTATTAGTTGAAAAAACAATTGATAAACGATTTTTAGCTTTATTAGTAGAATTATCGGAATTTAGTAATGAATTACGATGCTTTAAATATTGATCAAATCGTATGACATATAAGTCAAAAGAATTAGTTTTAGATGAATTTATTGATTGTCTGCATTTTCTTATTAGTATTGGATTAAGTTTTAATATTGATTTAGAAGCATATTCTTATGAATTAAAGCAAGAACAAGATTTAACATTGTTAATATTAGAAACTTTTAATCATACGATTGCTTTTTGAAAAAATATTACTAATGATTATGCTAATATTTTAAATCATTTTTTTACAATTGCTAATATTTTGCAGTTTAGTTTTCAAGATATTTTTCAAGCCTATTTAAATAAAAATGAGATTAATCATCAACGAATAAGTAATAACTATTAAGGGAGAAGTAAAGATGTTTTTATCATTATATGATTTTTTTAATCCAGCAGGAAGTTCTGGTGAAGTTATTACTAAAATTGGTGTTACTTGACAATATTGATTGCCAGTTATTTTATCATTAATTGCTTTGGCTTGTTTGTTTATTTTTAAAACAGGATATGTTAAGTTAGCACAAAATAAATTATTTTTAATAATTCTTGGTATTTTTCAAATTTTCTTATATTTTCTTTATTATTTTTTACATTTTTTATATTTATATTATTTTAAAGAATCAGGAAAAAATTTACGAGGTTGACCTTGAATTTTCCCATTTCATTTAAGTTCAATAACACAAATTATTAGTGGCATTTTATTAATTAAGGCTAATGATAAATTATTTAGTATTACTGCACCTTGAGTAGTAATTATGGTTTTTGCAAGTTTACTAATTCCAGCTGATAAATTGTATGGACCGCAACATTTTTCTTACTGGTTATATTATGTTTTACATGTTATTATCATTTTTACTTATTGATTTTTATATATGTATGGTATTGTGCAATATCATCGTGATTATTTATTATGAAGTTTTATTAGTTTAATTATATTTAGTTTAATGGCTTTAAGTTTTAATGCGTTTTCATTAGTTATTGCGAAAAATGAAAATGAAATAACTAATTTATTATTTATTGGTCGTGATGGTTATCCATTATGAGGTAGTGGTAATAATCTTGTTACTACTGCTAATATTTTTGATCGGACTGGTCGTTTGTGACCATTAGGTTATATTTTTATATTTACTTTTGGAATATTTTTTACATCTTTAGGTTATTTAATTTTAACGAAGGTGCAACCTTATTTTTCTAAAAAAGGAAATAAATTTGTTCCTTTAAAAAGAGTAAAACAACCGTGGGATTTTAAAGCTTTGGGAATAATGTTTTTAAACATTAAAACAATATTTAAAAAGTAGTATGAGGATGGTTATTAGATGCTTAAAAAGCAATTAGTTTATGAAAATGTAGCGTTGGATTATTATTTGCAACAAGGTAAAAGATTATCAGTAAGATATTATTCATCGGATATTATTGTCAATGCCCCCTTAGGAATGAAAGAACAATATATTGAGGATTTTCTTATTAGTAATTGAAAAAAATTACAGAAAATTATTAATAAATCCTCAAAGATTTTAATTAATTTGCATCAAAAACCATATTTTGTTTATTTCTTAGATAAGAAATATGAGGTGCAAATTAATTATTTTGCTAATAACAATAAAGTTATTTTTGTCGCAACAACTGTTGTTGTTAATTTAAAAGGCAATGATGAAAAGCAACTTGTGAAAAATTTTAATAAATTTCTTAGTAAGCAAGCTGAATTATATTTGAGTTCCCGAGTGGCATTACTTGCTAAAACAATGAATTTAAGCTATCAACAACTTAAGTTTAGAGTGATGCGTAGTAAAATGAGGTGTTTGTCATTTTAACAAGCAAAAAATTGTTCTAAATTCCAAAATTATGCATTTTAATTTTGAGGTTATTGACTATGTTATTATTCACGAGTTAGTACATTTATGAGAACCTAATCATAGTCAAGCATTTTGAAAATTAGTGGTGCAATTTTGTCCTAATTTTAAAGTTTGTCAGCAGATTTTAAAACAAGTTTTTTTGTAAAATTGTTCTGATTGTAAAATTAACAAAAGTAATTTGATATTAGTGCTTAAAACAATTTAAATTTTATTAATAAATATTGAATATATATTTTTTAAATATGATAAAATATTTTTGAAGTTAGCAACATCGGTATTTAATTTAAAATTAATAATTTATATATTACATAAGAAGTGAATCATTTGAGCGCATAAAGTTTTGTTAGGTGGGTAAAGATTTGAATAATTTTGAAAGAAAAGCAACTAAAAATTTATTACCTTTTTACTTGAAAAATAATTAATAAAACAAAATATTTAATATTAACAAACATATTCTTAATAAAAGGTTATAAAAACTAAGTAAAATGCTTATAAAAACAACATTAAAATAATTTTTTACAACAAAAATCATACATAAGAAATATATACTTAATTTGCATATTGAAATAATTTATAGTAAATGACTATTTTTTCTTTTTTAAAAAATACCTAAGAAAACTAAACGCGACCAAGAATTATAATATGATTTTAGAAGGAATATTAAAAGTATATAATTTCTTATCCCATTTTTTTCTGATGATAATATTGCTCATATGCTCTTAGGAATTTATATTAATAGTCCAAATTTAATTTTTCCAAAAAGTAAATGGACAGAAGATATTATTGCTTTATTTGTCTCACCATCAATTGATACGCAACAATTTAGTTGTATTTTTATTGATGTTGCATGAATTAGGTCATACGCTAGCATTTTTATTACTAATGCTTAGTAATCCTATTCATGCAACATCATTTAATACGTAATTTAAAAACCATGGGTGGTTGTGAAAAAATAAATAATGAAATTACTTCCTTAGATACTAATTTTTCTAATTATGACCCTAAAACTACATATGAATATATTTTTACAGAAATTTTATATCGGAAGATAGTTAATATTACTTCACCAGCGTCATCATTAGCAATTTCATCAGTTAAAAGAAGATTAGCATTATTTACAGCATTGCCAAGTAAATATGGCTGAAAATATAATGAGTTGCTATCAACTTCAAATTATTTTGAAGGTGAATATTTTGCTGAGGCTTTTTCATATTGACTTTTAACACCAATAAATCAAAGGAATTATTATTGAGAGTTAATAAATGATTCATTTCAAGAAACTTTTCAAAAAGCTAAGGGTTTATAAACTTTTTAAAAAATTATTAAGGAGGTATTTATGTGACCAGTTAAATTTGTAATTACTTTGCTTTTATCTTGCTTTACTATGAATAACTTTGCAAATGTTCAACAACCAGTGAAGCAACAAAATAGTAATATTGTTGATGATGAATCAATTGATGCTTTGATGCTAATGTTTAATAATTCTATTGGTAAAGAAAATTATTTTATTTTTAATGCTGAATGATTTAAGGTTAAAGATGATTGAAATCAAATTGGTGTTCTTATTAAAACTAAATTACATTTTTATTATCAACTTGTTTTTAATATTAGCTGAATTATACTTGTAAGTGCAAGTAAATAAAATTGCAAAAGATTTCATATAAAAATTTCATGATGCTAAGTTTATTTTAGAAAAAGTAAATTTAAGGAATTTTTATATGGGATACAAACATCTTGGCATAGATGAAAGAATTTATATTGAGAATCAATTGAAATTTAAAGTAAAAATTAGTGAAATAGCTAAAAATCTTAATCGAAGTATTAGTACTATTAATCGAGAAGTTAATAGAAATAAAGATAATAATCATTATTTTTCATTAATTGCACAAAATAAAGCAGAAAATAGAAAACAATTACATGTTTATTTTCATAAATTTAAAAATAGAGAATTAGTAAAATATGTACAACAAAAATTATTATTAGGTTGATCGCCTGAACAAATTTATGGCAGAATTAAAAATTTTCATCAAGAATGAATTATTAGTTTTAAAACAATTTACAATTGAATTTATTCTGGATTACTTGAAAAGGTTACTAGTAAAAATTTAAGAAGAAAAGGTAAGAAACGAAAATCTCAAGAAAATCGGGGTAAATTTAATGGTAAATCCATTAAAGAACGAAATGTTAATAATCGCATAACTCTTGGCCATTGAGAAGATGATACTGTAGTATCATCACGAGGTAAAAGTAAATCATGTTTAATAACTTTAGTTGAAAGAACATCAAGATTTACTTTAGCAATATTAGTTGAAAATAGAACTACTAAAGTTATTAACAAAAATATTAGTCATTATTTATCAATTCTTCCAAATAATCTTGTTAAGACTATAACATTTGATAGGGGTAAAGAATTTGCTAATTGACAACAACTTGAAAAAAATTTAAATGTGAAAATTTATTTTGCTGATGCATATTCACCTTGACAAAGAGGTACTAATGAAAATACTAATAGTTTAATTAGAGAAAAATTTCCTAAAAAATTTAATTTTTCAAACACTACTAAAAATGCAGTTCATAAATTTATATTGTCTTTAAACCAAAGACCAAGAAAAATACTAAATTATCTTTCGCCAATCGAATATTTGGTTAGAAAAATAATTTAGTTGCACTTAACTTTACAATTTGGTAATTAAAAATAAAAATGTTGTTGAAATCACACCATTAGTTCGTGACTGAATAAATAATGGTTTTACAGTATCATTTGTTTCTAAACTAGCAATTGCTTTATAATTAATTTTTGTCCCTATTAATTCATTAAATTGCTTTTCTAACTGCAAATATTCATTCTTCCTAATATTATTCCACTCATAACCCGAATTAAACTGTCCATAATAATGCTCTTGAATTAAAGACTTATTAATAGCTAATTGTCGAAACTTAAATGGCTGCATATAAACAAATGTTTGCGTAGCAAACTCAGGGATTGTTATCGTACTTTTCATAATTCCAATCGGAACGACATAATCAGGCGTCATCCCATAACCAACAATTCGTAATCCTGTAACTGCTAAATTATTAACATCACCAACACCTGGCAAATAAAATTGCGGATTATTAATATTTTTTCCATCATAAATTTTCAAATTATTTGCCACAGCAAACTGCTTAAAAATAATAACTTCATTACTAGCAATTGGTTTTCGCCCCTCAATAATAATTACTTTATTCATATCTTTGCGATTACGATTATTTTCAATTAAATGCTGATAATAATCTGCTAACACTAAAGTATAATTTAAATCTTTACTACGATAATTAGTAGTTTTAGCATATAAGCTCCGCACTCCTAAGTGATAGGAAAATTTTTCCTGAAAATGTTCAGTAATTAAAAATGAAATCATTGCTACATCATTGCTAGCAAAATTCTTATTAACATTCTTTTTTTTATATTTGATAAATTCGTCAGAAAATTTATTAATTGTTGCTTCGCGATTTTTCAAAGTCATTTGATTAAGCGGATAAAAAGAAAAATGGTGTGAATTACCTTTATCTAACAAAACACTAAAACTTCTTAACAACTCACGATTAGATTGATTAATACCAGAAAAAACAGTTACTGATAAAAATATCAATACAATTAGTCCAAAAAACTGCACTCATTTTTTATTAATTGATCGTAATCCGTTAATAAAGAGAAGCAACATTGTTTTTTTCACTCCTTGAATAATAATATCCTTATCAGTAACTGTTTTATTAATACAATTTTATTAAGCTCATTTTATATCTTTAGGTTTTTTAGGGTCTTTATTAACTTTTAATTCATCAATAATACCATTTCTCACATGAATAACAATATCTGCTAATTGAGCAATATTAGGATTATGAGTAACAGTAACAATCGTTGTTTTTTCTTTTTTATTAATATCTAACAAAATTTCTAAAACTTTTCGTCCCATTTCTTCATCCAAAGCCCCTGTTGGTTCATCACAAAACAAAATTGAAGGATTTTTAGCAATTGCTCTTGCAATTGAAACTCTTTGTTGTTGACCCCCAGATAATTGCGAAGGTTTTTTATCCATTTCTGCTGACATACCAATTGATGCAAAAATTTCTTCCAATGTCATTACCCGCTTTTTATTTTTAGCTAAGTTTTCCCCAACTTCAGCATTTTCTTTAGCACTTAAAGTATCTAATAAATTATAATTTTGAAAAACAAATCCAACATAATTACAACGAAAATCAGTTAAATGACGATTTTTTAACAATGTTAAGTTATGACCATCAACAAAAACATCACCAGTTGAAGCTTTATCTAAACCAGAAATAATATTTAATAATGTTGTTTTCCCACTACCACTAGGTCCTAAGATAACAACAAATTCACCACGACTAATTTTTAAATCAATCCCTTTTAAAACTTTATATTCAATTTCTCCCATTACATAAGACTTTTCCACATTATGCAATTCAATAATAAATTTCTTTAAATCCGGTTTATACCCTAAGGTGGAAATAATTTCACCTTTTAAAATTCTTTTGGAACAAGCTTTAGTCATCTTCTTTTGTAACTTTAAATTTTCTTTAATCGTCGTTAAAAGTGCTTTATTATTTTCTAATGAAATAATACTCTTATCATTTTCCGTTTTTTTTGAAGATCGCTTTTTTGCCATTACACTTACTCCCAACTTTTTCTAATTATACCACTGATTATTATTTATCTTCTTTATCTTTATTATCATCAGTTTTAATATCTGATGATAAAATATCAGAATTTCTCCCTTTAGGTTTTGCTTCAATAACATCACCACGAAGTTCTTTTTCCCGAAATTCTTCTTGAGTTTTTTTAGCAGCTACCACATCTGGGGGTAACTTTTCATTTTCATCAATATATTCAATTTGTTCAGCAGTAATTGTTTCTAAAACTCTTAACGATTCAGCAATTAAATCTAAAATATTACGATGCTCTTTAATTACTTTTTTTGCTTCAAGATAACATTCATCCAAAAATTTATTAATCTCAGCATCAATTTTTTGTGCAATATCATCAGAAAATTTATTAGCACTATTAACACCCATATACTCATCTTTCGCACTTTCAAATTGTCGCAATCCCAAATCAGACATTCCAAACTCAACAACCATTCGGCGGGCAATATTAGTTGCCTTTTCTAAATCATCATGCGCTCCTGTAGTAATTTTTTCAGCACCAAAAATTAATTCCTCTGATGCTCTTCCACCTAAATAACCAGTAATAGTTGCCAAAAGATTATCACGGGAATGTAAAAAACTCTCTTCTTTTGGTGTCATAATCGTATAACCACCCGCATTTCCACGAGGAATAATCGTTACTTTTTGAACTTTAGATGCATGTCTTAATTTTAATCCAATTAAAGCATGCCCCGCCTCATGATAAGAAACCACTTGCTTATCATTTTCCGTAATTGTTCTTGAAGTTTTAGCAGGTCCACCAACAACACGGTCAATAGCCTCATCAATATCAGCTAAATCAATAACAGTTTTTCGCTTTCGCACCGCTAATAATGTAGCTTCATTAAGCACATTTTCCAATTGGGCACCACTAAATCCTGGGGTTCGGTCAGCAATCCGATTAAAAGCAATTTTAGGTGATAAATTCTTATTACGAGCATGTAATCGCAAAATTGCTTCTCGTTCACGAATATCTGGCAATGATAATTGAATCGTACGATCAAACCTTCCTGGTCTTAAAAGGGCTGGATCTAAAACATCAACACGATTAGTTGCCGCAATGATAATAACACCAGCATTCGTCTCAAAACCATCCATTTCCACTAATAATTGGTTTAAAGTTTGTTCACCAGCTCCTGACCCCATTGACAATGAGCGTTTTCTTCCCACAGCATCAATTTCATCAATAAAAATAATACACGGCGAACTTTTTTTCGCATTATTAAATAATTCTCTAACCCGTGATGCCCCCACACCAACAAACATCTCTTCAAATTCCGAACCAGAAATTGAAAAGAAAGGAACATTAGCTTCACCTGCTACTGCTTTTGCTAACAAGGTTTTTCCTGTCCCAGGAGGACCTTCTAACAAAACCCCTTTGGGTGTTCTTGCCCCCATTTGTGCATACCTTGTCGGATTTTTTAAATAATCAACAATTTCGACTAATTCTTGCTTTTCTTCATTTATTCCCGCCACATCAGTAAATCTAACTTTTGATTCTGTTTGGCGCGCTTTATTTTTCCCCATTGAAAACGGATTCATTCCGCTACCGCCACCTGGAGAACGCATCATTCTTAAAGTAAGAAATATTGATGCTCCAATTAATAATAAGAAAGGTAACATTCGCAATAATTCAGTTCAAAGACTTGATTCATTAGGATTATATACCGTTGGTAATTTACCTTTAAAAATACTGCTTACTTCTTCACCATTAAGCAAGTCATTAACTGTTTTTCACATTGAATCAACTAAAACCATTTGAAATTGATAGCGTTGCCCATTGCCTAACTTAAAAGTTCCAAATAATGTATAATTTCCTAATGATTGACCCATTTTTCAACTAACAGCAGTAATATTCTGGTCTTTAATTTTACCTTGTTTAAGTCAAATTTCAAGGTCATTAAAATCAGGATACTCATAACCACCTTTTAAAAAGTATCATATTAGAATCCCTAATAATAATGCGAACAGTAAAATAATAAAAATAAAACCTAAATTTCTTTTACGATTTTGCACAATCTTTTCCTCTCTTCATAATTACTAACTTATTTTAACATAAATCAATTACTTTTGTTTTCCAAATGATTAGCATCAACAGCCAACATTGGAATCGCAATTAATTGTTGATGACAATTATATATTACCGGTCAATTAATTCTTTGCTGAAAACTAATTTTATTGTTAATAAATAACCGATTAATTTTTTGGGTACCATTCTTAGTTTTAATTTTTTCATTAGACGCATTACACTTAATATAAATTGGAAACTCATCATTAGCAACAAAAAATCCCATTCCTTTAATATTACCATTATTTTTTAATTTTAATACTAAATAACGACTTTTAAAATTTTTTAAGTTAGTAATTGTATAACAATAATTATCCTTAATAATTGGTTTACTTAAATATATAAATTCATATTCTTTAATAAATATTCATTGATCATTTAATTTAATATGAATATTTGGTTTACTACTTTTAAGGACACTATTTAAAATTTTTTTTAAATAATTTTTAGTTACTAATTCATCATCAATTGTTAATAAATATTGATAAATTAACTTTTGTTGTCATTTTTCTTCTAATAATAAAAACGACTTGTAATTGATTTTATCATCAATTGTCATTAACACCAATAATTTTCTTATTTTTTGTTGTTCTTCCTTTAAAAGGATATTTTTCTCATTAATTTCTTGTAATAAATTATTAATTTCAAGATTTGAAAAATAAGCAATTTTTTTCCGAATAACATTGCGCACATAAATATCCAATTCATTAGTAGCATCAACCTGAAAATTTAATTGGTTTTTTTCTAAATAATCAAGAATCATTTGTTTTTTTACTTCCAACATTGGTCGAAAAACTGTTAAATTTTTAATTTTTCGCTTAAAAGGTAAACCATAATATGAAACTAAACTTTTTCTTTGTTTTTGCAATAAATAAGTTTCTAATAAGTCATTAAATTGATGAGCAATAACAAGATTAAAAATCCTTTGTTTTTTTGCTATTTTCATAAAAAAATCATAACGAATTTTCCGAGCTTGATTTTGAAAATTTTCTTTCTGATATTGTTCTGGTTTTACTCGTAAAACCGCATATTCAATATTATTTTTTAAACAATAATTAACAACAATTAATTCATCTTGCCAACTATTAGTTCTTTTTTGATAATTAATATGAACAACAAAAATTTTAAATCCTGCTTGATACAAATTATCTAGCAAAAACATACTATCAGTTCCACCAGAAATTCCTAATAAATATTTTTCTTGAATATCAAGACTTTCATAAAATTTTTTCATAGTAACTTCATTTTTAAATTTTTAACATCATAATTATAAAATAATCAACAAGTAAATTTTTATTAACAGGAAACTTTAATCTTTCTAAACATTCATAAATTATTGTTAAAAAATAATTTTGTTTATTAGCAATTTTGTTAGTAACTTCCTTAATAAATTTTTGTTGCGTAATAAAATATTGTGGAAATTCTAAAAAACTATCTTTCATTATTAAAATTATTAATTTTCAAAATAAAGATAAATATTTTTTCTCTAATTTATTAATTTTACTAGACAATAAGTAATTATCTTCATTATTATTATTAATAAAATTAGTAATAAAATCTAATGCTAGCAATTTGATTTCCAAAAATTTAACATAATCCCCATTTGCAACAATTTCATTTCAATCAGAAAAACAATTACTTATTAGCTTAGCATCCTCAAAAGTAACTTTTCATTCATTAATAAGTTTTGTCGTCACTATCTCAAAATCAATTGGTAGTAATGTTAAAACTTGACTGCGCGAAATAATTGTTGGTAAAACACGATTAATACTTTTACTAGTAAAAATAGCATATGTGTTAATTGGCGGTTCTTCTAAAAATTTCAATAAACTATTATTAGCTTCCAAACTACCATCTTCAATATTTTGAATTAAATAAATCTTTTTATTTGTTATTTCTAACGAAGACAAACTAAATTTACTAATAATTTCACGAATCATTTCTTTTTTTAATTTTTCAGAATATGAATTTAAAATAACAAAATCAGGATAACTATTACTAATTACGCGTTGACAATTATTACATTTTCCCTCACACCAATTAATACCTTCACATACTAAGCGACAAGTTAAATATATTGCTGACTGATAATTAATTTCATCACTATTACTAACAATAATTAGCGAATGCGGAAACATATTATTAATTAAATAATTTTCAATTGTCGTAATAAATTTCTTTGATAACATCTTAAAATTCAACATTCGTGTATTTGACTCCATTAAATAGTTTGATTAATAATAGTTTTAAATAAAAAATAAATAGGAATAAAATTTGTAATGCTTAACTAACTAACATTCATATTTAAAGTAAGCAAATGCTTTTGTACTAAAACTCACACTTGTTCAAAAACAATTTTTATATCTGGTTTAGCATTAATTGCTTTAATGCGTTGTGGATTCTGACTAAGTAAAATTCGATATCCTTCATAAACCTTTTGATGAAAGTCTAATTGTTCTAAATCCAAGCGATTTAATTCTGATGTCGTTCTAAAATCTTTAATCCGTTTTAAACCAATTTCTGGTTCAAGATCAAAAAAAATTGTTAAGTCCGGTTTAGCATTACCAATAATAGTATTTTGAATATCATTTAAAGTTATAATTCCTAAACCACGACCTAAACCTTGATAAGCTGAAGTTGAATCAATAAAACGATCACAAATAACAATTTTATTATCTTGTAATGCTGGTAAAATAACTTCAACCGTATGTTGCCTTCTAGCAGCAATATACAACAACGCTTCCGTTCATTTATCCATTTCGGAATTTCCTTTATCTAAAATAATTTCTCGAATTTGTTCCGAAATTTTTACTCCTCCTGGTTCACGAGTTAAAATCACATCATAATTTTCTTGACGCAATTTTTCTTTTAGCATTTGCCCAACAGTTGTTTTTCCTGAACCTTCAGTTCCTTCTAATGATATAAAAAATGGTTTTGCACTCACAATTTTAATTTCTCCTTACGATAATTTTTTTCTACCTTCTAATGACTTTTTTAATGTAAACTGATCAGCATAATGAATTGTTGCTCCTACTGGTAAACCGTGAGCAATTCTAGTAATTGAAACATCAGAATAATTTTTTAATAATTCATTAATGTATTGCGCTGTTAATTCCCCATTAATTGTTGAACTAGTAGCAATAATTATTTCTTGTCACTTTTTATTATTAACACGAGTTAATAATAAATCTAAAGATAAATCATTTGGTGAAATACCTTTTTGTAAATCAATTTCTTGTATCAAAATATGATACATACCATTAAATACTTGATGATTTTCTAATGCTCATAAATCTTGCCAATTACTAACAATGCAAAGCACATTTTGTTCCCTTTTCGTATCTTGACAAATCGTACATATTTTTTCATTACTAATATTATTGCATTGCCTACATAATATTAATGAGTCCCGCACTTCTTGTAATGTGGTAACTAAGCTATTAATAAAATCTGATTTTTGCAAAAATATTTGTAAAGCCATCCGTTCAGCATTCTTTTTCCCTATTGCTGGAATTTTTTTTAAAATATCAACTAACTTTTCTAAAACTTCAGGATATTGCATTGTCATTTACTTGATTCTCCTTTAAATTAGTCAATTAAGATAATATTATCAAATAATTCTTGCACCGTTTGATAAACTGAATTATCTAATAACTTCTCTTTGCTAATAATATCTTCTTCTTGACGATAATAATCTTTAAAATTAAGCGCATATGGCGTTGGTAACTTATTAGCAATTCGTAATTGATAATATTCTTGGCGAATATATGCTAATTCTAGCGTATGAACCGCCATAATAATTAAATTTTTCGTAAGCAAAATATCTTTCAAAAATTCTTGCATATTTTTAGTAAAACTATAATTATTAATAATTGTTGCTTGGCGTTCAATAGGACAAGATAAAATAATTGCCCCCTTCATAGCAGCGACAATTGTTGTATCAACTAACATTTTAGCAATCTTCTGAAACGAACTATGAGTTAAATACTCATTAACCAAATTTCAACGATTACTATATTCTGTTCTTAAATACTTATCAGCTTGTGATAAAACATTAAGATAATCCGTCATTTCTCAAATAAAAGGTTTATTAATAACACTAATATTATTAGTTTCAGAAACATTTTCATCTTTTTCATCTTGATTTTCACTATCATTTTGTGGTATAATTATTTTATTGGTCTCTGATTTTAAATCATCAATGGCTACTACTAACTCAGAATCATTTAATGTTAATGATTCTTTTTTATTGTCAACTTGCTGGTTTTCAACAGTAGTAATTATTGCATCATGATGCCTAACCTCAGTCGTTACTATTGAAGCCATATTTTGAAAGTAATTCATATTTTTAAACGAAGCAATTTCAAAATACATTATTGCATTATTACTAAAACGATAATTATTTAATGCCTCTAAGTAATTTTCAATAATTTTTAATAATTGTTCTTGTGTCAAAATACTAAACGGTAACGAATCATCAGGATCTAAAATCATTAATATTTCTTTATTAGTAGTACCTTTATAAATAATAATTTCTTTACAAATATTAATTAAATCAATTGTTAAATTATTAATATCAACACCAACTTGAAGAAAATTATTAATAGTTTGCAAAACTTTTAATGTATTGTTGTTAATAATATCTAACAAAAACGCAATTTTTTCAGCTTTACTGGGAATCATAAAAAGCATATTAACACTTGCTAAATTAACAACTT
This sequence comes from Spiroplasma endosymbiont of Nephrotoma flavescens, assembly GCF_964030835.1. Classification (NCBI taxonomy): domain Bacteria; kingdom Bacillati; phylum Mycoplasmatota; class Mollicutes; order Entomoplasmatales; family Spiroplasmataceae; genus Spiroplasma; species Spiroplasma endosymbiont of Nephrotoma flavescens. The sequence goes on along the minus strand of NZ_OZ034982.1, from coordinate 11,222 downwards.
CACGATTATAAGCAATTACTTGTTCTAAAATACTTAATGAATCACGAACCGCTCCGGAACTTAAAAGCGCAATTTGTTCTAAACCATCTTTTTCATAAGGAATTTGTTCTTGTTCTAACACTGTTATTAAATTTTGCACTAAATTATTTTTATTAACTAATTTAAAATCAAATTTTTGACAACGAGAAACAATTGTTAAAGGAATTTTATATACTTCTGTCGTTGCTAAAATAAAAATCGCATGTCGTGGTGGTTCTTCTAATGTTTTTAATAAAGCATTAAAAGCACTAATCGTTAACATATGAACTTCATCAATGATATATACCTTATATTTACAAAGGGATGGTAATAACGAAATTTTTTCTTTTAATTCTCTAATTTCATCAACACCATTATTTGAAGCACCATCAATTTCTAATAAATCAAGACAAGAATTATTATTAAAAGTTTCACAAATATAACATTCATTACAAGCTTCACCATTAATTATTTTTAAACAATTAACAGTTTTAGCAAATACTTTAGCAATTGAAGTCTTACCAACCCCTCTTGGTCCACAAAGCAAATAAGCATGACTAAATTTATCATTAATAATTGTATTTTGTAACGAAGTTACAATTTGATTTTGACCAATAATTTTGCTAAATTTATTGGGACGATATTTTCGATATAGCGTTAAATATTTCATTTAGTAATCCACCCTTTATACTTATTAAGATTATACTCTCAATAAAATTATATAATATTATGGCAGTCAAAAAAATTTTATTTACAATTGCTGAATTATACTTGTAAGTGCAAGTAAATAAAATTGCAAAAGATTTCATATAAAAATTTCATGATACTAAGTTTATTTTAGAAAAAGTAAATTTAAGGAGTTTTTATATGGGATACAAACATCTTGGCATAAATGAAAGAATTTATATTGAGAATCAATTGAAATTTAAAGTAAAAATTAGTGAAATAGCTAAAAATCTTAATCGAAGTATTAGTACTATTAATCGAGAAGTTAATAGAAATAAAGATAATAATCATTATTTTTCATTAATTGCACAAAATAAAGCAGAAAATAGAAAACAATTACATGTTTATTTTCATAAATTTAAAAATAGAGAATTAGTAAAATATGTACAACAAAAATTATTATTAGGTTGATCGCCTGAACAAATTTATGGCAGAATTAAAAATTTTCATCAAGAATGAATTATTAGTTTTAAAACAATTTACAATTGAATTTATTCTGGATTACTTGAAAAGGTTACTAGTAAAAATTTAAGAAGAAAAGGTAAGAAACGAAAATCTCAAGAAAATCGGGGTAAATTTAATGGTAAATCCATTAAAGAACGAAATATTAATAATCGCATAACTCTTGGCCATTGAGAAGGTGATACTGTAGTATCATCACGAGGTAAAAGTAAATCATGTTTAATAACTTTAGTTGAAAGAACATCAAAATTTACTTTAGCAATATTAGTTGAAAATAGAACTACTAAAGTTATTAACAAAAATATTAGTCATTATTTATCAATTCTTCCAAATAATCTTGTTAAGACTATAACATTTGATAGGGGTAAAGAATTTGCTAATTGACAACAACTTGAAAAAAATTTAAATGTGAAAATTTATTTTGCTGATGCATATTCACCTTGACAAAGAGGTACTAATGAAAATACTAATGGTTTAATTAGAGAAAAATTTCCTAAAAAATTTAATTTTTCAAACACTACTAAAAATGCAGTTCATAAATTTATATTGTCTTTAAACCAAAGACCAAGAAAAATACTAAATTATCTTTCGCCAATCGAATATTTGGTTAGAAAAATAATTTAGTTGCACTTAACTTTACAATTTGGCAATTATTATTAATTTTTACGAACTTCTTGAAAAAACCTTTGTAAAATTTGTTTTACTGGCAATTCTAATAACCCTTCATCATATGAAGCCTGATGATTAAACTTATTTTTATCTAATAATTGATTTTGGGAAACAACAGTGCCAAACTTAGGGTCACTAACAGCAAAAAAAACTTTTTTTATTCGCGACTGCAAAATCGCTCCGGTACACATTAAACACGGTTCTAAAGTTGAGTATAAAACACAATCATTTAGTCTTCATTGACCTAATGTTTTAGCGGCATTAGCGATAGCAATCATTTCCGCATGCTCCAACGGATTATTATTAACTTCTTTAGAGTTATAACCTTGACCAATAATAATACCATTGGGATCAACAATTACTGCTCCAACGGGAACATCACCATTTTGGTATGCAATTTTAGCAAGGGATATGGCTACTTTCATATATTTAATATGTGGCATTTTTTTACTCCTATTTTATTAATTTATTTTAGCATAAAAAAATACCACTACACATAGCACTTTTCCTTATGGCTGTTACTTTCGTCCTGACCAGATTCAGAAGTTACTATTGTAATGGTTATGTTAATTATAATACATAATTAGGAAAAATAGCAATAAATTTTAAAAAATTAGATTGTTAATTGTTTCACGTGAAACAATTAACAATCTAAAATTAAACACATCTTATATCACTTTAAAATATTACTGCTATTTCGCAAACTATATAAAAAATAAATTTTAAAATCTTTAATCTAAACTATCAATTAAATCCAATCAATAAAACAAAATTCTAAAAAAAGATGTTTCACGTGAAACATCTTTTTTTCCTTAAACGGTAATCTTTTCTAATCCTCCTAAATACTTTTGCAATATCTTAGGAATCACAACCGTTTTACTATCAGATTGATAATTATTTTCTAAAATTGCCGCTGCCAAACGATCAACTGCTAATCCCGAACCATTTAATGTATGAACTAACTTAGCATTATCTTGTGACTTTACTTTATAACGAATTTTTCCTCTTCGGGCTTGAAAATCTTCACAATTAGAACAAGAAGAAATTTCACGATATTTATTTTGTGAAGGCATTCAAACTTCAATATCATAAGTTTTCGCAGCACTAAATCCTAATTCACCTGTACAAAGTTCAATAACGCGGTATGGTAGTTCTAAAAGTTCTAAAATTTTACAAGCATCATTAGTTAACTTTTCTAATTCATCATATGATTGTTCTGATTTAGTAATTTTAACTAACTCAACTTTATGAAATTGATGCAAACGAATTATTCCTCGCGTATCCTTACCAGCTGCTCCCGCTTCAGAACGATAACAAGTGGTATAAGCACAATATTTTAACGGTAACTTATGACCATCAATAATTTCATCTTGATATAAATTAGTTATTGGTACTTCTGCCGTAGGAATTAAATAATAATCTTTTTCTTGTAATTGAAATAAATCTTCTTTAAATTTAGGCAGATTTCCCGTAGTAATTAATGAATTTGCATTAACAATTGTTGGCGGAATAATTTCCTCATAACCAGATTGATAATGAACATCTAACATTAAATTAATTAAGGCACGAACTAAGCGGGCACCAGCGTTTTTATAAATAACAAAACGACTACCAGTTATTTTTGTTGCCCGAATAAAATCAATAATATCTAAATCTTTCGCAATATCTCAATGCGGATGCGTTGATTTTAAAGCCTTGTTTTCATTTCATTTTTTAACTTCAACATTATCGGCTTCACTTATCCCAATAGGAACAGTAATTTCAGGAATATTTGGTGTTTTTAATAACAAATCCTTAATTTCACTTGCAACAACTAGTAATTGCTGTTTTAATGTTTCAATTAATAACTTATTACTTCCCAAATTTTCTTTTAAGACTTCAATTTCATTAGTTTTCTCTTTTTGTACTAATGATGCAATTAATTTTGATTGTTTATTATGTTCTGCTTGTTTTTGCTCTAATTTAGTAATAATTTCTTTGCGTTCCATATTTAATTGTTTAACTTTTTTTAAATACAAAAAATCAGCATTTCTGGTTGTTAATCTTTTAATAACTTCATCAATATTTTCTGATAAATAATTTATATCAATCATTTTAACAAACCCTTTCTTATTTAAAGAATAATTCTAGTTAACAGAAATAATAGCACTAGTTTTTATCTTTTGTTCTGATTTTAACTTAATTAGTTTAACACCACTACTATTTCTTTGAGAAATTTTCATTTCACTCAAATTAACACGAATCCCAATACCATTATTCGTAACAATTAACATCTCTTCATTACCTTTAATAGCTTTAATCGTAACAATATCACCGGTTTTAGGAGTTAATTTCATTGCTTTAACACCTTTAGTAGCTCTTTTTGTTAAACGAAATGACTGCAAAGGCGTTATTTTACTTAAACCATTTTCAGAAATAGTAATAATATTACTTCCCGTCGCACTAGTACAGCCCCCAATAACAAAGCAATCATTATCTAACATAATTCCTTTAATTCCTGTGGCTTTTCTTTGTAATAAACGAATTTCCTTTTCATTAAAATGAATTGCTTTACCATTACTAGTAGCAATAATAATTTTCGTATCACCAGTTGTTAATAAAACTTCAACAAGACTATCATTAGTTTTAAAATCAATTGCAATTTTACCTGTTTTACGAATTGAATCAAACTCACCAATAGCAGTGCGTTTCACAATCCCATTTTTAGTAATAAAAAATAAATACTGTTTACTATTTTCTGAATTTACGGCAATTAAAGTTTTAATTTTTTCTTTTCGTTCAATATTAATTAGATTAATAATTGGCGTTCCTCTTGCTACGCGTGAAAAACTACTAATTTCATAAGCTTTTAAACGATATACTTTACCGACATCACTAAAAAACAAAATATCATCGTGCGTATTAGCAATAATAATTATTCTGGTATCATCGGTTTCACCTAAATTTATTGTATTAACACCCGTCCCACCGCGTTTTTGGGTACGATATTCATCTAAATTTAACCGCTTAATATAACCATTTTCAGAAAAAATAATAACTACGGGTTCATTTTTAATTAACGATATTTCATCAATGCTAATATCCTCTTCATCACTAGTAATAATTGTTCTTCGCGGATCACCATAATTATTTTTAATTGTTATTAACTGCTTACTAATAATTTTTGTTTGTTCACTGACATCTTGTAAAACTTTTTGACATTGAGCAATCTCATCATTTAATGTTTGTAATTCTTCTTCTAATTTAACTTGTTCTAAACCAGTTAATCTTTGCAAACGCATTTGCAAAATCGCTTGAGCTTGAATTTTACTTAACGCAAATTCGCTAACTAATTTGTCAATTGCTTCTGTTGGTGCGGTTGTGCTTTTAATTAAACGAACAATGGCATCAATATTAGATAAAGCAATAACTAATCCTTCACAAATATGAGCACGGTCTTGATTTTTTTGTAATTCAAACTTAGTTTTTCGAACTAAAACAACAAATTGATGTTCTAAATATGCTTGTAAAATTTGAAGTAAATTCATAAGTTTGGGACGACCATTATTTAAAGCAATTAAATTAATTGAATGTGTTGATTGTAACGGTGTCATTTTATATAACTTATTCAATAAAATTTTACTACTAACATCATTTTTTAATTCCATTACTACTCTAATTCCTTCGTGATTAGATTCATCGCGTAATGCATAAATACCTTGTATTTCTTTATTTTTTACTAAGTGCGATATTCTTTCAATTAAGCGAGTTTTATTTAATTGATACGGAATTTCATTAATAATTAAAACTTTACGACCGTTTTTAAATGTTTCTTCACTTACTTTTCCCCGCACCGTAATCGTATCACGACCTGTTAAATAGGCTTTTCTAATTCTTTGATTACCAATAATATTTGCTCCCGTGGGAAAGTCTGGTCCTTTAACAATGTCTTGTGAAATTAATTGTTCAATTGTAACCTGAGGATTTTCCAAAACATAAATTAAAGCATCAATAACTTCATTTAAGTTATGTGGCGGAATATCCGTTGTAATACTAACAGCAATTCCTTTTGAACCATTAACTAGTAAGTTAGGAAAAGATGCTGGTAATACTTTCGGTTCTCGTTCGGTACTATCATAATTATCAACAAAATCTACCGTATCCTTATTCATATCATTTACTAATTCATTAGCTAATTTACTCATTCGTGATTCCGTATAACGCATCGCGGCTGGATTATCGCCATCAATCGAACCAAAATTTCCTTGACCATCAACTAACGGATAGCGTGATGAAAATTCTTGTGCCATTCTGACCATTGAATAATACACAGCAGTATCACCATGCGGATGATATTTCCCAATAATTTCTCCCGTAATTCGGGCTGATTTTTTATATGGTTTGTCATAAGTTATTCCTAAATCATACATAGCATATAAAATTCGGCGATGCACTGGTTTTAAACCATCACGAACATCAGGAATCGCTCGGGAAACAATAACTGACATTGCATATTCTAAAAAGCTTTCTTGCATTTCTTTACTAATATCAATATCTTTGACATTATGTTGCTTATCTAAATTCATTTATTTCACCTTCCTAAATGTCAAGATGCTTAACATACTGGGCATTCTCTTCAATAAATATTTTTCGTGGTTCTACTTGTTCACCCATTAACATAATAAAAGTCATATCAGCAATACTAGCATCTTCAATTGTTACTTTTAGTAACTGGCGATTTTCAGGATTCATTGTCGTACTTCATAATTGTTCAGCATTCATTTCTCCAAGTCCTTTATATCTTTGAATACTAAATTTTTGATCATCTTTTAACGATTTTTTAAAATTTTCTAATTCTTGATCAGAATATACATAATTACTCTTTTTACCAACTTGAATTTTATATAGTGGTGGTTGTGCAATATACACACAACCAGCGACAATTAATTCGTGCATATAACGATAAAAAAATGTTAGTAATAGCGTTCGAATATGAGCACCATCAACATCAGCATCCGTCATAATTATTACCTTATGATATCGTAATCTGTCAATATTAAAATCTTTATTAACACCACAACCTAATGATGTTATCATTGTTAAAATTTCATCATTTTCTAACACTCGTTCAATTCTTGCTTTTTCAACATTAAGAACTTTACCTTTTAATGATAAAATAGCTTGAAAATTACGGTCTCGTCCCATTTTCGCAGTACCACCAGCCGAATCACCTTCAACCATATAAAGTTCACTAATCTTAGCATCATTACTACTACAATCAGCTAATTTACCTGGTAATGGTGCCACATCAAGTAAATTTTTCTTACGAGTAATTTCACGAGCTTTTCTTGCTGCCATTCTTGCTCTAAAAGCTAATAATGTTTTTTCTAAAATATTCTTCGCAATTTGTGGATTTTCCATTAGAAAATTTTTAATAACATTACCAATCGCATTAGAAACTATTTGTCTAGCAACTTTATTACTTAATTTAGCTTTTGTTTGTCCTTCATATTGCGGATCAGATATTTTAAGAGAAAGTAAAGCAACTAAACCTTCTTTTAAATCATCTCATAATAATTTTTCATCATTACTTTTAATATACTTATTATTTAATGCATATTTATTTATTTCTCTTGTTAGTGCCAACCGTAATCCTTCTTCATGCGTTCCACCTTCAGAAGTATTAATGTTGTTACAAAAAGAATATAACTGCGTATGATATATATCATTATATTGCGCAGCAAATTCAATATGAGTATCATCATATTGGTAATCACTATAAATTATTTCCTTATGAATAACAACGCGGTCACTATTTAAATCAGCAACATAATCACGAAGCCCATTAAAATATTGAAATACTACTTGGCGTTGTGCTTTTTCATCAATAAGAATAATTTTTAAACCCTTATTTAAAAATGCTAATTGTTTTAATCGCGTTTTTAAAGTTGTGTAATTAAATGACTGACCTTCTTCAAAAATACTAATGTCCGGCATAAAACGAACAACCGTTCCTCTTTTGTCAGTTGTGCCCGTAATTTTTAAAGCTTCTTTGATTTTTCCTCCATTATGAAATTTTAAATCATAAATATTACCATCACGATATATCGTGACATCTAAATAACTACTTAAAGCATTAACAACCGATGCTCCCACACCGTGAAGACCACCAGATACTTTATAAGTTTCACCATCAAACTTACCACCAGCATGCAATACAGTAAATACTGTTTCTAAAACAGAAATTTTACTTTTAGGATGAATATCAACTGGAATTCCACGACCATTATCTTCAATAATAATTTCATTATCATTTAACAAAGTAATTTTAATTTCGTTACAATAGCCACCCATAACCTCATCAATTGAATTACTAATAATTTCTCATGCTAAATGATGTCATCCTTCTTTAGAAATATTTCCAATATACATTCCTGGTCGTTTACGAACTGCTTCTAAATCTTCTAAAATTTGAATTGAAGATGCATCATATTTTCTTTTCAACACTAAAATCTCTCCTATCACACATTGATGTTTTTACTACTATAAATTTACACCAAATATAACTAATTATACCACTTTTAAGGACATTTAGGAAATACATTCAAGCCACCAAGTATAAAAAAATTATATATCATAATAAAAATGTCTTAAAATAGTCTTAAAAATTAAAAATGCGAATTCATAACATAAAAATTTATCAACTCGCATTTTTAATTTTTTAACTAATAAGTTCGCATTGGTAAGACTAACTGTAATAATGTTGGATCTTCATCACTAGTAATAATAATTGGTTTATCTTCAGCCGTTAAATTAATATTTAAATTACTAGTCTTAAAAGCTCTAATTGCATCAAGCATATACTGTGAGCGAAACGCAATATTCATTATCTCACCAGATAACTGAAACTTGCTTAAATGCTCATTAGAATTACCAATCTCACTAGAACTAGACTCTACCTTAATTTTATCATTACTAATATTTAACTTAATTGTAGTATTACTAATTTCGTGACTTAATACACTAGCACGATCAATGGCATTTAATAAATCACGATTATTAATTACAATCTTACTATTATAACTTTCAGGAATAATTTTATTAATATTAGGATACTTACCATCAATAATTTTTGATTGTAAAATTGTATTATTAATCTTAAAAACAACATTTCTTTCATTAATAATTATCGTAACATCATTATTTTTTTCACTAATCTTATTTATTTCTTGAATTACTTTTCCTGGAATAATAACTTCATAATCATCCTCACTATAATACGGAAAATTTATCTCTTTACTAGCTAATCGAAATGAATCAGTAGCTGTAACCTTTAATTTTCCCTTACTAAACAAAAAATGAATCCCTGTAAAAATAATATTTCTCTCTTGTTCACCAATTGCAAATCCAACTTGATTAACAATTGCTTTTAAAACACCATCACTAATAATAAATTCTTGCCCCCTAGTATCAAATAAAATTTTAGGATACTGATTAACATCTAAAGTATTTAATTGCGAATCAAAATTATTCGCATTAATACGAATTACACTACCTTCAACAACTTCAATGCGAATAATTTCACTTTCAATTTTCCGAATCACTTCACTAACAAATCGTACTTTAATTAAAGTTTTTCCCAATTCTTCAATTTGTAATTTACTTTCATTAACTTTAATTTCGACTTGCATTGATAATGTTCCCGAAGAACCAATTAAAACTAACTTATCAGGTTTAACTTCAAATAATAGACCTGTTAATGCTGGTAATGGTGATTTATATGAAATGATTCGTGAAATTTTATTAATTTCATTTAATAATCTTGTGCGAGAAATAGTAATAATCATTTAGAGTGATTCCTTATATATTGTATATATTATATTTATTGTAGTATTAGTAGTATATTGTGGACAATGTGGATAACTTCCAAATACCGTTAACTATTTTATAGTATCACACATTTTTAGTGTTAATAATTTGTTGACAATTTTGTTAATAACTTTTTTGCTTTAAAAAAGTTTATCCTTGACATTTAGCAATTAACAAATGAACTACTTTAGCAAATTCTTTATTATTTTTAATTAAAATCTCAATTTTTTGACAGGCATTCATTACCGTTGAATGGTCTTTACCACCAAATTCAATCCCAATCCGTGAAAACGGTTCATCAATAAGCGTTCTTGCTAAAAACATTGCTAAATGACGGGCAATGGTAATGTTTGCAACTCTAGTTTTACTAATCAGCAACTTAACAGGAATATTATAATATTCGGCAACAATTTGTTTAATTTTTTTAATAGTAATTTTTTCTCGTTTGTCAATAATAATATTTGAACTTTTAAATGCTTCTTTAACATCTTCTAATTCAATTATTTTTTCAGCACTAATGTTGTTCATTACTGAGAAGAAAATCATCCGATTTAAAGCTCCTTCTAATTTTCGAACATCAGTATTAAAATTTAAGGCAATAAATTCTAAAACTTCTTTGGCAAAAACCGTTGCATTATAATTAACTTCTTTAACTTTTAGGTTTAAGATATTTAAGGCTGTTTCAAAATCAGGAGCATCTAAGCAAACACTTAATCCGCTTTGAAATCGTGACACCATCCTTTGTTCAAAACCATCTAATTCATCAGGATATTTATCAGAAGTTAGAATAATTTGTTTATTGTCATCAATAAAACGATTAAAAATATTAAAAAAGATTTCATTAGTTTTGTTTCTTTTGGCTAATAATTGAATATCATCAATTAATAATACTTGATAATTATTAAAAGAATCCTTAAAATCTTCAATCGCATCAATGCCATGATTATATATTTCTAAGAACATGCGACCGAATTCTTCTGAAGATAAGTAGCGAATTTTAATATTAGGATTATTTTTAATAATTTCATTTTCTACAGCGTGTAATAAATGCGTTTTACCTAGTCCTGAATTTCCATAAATAAATAATGGATTTCAACTAACACCAAGATTTTTAACAACAGCTAATGATGCTTGATAAGCATCTTGATTACAAGCTCCTTTAACAAAGTTAGTAAAGGTAAATTTTTTTTTATTACTTTTTAAATTATCATCACATTCATCATATTGTTGATGGGGCATATTTTTAATTTCATATTGTTCAAGGAATTTAACACTTAGTTGCCGATTACTAACTTGATTAATAATAATTTGAATTTTATTAGTTAAATTTTTTGTTAAAATTTCTTTTGCAAAACCACTCCGAACTAAAATGATACATTCATTATTATTAGTAATTGAATGAATATTAGTATTTTTAATATAAGTATTAAAAATAATTGGATCAATTGTTTCACCCATTAATTTTGTTTTAACTTGTTCTCACATTTCTTTATGACTCA